>JAJFLU010000030.1 GCA_021772515.1 Opitutales bacterium
ATACCTGGCCGGCTGTTAGGCCATCGAGTATCATCAATTTTACTGCCTCCTTCTTGAACTCTATGCTATAGCGTCTTCTTCCCATTCTTCGATTCTCCTTTTGCGAGAATCTCGTGTCCACTTTTTCCAGTGCACATCAAAGGTTGCGATTAGCAAGATGGCTAGCAAGAATCCAGGGGCACCTTACTTTATTATATGGATTTTAGTTAGATTTTCAGCTATTAAGAAATTAATTCGTGAAAAATAGGTAATAACACGATGCCCACACAGCAGATGGAACATTTGGTTGAACGATACGTCGATGCCAAAGAAGTGATCATCGATGAAGGCTTTGACTATGAACTAGATTGGCAGCAGGAGTTGGATTTTACCAACACTCAAGAAAGTGATTTTCTTAGAGAAGCCGCTTGGGTGATTTTGTCATCGGGAATGCGTGAAGCTATTATTCGTATGAAGTTCCCGGAAATTACGAGCGCCTTTCTTGGGTTTAGCAATGCGGCAGTTATTATAGACAATGCCAACAAATGCCATGCCGATGCAATGGAATCGTTCGGCCATACAGGTAAAATTGATGCGATTATTAGCCTGGCCTTAAGGGTTGTGAACGATGGTTTCGAAACAATAAAAAATTTAACAAGTCTCAACGGTGTCAAATATTTACAGTCTTTTGCCTTCATCGGACCCGCGACAAGCTATCATCTTGCGAAAAACTTGGGATTAAATGTGTCAAAGCCAGACCGCCATTTATGTCGCGTTGCAGAGGTTTCCGGCTTCGACTCGGTAGAAGAACTGTGTGAAAAAATTTCCAATATAACCGGTGATTCTGTACCTGTTGTAGATTTGGTAATCTGGAGATTCGCTACAATACGCAGTGATTATCTACTGTGGTTTGGAAAAAAATAACTTGGATAGTCTGCCTGGTTTGTAGCCGGTGTAATGTTTGGGATTTGGTTTATTTGCTCAAACGTCGTAATAGAGAAAATATTCGTAGGGGTGCGTCCGCAGGCGAACTTCGTCATACTCATCCATTTTAAGTTCGATATAGTTATCGATAAAATCCTCTGTAAAAACATCCCCCTTGAGGAGGAATTCGCGATCTTCGGCTAACGCTTCGAGCGAGCCCCGCAGTGAATCCGGCACGTAGTGCAGATTAGTCGCCTCTTCCGGGGGCAGGTCGTAGAGGTTTTTGTCCATCGGCTCACCGGGATCGATCTTGTTTTCTATACCGTCCAGCCCCGCCATCAGCAGCGCCGAAAACGCCAGATACGGGTTGCTCGAGGGGTCCGGGCAGCGAAACTCGACCCGCTTTGCATTGGGGCTCGGGCTATAGGTCGGTATGCGGCATATGGCCGACCGGTTGCGGGCCGAGTAGGCCAGAATAACGGGGGCTTCATAACCCGGCACGAGTCTTTTGTAACTATTGTTGGTCGGGTTACAGATGGCGCACAGGGCGGGAGCGTGTTTAAGCAGCCCGCCAATATACCAGAGCGCTTCCTGGCTCAAACCCGCATAACCATCACCAGCAAAAAGCGGTTTGCCATCCCTCCACAGGGACGAGTGGATGTGCATCCCCGAGCCGTTGTCCCCAAAAATCGGTTTCGGCATAAATGTGGCCGATTTGCCATTCTTGAATGCCACGTTTTTAACCACATATTTATAGAGGCAAAGGTGGTCCCCCATGGTCAGCAATTTGTTAAACCGCAAATCGATTTCGGCCTGCCCCCCGGTCGCCACCTCATGGTGCTGGGCCTCCACCTCGAGCCCAAGATCGAGCATCGTGAGGACCATTTCATTGCGCAAATCCATCGTCTGGTCACCCGGAGGAACCGGCAAATACCCCTCCTTATGCCGAATCTTATAAGCCTGGTTGGGGGATTCCTCCCGCCCGCTATTCCAGATGCCTTCCACCGAATCTACACGGTAAAAGGACTCATTGGAGGCGGCCCCATAGCGCACATCATCAAATATAAAAAACTCCGCCTCGGGCCCGAAATAAGCCGTTTCGGCAATACCCGTAGAACGCAGGTAATCCCCGGCTTTTTTTGCCACTCCACGGGGCGAGCGATCATAGGGTTCCCGAGTTATCGGCTCCTCGATATCGCAAATGAGGCTCAAGGTAGTCGCTTCGATAAATGGATCGATAAACGCGGTCGCCGCATCCGGCAAAACCAGCATATCGGACGCCTCGATGCCCTTCCACCCACGGATAGACGAGCCATCGAAACCCAGCCCCTCCTCGAAAGTTTCTTCCGACAACTCGCCCACCGGCACCGTGAAATGCTGCCACGAACCATGGATATCACAAAATTTGAGGTCGACCATCTTGACCTCCTTTTCACTGGCCAGCGTAAGAACTTCTTTTGGTGTCATAGTTGTTTCCTTAATTGGTAGGTTGGTTGTTGCTCCAAATGTTTTTTTGTCTATTTTTTAACGGTTTAAAAAGCCTATATGGGAAGCACGATCAATGCCAAACAGGAAAACTTCGTCCCGAATGGACAAAAATGACCAGCGGAGGCGTTCCCCGAACGGCGATTGGCGGGACTGGATAATTATTTCCCTCCTCGGATTGGTGGTCGCCTATGCGGTTTACCATCTCGGGGGGCATCATCCAAAAGCTGAAATGACTCAAAGCTGGATGCTGGGCCTTTTGCTGGCATTGCATGGAGTCTTCATGGCCTCGCGCCCCGCCATAACCCGGCGGATTCACGGTGTGGGGCTCCTTTTTCTGCCCTATTTGGCCTATGCGGGCATCCGCTGCGTTTACAATTCACCCATGCCCTGGCAAGCCTGGGAGGAATTTCTCGTGCTCTGCCAAGGCTATATCGTTTTTTGGCTCGCCCTCCACCATATACGAAACCGCAGACAGGCCCTTTTCCTTTTGGCCATTTTGACCCTGGCCGGCCTGATGACCTTTGGCGCAGCCTGCTACCAGCATGTCGAAAACCCCCAATGGCTGCCGATGGGCAGGCATCAAATCTCCTATTCGGGCCGCGCTTCGGGCACTTTCGGCGCGCCCACCCATTTTGGTGCCTGCATGGGGCTGCTTGCCTCCCTGTTGCTGTTTCTGGCAGCCTCCTCCCGGTTTTCCCTCGTCGAACGCCTCTTATGCGGCTTTCTGACCCTCCTTTTCGGAGCCGGTCTGGTTGCTTCGGGCAGCCGGGGTGGCTGGATCGGCATGGCCGCCGCGTTACTCAGTTTTCCCTATTTTTTAACTCCCAACTGGCGATACCGCATCGCCGGATGGGCGGTTGCAGGATTTTTGACCACTGCCATTTCCCTCGTTCTCTATTTCAAAGTGCCCCTCGTTCACCTCAGGGTGGACCAACTGATCGAATACGGTGGTGAACCCACCCGCAAATGGATGTGGAGAGCCGGTTGGGATATTTTCAAAGACCATCCCCTCCTCGGCAGCGGCACAGCCAGTTATCAGCTACTATTCGAGCATTACCGGATTCCCGAGGCTCAGATCGCCCCCATTTACACCCATAATGACTACCTCAACATCCTCAGCAATCTGGGTATTCTGGGATTTCTCCTGTTTTTTGGCCCCTGCGGCTGGATTCTGTGGAAAGCCTGGCGGGCATGGCAAAAAAAGCCCTTCAAGGTCGTCATTAAGGACAAAAAGGAAAAGCGCCGGAGGACTCCGTTTTCCAAAATGATGCTCGGAGGGCTCCTCATTGCCTTTATGGGTTTCAGCCTGCATTTATTTGTAGATTTTCATTTCGAAATACCCGCGCTTCTGTTTATGACAGCCATATATTTTGCCATGCTGGCCGTCTATACCAAACCTCGAAACTGGCGCGGAATACACCTTCGCGGAAAACTCACCGCCGGACTTTGGCTCTCTCTCTGCCTTCTCGGTGGCGGCGTTTTCGCCCTGCGGGGAACTTCCACCTTTATGGCCGCAAACTACTTTCTCGAAGGAGAAGACCTCCGCGAAGATTACGTGGCCGAATTTTCACTCTACAAGCAAGATCGCCCCTATGTGGAAAAAATGATCCAAAAATACCAGGACGCTCTCCGCTGGGAACCACGGCACGGCAAGGCCTGGAACGACCTCTCACTCATTTACCTCCAATCCTATCACCTGGACCCCAAAAATTACCGCGAAATCGCTGACAAAGCCCAATTTTGCGCCCAAAAAGCGATCGCCATCAGTGATCAAAGCTGGGAATCCCATGCCTATCTCGGCATGGCCCGGCAAATGATTGGAACCGACTCAAAGGAGGTCATTGAGAAGCATTTCAGGCGTGCAATCGAGCTCTCGCCGACCAGTTTGGCGGCATGGAGTTACTACGCTGATTTTCTGGGACGCGACCCCTCTCGAAAAAAGGAAGCGCTGGATGCCATCGAAAAAGCATTAAAGCTTGACCGTTCCGGTAAAAATGCGATACTATTAAAGCAGAAGTTATTGGCACCTTAATTCTAACAGAAGTTTTCAAATGTCCTTCAATCGTTCACTCCCGGCGGCGATATTTTTCTTTTCCCTTTTAATTGCCCTACCTGCCCAGTTACTATCGCAGGCGACCAACGTCATCATCCTGGCTAATGTCAGGGGAAGCGTTACGGTTACCAACGACGTTACCGGCGCATCCACTCCCGGTGCCAATGGTGCCCAAATTACTGCGCAATACACCGTCGAAACAGGGGTGGACGGCTCTGTAGCGCTTCTTTTTTCATCCGGCTCCACGGTTACCATCGAGGAAAATTCCAAGCTTCAGGTCGCCCAATTTACCCAGGAACCCCACCAGGAAACGGGCCGTTTGACCGGTTTAACCCGCGAGCCCAGTGTATCTACCACCCGCCTGAAACTCGATTATGGTAACATTGTCGGCAGCACCAAAAGACTCCGCGCCCGATCCACCTACGAGGTCGAGACCCCCGTCGGTATAGCAGGAATCCGAGGCACCGACTGGTTTGTGCGAATCCAGCAAATTACCGGCCAGGCTATCACAGCGATCGTCGGTGTTACCCAAGGTCTCGTCGAATTCACCCCCACCGGCGCTAATATCAGCCAGATTCCCGGAGATAAGCAGGTCGTTGTCACCGTGACGACCGATGATGACGGCACGCCACAAATAGAGGTTTCCGGGGTTGCTGATTTACCACCGGAAGTCGCCGCAGAAGTTAATGCAATCGTCGCCGAAGCCAATGAAGCCCTTGATGAAGTCGCAGAGCAAATGCAGGATGCTGCCGGCGATGGTGAACCCGAACCTGAACCCGAGCCAGAACCGGAACCCGAGCCAGAGCCCGAACCGGAGCCAGAACCCGAACCGGAGCCAGAACCCACTACTCCCCCCCCAGCGCCAGATCCCGTACCGCCACCAGTGGATCCCACAGAAACATTGGGAGATACCTGATCTTCCCCCAACGATCACGATTATATCGCGCGGTAAATCTATGCCGGTGTAGTATACCGGCATTCGCGATCAGGGACATCGGAAGGATTGGCAGAATTTTGTGGTTCCCTCTGCTGCTCGCCTGCCGTTCTCGAACGAATTGTCACCCCGACTCCCCACTTTCCTGAAAAAATCTTTTTATGTTGTTAGCGCCCCGGTAAATCCCTTACAAAAGAGCTTGTTCCGCAGGTTCTATGCTTAAAGGGTTTCCAGATTTCTTAAAACGATTGCTTCTCATCCTGCCGATTCCCTTAATCTGGCTGGCACTCTGGCATTTCGGATTCCTCACCTTTCTCGAAAACAAGGCCATGGACTGGCGATTCCGAGTCCGAGGTGAAATCGACGCCCCCGTAAAATTAATCTACGTCGATCTCGATGCGGACACAAATAGACAATTTGGTGAAAAACCCTGGCCGCGCGTAAATTATGGCCGAGTCGCCGAATACCTTCTTTATTTCGGAAAAATTAAAGCGATCGGCTTCGATTTGGTGATGTCTCAATTCGTCGGTTCTACCTTGGTGCCCAAAGAATTAATCGATCACGATGTACAACAATTTGCTGAGGTTACCCGCTACTATCCGAACATTATTTTGGCGACGGCCTACACTGGAGAGAAAGGTAAGCAGTTGCCACTGGTTTACATCAAAAAAGACAAATACGATATTAAAACGAACGACAGGCCTGAAACGCCCCATCCCAGATTTGTCGGAATTGAACAAATGGGTCTGATAAACACAGACGAACAACTTAGTGGTGGAGTGGTTTCTCGCTGGGTTCCCTGTTATGCGGAATCGTATTTCAAGCCTTTCGATAAGGAGTTAGTCTATTACCAAATTGCGCTGCAGTTGGCTCGTGTCAGCCACGGACTCCCTCCCGATTCGATTAAACGGTACGATGACCGCATCGATCTTGTGGATTTGCAGGGCATCCCAGTCATTAGCATTCCCCTTTGGGAGAAGCAGATGCTGGAGGTCAATTATTTTTCCAAATTTTATTCGAAAAAAACGCCTCATTACAGCATGATAACGGTGGCGGATGCCTTTGATAGGCTAAAAGGTATAAAGGCAAATGGTGTAATCGAAGAGGATGAAGCAAAAGCGAAAAAAATGAAGGCTGAAGCCGAAAGGTTCTTCGCGGAATTCAATGATGCCATCGTCCTCATTGGCCCCACCGACCCACTCCTTCAAGATCTCGCCCCGAGCCCCTTCGACGACAATCCCGTGCCCAAGGTCGGCGTGCATGGCAATGTCCTTAAAACCATATTTTCCGGCCTCTACATCCAGCGGCTGCCCCGGTGGGTCAAGATTGGCCTGACCTTTCTACTAACCCTCATCGTTGCCATGATGGCCACCACAACCGGAAAAAGCGGCGGCTTGGCAAAATTGGCGGGTGGGTTTATTCTCGTCGCATACGCCTTTCTCGTTTTTTGGGAATTCAAGGAATATCACCGCGTCATACCACTGATTACCCCAATCGGTTCAGCCATGTCTGCCAGCCTCATCGGGGCCATGGTGCAGTTGCTCATCGAGGAAAAACAAAAGGGCCGCATCAAGGGCATGTTCGGCACCTACCTCTCCCCGGAACTCGTCAACACCATGGTGGAATCGGGCGAGGAGCCCCATTTGGGCGGTGAAACGGCGATAATCTCCGCCTATTTCAGCGATGTCCAGAGCTTCTCCGCTTTTTCCGAAAAACTGACTCCAGAGCAACTCGTCGATCTCATGAATGAATACCTCACCGCCATGTCGGACATTCTCATGGACGAGGGCTGTTTTGTGGATAAATACATCGGTGACGCCATCGTCGGCATCTTCAATGCCCCCGTCGCCCTCGAAGACCACGCCCTCAGAGCTTGTGTGTCCTCACAGCTAATGCAGAAAAGGCAGGGCGAACTCCGGGACAAATGGAAGGCCGAGGGCGACAAATGGCCCACCATCGTCGGCCAGATGCAGACCCGCATGGGCGTCAACACGGGACACGCCACCGTCGGCAACATGGGCTCCGAAAAAAAATTCAACTACACCATGATGGGAGACACCGTCAACCTCGCCGCCCGTTGCGAAAGCGGGGCCAAAGCCTACGGCGTTTATACCATGATAACGGGAGAAACCAAGGCCGAGGCGGAAAAATTCGGCGACACCTGCGTATTTCGTTACCTCGACAAAATCATTGTCAAGGGCCGCACCCAACCCGCTGTGATGTATGAAATCATGGGCCTGCGAGCGGACTTAACCGGAGAGGCCTTCAAATGCCTCAGGATATTCGATGATGCCATGGAAAAATTCCTCGCCCAGGAGTGGGACGCCGCCATCGAACTGTTCGAACAGGCCGCCCTTCTCGAACCCAACCGCCCCGAATTGAATCCTTTCGCCCCCACGACCCCATCCAAGGTCCTCATCGAACGCGCCAATGACATGAAAGAAAACCCACCCGGCGCGGATTGGGATGGCGTTTACGTAATGACCTCAAAGTAACCCGGGCGGGCGGGAGAGGCATCTATCTCGCGATATCGGCCTGAGTGAGTACCTTGAACCCATTCCCATTGAGAACATCGGAGGCCAGATCGATATCCTCAAGGCTGATGACGAGCCCGCATTTGCCCTTGGGCCGCATGATAAAAGGATAGGTGTAGTAGATATTGATCTCGGCCTGTAAAAGAGCCGTCGTAACGCCCTTGAGCTTCGATTCATCATCGAACTCCACACCGACCACCTGGCATTTTGTATAAAAATAGCCATACTCCTCGATTAGACGGCGGCCCCCCTGCGGGTCGTCCAGAACCAGCCGTATAATCGTGCTATCGGTAGTATCCTGGGTGCTCAAAGCCATCACATGAAACCCCCGCGAACTCAGCCGCTTGAGCAGTTCATTGAGGCGGCCCACCTTATTGTCGGCAAACACAGAAAGCTGCCAAATCGGCTCCCCAAGCACAGACTCCAAAACATCAGAACTCATCCCAAACAATCTACCACCAAAATCCCCCTAAAACAACTCATTTTGCGCCTATCCATTGCTAAGGCTTCCCGCTAACAACTGCCTCATCCTACTAAACCTTTCTGATTAACTAACTCGTCATAAAAAATGAGTAGAATATGAGCGATATACAATAGTATTCCTATGATACTGCCGAAAAAGAAAGTTCTTAAATTCCATCGATTTGTATACCACTTGAACGAGAAAAATGTAATTATGGCAGATAAAAAAATTACATTTAATTGAAACAAATTCCCAAAGGGCATTACAAAAATTGAAAGAATAAAATATAATACATAGCTATAGCCAAACCCTCCGCTAAATCCGAAAATTAAGTCTGATATACCTTTCAATACTTTAGTCATAAAATTAAGAAATCAGGCCTCGATATTCTAACACTTTATTGGGATAAATTTCTTAGAGCTAGTTTCAAGCAAGCAAGGTATCCTCCACCGCTCCGTGCGATGGGGCGGTCGGCTGTGTCAGACGGCGAATTACCTGGAGGGCTACCGATAGGGTTGCGAAATCGAGGGGGCCGGAGGCCTTCATATCTTCCAGGTTGTTGAGGGTATGCTTGTAACTGCGTTGGTGGTTTTCCAGCCAGAGGGAGACGGCTTCCTTGGCGGTAGGGGGTTGGCCCTTACCATCACCATTTTTGGCGATCACCCGAGTCAGCAATTCGCGCTGCAATTCATAAATATTTTCCCGCAATGCCCCACGGGCCACCGCCTGCCAATGTCCCTCGACCTGCAAACTCTCGATCTGACTCCTCAGCCAGGAAATTTGCAGACGATTTCCGATCTCAAAGTAACAGGCCGCCAACCATTCGAGTTCAGCCCCCGTATTTGACGCCACCTCGATAATATCCAGGGCCGGATACATAAACTCCAATCCCGCGATTCGGTCTGCCGTGGCTTCAGGGACTCCTCTTTTTTGCAGGTTATCCGTGCGCGACAAGTATTTATCCGGCTGCGCCAACAATCTGGAAAGGTTGTCAAACAGGATAGTGATTCCCGGCTTGCAGGCGGACACCGTCCGCTCGACATTCTCACACCGTCCGGCAATCTGAAGCAGCCAGCGCGTAACGTGTTTTAGGCTCCGGCTCGTGTCAAACATCATGGCGTATTGTAGGTCGGCGTCGATCGCGTTGTCCAACCCCTCGATTTCTTTCCAAAGGAGCCGCATGGAAAACATTTCCCTCGCAATCGTATAGGCGCGGGCGATACGGGCCATATCGGCCCCCGTCTCCTCCCGCATCCGATAGGCGAAGGTCGGCCCCATCCTGTGGGCCATGCTATTGGTAACCAGCATAGCGATAATTTCCCGCCGCAAGGGATGATTTTCCATCAGATCTCGGTAGGGTTTATGCAGATGCGATGGAAAATACTGCTTCAGTTCCCGACCAAGATAGGAGTCTTCCGGCACATCCGAGTCCACCAGCTCGTTGTATAGGGTGATCTTGGCATACGAGAGTAGCACCGACAACTCCGGTCGGGTCAGCCCGAGGCCCGCCTTTCGCCGCGCCGCAATGGTCTCATCAGACGGTAAAAACTCAATCTCGCGGTCCAGAAAACCATCACGCACCAACGCTCGAATCAGAAAGGCATGCTCGCTCATCCGCTCTGCCGCATGGGATTCCATCATACTGATGGCCTGAGTCTGCCGATAATTATCCGAAATCACCAACGCCCCAACCTCATCCGTCATATCCTGCAGGAGCGTATTGCGGGCCTCCTGCCTAAGACTCCCGTTATGCAATGCCTTGTTGAGCAATATTTTGATGTTCACCTCGCGGTCGGAGCAATCCACCCCACCCGCATTGTCGATAAAATCCGCGTTGATACGGCCTCCCTTGAGGGCATATTCGACACGGCCCAACTGCGTAAAACCCAAATTTCCCCCTTCACCAACGACTTTGCAGCGCAGGTCACCGCCATTGATCCGCAAGCCGTCATTGGCGTGGTCACCCACCTCGGCGTTACTTTCGGTCTCGGCTTTGCAATAGGTGCCGATTCCTCCATTCCAGAGCAAGTCCACTTCCATTTTCAAGATGGCCCGGACAAGACTTTGAGGCGTCAGGGAGACCTCATCCACACCGAGCAGCTTTTTCAACTGCCGGTTCAGGGCAATTTTTTTATCCGACCTCGAAAAGACGCCGCCCCCCTTGGAAACCAAGTCCGTATCGTAATCCGCCCAACTGGAACGCGGGAGCTTAAAAAGCCGCTCTCGCTCAAGAAAACTTGTCTCCGTATCGGGATTGGGATCGAGAAAAATATGCATGTGGTTGAAGGCGGCCACCAATTTGAGCCGACGCGATTGCAGCAGTCCATTGCCGAAAACATCGCCCGACATGTCGCCTATCCCCGCCACCGTTATGGCCTCATGCCGCAGATCTTTGCCCATTTCGCTGAAATGCCGTTTCACCGACTCCCATGCCCCCCCGGCCGTAATCCCCATTACCTTGTGATCATATCCGGCCGAGCCACCGGAGGCAAAAGCGTCTCCCAGCCAGAAGTTATACTCCCCTGAAATCTCGTTCGCGATATCGGAAAAAGTCGCCGTCCCTTTGTCTGCCGCCACCACCAGATACGGGTCGTTTTCGTCTTTGCACAAAGTTCGCGGAATCGCTGAAACCTCCTCGTCGGTGATATTATTCGTCAAATCGAGCAAACCACGGACGAATCCTTGGTAACACTGGACCACCTCGGCCATAACCTCGTTACGGTTGCCACCTTCGGGCAGGCGTTTGGGCACAAATCCGCCCTTCGCGCCCACCGGCACGATGATTGTGTTTTTTACCATTTGGGCCTTCATCAGCCCGAGCACTTCGGTCCGAAAATCCTCCCGCCGATCCGACCACCGAAGGCCCCCCCGGGCGATCCGCCCACCCCGCAGGTGGACACCCTCAAAACGCGGCGAATACACGAAAATCTCGAACATCGGCCGTGGCTCGGGCAGGTCGGGAACCCCCCCCGGATCCAGCTTTATGGAAAGCTGCGGCTTGTTTTGTCCTTCCTCATCCAACTGATAATAATTGGTCCGCAACATCGCCTTTATCATTGCGAAAAAGCTCCGCAAAATCCTGTCCTCATCCAAACTGTGAACATTATTGAGGGACTGCCTGAATTTTTTCGACAGGGCGCTTTCCTCCGGCCCACGCTTTTTCTCAGGTGTATCAGGGTCGAAACGGCATTCGAATAACTCCACCAGCAGGCCCGCCACGCTCGGATTGGCTTCCAGCGCGCTCTCCATATAGGCTTGGCTGAAGGGCATATCTGTCTGCAGCAGGTATTTGCAACAGGCGCGCAGCAGTGTCGTTTGCCGACTCGTCAACCGGGCCCGCAATACCAGCCGGTTGAACCCATCATTTTCCATCTCACCACTCCAGGTGCGGATAAAGGTATCCTTGAAAATCTCATCCACCTCTTTCGGCTCGAAAACCTCCAGTTGACCGCAGCCCATTTCAAAATCCTGCACCCAAAGGATGCTTCCGTCATTGAATTCCAGGCGATAAGGCCGCTCGCTGTGGACTTGAAGGCCCATGTTCTCCAACATCGGTAATACCTCAAAGATAGGGATGACCTTCTCCCTTCTAAAAATCTTCAGACGCAGCTTGTCTTTCGTGAAGGGTGCCGGGCGGTAAAGGCTTAAACCAAGGTTTTCCGATCCCGGCGCCAAAGCGATCATTTTGGCGATATCGTAGGCTGCATCATGGGGCATAACGTCCTCCCGGTAGGCGGCCGGAAACGCTTTGCTGTGTCGTCGAAAATGCCTTAGCCCAGCTTCTTCACCGAATTTATCCTTGAGCGCGTCGCGCAGGTTATCCTCCCACGAACGCACCGTGGCGGCGATTTTCTTTTCGATGATCGGTATCTGTGCCTTGGGAAACTCCCAGGGAGTCGTGTGGATAATATAGTGCACACGGGCCAGCACGGACTCCGTCATAACCACGCTCGAGGTCACCGTCTTGCCCCTCAATGCGACCATCAGCACACGCTGCACACGCTCACGGATTTGGGTGTTGTAGCGATCCCGGGGGATGAATACGATGCACGAAAAGAAGCGCCCGTAGGTTTCCCGGCGGATAAACAGCTTTACCCTCTGCCGCTCCTGCAAATGCAAAATGCCCGTGCAGGTTTCCAACAATTCCTGGGCGGAGCTTTGAAAAAGCTCATCCCTCGGATAGGCATCGAGAATATGCGCCATGGCCTTCCCCCCGTGGCTTGTCGGCTCCAGCTCCGAAAGCGCGAGAACCTTGGCAACTTTATTGCGCAGAAGAGGTATTTGTTGCGGGGTTCGGCTATAGGCAGCCGAGGTAAAAAGACCGAGAAAGCGCTTTTCGCCCACCACTTTACCAGCCGAGTCATAGTCCTTGATGGCAATATAATCCAGGTAACCAGGCCGATGCACGGTCGCTTTGAGACTCGCCTTGCTGAGTATTAAAAGACCCCCGAATTGCCCCTCGGTCTCCATCTCCTTCGGCAGGGCTAGCGTGCTCTCATGTTGCTTCTTGTCCTCGTCGCGCAATATCCCCAACCCCGACCCCGATACCCGGTAAAGCACATCCACACCCTCGCGAGGCTGGTACTCATATTGGCGGTAGCCCAGAAAAGTAAAATTATCCTCCTCCATCCATTTGATAAATGCCCGGCACTCTTCCACCGCCTCGGACTCCAACGGCGGCGGGTTAAACTCCAGTTCATTGCAGATATTTCGTGTAATAACCCTCAGGTGACGCCAGTCCTCGACTGCTGCGCGGACATCCCTCATGGCCTGCGAAATATCGCCATACAATGCCTCGATCGACTCACCGGACGTCATCTGGTCGACCTCGAAATGAATATAGGACTCGGCGTTCCCCTTTTTTTTGACCGAATTGCCGTTCTGCCCCGTCAGCTTAACCAATTGGCCCTCGGAATCTCGCTCGACGTGGTAAATAGGATGAATCGTCTGATGAATCGACAATCCATGTTTGTTGATGGCCATACCCAGGGAATCCACCAGGAAGGGCATATCATCATTGACCATTTCGATGACCGTATGGGTCGATTCCCAACCATCCTTTTCCCTCGTGGGATTAAAAATGCGTATGGTAAAATCCCCCGCCTTCCGGATTTGACCAAACTTCAAATGCTCACGCGCCGCAGCATAAAGCTCCCCCGGTTCGTATTCACTCAGATCCTCCCCCGGAACGGATTGGTAATAGCAGCGAATAAAAGCCTCCGCCCGCTTCGCCGCCTCCGAGTCATCGCCGGAGGACTTCGCGATGTCCAGAATGGCATCGATCAAGGGGGATTTCGCCCGTTCTTGTTGATCAGACATAGGGTATGGAACGATTTATCGGCAGAATTATCCAAAAATTAATCCAGGCGCAGATTAGGGGTAATCAATCCAAAAAGGTACCGGTAATAGCAATAATCTTGCATTCAAACCGGTTAATGTCTATCCTTAATCTTTTCAACAATCCCCGCCAGACCGCAATTATTGTGAAAATTTCAAACATCATTCCCTGGCCCAATTAGGGTTTCTCCGGCAAATGTTTTCCCCGGTCATCCATCCCCGATTATTCGACACTGCCCCGCATTTGACAGGCGATGTAATTGCAACTATACTTTTTAAGACCCCCCGGTTCTAAAATAGAGAAACCTTACAGATTGGAGAGCTGAAATGACTTACCACTCATTGCCCACCTACCCGCTGCCCAAGAATTTACCCATTCACCCGCCGGATATGCTTCACCTCCGGAAGATTGGGCTGGGCTCCCCTGCTCTCAATGCAATGACCGATTTTAAAAGTGACCGCGCCATCACGATCTCAACTCACGAATCCATAGAAACGGCACACCGTAAAATGAAGGAGAAAGGGATTCGCCTCCTCATCGCGGTTGACCTGCATGGTCATGTCCATGGCCTCCTTTCCGTGGCCGATATTCAGGGCGAAAAACCGATCCGCTACATCCAGCAATTCGGTGGCACCCGCAAGGACATCACCGTTGAAGACATCATGATATCAGAGCGAGATCTGGAGGTGCTGGCAATCGAGGACGTTCGCCACATGAAGGTTGGCGACATTGTCGAGACTTTCAAAAAACTCGAGCGAATGCACGCAATGGTCGTAGAGACGAGAGGGGAGGTTGAGGAACGCAGAGTATGCGGGATATTTTCCCTCAACCAGATCGCTCGTCAATTGGGCGCAAAAATCGAAATATTCGAGATTGGCCACACTTTTGCCCAGATTGCCCAGGCAACCCACTAAGATGGAAGGCGTCCGAGCCTACTCGACATCGCTTCCATCCACAACTTTCGTAATCGGCGGCGCTGCGTGTGGGTGAAATTCGCCTGCCTTGAGTCTTTTCCCGTAATCTTTCAACGAATTCACGGCTAAATACCCAAGCGCGATCACGATGGGCAGATTCGCCCAAAGCATCGACCCGGTGCCAATATCAATGACCAGAAGAATATGGGTTGTGCCAGTAATTCCAGCGGCGCCGTAGAGGATACCGATTAAAAACAATATTTTGTAGGGCAATACTCCACGGTTTCCAAACAGGTAAACGATCCCCTGCTCTCCGTAGTAGCTCCAAGTGATCAATGTCGAAAACCCGAATAGCCAGGAGGCCAGAGTGACAAGCCATTTGCCCAGCCCCGGATATTCCAGATCGAAGGCGTGGGCGGTCATGCTTGCCCCCCCGTATTCTCGATGCACGCCACTACCAACGAGCGCCAGCCCATCGGGGTTTCCTTCCC
This sequence comes from Opitutales bacterium, assembly GCA_021772515.1. Classification (GTDB taxonomy): domain Bacteria; phylum Verrucomicrobiota; class Verrucomicrobiia; order Opitutales; family UBA2987; genus JAJFLU01. The sequence continues at coordinate 15,119 of JAJFLU010000030.1, forward strand.
ATTCATTTGGATCGAGAGTGATTTCTGACCATCGGATCGCAAATGCAGGCGCTGCCTCGGGACTATTTTCACCCGAGACTTCCACCACCTCGCCGAATACTTTCACCAAACTGTTGGCGTTCTTTTTCATGGTGGCTCCTTCCACCTTGGCCAGTAGATAAAAATCCGCCCCCTCATTCCATTCATCCAATCGCATCGCAGGCAGATTTTCCAATGCCTCCGAGGCATCCACTTCCCATGTTGGAACTTCCTTGCCTTCGATTTTGGACAACGAGATTTCGGAACCGAAATCCCCGATCGCTTCCCGGTTCCAGGTTCCAGTCGAGAGGATGACCAGGGCCGTAATCGTGCAAATGCAAATGGTGTCGATAAACGGGCCGAGTCCGCCCACAATCCCCTCACGCGCCGGTTCATTGGTTTTCGCTGCGGCATGGGCAATCGGGGCCGAACCCTGCCCCGCCTCGTTCGAATAGAGAGCCCGTTTCATTCCCTGCATGAAGGCGTAACCAATACCACCCCCGATGAAGGCCCCGGTTGCCTCTGTTGGCTGAAAGGCGCTCTTCACGATGACCAGAAGTAGCTCCGGAATTTCACCCACATGCTGGGCTAAAACCGCAAAGGATGACAGGAGGTATAGCGCGCACATCAAAGGCACTAATTTGGCCGCTACATGGCCGATCCTCTTAATCCCGCCAACGATCACCAGGCCCACGAGAAGGGCAATGACGATTCCGGAGCCGATCCGGGGCACGCCGAAATAGCTTTCCGTAATCGTGGCAATATTCCAGGTTTGAAACATACTCGAGCTGGTCAGGGCGGAATTGATCAGGGTCAGGCTGAAAAACACTCCGATGACTTTCGCCACTGGTTTCCATATTCCGCCCTTGCTCCCCAGAGCTTTTTCCACCACCCACATGGCACCTCCGTGGGGGTTATCCGGATCGTCCGTATTGCGATACATCATTGCCAGGGTGATTTCCACCGTTTTCAGAGCCATTCCGAATAAAGCCACCATCCACATCCAGAACAATGCCCCCGGCCCACCCAGTCCTATTGCCAAAGCAACCCCACCGATATTTCCCAGCCCCACCGTGCCCGATAAAGCCGCCGAAAGCGCCTGAAAATGATTGATCGCCCCCGGATCTTCGGGTCGGTCATAGATTCCACGAACCACGGCAACCCCATGAGTCATCGACATATACTGGGTAAACCGGGTCCAGATCGTGAAAACCACGCCAGAAGCGAACAAAAACCAGGGCGTCCAGGGCCCCCACAATATATTGGAGATTGAGTGAAGTATTTCCATAGCAGGTATAATAATGGTGCCTTTGGGCAGAATGAACTGTTGGGGGATTGTTAAGTTCGGGCGTAGAGGGTGCCGACAGGGGCAAGACACCTTCGTCTTCCTGTTCCTCCTCCTCTTTCTCTATTATAGTTTTAGGGGTAGTTTTTAGCGTAACTGAGGATGGGGATGAAGGGAAAGATTTGCGAGAAACGGCCTCAGGAGCTCGCCGTCGCCTTGCGATAACGCTGTAAATATTCGTCCAAATCGACGTCGACGACATTATTAAAAATGTTGTTCACCACCATCATGGCGCCAAACACCGTCAAATCCACAATCTGCGCATCCGTAAAATGTTCCTTCAACTGGGCAAATAGCTCATCCGAGACATTCACCGAATCCGTCGCGATCTTTCGGCCAAAATTAACAATCGCCTCCTCCTTGGAAGTCAGCACCAGGTTATCGGGGTCTTCACCATTCTCGACCAATACGCGCCGATAGTAGGTCGAGCAGACGAGGCAATCGGTTTGGGTGGATACGGCCAGCATGAGCAACCCCGTCGACCGCTCTCCCAGAAAGGGTTTCACCACATCGAGCATGGAATACCATTCCATGACCGCCTTTAAAGCGGTTGGTGAGTGGATGAGCGTTTTTTTCATGTTCGTCATCATGCCATGATCCTCCACGATTTCATCCCACATCTTTTGCCCTTCGGGGCTTGTTTCTTCGCGTTCCAGCATTCCTATTCTTGCCATTGCTCGACTCCCTTTTTCTTTAATTTGTTGATTTTCAATTTAAAAACACTAATCCAGACAACTCTTGCCCAAGGGTTCCATCCTAGAGGGGTTCGCACATTTATCAAGACTTAGGAGGAGAATTATATTTCAGGCTAAGAATCCTGAAAATTCCCCGGTTGACGTCGGTTAAAAGGATTGGCAATTTACCGAATTACTAGCTTTGATCGTAAGATAAGTCTGGCGCCATGACTAATTATGTATTTCGACCGGTTCGCGAAACGGACCTGGAAGGCCTCCTCGAGTTGGTCAACTCCGTACCCGATAACCTGGCTACGGTTCCGAAGGACAAGGAGCGTCTCGCGGAAAAAATAGATGCTTCCCTGCGCAGTTTTTTCCCCCGGATAAATAACCCCGGCGCCGAGCATTATTTCTTTGTCATGGAAGAGAGAAACAGTGGCCGAATTTTGGGCGTATCCGGCCTTTTTGCGAGGGTGGGGGGATTCGATCCCTTTTACACCTATGAAATCTTGACCGAAAGATTAACCCATGCGCCGATGGGTATCGACAAATCCATTCAAGTATTATCCCTGAAAACTGACCACAAGGGACCATCCGAGATAGGCAGCCTCCTGCTACACCCCGAATGCCAGGGAAAAGGGCTTGGCAGGCTGCTTTCCCTCAGCCGATTTCTCTTCATGGGCCGTTTCCCCCAGCGGTTTGACCCACAGGTGGTGGCCGAACTTCGTGGATTTCTTGATAAGGAGGGCAGTTCTCCTTTTTGGGAATGTGTCGGGAGACCCTTTTTCGAGGTCGATTTCTACCAGGCGGACATGCAATGCGGGATGGGTGACAAGGATTTTATTCACGATCTGATGCCCCGAAACCCTCTTTACGTCCCCCTATTGACCCCCCAGGCCCGTGAGGTTATCGGTAAGGTCCATAGCCGTTCGCTACCGGCAAAAAAAATTCTCGAACAGGAGGGATTCACCGGCACAAACGAGATAGACATCTTCGATGCAGGACCTCTCATACGGGCCGATATCGAGGATATCCGAACTATCCGGGAGCGCAAGACGGCGACCATCAGTGGATTAGTCAGTGAGTGGGAGGAAGGTTCCGAATGGATAATAAGCAATCGCTCCCTCGATTTTCGCTCCTGCTTCGGAACGTTCAAGGAAGAGCCTGACGGATCGATAACACTATCGGAGATGCTGGCCTTTCTTCTTCGGGTAGCTCCAGGTGATTCCATCGATTATGTGCGGACAAGACCTGTATGAATCCGTTCGTAAACCAGGCGCCGCATTTTATTTCCAACGAATTTACCGCTGGACACGGGTCGCACTTTCAGTCCCTCAACCCCTCCACCAACGAGCCGCTTTGGGAAGGCTCCGGGGCGGAGGTGGCGGACATAGAAACAGCCGTGCAGGCCGCCCGTCGGGCATTCGCAGACTTGTCGCACACCTCTTTGGAAATACGGATAAGTTCCCTGCGGGGCTATGCGCAAATTTTGCAGGAGCGTAAGGAGGAGTTGATCGCTGCCATCTGCGCCGAAGTGGGCAAACCCCCTTGGGAAGCCGCCACCGAGGTCAACGCCATGATCGGAAAAATCGACCTTTCCATCAAAGCTTATTTGGAAAAATGCTCCGAATGCAAAGGCGGTCCTGCCGTTACCCGCTTCAAACCCCACGGGGTGGTCGCGGTTTTCGGGGCGTATAATTTTCCCGGTCACATTCCCAACGGCCATATCGTCCCCGCTCTATTGGCCGGAAACGCCGTTGTTTTCAAACCCAGCGAACAGGCTCCTCTTGTGGCTCAACGCATGGCGGAGTGTTTCCTCGAAGCCGGATTTCCTCCCGGAGTTTTCAATATGGTGCAGGGAGCCGCAAAAACCGGCGCTCTCCTGGCGGCAAACTCCGAAATAGATGCCTTGTTTTTCACCGGCAGCTCGAAAACCGGCCTCGTTCTAAGAAATGCCTTGGCCTCCAGTCCGGAGAAAATTCTGGCCCTCGAAATGGGCGGTAACAATCCCCTCATTGCTCACAAAATAAGCGATAAGGATACCGCTGCCCTCCTCATCATCCAGTCCGCATACTTGACCGCAGGTCAGCGTTGCACTTGCGCCCGGCGGCTTATAGTGCCGGTGGGGCAGTCGGGGGATGAACTGATCGAGATTCTGGTCGCAAAAATGCACAAAATCCGGGTCGGTACCCCCGAGTCCAGGCCTGAACCTTTCATGGGGCCGGTCATAAGCGCGGCGGCGGCGGAAAACCTTCTCCAAACCCAAAAAAACTGGCTTTCCAACGGTGGCCGCGCTCTCGTTCCAATGAAATCTCTCTCCCCCGGAACCGGCCTCGTCTCTCCGGGCCTGGTGAATGTCACAGCGATAAAAAACCGGTCGGACACCGAGTGTTTCGGCCCATTGCTCCAGTTGATTCGGGTAAAGGACTTCGAGGAAGCGGTGGTCGAGGCCAATCGGACAAAATACGGGCTTTCCGCGGGTTTACTCAGTGATGATGCCCGACTCTACGAGTATTTCTTCCAAAATGTGAAGGCGGGTATCATCAACTGGAATCAGCAGTTGACCGGTGCCAGTGGGGCGGCCCCGTTTGGAGGGGTTGGCCATAGCGGAAACCACCGACCGGGGGGTTATTTTACGGCGGATTTCTGTTCATACCCCGTGGCCTCGATTGAAAAACCGAAGCTGGAACCTGCCAAATCACTTCCGCCCGGACTTTCCTGAAATCGAAACCATGCCCGACGCACGAGAAATCAACTTCGACGGTCTGGTCGGACCGACCCACAACTATGCCGGGCTCTCCGTGGGTAATTTGGCTTCCGTCCAGCACAAGGCCCTGACCTCGAATCCTCGCGAGGCCGCCCTGCAGGGTTTGAGGAAAATGAAATTTCTGGCCGATTTGGGTCTCGACCAGGGAATTATTCCACCTCAGGAACGCCCCTCCATTCAGGCGCTTCGGGCATTGGGCTTTTCCGGTAACGATGATGCCGCGATTCTCGAAAAGACCGCCCGCGAGGCCCCCAAGCTGCTTTCATCCTGTTCTTCCGCCTCCAGCATGTGGACCGCCAATGCCGCCACTTTCTCGCCCTCCGCCGATTCTCTCGACGGCCGTGCCCATTTCACCCCCGCCAATCTGGTCAGCAAGCTACACCGTTCCATCGAGGCCGGGCAAACGGCGAAAATTCTCAAAGCGATTTTCAATAATGACGCCTATTTCGTCCATCACCCGCCCTTAAACGGGGGAACCGCCCTGCGGGATGAAGGCGCGGCCAACCACACCCGCCTCTGTGCTTCTTTTGGTCAACCGGGTCTCCAACTTTTCGTTTATGGCGCAAGTGTGCAGCAGCCCGAGGCCGATCGCCCCACACAATTTCCCGCCCGGCAGAGCCTGGAAGCCTCCCGCACTATTGGCCGGCTCCACCAACTGCCACAAAATGCCGTGGTTTTCGCCCGACAGAACCCAAAGGCCATCGACGCCGGGGTTTTCCACAACGATGTCATCTCGGTGGGTAATCGAAATTTCTTTTTATGCCACCAAAATGCCTTCGCGGATCAGGAGATGGTTTTGGAGAAACTACAAGGGCAATTTGAGGCCGTTTGCGGTCAATCCCTCTCCTGTTGCCAAGTATCCGAGGAGGAGGTCAGCGTCGAAATCGCCGTGGCGACATACCTCTTCAATTCCCAGATAGTCAGTAAACCTGACGACTCCATGGCAATAATCGCCCCCATCGAAAGCCAGCGCGACCCGCAGGTCAGCGATTTTTTTCGGCGCTTAACCGATAATCCGGATTTTCCCGTCAAAGAGGTGCATTTTTTCGACCTCAGACAGAGCATGAGCAACGGCGGTGGTCCGGCTTGTTTACGCCAGAGGGTTGTCCTGACATCCGAGGAGAGAGATTCACTCCCGAAGGAGATTTTCCTGACCGAATCGAATTACCCCGTGCTCGTGGATTGGGTAAACCGGCATTACCGCGATAGTCTCAGCCAAAATGATTTAGCCGACCCCCGACTTCTTGAGGAGGGTCGGGTTGCCCTTGACGAACTTTGCTCGATTTTGGAAATCGGGCCTATTTATCCGTTTCAGGCATAAGACCTCTGCTCGCCGCCCAATCGTAAAATCCCTCCTGAAGTTGCTCAAACGACTCGATCACATAGAGCAGCGGTTGCAAATGCCAGATGTCGAAATCCTGCTCGGCAATTTTCGCCGCATCGAAGGGGCGTTTCTCCACCGCATCGGTCAGGCTGTGCTGAACCTCGTTATAGGACGATACAATACCGTTGCCGTAAATGCGCAGGCCTTCGGAACTCTGGATCAACCCGAATTCAACGGTAAACCAGTAAATTCGCTGGAGACGTATGCGGTCCTCTCCCTCAGCATTCAATGCCGCCTGCCCGATCTTTTGGTAAAATTCGGCAAAGGCAGGATCTGTGATCATAGGCGTATGCCCGAAAATATCGTGAAACATATCCGGCGCAGGGGTGTAATCGATCTCCTCCCGACAGCGAATATAATCCGTGCAGGGGAAAATTCGATTGGCCAGACAGGTGAAGAAGTCCTTTTCATCGAGTAAACCGGGCGAACGGGCCACCTTCCAGCCGGTTACCTCATTCAGCAACCGACTCAAAATGTTCAGCGGAGGGATTCGCCCGTGGGGAAACTGGAGAACCTCCAGCCCCTTCAGGTATTCCTCACAGGCCCGACCAACCAGTAATTCCATCTGCCTTTCAAACATTATTTGCCAGGATTGATGCTCCTCATAGGTATAATAGGGGTAGGCTATTTCATCCCCCACTGGCAGAGCGGCCTCGAGTTTTATGGGCACGCATCTCGGGTCGGTATTTTCCTCGCCGCCATTTCCGGCATTTGGTTTCTCGGTTTCAATTTGTTTGGTCATAATAAACCTTTCTGTTGGGATTGATGCGGGATTCTGGATTCTGGATGAAAAAGACCGATGTTAAAAGAAAAGGAATGTAATTGCTGGATCCTGACACGAGAATCCAGAAACTGTTTTGTATCCTGTATTTTGCATCATGCATCATTTTTTTGGTTCAACCGGGCCGATTCAGCTCGAATAATTCCCTTGTTCGCGTGTAGAATGAGCCCCCCATGCGCCCGATAGTATCCAGCTTAACGGGATCGATTTTTCCTTCGCTGTCCAATACCGCATCGTTGATGTGAATTACCTGAATCAGCCCGATTACCAGATTGGCAGCCAATGGGCCTTCCCCTATATGAACAATCTGGTGCAGTTTGCATTCCATGCTCACCGGGGATTCTTTGACTCGCGGCGCGCGTATGGTTTCGGAAGCGATAGCGGTGAGTCCGCATTTCTCAAATTCGCTGACCTCGCGCGGATAGGACTCCGAGGTCGCATTCATGGCATTAGCGTTGGCAAAATCCACGATATTGACCGTAAATTCCGGCACTGCCTCAATATTTCTGACCGTATCTTTTTTCTCACCGTGTCGGTCGTTGACGGGGCAAAACAACAGCGAGGGCGGGTTGGGTGTAATCCCATTGAAAAAACTGAACGGCGCGAGATTGGTCACACCCTCTGCAGAAACGGTTGATACCCAGGCGATGGGCCGTGGGTTTATCGCGTTTATCAGGTATTGATAGATTTCTCTGGGAGGATGCTCTGCCGTCGCGATTCGCATATGGGAAATTTGTTGGTCGGGGAAAGGATTCTTTAATCGACCCAGCTCAAAGGATATTCAGGGTCGTCCAGCGCCATGGCCTCTTCCGTTAGATGAAGCGGAAATTCCGTGTCGAACATGACGGCCAATTCCTCCGTTCGGGTGGCCCCCATGCTCGCCAAAATCGTTCCCGGATGCGGCCCGTGGGGAATCCCTTGAGGGTGCAAGGTGAGGGAGCCTTCCTCGATTCCACGGCGTGATCCGAAGTTGCCGCTGACATAAAAAAGAACCTCATCGGCCCCCACATTATCGTGAACATAGGGGACTTTGATCGCATCCGGGTGGTGGTCGAGAAAACGCGGTGCAAAGGTGCAAACCACATAGCCCTTGCACTCGAAAGTCTGGTGAATGGGCGGCGGTTGATGAGTCGTGCCCGTAATCGGCTCGAAATCGTGCACATTAAAAGTATAGGGGTAGAGCATCCCATCCCACCCGATCACATCGAAGGGGTGGTGGGCCAAAACATGCCGCGTATAGCGTTCAGAATCCTTGATCAATATTTCAAAATCGCCCTCCTCGTCGTTGGCGATGATTTCCATCGGCCCATGCAAATCCCTCTCCGCAAACGGGGCATCCATTTTGATTTGCCCCTCCGGTGTGAGATAACGCTGTGGCAAATGAACATCGTTGAAACTTTCCAGAATCAAATAGTCCTCCACTGAAACATTATCCGGAACGAGCCTGTAAATCGTCGAACGCGGGATGACGATGTAATCGCCCTCGCGATAGGGCTGTTTTCCGTAAAAGGATTCCAGAACTCCGCCCCCTTTGTTGACAAAAATAATTTCCTCGGCGGCTCCGTTTCGATAAAATTCAAAAGGGCCAAAAGCGGTTTCCGGGCGGCAGCGGTAGCAGATCATATCCTTGTTGAACATGAGGGGAATTCTGCCCAGATAGGGATCGCCTTTTCGGGGAATATTCCGTGATTTCAGGTGATGGTGGCGAAGGGGTCGACCCGCCGCGGCCTTCATCGAAATGCTTTTATAATGCTCGACCCTTTTCACCCGTGTGGGTGGTTTCAAATGGTAAAGAATCGAAAACACCCGGTCGAAACCCTGTGTCGTAATAACGTGTTCGTAGGCCAACCCCTCGCCTTTATAGCTGGTTGCCGGGTCGAGAGGGAGCTTGGTGTGGCGTTTGGGAGGAATCTTCCCCAACTGTCGATAATAAGGCATAAATCCGGGCCTTTCCCAAAAATTGAATGTTATTTACGAATTGATTATAGGAAAAAGAGGAGCCCCATTACAGAGTGCCCCGCCGGGCCTGTTCACGCTCAATCGCTTCGAAGAGTGCGGTGAAATTTCCTTCTCCAAAACCGTCCGAATTACCCTTGCGCTGGATCACCTCGAAAAACAGGGTGGGCCGGGCAAAAACACATCGCGTAAATAACTGCAAAAGGTAGCCATCCGGTCGATCGCGGTCCACCAGGATTTGGTATTTCTGAACATCCTCCAGCTTTTCGTCGATCTCTCCCACGCGTCCTTCAAACACCTCCCTCTCGTAATAGGTATCCGGGATATCCAGAAATTCGAGACCCTGCTGCCTCATGGCTTTCACGGTTGAAATAATATCCGAGGTCAACAACGCGATGTGCTGAACCCCCGGCCCGTTATATTCGTCGAGATACTCCTTAATCTGCGAATTTTCCGATGACGGCTCGTTGATGGGCAGCTTGATGTAGCCTTCCTCATTACCCACAACCTTGCTCATAAGCGCACTCCTACCGGTATTGATGTCGAAATGCCTTCGTGTTTCAAAACCGAAGACCCGCGCATAATATTCGACCCAATCTTCCATCACTTCGACGTTCGCCACCACATGGTCGATCATCATGAACTGGATATCGCTCTCCTCGATTCCCCCCGCCACGTTGATGTAATGCGGGGCAAATTCGGTATGCGGTTTACGCTCGATCAGTGTGTGGATGGTGTCTCCGTAGGAGGCGATTGATCCGGCCGTAAATTGTTCATGGTCATCGATGGCACGAACCACCTTCGCTCCCCTTTTCTCCGCTTCGATCAACGCCGCGCTGGCATCGCTGACCCGAAAGGCGACATCTTTCACGCCACAGCCATGCTTTTCCAGGTGTTCCCTCAGCGGTTCCGCCTCGGGTCCGTCCCCACAGGGTTCGGCCAAAAGAAAATTTACCCGCCCCTGCCCGACGATATGGGCCCGGCGGCCCTTGATTCCAGTTTCCGGTCCGGCATAGGCACGGGGATACATGCCGAAGCGGTTGACGTAATAATCCCTCCATTTATCGGCATCATCCAGAATGAATTCGATATGGTCGATCCCCTTGACTCCCAAAGGATTATGCGAGGCGATCTCCTGCTCTAAAGATGTTGTAGTGTTACTCATTTCAGGTTCACAAATGAATTTGTTTAAAGGTTGGCGCTAGTTATTTTCAGGACACCGTAAAGAGCTTACGGCAATTTGGCAAGCGAGCTGAGGCCCCGCGCTAAATAATTTTTGTCCGGAGGCAGCCGAGCCGCTCAATTTCCAATTCCACGACATCACCGGGCTTCAACCAACCACCGGTATTCTCCGGTCCCAATTCGAGGATACACCCGGTTCCCACCGTGCCGCTGCCGAGCAAATCTCCGGGGAAAAGTTGAGCATCGCGGGAGGCGTGGGCAATCATCTGCGGCCAACTATGGTAGAGACTCGCGCTGTTTCCCCGCGATAACTCCCGTCCGTTGACCCTCGCCACCATTTCGAGCGTAATTTTCTCACCATCGATTGCCCCTTCCAATTCATCGATTGTGATTAAATGAGGGCCAACCGCCGTGGCAAAATCCTTGCCCTTGGCCGGACCGAGCCCGATCGCCATCTCCGCCCGTTGCAGATCGCGGGCGCTCAGGTCGTTGATGATGGTAAACCCGGCCACGTGTTCCCACGCTTTTTCCGGCGCGATGTCCCGGCCCGATTTTCCGATAACGACTCCCAATTCCAACTCGTAGTCCAGCCATTGGCAGCCTGCGGGGGCCGCAACTTCCGCCTCATCGCCGATCAGCGAACCGGTATTGGAAAAATAAAAGGTGGGAATTTCGTACCAGGCGGGGATCATTTCCAAACCTCGGCGGGAACGCGCAGTTTTGACATGCTCCTCGAAGGCATAGAAATCGCGAAACGAGGGCGGCCTCGGCACAGGAGGCAAAATCCGTTCAGCTTCACTGTAAACCCTCCCTCCTTTGGCCTCAAATTCCTCCGCGTGGTCCGGCCAATGTTTCAAAATCTCAGTTAATCTACCTAAAAAGGGCAGGACTTCCGGCAACAAATTCGCAACCGAGGGTTTTTCACAACACTCACCCAAAGACAGGATAAAACATCCGGCCAAATCCGCCAAGCCCACCCAACAGCCATCTGAGACAACCGCCACGGGCAACGGGACTTCCTTTTCGGGCAGGACTATGGTGGCGATACGCATAGTGGGCATTTTGCCGTCACCGTAACTGTCGGCAACGCAAAAAAGGCAGAGTAGTTGAGGAGCAGCCCACCGTTTTTATCTGCAAAAAATTTAGTTTGTCATAAACCGGAGCCGCCGCTTAATTCCCCCAACAGTTCGTTTAGCGTTGGGGAGACTTTCCCCTCGAAATTGATTCATTTAAAATAATACCGGAGAGAGGTTGGAAAGAGGGAATAACAAATATCGGCTGCTTTATGGCATCGTCTTGACAGCAGCCATTTCCTTTCTGGCCTTTACACTCAGTAAGGCGCCCGTTTGGCCTTTTACTATTGAGGGCGGGCGGCACCCGCTCGGCCTTGTCATCCTGTCGATCCTGATCGGTTTGGCCGTCGGCAATTCCATACGCCTGCCGGAGTTTTTCGATCCCGGTATCAAGGCTTCCGTCACCAAACTCCTTCCTCTCGGGGTGATTCTGTTGGGAGCGAGACTCGATTTCGGCGATCTGCTCTCGGTCGGAATCACCGGAATCTTGCTCAGCGCATGCGAGGTCGTTTTTGCCCTCTCGTTGTTTTTTTACCTGACAAAAAAATTCCGGTTGGGCCGCAACCAGGGACTGCTTCTCGGCGTGGGCACCGCGATTTGCGGTGGCACGGCCATCGTTGCGGTGGCCCCGATAATCAAGGCGAAGGACAACGAGGTAATCATCGGGGTGGCCACCGTTACTTTGCTCGGTTTGATCGGTATGCTTATCATGCCTGTAATCGGAGCCGTTTTTAACCTTGACGCCCGGTCATTCGGCATATGGACCGGCTTGACCATTCACCAGACACCGCAGGTCATCGCGGCGGGGTTTGCCCACAGCCCCGAGGCCGGAGAGACTGCCACAATCATCAAGCTGGCCCGTGTCTGCCTTCTCGCCCCGGTGGCATTTCTCATCGGTCTTTATTGCCAACGCTCGGAGCGAACTTCAAACTCGGCACGGCTGACCCTGTGGCAATATTTTGGCATGATTCCAATCTTTGTCCTCGGGTTTCTGGCAATGGCATTTGCCCGCACTTTTGGATTTCTCCCCGAGGTTCATTTGCCTTGGCCCGAATCGAATCCAATTGATTTTTCCCTCCAATCGGCTTCGGTTACGGGCGCCAAGGTTTGCCTCGCTATGGCGATGGCCGGTGTTGGTCTGGAAACCCATTTGGCGGCATTGAGAAAAACCAGCCTGAAACCTTTCCTCACAGCAGCGGCGGGAACCCTCCTCATCGCCATCCTCGGTCTCGCCGCCGCCATCTTGGTGCAATAATAATCAAGAGATAGGTTCTAGTTTATTCAGGGCGTGGATAACCCCTTACCGTTATCACGGGAATTGATTTTGGCCAGAAAAGGAACCGCAGTTTTTGCCCATTCTTCAGGAGATGAATGACTGCCGGCGGCTTCTCCAAAAGCGCTCCGAAGCATATCCGTATCGATAACCCCGGGGTTCAGCGCTACCGCCGCCAATCCGTCCGGCAATTCCTGGGCCAAGGCCCGCGTCAGACCCTCGATAGCCCATTTCGTAGCGCAATAGGGAGCCACTTCCGGCGATGTCGAGCGGCCCCACCCGGAACTGAAATTCACGATGATTCCCTTCCCCGCCTCGATCATGGCGGGAACAAAGTGGCGAATAATCGAGGCGATCCCCTTGATATTTACATCCACCACCCGAGAGAACTCCTCCGCCGGAACCTCCCAAAGAACCGCGTTCCTGTTGATCATCCCGGCGTTGTTGAGCAAAAGATCCGGCGGCCCGATTTCATCCAGAATTTTCGTGGCAAAATCCCTAACGCTGGCCTCCAATGATACATCCAGCGCATAAAAACGATGCCCCGCAGATCCCAATCTGTCATTCAATTCATCCACCGCCTCAGCCGTGCGGCCACCCCCCACAACGGTAAACCCGCTTTCGACAAATCCGTACGCCATTGCCAGTCCCAATCCACGGGTGCAGCCCGTTATACATACGATTCTTCGGTTTCCCATTTCAAAATTAGATTCCTTTTCTCAAGCTACCGCAACGGCAAAAGAAACGGGATTGCATTTTGCCCAACGATTCCTAAAGTTCTGTCACACCCATTTATAAAACGGGTTTGGAAGAGAAACTACAGCCTGAGTAAAGATTATGACTGGCAGCGACGTTGCTACCCCGGAGATTAAACCTCTCAAACAACGGATTCTGGAGGAATTTGAGCCGAGCCGTTTGATCCCCAATTTAATGGCCGGAATCGTGGTCGGCATCATTGTTGTCATCGTTTCAATTTCTCTCGCGACTTTGATTTTTTCCGGTGAGCTCGCTCAATACCTGCCGGATGGAATCGGTCTGGTTCTTTTTTCCGGAATTATCGTGACCGGGCTGATTTCCCTAACCAGCTCCTACTCCGGCATGATCGCCTACCCGCAGGAACGCGTGGCCCCCATCCTGGCCGTTATCGCCACCTTCATCTTGAGCGAAATGAGCGGCAAGGCCGAAACAGAGGTCATTTTCCTGACCGTGGTAGCCGCCATCACCGTGGCTTCATTGACCAACGGCATTTTTTTATCGGCTCTGGGATTTTTCAAGCTCGGGGGATTGATCCGATTTATCCCCTACCCCGTGATCGGAGGTTTTCTGGCGGGAACCGGTTGGCTGTTGGTAAGGGGTTCCATCGGGGTGATGTCGGGGATTCACCTCAGTATGGAGGAATTGCCACACCTATTCGAGGCAGCGGTGTTATTGAAATGGGGCCTGGGTGTTCTCTTTGGCATTGTGATGGTCGTGGTTACGCACCGTATAAGCCATTATTTGACCTTGCCCGCGCTCCTTCTGGGAGCCGTTGCCGTCTTTTATCTGGTCCTGCTCGTTGGTCAAATTTCCCCCACCGAGGCCCGCAATGCCGGTTGGCTGCTCGGTCCATTTCCCGAAGCGGGCGCCTGGAAACCTCTTTCCGTGCAGGCCTTTACTCAGGCAAATTGGACTGCCATTTTTGCCCAGAGTGGTAACCTCGCCACCATCCTCCTCATCAGTGTAGTGTCGGTCCTCCTGAATTCTGGCGCCCTCGAATTGGTCGTAAAAAAGGATATCGATCTGAACCGTGAACTGAAAATCTCCGGGGCATGCAATTTACTGGTGGCGCTCGGTGGCGGCACGGTCGGTTTTCACTCCCTGAGCATTTCCCGGTTGGTCCACAAAATGGGGGCCGACAGCCGGTTGGTGGGTGTGGTCGCGGCGGCCATGTGCGCCCTCATGATAATGTTCGGCACCGCCGTGTTGGAGTATTTTCCGAGGCTGATTCTGGGCGGTCTTCTCTTTTATCTGGGCATGCACTTTCTGGTCGAATGGGTTTACGATGCCTGGTTCCGCCTGACCAAAGCCGATTACTCGGTGGTAATTATGATTTTGGCATTCGTCGGGGTTTTTGGTTATTTACACGGTGTGGTCGTTGGTATCATCGCCTGCACCATCTTGTTTTTGATCAATTACAGCCGGGTCAACGTCGTCAAACTCGCCCTCACGGGGGAACACCACCAGAGCAATGTTGACCGCCCCGCGCGGCATTACCGCATCCTCCATCGCAAAGGACAGCGGCTCTTCATTTTCAAGCTCCAAGGATTTATCTTTTTCGGAACCGCCAACGGACTGCTCGAACAGGTGCGCCTACGCGTGAACGATAAAGAATTACCGCCATTGCGCTATATGATTCTGGATTTTTCCAGTGTCAGCGGCATTGATTCCTCATCCACTCTCAGTTTCGTAAAAATGAAGCAGTTGGCCGAGCAGAATAATTTTACCTTGGTCTTTACCCACCTTTCCCGGGACATCAATCGGCAATTGGAAAAGGAGGGCTTTGACAAAGCGCCTCCGGAAATTTTCCGCACTTTTACCGACTTGGATTATGCGGTCGAGTGGTGCGAAAACCAAATCCTCCTGTCGGAGCACATCAGCGCCAGCGAATATGACCAGATCGATCTACACGACCAATTGAAGGACAGTTTCCCGGAGGGTTATGATCTGGACAAACTGTTGAGCTACTTCGAGCGTCTCGAGGTCGAGGAAAATTACTGCTTGATGAATCAAAATGATCCAGCCGACGACCTCTTTCTCATCGAAAAAGGTCAGGTGACCGCAAAGCTGATTCTCGAAAACAAGAAGGAAATTCGACTGCGCACCATGTGCTCTGGAACCATCGTGGGGGAGGTCGGTTTGATTTTGAACGAACCGCGATCGGCCACCGTGGTCGCAGATCGGCCCAGCACAATTTACCGACTCAGCGCCGATGCCCTCAAAAAAATGCAGAGCGAGGCTCCCGAAACCGCCGTCGCGTTCCACAATTTCATTACCCGCCTTATCGCGGAAAGGCTCGCCAATGCCAACCGGGCCATCCAATCGATTGTCGAATAGGCTCAAACAAAGGCCGTTTTATCAAATGCCGGTGGAAGCTCTCGACAAAATCAGAATCGACAAATGGTTATGGGCGGTGCGGGCCTTCAAAACACGAAGTAAGGCCACCCAAGCCTGCAAAGCCGGAAAGGTGTCAATAGGCGGTATCAAAGTAAAACCCTCCCGCACGGTCGAAACTGGAGATGTAATCGAACTTCGCAGGGAAGGAGCCAAACGAATACTAAAAGTGCTGACCCCTCTGGATAAACGCGTGGGGGCGCCCCGGGTGCCCGAATTCATGGAAGATTTGACCCCGCCAGAGGATATTGCCACAAACAAGAAAACCGGCAAAGAAGCCGCCCAATACGCCCAAACCACAAGCCGAGACCGCCGCCGTCTCCGCCGCTTCCTGGCAGAGCATTTGGACGGTGATGACAAGGCCTGAATGAACGTCGATATCCGTGACATTAAAGAAGGTCGGCTTGACAGCAGCCAGCCCTCTTTGCGATAAAATCCCCTCTGTGAATTATCAGGTGACACTAACCGAGACAGAAGAAGGTTGGGCAGTGAGTTGCCCGAGTCTTGCTGGCTGCCATTCACAGGGCGGAACTCGTGAAGAAGCACTGTCCAATATCAAAGAGGCCATCAAGTCGTGGCTCGAAGTGCAGGCTGAAGAAAATGGCATTAAACAGGTTCAAACTACCGAAGTCGTTGTTTGATAATGCCAAAAGTTCCGGGCATAAATCATAAAGAAGCGGTTCGGATTTTCAAAAAACTCGGCTACAAAATTGTCCGTTAAAGTGGTTATATCGTGATGAGCAATGGAATAATTCGCCTGACCCTGCCAAGGAAAAATCCCATTAATGCGATTACCATGGCGCAATTGCCCGGGATGCGGATTTAACTCCCGAGCAGTTCCTGAATTTGCGCTAAATCAAAAGATCACAGATTATATGTATTTTGTATTGAAATTATACTGTTTTTATATAATATCGGTATATTAAATGTCCAAATTCTTTGAATTCGATCCGGTCAAAAGTAAAGTCAACAAGGAAAAACATGGGATTAATTTCGAGGAATGCCAACAACTATGGGAAGATAAAAAACGCGTTGAAATCGCCGCCTACAGCAGGGGAGAACAGCGCTTTGCCGTCATCGGTCTATTAAAGAAAAAAGTCTGGATCGCATTTATAACTTATCGTCATGAAAACATCCGTATCATCTCGGCCCGCCGCGCGCGTAAAGCGGAAGCCCGTCTCTACGAAGGCGCGTAAACGCAAGATAAAATCCATCATCACTACGAAACAATTGGACGCCAAGTTCGACCGCAGTGAGGATATTACTGAGCATTTAGACCTTTCCAGTCTCCGGCAGCCCGGATTGGAGAATCGACGTGTGAATGTTGATTTTCCGGCATGGATGGTCGATGCACTCGATACTGAGGCTAGGCGTTTGGGGGTTCCTCGTCAGTCTGTCATCAAGGTCTGGATAGCCGATCGGTTGGGGAAATGAATAATCGATTAAAACGTTGGAAAGGGAAAATCGCCCTGGTTACGGGGGCCACTTCGGGAATTGGCTATGCCACCGCTGAGGCCCTGGCTGGCATCGGCATGAAAGTCGCCATAACCGGTCGCCGGGCTGAACGTTTGGCTGAGTTATCCGAACGTCTCGAATCCGAGGGGGCGGAGGTCTATTCCCTGGCAGTTGACCAGACGCTGCATGGGGCCAATTGCGAAATTTTTCAGAAGGTCTCGGCCCATTGGGGCAATCCCGATGTTCTCATCAATAACGCCGGGGTCGGCCTATCGAGCAACATTGCCGACCTCGAGGAGGAAAAGTTGCAAAACATGCTCGATCTCAATATCCGCGCGGCCACCCTATGTATGCAGGAAGCGCTCAAATACATGCGAACCAGAGAGGAGGAGTCCGTCATCATTAATTTAGGGTCGATCTCCGGGCATCGCCTCGTGCAAGGTCACGGTGGCGCTTTTTACTCCGGGACCAAGCACGCCCTGAGAGTTCTCGCCGATGGCCTGCGCTACGAGTTGGCCGAGGAAAAAAGCCCCGTCAAACTCTGCATGATTTCCCCCGGCATGGTGGACACCGAATTCCACCAAGTAGCCAATCCGGGTAAGAAAAAACCGGAATACCAATTCTTGCCATTGGTGGCATCCGACATCGCCGAGGCCGTCCTCTATATACTCTCGACTGCGCCCCATGTGCAAATTAGCGACATGCTAATGCGCGGCAACCACCAGACGTTTTAGAACCGCTTCAACCCCCGAGGCATCGGCCCATGTGGAAAAAAATGCCAGCCGCCCCTCGGAATCGATGACAAAGGCGGGATTTGGCACTTTCCCGTAAAGTTCAAGAACCTTTTCATCCACACCATCGACGAGAACCGGAAGGTCGGTTTCCTGGGAAAGTTTTCGCGCATTGGCCATTTTTTCACCATCGGTACGGGTGTGGTGAAATTCGCGATACCCCGGTTCACCGGGATGCCTCTCGCGCGAATAAATCAAAAAAAGGGCCACCTGGTTTTCAGAAAATTGTTCCCGCAGAGCCGCCCAACGCTTCACTTGAATCATGGCCGGGGGGCAGGTCAGCGCGACGAACATAAAAGCCACCGGGCGACCCCGAAGTTCCGATAACCTCAACTTTCCTCCCCGAGCCAAAGGCAACTCAAAATCCGGAGCGACTTGACCAATCTTGTTCCACCAAAGAAAGCGAATAAACCAAGGATATTCCGCCCAGTGACGAGGATCGATGATCATCCGCAACAGACTGATCTTCTTCCACATGGCCCGGACCTCTTCACGCCGATAGTCAGAAAAAAACATCGTGCGAAATGGTTTAAACCACATAAAACCGCCCCGCTGGATTTCAGTCGGTAAGCTGGATTATTTCGTCATCCTGAAGGACGAGTTGATAGGCGTCACCGATATTTTCTTCAAGTTCCTTTATGGTTTCACCTTGGCTGAAAATTCCGGGAACTTCTTTGAGACGGCCCACGTACCAACTGTCATCTTTCCAATACTCGAGAGTGAATTGCTTTATCATACTTTGCTCAGAATATGCTTAAATCGCCGTAAGTCAAATCAGGCCGAGTTCCATTTTGCCTACTTCGCTGATCATGTCCTGATTCCAGGGCGGATCCCAGACTAGTTCCGCGTGGGTTTCTCCCACCCCGGCGATCTGATTGATCCTTGATTCGGCATCTGCCGCAATGGCCGGGCCCATGCCGCAACCCGGAGCGGTCAGGGTCATGAGAATTTGGATATCGTAGGTGCCGGATTCGTTTTGAGGCTGCACCTGTAATGAGTAAACCAACCCGAGATCCACGATATTGACCGGAATTTCGGGATCGTAAACCGACCTCAAGGCATCCCAGAGGGCATTTTCATCGGGCGGACCCGTGACTTCGGCTTGCCCGACATTTTCCTTGGAGATTTGCTCGGCAACTTCCTCACCGATGGCATCCGCATTGGCGCCCGTTATCCGGGCCATACCCATCGCCCACATAACCGTAAAATTTCCGCCCAGCCGATGAGTGATTTGCACCATGGCACCCTTGGGGATCGTGCAGGATTCACCCGAGGGGACTACCGTCGCAGGGCAGTCTCGTGATACGACCCGATCTTCAGACATAATTAGGAGGTTTAACTAACTAACCTTCGAGATTTTTGGTCGGAGGAGTTGCATGGAATTTCCTTCCGATCCACGAATTCAAATGTTCCCGCAGCTCTTCATTTTCCAACTGTGAGGTAATTTCCTCAAAAAATCCGAAAACGAGCAATTCCTGAGCCCTTTTGCGAGAGATTCCTCGAGACAGGAGATAGTAGAGCTGTTCCTCATCGAGCTTCCCTGAGGTCGCCCCGTGGCTGCATTTTACATCGTTTGCCAAAATTTCCAGGCCCGGCAGGGAAGTTGCCTCCGCGCTGTTACTGAGCAGGAGGTTCCGGTTGGTTTGATAGGCATCGGTCTGCTGTGCCAGTTCCGCCACTTTGATAAGGCCGGAAAAAACCGTCCGCGAATCGTCCTGGAGGGCATTTTTATATAAAAGATTGGACCGGCATGAGGGCGCTTTATGGGATTGCAGTGTGCGTTGATCAACTTCCTGATTCCCAATCGGAACCGACAGCGAATAGTTGTCCACATTTCCACCCGGTCCATTGAGGCTGATATGCTGCTCATTTCGGGCCTGTCGAGAACCTAGGCTGACCATTATCGTTTCAACATTGGAATCTCTTTCCGCCGAAACGGTATTGAGATGAAAGGATAGCGTTTCAAGATTCCACTCCTGAATCGCTTGATAGGATACCTGTGCTCCCGGTCCGGCAAAAATACTCGCCATCCCGCAGGCGAAATTTTTCGTATCCTTGCGGGCGCTCTGAAATATGTCCACCAAATGGACTTTGGCCCCCGCATCGGCTATGACAAGGGTATGCGGAAAAACTGCCGTCCCCTGGCCGCAGGCCGTGTGATAGGCGACAAAAGGCAGTGAGACTTCCATCCCGGCGGGAACATATAAAAAGGAGCCGTTGCTGAAAAGCGCCGCGTGAAGGGCTTGAAACTTTTCCGAACCGAGGTCCGGGGTGAAGGTCATGAAGAACTTTCGCAATAGAGCCCCGTGTTCGCTCATCGCGTTCGAAAGCGGAGACCAGATGAGACCCTCCTGAGTAGCTGCGGTTTGCTCCAGCAATTGATCGTTGGCAAATACCATTTTACCGGCGAAAGATTCGAACAGGTGGGAGCTCTCCAGCACAGATTTTTTATCCGCATCCGGCAAATCTGTGGGAAGTTGATACCCTTCCAGGCTCAAATTCCCCGTCCTCGCGAACCGCCAAGCCTCGGCTTTCGGTGTCGGCATGGGCAGGGCCAAAAACTCTCTCCACTGCGATCTTTTCAATTCGAGCAACCACTGTGGGGCATTTTCAAGCCTTTCGAGGCCATGATCGAACCCTTCCGTGCTGGCGATACTATTGGTCGCAGCGGGAGATTCCCTTTCCAATGTGCTGGTGTTGGCGTTGGCCATTTTGATAAATAAAGTTTATGAAATTTTTCGGATTGGGCGCCTCAACCGACGGAGCCTTCCATTTGAAGATCGATCAGCCGCTTGAGTTCGACACTGTATTCCATGGGAAATTCACGGATGAGATCGTTGACAAATCCATTGACCGCCAAGCTCATGGCCTGCGCTTCACTCAAACCGCGCTGCTGCATATAAAAAATCTGTTCCGCGCTGACTTTGGAAACACTCGCCTCATGCTGGACAGAGTTGCCGTCACCACGCACATTGATGGCCGGATAAGTGTCCGTCCGGCTATTCGTGTTGATCAGAAGCGCATCGCATTCGGTATTGTTTTTGCAGTTTTTGAGGTGCTTGGGCATCTGCACGAGACCTCGATAAGAAGAGCGGCCCGTGCCCACACTTATGCTTTTGGCGATAATATTACTCGTCGTGTCATTGGCCGCGTGGATCATTTTTGCGCCCGTGTCCTGGTGTTGACCGTCGTTGGCCAGGGCGATTGACAATACCTCGCCCCTCGCTCCACGGCCCTTCAATATGACGCCCGGATATTTCATGGTAAGACGGCTGCCGATATTGCAATCGATCCACTTGATCGTGGCATCCTCCATCGCCATGCCTCTTTTCGTCACCAGATTGAATACGTTTTCGGACCAGTTTTGCACCGTGATATACTGGATGCGGGCACCTTTCATGGCGACCAGTTCAACCACCGCGCTATGAAGCGTCGTCGTTTCAAATTTGGGAGCCGTACAGCCCTCCATGTAGGTGACTTCGGAACCCTCGTCGGCGATGATCAATGTGCGTTCGAATTGCCCGAAGTTTTCCGCATTGATACGGAAATAGGCCTGTAGCGGCTGTTTCACATGCACACCGGGTGGGACGTAAATAAAACTGCCGCCGCTGAATACCGCGCTGTTCAACGCGCTGAATTTATTATCACCGGTCGGAATGACTTTGCCGAAAAACTTGCGAAAAATTTCCGGGTGTTCCTTCAAACCCTCGGTCGAACCGACAAAAATGACACCTTCTTCGGCCAGCTTGGTTTTCATGTTCGAGTAGGCCGCCTCGCTGTCGAATTGAGCCTCCACTCCGGCCAGAAACTTACGCTCCTGCTCCGGGATACCCAGACGCTCGAAAGTTTCCTTCACATCATCGGGCACCTCATCCCAGGTGCGGCTCGGCTGCTGCCCCTTGGAAAGATAGTAACGGATTTTGGAATAATCGATATTTTCGAGATCCTTCGATGCCCAGTGGGTCGGGGTGGGTTTGCTCTCAAAAATCTTGAGCGCTTTGAGGCGAAAATCTCGCACCCATTCCTCCTCGTTCTTCACATTGGAGATGTATTCGACGGTTTTTTCGCTCAACCCGGTGCCAGCATCGTAGGAATAATCCTCCTTGTATTTGAAATTCCCTATATCCCGATCAATGGCGATCGATTCACTGGAAGTCTCTTTTTCGATTGTGGCAGGCATATTTCTGATAAAAAATTGAATTAATTGAGGCATTCGCTCAAACTGCGGCGACTTCTTCCTTTACCCAGTCGTAGCCTTTTTCCTCGAGTTCGAGGGCCAGATTCTTGCCCCCGCTGCGGACGATTCTACCATCCCACATGACATGCACACGATCCGGCACGATGTATTCCAATAGCCGCTGGTAATGAGTAATTAGCAAAATTCCCAAATTGGGGCCGCGCATGGTGTTGACCCCTTCGGAAACAATTCTGAGAGCATCGATGTCGAGTCCGCTGTCAGTCTCATCCATGATCGCGATTTGAGGCTGAAGCATGGCCATTTGGAGGATTTCGCACCTTTTTTTCTCGCCGCCGGAAAAACCCTCGTTCACGGAACGGGCGGTAAATTTACGGTCGATCTTGAGCAGATCCATTTTTTCGTAAAGGCGTCGATAATACTGGGCGGCATCGAGTTCCTCGTTTTCGGCCAGACGAGCAGTCAAGGCGGCCCTGATAAAATTGGCGATGCTGACACCCGGTATTTCACTCGGATACTGGAAAGCCATAAAAAGGCCCGCGCGGGAAATCTCATCGGTTTCCATTTCCAGAATATTCTGCCCGTTGAGAAAGGCCTCGCCCCCGACGATTTCGTAGTCCTCATGTCCAGCCAGCGCCTTGGCCAGGGTGCTTTTACCCGAACCATTGGGGCCCATCAGGGCATGCACTTCGCCTTTGGGGACAGTGAGGGAAAAATCTTTGACGATGGGCTTGCCGCCTACGTTGATTTTCAAATTTCTTAGATCAAGTGAGCTCATTGATGTTCAATAAATTACAAAGTGAAGAAAAAGCGAATGGATGCCTTATTTTAATTAACCGGTTTTTTGCCTCTGAAACTTAATTCGATCGAATTGGCCTCATATTGTGGGGGGAGGATTGCCTTCAGTTTCCCGAAAAATTCATTCGGCAGATCGATATCGTAAACCCTCCCGCTGTTTTCATCGTAAAAATGGGCGTGTTCGGCCAGGTTGGGGCAAAAACGCGATGGCTCACGCTCGAAATTCACCTGTCGAACCAAATCGCATTCCACGAGGGTTTCCAGGCAGTTATAGACTGTGGCCAAAGAAATACTGGGCATTTCGCTTTTCGACCGCGCATATACCTCATCCGCCGTGGGGTGGTCCCTCTGTCCCAGCAAAACCCCGAATACATGCTCGCGTTGGCGCGTGGAGCGCAGACCGCTTTGAGCAAGCGCGGTGTTGAGAATATCAACGGCGTTTTCGGGTAGATTCATGGTTTTCGAACTAGAATCTATTACCTTATTTGGAATGATACCAAAAATCAATAGTAAATGAGATTTATTTTCATTAAAAATTACTCATTTGATCCATCGACACCCGAAAATTCTGAAAAAAGCTCGGAATTTCAATTTCACGGGCTCTTTCCAGGACTTTGATATAACTGGTAAGTCTTTGTGGAATAAACGCTTACCTTCCTTCCCGGCGTAATGGATTACGGGAGTTTGCCGTCTAAATGTTTCATCGTTCCATAGAGTATCGAAGACGGGTATGAGGTTGAATGCCGTGCGCAGTATTCTTGAAAAAGAGGGTGAGTAAATATGCCCCATGGAAAATTCCCGATATTCAGCGTAACAAGAACCTGTCTTTTCTCATCACTCACAACAGGAGTGGGGCGTAAGATCTCACACCATGCAAGGGTGCACCCGTTTCTCTATTCTATGGATACAAACAGGAGCGGGCAGGCGGGTTCGCTTCCTTTAATACTTGGGTGTGACCACAAATCCGTAATCGTAGATGAACTCGTCAACTTCGTCTATGGTCCAATCCACAATTTTCGTCGGAGTGAATAGTTCGTCGGAAATATCCTCGTCGATCCGACCTTCAATTACATGAAATATGGTCGTGGAATTTTTGCTTTTGTTTTCCATGACCGCTCGCAAAGGCCGCGTGGTTTTACCCTTTATTTTCTTCGATTGATAGCCGAATGCATTAAAGATCTTTATCAACTCATCCCCCTTTCTGAAAAACTCGATTCTCTGCAACTCGAATCCTTCTTTATCGATATACAGATTCCGATGCGTGTAGGGATTTCCCTCCTCCATTGAGCCTGGTTGCGCCTTTACATTATAGCAATCGAGCCCATTGACGAGGGCATCGCCCTCCCGCTCGTAGGTGAAATTGGACGGCGTTTCCCTCAACAAATCCTGAAAGGTAAAATCCGAACCGAGAAAGGAGCCCGACTGGTTCTTGCCCCTTAGTTTACGCGCCTCACCGACATCTGGAAGGTACAGATACTGATCGATGTCCTTGCTGCTATCCTGCAGAGCCAAAAGGGTGACTCCCTCGACATCCGCCGGGCGGATAATCCGTATCAGATACGAACGCCCGCCATCGGGATTTGTTTTGTAAACGGCCAGAAATCGACGTTCAACTATCGTTGGGCCGGGGCTGATGATGGACATCCGAATATAATCCAGCTCGGAGTCCACTTCCTGGGCATCCACATATTTGTCGATAATTTGGGCGCCACTCATCTCGTGGTGGGCTGCCATCTCGTGGTGAGCCGCTTCAGCCAGCGGGGAAATCTGGAGCATGGGAATTGAACATAAAAGAAGAATGGGTAAGGTTTTCGAGGTCATAGACAGTAAAATGGTTAGATATTTTTCAGTAAATTTTGGAGTTTTTTTCTAATCTGGCGAGGAAAATCGTTCGGATCTCTGGACGTATGCTGCCACCCGCCAAGGAAATGAATCTCACTCCAGGCGGTATTTTTTTGCGAGTTTACAATACTCTGTATGCTCGTCCGTCTTTCCCCTTTTGAGCGCTCCCTGGGCATATATCCGGCATTTTCTCTGCAAAATCCGTCGGGTGGCGAGTGCATCCTCAGCCTCAAGAAGGCCGGAATTAAGGATTTTCTCCAAAGCGAGAATTCGATACCGATCCAGGCCCCACTGCCTGGAAAGCTGCCCCGCGTGCCCCCCGTGTTTGATTATTTGGGGTTCTTCCACGCAATGAACTGGGTAGCGAACACTGATCCGCAGCCACAGATCGTAATCCTCGCAGGCAGGCAGGGATTCATCGAACAGACCCACTGTATCGAAGATTTCTCTGTCAATGAGCGCCGATGAGGGTGATATTGCGCAAAGCGGAAGGCATTTTTGAAAAACCCAACCGGAAGGCTTCCTGTGTTTCTCGAGTTGGGCCAGCGGCAGGCCATTTCTCAGCCAAATTTCACCGGTATGGCATATTTTCATGTCGGGATGATTGACCAGCATAGCCATCTGCTTTTCCAGTTTCTCGGGGAGCCATTCATCATCCGAATCGAGAAAGGCGATCCAATCCCCGGAGGATGAATCGATGCCGGTATTACGGGCGGCGCTCACTCCACGGTTCTCCTGAGCAATCAGTTTCACCTCAGGATAGCGCTCCCGGACCCTCTCCGCCGTGCCGTCGGTCGAGCCATCATCGACCACAATAATTTCCCCCGCAGGGCATGTTTGCGCCAATACCGAATCAAGGGCCCGCCGCAGCAGGTCAGAGCGGTTGAAGGTCGGGATGACCACGGAAATGGCAGATTTCCGCTCAATCATGGAATGGATGGCGATTTTTTAGACCGACTATTCTACCAGTCGGGTTGATAGGCGTCGGGCAAAAGGCTCCAGTTTTTCCCGTAAACATGCACTTTGCGAGTTTCACCGGTCTCGCTGGTAAAAGTTTTTCCGGCATGGGCCCAGGCCAATATTCCACCCGCCAGATTGATGGCGCGTATGTTTTTCTTGCGCAATTTTTTGGCATAAACGCCGCTACGGTAACCGATCGTGCAATAAGTGACAATCTTATGATCCTTATACTTATCAGTATTTGCTTCGAATTCCTCGGCCGTGATGGCCCCCGGAATCATCGACACCCCATATTCCTCCGGGGTCCGCACATCCACCAGAATGATTTTCTCAGTCTTCTGTCGGGCCACCAGCTTTTCCACCGAGAAATCCGGTATCTCGGGAAATACCTCCTTATGGTAGCCTCCGTATTCCTTTTGAATCGCCGCGAATTTCTCCGCGTCGGTGGATTTCGAGGCGTGGACAGCGGCGATTCCGAGTAATTGAAAAACCGCAAATGCCAGCAACCCTGCCCGACTCCATAAAAACAATTTGTTTGGTGAACCCATTCTCTAACCCATGAGAGAAAAATCTGCCCCAAAATATTGCACCGGAGCGATTTTTAATCAGTAAACTCCCTTTGCCAGAAGCTGACGCGCTTCCTCTTTATTGCGGGAATGTTTTATATGGGGCGGCACTTCGCGTATGTCCCAAACGATTCGCACCCACGAAAGCATTTTGAGAATATAATAGGTGGGATCGATCTCCCACCAGTAAAAACCCTGACGGGCGGTAGACTTGTAATAGTGGTGGTTGTTATGCCATCCTTCCCCCAACGTAACCAGAGCCAGCCAGAGGCTATTTTTCGATTCATCCCCAGTGTCGTAGCGGCGTCTGCCGAATTTGTGCATAAGGGAATTGATGGAAAAAGTGCCGTGGTAAAGGAATACCGTGCTCAGGAAAAAACCCACCACCAGAGTTGACCACCCATGCGTGAAAACAGTCGCCAGGGAGCCTCCGTTGACATAGCCGCCCAATAAAAACACCACGGCGCCCAGAACCACCGGCGGGATAATATAAAACCGATTCAGCCAAATGAGCTCCGGGTATTTGGCAAAGTCTTTTACGGCATGAAACTCGGTTTTCTTGTAATCAGGCCCCAGTATCCAACCTACATGGGAGTACCAAAAACCGTACAATTTCATCGAATGGGGATCCTCGGGGGTGTCGCTGTGTTTATGGTGGTGCCGATGATGCGCAGCCCACCAAAGCGCTCCCTTTTGGGCCGAGGTCTGTGCCATGAATGCCAGAAAAAATTGAAAAGCCCGCGAGGTGCTATAAGTGCGATGCGAAAAATACCTGTGATAGCCGCCGGTTACAAAAAACATCCGTATCCAGTAAAGTGAGATGCAGATGAACCAGTCGAACAGGGTGGACCCCGTCCAAATCATCGCCACCGGCACAATATGCAACAAAATGAAATCAAATTCATAGATAAACGATGATTTATTCCGTAATTGTTTTTCCATACTTCTATTCTTCTTTTTTGTAAATTGGTGCCCTTAACTCATTCAATGAAGCGGTTTTATCGCGTTATTGGGGACTAAGGGCAATGATTTTTCTCAGGGCTGTATGCAATCAGTTTCAGGTTAATTAGATGAGACTTCCGAGATATTGTTCCCTCCCCACAGTTTCCCTACAAATTATGCCGTTACCAGACAGCTTCATATTCCTCCGACAAGATATTCCAGGTTTTATTGAATACATGCACCCGCTTGCAATCGCCGCCGGAATCCTGAAATTTCTGCCCCGCGAGAGCCCATGCGATCACTCCGCCCATCAGATTGCGGACCGGTAAATTCCTTTCCTCCAGCTTTTGGGCAAATTTCCCGCTTCGGTAACCTGCGGTGCAATAGGTCACTGCGGTATGGCCTTCGTATTGGTTCTGATTTTCCTCGAAAACCTCGGGAGTTATCGCGCCGGGTATGATTGAAATCTCCCGCTCCTCCGGCGCTCTCACGTCGATGAGGACAAATTTCTCCTTATCCCGAAGATCGAGGAATTGCTCCACCGTAATATCCTTCAACTCCGGAAAATCTTCCTTGAATTCCCCATACTTCTCTTCCAGAAACCTCATCCGCGCCTCAGGTGAGTCGGGTTTGCGTTTTGGAAACAAGGCGCCCAGAAGGCTTATTCCAGCTATTCCAGAAAACACTTCCAGCCAAGGTAATTGCAGATCGATCATGTAATTATTGGTATGGATTCCGGCCTCTTGTCGTCAGCCACATTGTCCATTTATTGGCCTTCTAAAAATTAAATCCAAGCAATTTTTCAACCTTGCCACAACAAAAAAGCGGTTTTCGCAATAGAATCGCATCCAATTTATTCGGGAATCGGATCAGCTTCGGGAAAATCGACCTCAGTGTGGGCAACGTGGTTGAAGTAGTTGGTAAAAATGTTAAGTACCACATTGGCAATGGTTTCCGTGATCGCCTCATCATCCATCCCGCCCGCCCGGGCGAGTTCCAGGTCATTGTCCGTGGCCCAGCCGCGCCTTTCCGCCAATGTTTGGGCGAAGCTCAAAACCGCGTTTTCGTATTCGTCATCGGCTTCGATTTGCCGGGCCTTCATAATGGCATCGTCATCCAGCCCAACCATTTTTCCGATTGCCGTGTGGGCCGCCACACAATAACCACAGCCATTGGTTTGACTGACCGCCAATGCGATTTTCTCTCTCAAAGCAGCGCTAAAATTGCCTTTTTGAAGAGCGGCTCCAAAATTTAAATAACCCTCGAGGGCGGCGGGAGAATTGGCTAACCCCCGATTGACATTGGGAACCATGCCAAATTTTGCCCGCACCAAATCGAGCACTTCTTTTTTCCGGCCAGTCGCCGATTCGGGGTCAATGGGAAGTATTCTAACAGTCATAAATTCGGTATGCAGGATGGGATAAGAAGACGCGATGCGGGATTTCACCGGCTCAAAATGTCTTTCGCGCTGTCGAGAGTTCGTTTTTCCTCTTCGCTGAGAGAGCCGAAGCCCTTGTTGTTGATTTTATCCAGAATGCGATCCACTTCGCGTTTCAATTGTTTGCGGTTGGATATATTGATGGTGAATTTTGTTTCCTGCGGTGGGCTTTCTCTTTTCTTTTTCACCCAATTGGGAAGCTCCACTGCCGGGGTTCCACTTGCAAAGATTGGCCCGCGATTATGGACAAATTTATAAAAGAGCCATCCGCAAAGCATCCCCCCTAAATGCGCGGAATAAGCTACCCCGGACCCCTGTCCATTTGGTGAAATTTCGTTAAACAGGAACCCGAACAGATTGATTGCAAGGGAACCCCAGCCTATGTACTTCGGCTGGATGGTTATTGGGATGACGAAAAATAGCAGGAACTGAACCCTCCGGTTGGGATACAAAAGACAAAACACCGCTAAATACCCAAGCACCGCCGCAGAGGCACCCATGACCAGCCCGCCCCTGAAATTGAAAACGAGCCAGAAAAGCCCCCCCATTACCGCCGATGCGATATAGAGCGCTAGCAAACGCTGCGATCCTAACACCGGCTGGAGCGCACGCCCCAAAAAGAAAATCCCTAAAAGATTCCCAAATATGTGGAAAAGCATGTTCGTGGAGTGCAATAAGCTGTAAGTCAGCGGCGTCCAGAGGTAGCCTTTGGTAAACCCCTCGCCGGTCAGGGCAAAGTATTTGAGAAACGCGATGTAAGGGGTAGGGCTGTTTACCCACCGAAGCAGAATACACTGGAATATAAATACCCCAATATTGGCAAAAATAATCCATTTGAGAACCGGAAATTCCCGCCGGGGCTCATCCTGGTGACGCATATATGGTCGGTCGTATATCATTGGAGGTGGTGCCCCTTTACTGTGTAGTCTTAGAGGTTATATCCATCGTCTGGTTTTTCTCCGCCTGCTTTAGGAAATTGTAGGGTTCAAGGATGTATTGATTTACTGCTGGTGGGCCAGGAGATACACTCAAATTGAAGTGTACTGGGTTTTTGGGACACGGAATTCTCTTATTTTTGGTTGTTGGTTTGTTTGTCAGATTGCTTGTTTGGGGTAAAGGGTTTTATTTTCGGGTGTCCCCCATGGGGGGTAAATTTTTTCCTCGTACTGGATCGGGCTTTGGTAGTTCAGCGAGGAGTGTTTGCGGTAGCGGTTGTAGAAGATTTCTATGTATTCGAATACCGTTGCTCGTAGTGCGCGCTCGTCGGTGATGTGACGGCCTCGTAGAGTGCTGTTTTTGAATTGTGGACATAATTGGCCTCTGGTCATGTGGCTATTTAGGACGTGGAATTGATTCTTCTCTGTTCATGTTGTGTGAAGTGGCCGGGGTTGTTTGGACAACTTTGATGTGGGATTAAGGTGGAAATCGTGTTCATATTATTTTTTAAAATATATTTTGTCCTTAGCAAAGACGGGCACGCAGGTGCCCGAAAGCTGTATTTGTATTGGCGGTGAGGTTGGTTGTGCTCCGATTCCATGGACTTCGGCCGGGGTCCGGTAGCCCAGGGCTTGGTGGGGGCGCAGGTGGTTGTAGAAGTCCACATAGCGGGCTATCTCTTCGCTGGCTTCCTTTGCCGTGGTGTATTCGCGCAGGTAAATGTCTTCATACTTGAGGGTTCTCCAAAAGCGTTCAACAAATATGTTGTCCAGGTAGCGGCCACGGCCATCCATGCTGATGCCCACCCCGGCTTGTCGCAGCACAGTGGTGAACTCACTGCCGGTGAATTGACTGCCTTGATCGGTGTTGAAGATTTGAGGTTGGGCCCCCTTCAGGGCTTCCTCCAGGGCCCGCACACAGAAGCGGCTCTGAAGGGTGTTGGAAAGCTGCCAGCTCAACACATAGCGGCTGAACCAGTCCAACACCACGGTCAGGAAAAGGAATCCTCGGCACAGCCGCAGGTAAGTGATGTCGGTGCACCATACCTGGTCGGGCCGCTCGATCGTCAAACCTCGCAGCAGATAAGGGAAAATGCGATGCTGGCGGTGCCGCTGGCTCAAGTTTCGACGCGGATAAATAGCCTCCAGCCCCATTTGGCGCATGAGCCGCTGTATGCGCTCTCGTCCCACCGCATGGCCCTCTCGACGCAGCCACTGAGCCATCCTGCGTGAACCCAAAAACGGATATTGGGTGTAGAGCTCATCCATGCGATGCATGTAGAGGACATTCTGCTCGCTCTGGGCACGGGCCCGATAGTAATAGCTGCTGCGGGCCATCCCCAGCAACTGACATTGCCTGCCGATACTGATTGTTCCTTGAAGTGGTTCCACCATCTTGCGCCTCTCACCAACCGAGTTGTTCAGACTTTTTTTTTAGCCAATCGCACTCTACTTTCAGCTTTCCAATCTCCTGGTAGAGGTGATCTTTTTCCGTCTCGTTAGCCTTACTCTGCCTATGGCGTTGGCGCGAAAACAGCTCCGTTGCTCCCTGCAAAAGCTGTTTCTTCCATTGGGTTACCTGATTTGGATGCACCTCAAAACGACCGGCGATCTCGTTGATGGTATGAGCGCCCCTGATCGCTTCCAAGGCCACTGGGGCTTTAAACTCAGCACTGTATTGTCTTCTCTTTCGTGATTTAATAACATTCATAGGTTAGTGGATTTAGTGGTTCAAGACCACCTTATTCCACTGTCCAGTTTTCCCCGTCCATTTCACA
>JAJFLU010000004.1 GCA_021772515.1 Opitutales bacterium
GTCTAAATCAAGATCAGCCCGGAAGTTTTTGAAGAAAGACATTCCCAAGAGACCGGAAATTCCGGGCGTCGCATTGGGCAAGTTATCTATCCTGACCGGAACTTCTCTGGCATTAGCTGCACCTATTTGAATCATTCCCACCTGGGTTACCTTGGGCACAGGATTATTTTCAGAGGAATCATTTCCCTTCATTTTTCCCCAAGTAGGAGGGAGCAGTCCGAGTTGCTTCCCAAGGTCGAAAGAAAAGACAGTCATGGGTTGGCTTGGATCTATAAGGAGATTGACTTCGTTTGTTCTATTCAGGATGGCATGGACTATTGCGACTCCCCCCATGTTGGTGATGGGAACAGTAAAGGTTGGTGAAGGATACGAGTCGGAAGGCTTCAAGATATCCGTGAGAGCGGAGGCGATGTCTTCCTGTGCCTTTGGGCTTGTTGGAAGAGATGAACTCAGAGCCTCCGGGTTGCGCAATTTTTTGATGGCACCTGACGGAAAGGCGGGTGGTTTTTGAGATTCTGATCCCAAATTATATTCTCTACAATCCAGCAGTTGAGCAGGACTATCCGTAAAGATCATATGCCCGGAATGGTCGAAACATTCAAATGTCGTTGCGGACACATCGACGTTTGGAGTGATGAATATTCCCTGGAAACAGAGGCAACAAAAGGCTGGCAGTAGGAGGCGAAACCTTTGATGTTTTAAAAATTTCGGATTATTTGAACTCATGAGATAAAAAGAAATTGTTGAGTTAGCTATTCCCCATCGCTTTCTAGGGGGATTTTAATTTTCTCGGATGTCAGAGGCGAAAATCTCTTCCACAGTGTACGGTATTGGTTTCATCCGTGTTACATGAACGGGACTTTCATGATACAAAAAAAAGAAATTCCTCTTTTGTTAACACTCCATTTTTTCGTGAGAACTTCATGGGGAGGAAAATAAAGCTGTGAATTGGCAAGGCAATGAAAATAAAAAAATTGGGGCTGTCGTAGATTAGCTACAAATTACACTACTTTTTGAGAGTCCTAAACTGTTGGTGATGGGAGCCATAATGAAACCTAAACTCACATTCTTTTAAGAACCAATAAAATTGCTTGGCCGGAATCCCATTATACTTGCGTAACACTCGCTTGGCCGGATTCCAGAAGTTTTCGATCCCGTTAATATAATTGCGCCCCGCAGCGAATAATTTTGAATGATTGATCCGATAGTGCTTGAACATCGGAGATGTCTAGCGCATTATAGGAACGGTAACTGTCGGTATAGACAATGCTATCAGGCCTGATTTTACTGCGGATGATTGGCATTAACGTATTGGTACGGGTGTTATCAATGATTTGTGTGTACACCTTGCCGCCTCGCTTGAGAATGCCAAACACCGGCACCTTGCCTGCGGCGCCCCGCCCGCGTTTGCCCTTGCGAACTCCGCCGAAATAGCTTTCATCTAATTCAATCTCTCCCGTAAAGCCGGAGGCTTCGGCTTCTAGTTTCTCGGCCACCAGTATGCCAATTTTCCGATAAAATAACGCCACTGTGTTCACCTGAAAACCCATGACATCTGCAGCCGCCCGTGCCGTCACTTCCAGCACAAAAAATTCCAGCAGTCTTCTTTGCTCTTTCTCTTTTAATTTACAACGGGTTAGTGCCATTCCCTACCATAGACAAACTTTGTTATCTACGACAGCCCCTAAATATTTCATGAAATTGTTACCTGTCCTTAACTTAATTTTTTTTCTGGAATGATAAAAGGACGCTTAACATCAAGATAAGGGAAATGCGGGAATCCTGGGTTGAGATTAACTAAAAACCTAAGTTCCCTATGGTGATTCTTGAGGCGGCCTCTAGCTTCCAGGACAGTTTACCCACGTTTTCCCCAAATAGATTGTTCCCTAATTTTAACTAAAGTGGGTATCCCTTTGACCCAAGTAACGTTTCGATTTAACCGCCGCCACTCAAATGCACGGGGATTGATCTTTCTCCGCCTCGCCCAGCAGGCCGTTGGCGTTGATTCGGTACCCTACAGTTCCCTTATTTCCGGCGTAGCACCTGTACTTGGATGAAGGGGATACCCATTCAACAGTATTATTGGGGGGGGCCGGTCCTCAACCACTTCGAACTGCGCATTGGCCTTCAGTCGGGTGACGAAGAACACCTTGGCGTCTGTCCAGATCGGGAATAAGCGATAGTCGTTATAGCCCCGGTCATCGACCACAATGGTGTCGGGCGCAAAGGTCAGCTGGTGGGCGACATTCACATCATGGACGGAGCCGTCGGTGATGACCCCGAAGCAGGGGAGATACCCATCGTGATCAAGCACCAGATGTAATTTCACTGCGCCCTTCGTGCGCCGGAATTTCGCCCAGTCGTACAGCGATAAGCACAGATTGATCACCGTGGAGTCTAAACTGAACAGTTTGTTCTTGAAGCGAAACTTCCACTTGCCGGCGACTTGAGCTGAAACTGTCGCAAGCAGGCGGTAAAAGACTTGCTCGAACAATTCCCACGGCCGATGCGCATTGGCATAGGACAGAGACGACCGCGCTGGAGCGTCGATGCCAAGGTGGACAAGCTTGCCCTCGCAGCTCTTGAGCCCTCCTTCGATCTCCCGAAGAGAGTGGGCGCGACCCAGTTGGCAAAAAAGCATGGCCACGAACTGACTCCAGCTCGACAAACCTTTGCTCCGAGACTCTGCCCCGGTCTGCTTGACGAGCCGTTGGGATTCTACCCGCAGAATGAGCTTGAGAATTTGACTGAACATGCTGCACGATGTGGTCACGTTGGGCCTCCTGGGTTAGGTAACAGTGAATGTGCCAATTCACCGCTAGTGCGCCTGTGAAGGCGTTTGATCAGGAGGGTGCAAGTCCCTCTCAGGCGAACGTTACCAGCCTGAAGTCGACAGTGGTCACTGCGTTTCCGTGAGGAAGGGTGGAGAGCAATCTGAGACAAACGACCAGTCCGTAACGAAAGTGAACTCGATTCGGCCAAGCCTGTCGGGGAGCCTGCTAGGAACTGGCGAACCTTTGACTGCACGCAGTCGGCCCCATGATGACCGCTTTAGGTCTGTCCATTTGCATGGACGGTCGGTGCAGCAATCACGACGATGAGTGAACCCGGTAACGTGTGAAATCGAGCGTGGTGAAATGGCAATAAGGTGGTTGGAGACGGAATGGTCAGAAGTTCAAACGAGATAAGCAGGGAGAACTGCCAGCTCAACAGATAGCCCAGAATGAATCGTTAAGACAGCGGTGAGGAACGTCGCTCACTCAATGTTCCAGGCTCCTTCGGCCAACGGCCAGGCCGAATGCGAGAGCGAAACGATGGTCGTCGATGATTTCGTTAAAGGCGGTTGGCAGAAGTCAGAGCCTTCATAGTAGTGACGACCGTTGGGAACCAAACCCGACGTGAGCGAAGGGAGGCAGGAAAGTGGAAGGCGAGCATGGCCAAAGGCACGAAACGTAGAACTAACAACTACCTCCCCGTCACAGTGCCGTTTTCAGCGGCTACCCCGGCGGGAGAACTCGAGGAACGGGAATCAACACGTGAGATTCCCGCTTGGGCGAATCGTTGTGTTTGGACAGACCGCATGTTGAACGCACTCACTGTAGGAGTGCGAGGAGGCAGATGGCATGCTTTGAGCGACAAGGTCGAAAGCGAACTCAATCTCTTCACGTCGGCTCGCAAGGTCGTCGGGAAAGACGGAGCCGCTGGAGTGGACCATCAAAGCACCGACGATTTCGCCGAACATGAGATCGACGAAATCCGACGCCTGCACCGGCAACTACGGGAGGGGACGTACCGCCCGCGGCCGGTTCGCCGAGTCTGGGTTCCCAAGCCGGGCAGTTCCCAGGAACGCCCTTTGGGAATTCCGACGGTTCGAGATCGGGTCGTGCAAACGGCCATTCTCAACGTCCTCGAACCGATCTTCGACAACGAGTTTCACGAGCGAAGTTTCGGCTTTCGCCACGGACGCAGTTGCCATGACGCATTGCGAGTTGTCGAACAACAACTTGACGAGGGCAAGGTGTTTGTCGTTGACGCTGATCTTCAAAGCTATTTTGACACGATTCCCAAAGATCGCCTGATGCAACTTGTGCAGGCGAAGATTTCGGATCGTCGACTGCTGGCTTTGATCCGATCGTTTCTGGATCAATCGATCCTGGAAGAACTATCCGAGTGGACGCCCGAAGCGGGTGTTCCGCAGGGGGCTGTTCTTTCACCGTTGTTATCGAATCTGTACTTGAGTGAACTGGATCATTGGATGGCCGCACTTGGCTATGAAATGGTCCGCTACTGTGACGACTTCGTCATCCTGTGTGGTAGTCAGGCCGAAGCCGAATCGGCACTTGAGGAAGTGAAACGTTTTGTCACATCTGCTGGCTTGACGCTTCATCCTGAGAAGACGCGCGTTGTTGATAGTCGCGAGACGAGCTTCGATTTTCTGGGCTATTCGTTCCGCTGGAAATTCCGTTTCCCGCGAGCGAAGAGTCGCCGTAAGATGGTCGATCGAATCCGACAGTTGACCCCGCGTAAATCAGGTCAGTCGATGACACAGACGATTGCAGAGGTCAATGCCGTGACGACCGGCTGGTTCACGTACTTTCGTCACAGCAACTGGAATGTTTTCGATGCTTACGATGGGATGATCCGTCGACGTCTGCGACGACAGTTGCTCAAACGTCACCGGCGCAATCCCAAACGTTTGCCGAGAACGCTCCGTTGGCCCAATGCCTACTTCATGGATCTGGGGTTTCGAAGTCTGCGAAACGCCCACACCCGTTACGTTCAATCCCTATCACCGGGCAACCACTAACTGGAGAGCCGTGTGCGGGAGAACCGCATGCACGGTTCGGAGGGAGGGGAGTCCGGCTCAACCGGACTTCCCTACCCCTATCCCGATTCTGCCTTTTTTCGGCGTTGACTTTGGAAGCTTCGCAACGGCTTGTTGCAACCAATCATTGTACCAATCTAGGAAGCTTACTCTACGCTTCCGTTTCACCTTAACGGGCACTAATCCTCTGTGATCAACGCGAAGATCTTCCCAAACATTGCCAGACTCAGCCCCGGTTACGACAAGCCAATTGCGGTAAGCGCAACCCTGATGACAAATCGGAATTGCGCCGTTCACATGTTGTGAATTCCAATAGATTTCATCGAATGCTTCGAGTTCCGCTTCGTAGGCGTCTTCGTCATCTTGTTCTTCGGGGAAGGGTGGCAAGTCATTCCACGCCTTTGTGTGTGGAAACGGTTCGCAGAGCACCCCGATGAATCCGTCGTTCGCCTTCCAGCGTTTGTGGCTGAATGAGTCGTCCATTTCACCCAGTTTGAAAACGCCGAAAAACGGGCCTGCCCCGCCGTTACCGATTTCTGTTACGAACCGTCGATAATCTTCAGGCAATTCAATGTCGTGTTGCGACTCGAAACTCGCGACTACCGATTCTTTAACAGGCGAGTTGAGTTTGAATGCGTGGGAATCAGCACCGAAGACATTCGGTTGTCGCTTTGCATCGCGGCACCGTTCGAGGTCGTCACGGATTGATTCGATGGTGGCGGGCATTTCTTCAAGGCAGAACGTCTGAGTTCACCGGGCCCCTATGCGACCCGAAACAACATTGAGTTTAAACGAAGCACGTGCGATGTCGACGGCTCCGGTGCAACGCCTGGTCGTCCCGCGTTTGGATGCGAGGTTCAATCCTGTTTTGGAAAGTTCTCGCCCCAGTTTATGGACGGGACGAATTCGAGGAAGCGGTCACGATCGGAAGGGATTGAAAAGTACCATTCGTTAAATCCAAAATTGTAGTCGGTTTTTACGAACCACTTGTTGGTCCACGATCCTATGTGGGAATGAGAATCGTCCGTCATGCAAATGGGATAATCTGAGTGCTTTTGGGCGCATTCGCCGTGGTTTGGGCCGAAGCGTTGCCAACACCAACGATTCGCGAAATCAAGTTCCGGAAATGCCAGTTCGAGCATCACCGGATAGGGAAAACGCACAAGGGTCTGCTGACGTTCCGTTTGTTGGTCAAGTTGTTCTGCGGCAGTGTCACCACCCGTTTCGAGATACGCGTCGAAGGTGGAGAGAATGGCGGTTTGATGCGTCATGAGCATTTCGCGCCGTTACCGGGAACCATGGATGAGCGACAGGTTGCTCCACGTAGGATAACTAATGATTCATCGACACGAAGTTTTTACCAAATGGGCGTTATTTGGTCCAGTGAACACGCACCCGAAGTGCTGCCGATTCTGACGTAACCAACTGCAACAAAACAGCTAGGGACAGGTTTTCGTGGTCTGACATTGTCATGTTATTGTGCAGAACGTGCTGAATAAACTTACGAGCGCCAATTTGCGTCACAGCAGATCGGCTGGCGGAAAGGATTGTGGCCGCCGACGTGTCCCGTCCGTAAGATTACGGCATGAACGCAGCACAAGAACGAAACAAAAATACGGCCGTCTTGGCGGCCGTGAAGTACCTCGAGAAACTGGCCGACCGTGACCAATTGGTCGAGGGGAGCCGCGCCGAGATTTCGTTTCGCCCTCTCAAAGCGACCGTTGGCAAGGCCGAGGTTTCGATTCCGATTTCCGCCGGAGCGTTGATCTTGGGGGCGTCGCAAGAGGTGCCCAAGGCGAGCAACGTCGATGCCAAGCTGTTGGTGGCGTGCTGCTGGGTGAGCTGAGCGATTCGGCTCGGCGACGCGTTTTGAAAACTCTGGTCGAGCATCACGTCAAGAACGGCGAGCTGCCGGCGGTGACGCAATCGCGGGTCAACGATGCTGACCATCTGCTGAATTATGTCTCAACCGCGAAAAAAAACGCAAGCCTGTCGACTGGACAACGAATGAATCCAAGCACGTTCGCGCGAAATCCCCTTTTGACAAAAGCGTTGACCCGGAATGTCCATCCTGGCAGCATGTTCCTGTGGCTCGACTTTCAAAGTGAGAGACGCACTTGCAGGCAAGCGAGTGAAGTGTCCGGCGTGCGGTCACCCGCTAACCGTGCCCGATCCCAACTCTGACACAGCCAACCGAATTCGGGCGACTTGCGACTGCGGTAAAAAACTTAGAGTCAAGCGTGAACTGGCTGGCAAGCGAGTCAAGTGCCCTGAATGCGGCAACCCATTGGCCATTCCTCAGGCTTCGTCGGACGGCGGGCAAGGCTCCGATCCGGTTGGACTGGCGGACACGGGCCGTGATCCCTTTGGCTCAAGCGAGACACCCGTTGCCACGCCATGGTCTTCGTCAAGCGCCGATCTGCTTGGTAACAGTGCCTTTCCAACGGAACTCTTGGACACCGCGCCCCTGCCGGCACCAGCCCCGAAGTCCGTTTGCCCCAATTGTAGTGCCCACATGTCCGCCGAGGCGGTGTTGTGTGTTGCCTGTGGCTACCACAGGTCCAAGGGACATCAGGTGACAGCCATTGTGGAAGAGGAACCAGCCGCACAATCCCCCGCATGGAATTTGAACGTTGAAAGATGGAGCAAATATCTGATCCCCGCCGCCGCTGCTGCAACCGTGCTTGGCTTTCTTGCGCTGGTCGGATTGATCGTGCCCGCCTTTGGCTATTTTCTTGTCTTGATGCTGCTGATTATCGGGGGCTTCGGAAGCATCGCGGGTTACTGGTGGTTGCTGCTCATTGCCTGGGATGAAGACGTCTTCCTCGCCTTGTTGATGTTCTTCGTTCCGCCCTATTCACTCTACTATATGGTTACACGGTGGCAGCATGCCGTACCGTTTTGGTTATACGCTATCTCCATCGTTGCCAACTGCGTCCTTATTGTATACGGCACGCTGCTTGAACTTCTTTGGGTGTGAACGGAGACTGTTGCGGGTTTACTCATTTGATTTCGGCTGCCCGGTATCGACGAGGGTACCGGCGTCATTGACCTCTCCCCAGAATTCAGCCGCCGGCTTGTCGTTGATCTCTTTCAGCGTCTTGAGTTCGCGCAGAATCACGGAGTCCCGCTCGGGCTTGAAGTCGCACTTAATTTGTTCCAGCGGCATCCCCTTGATTGGGGACAGGTCCGTCACTTTGGACATCCCGACGTGAAGCTCGGTGAGACGCATGTCATGCAACGGCGTCAGGTCGGACACGCCGGTGTGGTAACACCGCAATCTGGTGAGCGGCAAGTTCTTCAGCGGAGTCAGGTCGGATACGGGCGTCCAGTCAAGGCACAGAAACTCAAGCGGCATGCCGGCGAGCGGTGCTAGATCGACTTGGTGGTCTCTCCTGCTGATTTCCAGCGCTCGTAGCGGCATGCCCTCTAAAGGTGTCAGGTCGGACACGGGGCAGCCCATCAGATGCAGGTTTTTGAGCGGCATGCCGCGGAGCGGCGAAAGGTCGACGACCTGGTTGAGAGGGATCTCTAGCGAGGTCAATTTCATCCCCCTCAGAGGCGATAGATCGGCCAGCGATCCATTGCCCAGGTCGCCATGCAGATGGAGCGTTCGCAATTGGGGCAATCTTTTGACAGGTGTGATATCAGTCACGTTGTCGGTGCAAAATTGCAAACTCGTCAAGACACCGTTCTCGATGTTCGACTTCCACCACTTTCCGTCGAACCGAGGGTTCCGCCGTTTGAGTTCCTTGAAAACTCTCTCGACTTGTTCAGCGGCGGTGAGATAGGTGAACGACTCGCCGGCCGCCCATTCCGTCAATTGTTGCGGGGTGACTCGCGGAGTCGTGGCCGCGCCTCGGATATCGAACTCGGCGCTGCGGAGCAGCGCCAATCCCCTGGCGATGCCCCAGCAATCAGGGTCCCCCAGGTCGCCCGACGCGCACATTGGCATGAGCCATTCAGACGCCCGGTCGAGGAGTTCCTCCGCGCGTTCCTGGTCTCCGATCTTCGCGGCGCATTTGGCGGCCAACAGCGTCTTGCTGATTCTGAAGTGGAGATTGCCAAATCTGTCGGGGATTTGCTCGAGGTGTTGTTGGGCGCGTGCCGAGTCGCCCGTGGCATATTGTACCCAGGCTTCCGCGTACAAGGTTTCTTTGTCGCCAGGCCAGCGCTCGGCCAAGTGGTCCGCGAACTTGCGGGCCTTTGCCAACCGCCCCTCGCTGGGCCCGTGGGACGAGAGGATGACGGCGGCGACAATATTCGAGTGAATGTCATCGCGGAACGACTCCGCCACCAGTGCGAATTGGCGGCAACCGTGTTCGTAGGTCGCCCAGTCCTGAATACTTGCGGCTACATAGCATCGGTGGGCCCAGTGCCAATGGCTGTCGCCCGGGGCTTCCAGGTACTTATCCAAGAGTTTTCCAGCGCGAGGCCAGTCCGCGGCGCGCCCCATGGCGGCAGCCATTGGATAAAAATCGTGCCGATTGCGGACGTTGAATCCGCCTTCCGCCAACAGCCGATCCACCTCGGGCCCGACTCTAATGATCTCCTTGAGACTCCAGTTCTTCGAGAGTCCAATCCCGATGTTGGTGTCGGGAGCCATCCGCACCGTGGTGCGTCCGCTGGGTGTGATCGCGACGATCTCACTACGTTTTGGCGGATCGCCCTTTTCAGCGACGTGCTGCTGGCCGGGACGGACGGTCAGTTTGGGTACGCCCGCGCCATGGATCGAGACTTGTTCGCCGTTGACGTCAATCTTCACATTGGGATCGTTGGTTTCGATTTCCAGCGTGCCCGATCCGGTCGTCAGTCGAACGACCGTGGAAGTAAGCCGTGTCACCCCGGTCGCCTCCGTGACTCCAAAACAGGACACCAGCAGCAAGAGGATCGCCACCACGACGAACACCTTGCGAGGGATCCGTCTCCTGTCCGGGACAAGCGCCGATTTCGTCAGTTGGACGGACGCGCCCTCCGCGGGCATCCGCGGCGCGGGAAGATGGGGCTTGCGCCCCTCTTTTAGATCTTCCAGACACCGGGCCAACAGCGCGCTAACTTCCTTTGCCGAGCCATAACGCTGGTTGGGATCCTTGGCGTGCAGATGGCCGATCAGTTGACACATCCACTGAGGGACTTCGGGGATGATGTCTGGAATCGGCCGGGGCGTTTCTTCGACAACGCGCTTGAGTACGGCAACGGCGGAGGGCGCGCGAAACGGCGGCCGCCCGCTGAGCATTTGATATAGAACGCTGCCGAAGCTAAACAGGTCGGACCGAGAATCGATTTTTTTTCCGAGCGCTTGTTCAGGAGCCATGAACATCGGCGTTCCGGCGATCATTCCGCTTTGCGTCATACTGGCATCGTCCGCCGTGCGGGCCAACCCAAAATCGGTGATCTTGACGTGATCGTCGACCATCGTTTCCAACAGGATGTTGCCCGGTTTGACGTCGCGGTGAATGAGTTGTCGGTCGTGAGCGGCGGCTAGGCCGTCCGCAATTTGCTTGCCCAGCCGAAGCACATCCACCAGGTTCAGTGGCCCATGTTCGTCGAGCCTCTGCTGCAGCGTTTGGCCGGGAACGTACTCCATGACCAAGTAGGGAATCGGAACGTCTTCCACCGCGTAAACACTCACCACGTTTTCGTGTCGGACCTGGGCCGATGAACGAGCTTCACGAAGAAAACGCTTGCGGGCGGGCGAGGTCGCGGCCATTTCCGGCGCCAAAATCTTGATGGCAACGATGCGTTCCAGCTTGTCGTCGAATGCTCTGAGTACCGTGCCGAAGGCTCCGCGGCCGATCGCTTCCAAGATTTCGTAGTGTCCCAGCCGGCCTAATGAGCCGGGCTTGGTGGTCGGCTGTAAATACCCCAGTAGGACGTCTTCGCCGGATTCGCTTCCCCAATCACTGAAGTCTTCTGAATCCTCGTCGCTCGTTGGGGTCGTTTCTTCAGGACATTCGCCTTGCGTGTCTCCCAGCAGCATGGTGCCTTCGCCGTTGCGGCTAGAATCGTACGCCGCGGCAACCCCAGGGCCGTTGCCTCCCGGTGGCTGTTCCGCGATCTGCTGGATCGCGGGCATGTTCAGGAATTGGTTTGCGCGGGCGCTCTTGTGGGCCTTGAACAGGGCTTGGACTCGTTCCAGCAATTCTGGTTGTTCGCCACACGCTTCCCGCACGAAGTTGTCCCTTGCCACGTGGTCTTTGTGGTCGAGCGCGGCAAGAAAAATATCTCGTTCATTCATAACCCCAGCCCTCAGCGTGATGAGAGAAAACGGTTCTATCTGTAGAATGCGCCGTCTGTCACCGCGTTACGCCAAACATTTTCTCGATTTTTCTCCGCAGCGCTACCGTTTCCACCGCCTGGATACCGGCAGCCGTTGGGTCGGTCGCTGTCGACGCGGAGAATGCGGCACCCACCCGCTGGTACTGGCGGGCCCAGCCGGATTGGGAGTTCAGGTGAGAGAGATTCAAGATTTTTCAGTTGACACGACGATAGTTGATATGTAAATTAAATGGAGAAGGGAATTGCAATGGCCACCAGTCGCCTGCAAAACGAAATCAAGAAGAAGGGTCCTTTCAAGTCGCCGGAAGAGGAGGCGCTCCTTAATCTGCTCCGCACGAACGACCAATTTGGCAACCGCTTTTACAGGTTGTTTCGAGAGTACGATTTGACCTCCTCGCAGTACAACGTCTTGAGGATTCTCCGCGGCGAAGGCAAGCCCATGCCCTCCCTGGAGATCGCCGCGCGCTTGATTCAGGTCGTTCCGGCTATCACCGGGCTGATTGACCGATTGGAGAAGCGGTCGCTGGTGGTTCGACGGCGGTGTTCGGAAGACCGCCGCGTTGTCTATGTGGAAATCACGGACAAGGCTCTTGCAATCTTGAAACAAACCGACGAACCATTGAAGGCATTGCACAAGCGCCTGTTGGGGCACATGTCCCGCGCGGAACTGAAGACACTGAGCCAACTGCTGGAGAAGGCCCGGGAATCGTTGTCGAGTGACGTTGTTGGGTGAGCCCTGCGACTCGGTTAAGTGATCACGGCGGCTCGCGAATTTTTTTAAACAGTTAATTGATATGTAAACAATTGGCGGCGAGAGCCATCCGCCGCCAGGAACAAGGTAGACCAGGAGAAAGATCATGCAGACAACCAAATCAGAGCAATCCGCCATCGACATCCTGCATCGGGACGACCTACCGCTGGGCGGCTTTGCCGGTCTGCGAGAGCATCGTCTGGTGATGGACTCCAAGGCCTGGGGCAGTCAAACCAATCCTTCGGCGTGGCAGGGGCTCGGTGGCTTCGCCTATATGGCCGATGCACGGTTCATTCCGAAGGGGGAAACCGGTATGCACCCTCACCGAGAAATCGACGTGATCTCGGTGATGGTCGAAGGGCGAATCGTCCATGCCGGCACGCTCAAGCACGGCCAGGAACTCCAAGCGTTCGATGTGCAGGTGCAACGGGCAGGTGGCGAAGGGTTCTCACACAACGAAGTGAACCCCGACGATGCCGAAAACCGCATGATTCAGCTCTGGGTCCTGCCGGAACAATCAGGCCAGCCGGCGGGCTACAAGTTGTACAAGCCGAAGTGGGGGAAAGCGACTCGCATTTACGGCGGCAGTTCCGAGCACGACGAGACATTCCCAAGCCGGACGCACGTGGAAGTGGCGTTGCTGCACGCAGGGCAACGGGCTGCCTTCAAGGGGCCGTTCTTGGCGTACCTCACCAAAGGCCAAGGCATTGCGAGCGGAACTCCCGTAGCCGACGGCGATCTGGTGCGAGGCGACGGACTGTCCTTCGAGGCGTCTGAAGACGTGCAAATGATCGTGGTTCATCAGGAGAATTGACTGCCAACGAATATGTGGAAACGGCGTTCCTCCGTCGAGTGATCGAGATTGCATACCGATTCACCGACGCGGAAAACTGCCGCGGCAAAATCGTGAATTCTTTGAGTGGACCCGGCCCACGATTCGGTTTAACTTATCTGATGCGAAACCTACTCAGCCGTCCTTTCGATGCGAGGGGGACAAAGATTTCTTCGCCTTGCCAAGTGGAGAGTTACGAAAACGAAAAACAATGCAACCAAATACAACAACCTGCAACTC
Organism: Opitutales bacterium; assembly: GCA_021772515.1. Lineage (GTDB taxonomy): Bacteria > Verrucomicrobiota > Verrucomicrobiia > Opitutales > UBA2987 > JAJFLU01. The sequence goes on from JAJFLU010000004.1 coordinate 12,928, forward strand.
ACCCGACCACGGTCTTCATCGTCGACGCTTCCTGCAAGGAATGTTGGCCGGATCGACCGCGCTGGGTGTTGGCGGTTTAAGCATCGCCAATGAACTACCCGCGGCCGAAGCTCTAAAGAAACAACAGAAACGCGCCCTCTTCATTTGGTTGGCCGGCGGCGCGAGCCAATTCGAAACATGGGATCCAAAGTCAAGCCTGGAAACCGGCGGACCGTTTCGTTCGATTCCCACGGCGGTTACGGGCTACCATGTGTGCGAACTGATGCCCAAGCTGGCCAAGCTGATGGACAAGATCGCGGTGGTACGTTCGTTGAACACCGAGATAACCGCGCACGCGCCCGCCGCCGATTTGATCAGCACTGGCCGCCCCAAGGAGCCGGCGCTGAACTATCCTGAAATCGGCGTCATCCTGGCCAAGGAACTGGCCGCTCGCGAAAGCAAACTGCCGGACTATGTTTCGTTCTTCCTTTCAACGGAAGGCCGGCGTCGTCCGGCGACGGGCTTCCTAGGCGGCAGCCATGCGCCCATGTTACTGGAAAACTCGATGCGGCCCGGCGACATTGACTTGCCGGCGGGACTGTCTGATCTCAAGCACAAAGAACGCGAGCATTTGCGGGAACTGCTCAGCAGCGAATTCGCCCGTGGCCGCGTCGGCGGCGAACTTGTTAAAGGCTACAACAGTGCGTACGCCAAGGTTCGTGGTCTGATGCAATCCGATCATCTATTCGACATCGAGCAAGAACCGGCCGCTGTTCGCGAACGTTATGGCCGCACGGTATTCGGCCAGCAATGCCTGGCGGCGCGGCGGTTGCTGGAAGCAGGAGTGCCGGTGGTCAAAGTGGCCCGCGGTTTTTGGGATTCGCACCACGACAACTTTGAAAGCCACCGTGAACTGGTGCCCGACTTTGATCATGTTCTCAGTACATTACTGTTGGACCTCGACCAGCGAGGCCTGCTCGAATCGACTTTGGTCATCGTCCTTTCCGAATTCGGCCGCACGCCGAAAATCAACAAAGACGTGGGCCGCGATCATTATGCCGCTGCTTGGTCGTGCGCCTTCGCGGGCTGCGGGATTAAAGGCGGCGCGATCCACGGCAAGACCGACGCCGACGGCAAAACGGTGGCCGACGGAGAAGCCAACGCCGCCGATATCGCGGCGACGATTTACCAAGCCGCGGGCATCGATTTGCACAAAGAATATCATTCCGGGCTGCGGCCAGTCCCCATCGCCAAAGAAGATGCCCAGCCAATTGATGAGATTCTGGTGTGAGGAAAGAGGAAAAAAACCTCCCCTAACCCCTCCTTGTAATGGTGGGGAACCGGTTCTCCCCCTTGCAACGGGGGAGCTAGCGGGGGTCGTCGGCCAAGGCGAAAACGGCTTCGAGTGAATATCGAATATCGAACACGGAATGATGAATGCTGAAGGAAGAGAAAGAGAAGACACACCCTGTGGTCCCCCTTGGCAAGGGAGACAAAGAGAACCCAATGACGTTCGATCCCACGAAAGCAAAACTGTCCGCGTCATGCGAAGTCCCGGGGATTCTGTTTGGACTTTGCCACGACACTCAAGGTAACAAGCTTTACGCCGCAGGCACCGACTGGTCGGTGTACTGCGTCGATTTGAACGCGGAGAAGCCAACTGTGGAAAAGAGGTGGACTCATCATGAAAATTACGTTTCCGCTTTGGCATTCCTCGACGGAGTCATCATCTCGTCCGGTTTCGATCGGCGAATCATTTGGACCAGCGCGGACACAGGGGAACTGGTCCGTAAGCTGGAAGCTCACGATGGTTGGATTCGCGACTTGGCCGTCTTTCCCGGCGGTGAGCGTTTGGCGAGCGTCGGCGACGACATGCTGGTAAAAATCTGGGACGCGAAAACGGGGGATCTAATCAAGACTCTAGACGGACACGACCAGAAAACTCCCCAAGGCTACGCCACGGCCTTGTACGCCGTGGCGATCACCCCCGATGGCAAACATATCGCCAGCGGCGATCGCATCGGCAAGGTGTTGATTTGGGAAACGGACAGCGGCAAACAGGTTTCCGAAATCCACGCACCGACGTTTTACACTTACGATCCTCAAAAGCGCGTGCGGTCCATCGGCGGCATTCGGTCGTTGGCCTTCTCGCCTGACGGCTTAAGTCTGGCCATCGCCGGAGTGGGAACCGTCACCAACGTCGACGGCTTCGTCGGCCCCTGTCGTGTCGAGTTGTGGGACTGGCAGACGAGCAAGCACACGTTCACCGCTCAAGATAAACACAAAGCCATCCTCAACCATGTGGCCTTTCATCCCAACGAGTCTTTGGTTATCGCCGCCGGCGGTGGCGACAGCGGCGGTATCCTTGCCTTTTGGGACACCAAGAAAGAACAGCTCATCCACAAGGCCAAACCCAAAGGCCACCTTCAGCAGTTCGCTCTCGATCCTTCGGCCAAGCATCTACACGCTGTCGGGCACGGTGGTTTTCAAACTTGGACCATGTCCGGCGTGCCGGAAGGCAGTCCCTGAACCACGTTGCGGCCGGGCACGCGATCAACCCTGGCGAAACTTTTACTGTTGCATGGCATACAGAAGAATGTTCAGCCCGATCCGTGCGGCGTCTTCCTTGATGTAGCCTTTGCATTCCAGCGAGGCGTGATTTTCCAGAGCGCAGCTCAGGTCGTAGGGCGAGAAAACAACGGCTAAGCGGCCGTTGATCCTGAGGCCTTCTAGTACCGGTTCGGTTTTGGTGAGCTTGGCCCGCAGCGGGTCGCCGCGAGTACCGCCGTGGGGGCTTCGAAGCGTGACGGTTCTCAAGTCGAAGCCGCGGAATTCATGCGTGAACATGGGGTGGTCCGCTGGGATTCGCTCCAGCGGGGCGTCGGGAAAGATGGCATGCAGTTCACGATGGAACGACTCGATGAACTGCGGGCTGGCGCAGATCGAATCGCCAAACAGAAACCCGCCTCGCTCTAGATAGGTCTTTAGCGCTTTGCGCTGCGAGGCGGTGAACGTGAAATTTCGACGCCCATGGACGAAGACGATGGGAAACTCGAAAATCGCCGCATCGTCGGGCGCGACCAGCAGTTTGTCCGGGCGGACACTGTCCTTCATGTCCAGTTCCTGCCGCACATAGTTCAGCAGATTGGTCAGCGCGTTGGCC
>JAJFLU010000031.1 GCA_021772515.1 Opitutales bacterium
TCCAGTTCGAGGAAAAGATTTGCCCCCCTAGGGGGGCAACCGGAAAAGAAAACCCTTTACCCAAACAAGCAGCCTGACACACTAACCAATAAACAACAAATATAAGAGAATCCCGTGTCCAACAAACCCAGTACACCTCAATAAGACATGAAATGATTTTCTAAAAGTAACGTTTGATTTGTATATGTGAAATTAGGAGTGGATTCTCTTATTTGTTGAACTTTGTTGATGGAGGCAAGGCCTAAAATCTATCGGAATAATTTGCCGAGGTTGTTGGTGATTGCCTTAAATACTCTCAACGGCGTTGGTTCCAGGTTTTGGTTTTGTAGTGGTGGCGAGTGGTTTTTTCTATTTCTTTGGGGAAAGTTGGCCAGGGTTTTTCTTTGGGTTGGGTGTTGGTTGTTTTTCTGAGTTCAGACACGAAATGTTTTTTGAAATGGGCGTCTAATTGCTTGGTTGTTTGGGTGATGGAACCTTGCAGGAGCAGGCCGTGGCGGTTGCGCTTGAGGGCCGCTCCTGCTATTTTACAACCAGTTTTAGAGTCGATGATGTCGCAGGGTTCGGCCTTATCAAAGCATACCGTTGGGCGTGAGGATTTACCGTTATTGTCCTTGGATTCGAGTTGAACCTCCATGCCACAGTTAGCCAAGGCGTTGGCCAGGGCTAGATGAATTTTGTTGTAAACCTGGCTGGCATCCATTTGAGAAAAGGCGTGTTCCTTTGGGAAAACAAGGCTATACGTCCAATCGTTTCGATGGTCCACAATTCCGCCACCGGTGGGCCGGCGGCAAATTTGGGCTCCCGGAGTATTAATTTGTGCCTTCACCCATTCAAATTGCTGACTATAACCAAAGGTGAAAGCCGGTGCCCCCGTCCAATTATAATGCCGAAAACGGACGGCTTCGAGCTCGGGGTAATTTTCCAACAGGAGCAGGTCCTCTGCCATATTGTCAAAAGCGTTAGATGCCCTGTCCGGTAGTAGGTATAACGGGTAACTCACGACACAGCCTCCGAAAGTTTTTGTGGGCCCGCCTCGGAATTTTTTCGATGCCATTCACAATATTGCGGAGGGACCGTTAGTTCCTCCAATTGGTGATCGAAGGTTTCTGGCTGCAATTGCCAATCCGTATCAAGTGGCTGGAGGTTCATTGACAAATCCGCCGGGCGGCTACGTGGGTTTGGCAGATTCTTAATGGAGATTTTTTCAATTAAATAGGACGGAAGTGAAAACTTTTTCCGAATTTTTTCCCCAATTTCATAACGGCTTAGGGTATCGGCTCCCGCCCAATGGAAAAGACCCGTTGCCTCCGGTTTTTTGGCTAGGCGGCAAAGAATCTCGGCCACGCTGTTTGCCGAAACAGGCTGCCGAAATTCGTCCACAAAAAGGCGCGTAATCTGGCCGCTCATCCACGCTTTGAACAGGCACTCGTGAACGCTCCGGTCTCCACGCGGGCTATTCCCGTTGACCAAGGTAATTCTCAATATCGCGGACTGGTCGGGCGCCTCCTGCAAAACGACATCCTCGGCCTCCACTTTTTGCTCGGCGTAAAGGGAAAGCGAGTGGGGGGCGTCGGTGGATTGGTAGGCACCTTTTCGCCCGTCGAAAACCATATCGGTGGACAGGTGCAGAAAACGCAGATCATGAAGTCGGGCCAGGCTGGCAAGGTGGCGGGGCAGGTCTACATTTAGCCGCTGGGCCAATTGCGGATTTGCCAAAACCTGGCTGCCCTGAGAAATTCCCGCTGCATTAATAATCACATCGGGCGCAGTATCCTCCACGAGGCGGGAAATAGCGGCGGAATCTTCGAGATTGGCACGAACCGAGCGGCTTTTTTCCCCATAGTCAACAGGCCAGCGGTTGTAGGCAGCGGTGAGCGAAAAATCGCTTCGCAAAGCGGCTTTGGCAGTCGCCGAACCCACGAGACCGGAGGCCCCTAACAGCAATATTTTCATCGTTCTGGCAAATCTATGGAAAATCGTCGCGAAGAATTGCGGAAGTTATTGCAATAATGCCGATTAAGAGCAAGTTTTGAACTTGCGAAGATGAGCTCCTACATCGATTTGGCACGAAAAACCGTCCTCTCCAAGCCGGTCTACAATCCCGGCAAGCCTATTGAAATGGTCGCGTTGGAGTGTGGTCTGGACCCCGATACCATTCTCAAACTGGCCTCCAATGAGAATGCTCTTGGCCCTTCTCCGCTGGGGATCGAGGCCGGGCGTGAGGCCTTGGCCGATGTTTTCCTCTATCCTGAAAACAGCGCCTATTTTCTGTGCAAAAAACTGGCGGAAGTTCGCGGGGTGATTCCGGACCAACTGGTAATCGGGCATGGCTCCAGTGAAATCATCCACATGCTCTGCGCGGCCTTTGTTGAACCCGGAATTGATGTGGTCATGGGCGAACACGCATTTATCGCCTACAAATTGGCCACCTTGCTGCATTCCGGAAATTGCCTGGAAGCGCCACTGGTGGATTTTCGCCATGACCTCAACGCCATGCGGGATGCCATAACGCCGCAGACCCGGCTCGTTTTCCTGCCTTCGCCCAATAATCCCACCGGAACCAGCAATACCGAGGCGGAGATCGTGGAATTTGCCCGTAGCCTGCCGGATCATGTGATTTTCTGCCTGGATGAGGCCTATGCGGAATACATTGATAATCCCCCCGACCTGCGCCCCCTCATCGAGGAGGGAAGAAAAATCATTTGCACCCGCACATTTTCAAAAATTTTCGGTTTGGCCGGCTTGCGAATTGGCTACGGCTATTGCCATCCCGACCTTGCCGACCTCCTCCACCGGGTGCGCCCCGCCTTCAATGTAAACTCGGTGGCGCTGGCGGCAGCCTTGGGAGCCCTCGACGATGAGCCCTTTTTGGAAAAATCCAAGGCCACCAATACCGCTGGATTGGCTCAACTAACCAGAGGTTTTGAGGAGCTTGGGTTGGATTATGTCCCCAGCGTGGGAAATTTTATTCTTGTCCGCTTTCAGGATTCCGACAGGATTTACACCCTTCTCCATGATAGAGGAATCATTGTCCGTCCCCTTAAAGGCTATGCCCTTCCCGAGCATTTGAGGATAACTGTGGGCACTGAAAAACAAAATCGAATGCTGCTCGAAGCCCTCGTTGAAATTCTCGCAAATTAGCGCTATGCTACGCAAAATACTGGCCCTTTTGTGAACCCGGATTTAGGAGAATTCCTGTTGCGCTTTTTCTGCGCAGTCGGCCTGTTGTTTTGGGGCGCTCTGCTGGCGGCGGGGGAATTCAGCGTCATTAAACTCCGCCTGAGCCATTTCAACCCGGTGTATCTGGAGCGGCTCAAACGTCGAAAACTACCCGCGGCGCTACTCGAAGAAGCCGATCGAACCGTCCGCGTGGCCAGATTTGGGATTCTTGTTTGTGCTCTGGGATGGGCGCTGCTGGCCTACCCTCTCTTCAAGTTTTTGATTGGAGGCGTAGGGATTTGGGAAGGGTGGCCCTCACAGTTGCTGGCTTTTTTCGTGATGTTTGCAATTTACTACCTTTTGGGCGAATTGCTCCCCCGGGGTTTGGCGGTTGCTTCACCGGTTCGTTCGTTGCGAGCCGCTTCTGTGGCGGTGCAACTATCGGGGCTGGTCGGTATTCTGGTGGTGCGACCTTTTGGCAGGTTGTCGCGGTTTTTATTGAAACAGTTTGGATTGAATTCCGGCTCCGAGTGGGAAGCTCTTGGAATCGAGGAGCAGCTAAATGCCTTGAAGGAAAATCCCGATGTTTCGCAGGTTCTCCTGAAAGTAATCAAAAACGCCCTGCAAATGCGTGAGGTCAAAGCCCTCGATATTCTCCTGCCGCGCAATCAGGTGACCTATTTCGATATCAATGAAAGCAATGCCGTCAATCTGGCTTTGGCCGAGGAGACCGAGCACACCCGTTTTCCCCTCTGCGACGGCGATCTGGATAACTGCCTCGGACTCATACACATCAAGGATATTTTTCAATCAAAGGAAAACCTCGAATCCCTCGACCTGCGCCGAATAAAGCGCGAAATGATCTGGGTCCAGCAGGAGGATCCTCTCGAAAAAATACTGCGAAAACTACTCCTTCGCAAAACCCATATGGCGCTGGTTTCCGATGAATTTGGCGGTGCCGAGGGGGTCATTACCCTCGAAATGATACTGGAGCAGCTTGTGGGTGAGATTCAGGACGAATTCGACACCGAAGAAGACCCGATCAAAAAGCTGGGTGCAGATGAATTTACGGTGTCCGGTCTGGCAACGATTCGGGAGCTCGAAGAAACTTTTGCCACATCCATCGAGAATAAAAATGAAGTGGCATCGCTCGGAGGATTGATTACCGCAGAATTGGGGCGGATTCCAGAAAACGGAGAGGCCCTCAATCTAGGAAATCTAGTGGTCACGATCACCGAAGTGGATGACACGCGGGTAATTGCGGCCCGTGTCAAAGTTCTACTGCCCTTCGAGAGGGAAGAGCCGAACCACGAATCGTAAACAAGCCCGCCACCGCCGGGAACTGCCCATAATTGCCTTTTCGCTTTTGGGAGCGCCCATGCGGCCAACTCGATGCTGGATTGGACCATCGATTAAACGACGGTTTTTTAGCCGTCCCCAAATACCAGAAAAGCCGGGTTTTACCCGGCTTTTCCAACCAAACTCGATCGCTTTTTTATGTTAAATATATTTTTTTTACAGGAGCAAGGAGTTTTGGTCTTGGCTTTTAATTTTATCGGTAGCATTGCAAAATTTTAAACAAATTTATAGAGAAATTGAAAAGTTGTGGCGCGGGTCGTTTTTTTAATTCTGGAGTTATACCAGTCATCGCGATGTTTGCGAATCCACCCCAACAACGCGCGGTCATACCCGATCTCGTAACCGGCTTTTTGCGACTCTCGTTTTAGGTGACGGCGGATTTCCTCCTTTTCCTCGAGGCACAACTGCAATAAAGGAGATTTTTCGAACCCGTTATATTTAAGTGATGCTTTCATTTTTCTGTCCACCAAGGTAAATCGACATTATAGACGCTTATATTAGCAAAAACTTTCACTAATATTTTACATACGGGTGATTTCGGATTTAATATTGCCTCGTGGGAGGAGGACTGCGATGTTTCCGGCATGGTGAAAAAAACTCAGGCTACATGGGGTGGCCGGTTTACCGAAAAACCTGCCGATTTGATGATTCGATTCAGCGAATCCATCTCCTTTGACCGAAGGCTGGCCCCTTTCGACGTTCGCGGGAGCAAGGCACACGCTGCCATGCTTTGCCATGTCGACCTTTTGACAACCCGTGAGCGCAATGCCATTCAGCGGGGACTTGACGCCATTCTGAAGGAAATTGAGAAAGGAGAGTTCAAGTGGGACGAGAGCCTGGAGGATGTCCACATGAATATCGAACAGGCGCTCGGCAAAAAAGTCCCCGCTGCGGCCAAGCTCCACACTGGTCGCAGCCGCAATGACCAAGTCGCCACGGACATGCATCTTTTTTTCAAATCCGCCTGTGCCGATATCGAAAACGTCCTCAATGGTCTGCTCACGACCCTGGTTGAGAAAGCGGATGCCCACCGCGATATTTTCGTACCCGGCTACACGCATCTGCAGAGGGCCCAACCCGTTTCCCTAGCCCACCATTGGCTCGCCTATGTGGAAATGTTTGCCCGCGACAGGGGACGTTTTCAAACGGTGGCTGATCATGCAAATTTCTGCCCCTTGGGGGCCGCAGCGCTGGCCGGAAGCACCCTGCCACTCGACCGTGAATTCGCCGCCCGGGAGCTCGGGTTTGTGGATCGAAAAGGCCGGCCTCAGTTGACCCGCAACAGTCTCGATGCCGTGGCCGACCGCGACCTGTTTCTGGAATTCGCGACCGCCTGCGCCATCTGCGGAACGCATTTTTCACGGGTTGCGGAGGATCTCATTTTATGGAGCACGGTGGAGTTCGATTTTCTCGAATTGCCGGAAGCATTTACCACGGGATCCAGTCTCATGCCGCAAAAAAAGAACTCCGACTCCATGGAATTGCTTCGGGGTAAAGCGGCCCGCCTGCAGGGAAATGCGCAAACCCTCTTTACGCTCATCAAAGGGTTGCCCATGACCTACAACCGTGACATGCAGGAGGACAAGCGGCCCGTATTCGACGCCCTCGATCAAACCATTATTTGCCTACAGGTGCTCACGGGAGTTATCGAGGGGACGACGGTCAATGTCGCCGCCTGCAAAACTGCAGCCTCCGATCCTCAATTACTCGCGACCGACCTCGTTGATTATCTGGTTGGCCGAAAAGTTCCTTTTCGTGAAGCCCACCACGCGGTTGGTAAATTGGTGGCCCTGGCGGAAAAAGCAGGTTTGCCCCTCGATGAACTCCCCCACGATCTGGCACGCAAGGCACACCCGAAAATCGGAACCGATTGGCAGAAGGTATTCGACATCGAAACCGCCATGAAAAACCGCGAAAAAACCGGAATGCCCGGCCCCAAACAAATCCGCAAAGAAATCAACCGCTGGCGCAAGCAATTGGCCAAGAAGTGACTTTGTGTAAATTCCACAAGTTGGCCACTTTTATGGAATGTGATTATTCTTGATTTTCTTAATAAAAGAACTACATTGGTCACATGATTACCTCGTTGAGAGAAACAAAAACGCGACTTAGTGAGTTTGTCCAGTTAGCGCAAAAAGGCGAAGACATCATCATCACCGTCCATGGCAAACCCAAGGCACGGCTGACAGCTATTCAAGACCCACAGGCCTTGGATCGAAAAGCTTGGGCAGATGAATTATTAAAATTACAGAGAAATTACACTAAAATGGATGATTCGGCGGTATCTATTGTCAATGATCTGAGGAAAGAGCGCTTTTAATGGAAAAGTGGTACTGGGATACCTCCGCTGTTGTAAAACTCTATTGTCGGGAAAGCGATTCTGAGTCCTATATTAACTATTTTTCTCAAGTACAGGGGCAGTTTCTGAGTTCGCAGTTTCTTGAAATCGAATTATTCTACGCTTTTCAACAAAAGCGGCACCAAAACTTTTTTTCGAAAAACGAAGCTGAAAAAGCCTTTCACCGGTTTCTCAATCATAAGGAGACGGGGCACTTTGAGTTAGTACCATTGAGTCGTTCGATTATTGAAAAAACCAGAGAACTTTGGATTACCTGTCAGGAAATGGAGCCACAATTAACATTGCGGTCTTTAGATGGCACCCATCTAGCAACTGCTCTCGACTTGAATTGTCAGTTTCTGGTCACCGCAGACCAAAGAATGCACAAAATAAGCAGCCACTTAGGAATAAAAATACCCGAAATTTGTCAAAATTAACTGACTGTTAGATCAATCGAATTGTTTTTTGAAGATTTCGAATTCGGTTCGGATGTTGGTGATTTCGTTTTCGAGGGATTGGATTTGGGTTTTTAATTCCTCGATTTCCTCGGTCAGTTGAACGGTTTCGAGAGACTCCGGCGGCGGGGCGGGATAAACGATGGTTTCCAGAGGCGCAGCCGTAAAATCGGGTTCGCCGCAGAGAAGATGGGCGTATCGACGCTCCTTTTTGCCCGGCTGGAGGGGAAGCACTTTTACCACCGGTTCGGGGTAGAGATTTTCCATTTCGTTCAGGACTTCCTCGATTTCCTTCAAGTCCGCGAAGGAGGCCATGCGTTGAGTTCGTTGACGCAGTTCGCCGATCGTTTGAAACCCCCGCAATAGCAACGGGCAGAGAAGGGCCGCGCCTTTTTCCGGCAACTTGAGAAGCGCGGGCAAACCGTGGCGGTATTTGGGAACCCGGGAGCCCGCCTCGTCGACCCGCAGAGCAAGCCGTTTCTGCCGCAGGCCCTCAAGCCCGTCAACCACGGTGGTTTCACCGAAATCGACGACCGGGTCGCGGTTGGATTTCTGGTTGCAGGCGGCAATCAGGCTGTTGAGCGTGAGAGGATAATACTCCGGGGTGGTCATCTCCTTTTCCATGAGACAACCAAGAATCCGCGCCTCAGTTGGAGTAAGGAAAATTTCCATGGATTTGAAAATGAAAACGGAAAAATGAAACCTGGAAATTTCGAGTCGGTCAGGCCAGGGTCGTTTCGTGGAAAATTTTCCAGTCGTCGAGGTTGTTCAGGTTGACGGCATCCCGGCAGGCGCCTTCGTGGCTGAGGCAGCAGGAGTCCAGAATTTCCGTGCGCGTATCGTCTGCGTGAATGTAGCCGGTGATGGCATCGTTCAACTCGTTGACCGCTTCCCGATCGAGGGAGCCGCCTTTTTGTTCGAGTATCCAGGCCTCCGTTTCGCAGTAGGTCGGCTTTTTTTCCGAGATGAAATTCAAAAAGGCATCTTTGTCCACACCTATGCCATTGAGCACCATGGAGTCATAACCTTCACCGCAGGCGGGGTAATCTTCGTGAAGCTGACCGGTGGCTCCGAGGGAAGCTTTCAGCCAAAGGCGGGGTAGATGTAGAACGCCCAGTGGACCGCAGGTACCAGAACTGATTAAAGGAACGATTTTCGACATAGTAATTCTCCTGTTTATTGTTAATTTTTATAGATTCTTTGAAAAAAAATGACATCTAATCGCTAAATCTCACCTCGCCATTTCGCAATCGAAAAATCGAGGCTGAGGCGGTTAAAAGCATTACGTCATAAATAATCCATCAACGACGACAAATATTTGGTTGGGGCGAGGCAGCGGGTTCCCACACATAGCTGATAACCCTCCGGCTGATTGGGGTCCTCAGTTGTCAAAGCGAAAGTCCTCCGCCAAGGTTTTTTCGAGAGCGCCTGCTGGAGGGAATCGAGAGAAACCGAGCCTTTACGCTTTATCAAGACGACTCCGATGGCGTCTCCGGTGTACCCTGCCAGAGCGTGTGAGATTCCGCTGGGAAACTTTTCCGCATAAAAGGAGTAGGCCGGTCGCAGGGAGTCCAATTGCTCCTTGTAGCGGGCTTCCCCGGTTAAGGCGTAAAGACTCGATAGACAGTGAACGAGGCTCGAATTTCCGGAGGGCATTGGGTTGTCCCACCACTCCTTTTGACGGATAACTAGTTCCTCGTGGTCATTACTGGTAAAGAAAAATCCGGTTTTTTCGCCCTGATCTGAAAAATGTTCCAGCACCGTGTCCACAATTCTCCGGGCTCGATCGAGATAAATTTCGCTGCTCCCGGCCTCGATCCAGTCAACTTTTCCGGCAAGATTGAGGAGAGCCTCGGCATAAAATGCGTAATCATCGAGATAGCCGTTGAATTTCGCCTCACCATCATAGAAAGCGGTATGCAGGCGGTCCCCGTTGAAGCGCAGGTTCGACCAAATCCAGTCGGCGGCCTCTTTGGCGGCCCGCAGCCAACTTTTTTGACCCAAATAAAATCCCGCCTCGGCCAGTGTCCCGATTAAAAGACTGTTCCAACTCGTCAATTGCTTTTTGTCCTTTCCCGGGCCAATCCTAAGATCCCGGGCGTCCAGCAACTTTTCGCGAAGCGGAGTCAGAGACTGCCGTTTTTCAATATCCGTTTCCGACAGCATGGGGTTGGACAACCCGTTTTCAAAATTCCCCGTCTCGGTAATGTTGTAAGCCCAGCAAAATATCTCCGCATCCTCCTGGCCGAGGATTTCCCTAACCTGCGCGGGGCTCCAAACCTGAAATTTACCTTCGACACCCTCACTGTCGGCATCGAGAGACGAGTAAAAACCGCCTTCCGGGCAGCGCATCTCCCGTTCCAGCCAGCCTATCGTCTCCTCGACAACCGCACGGTAGAGCGGCTTCCGGTATCGCAACCAGCCCTTGGTATAAATGCCCAGCAACAAGGCGTTGTCGTAGAGCATTTTTTCGAAATGGGGAATGCGCCACTCCCTGTCCACGCTGTAACGGGCAAAACCACCCCTGATTTGGTCGTAGATTCCGCCGAGGGCCATGCCGTCGAGGGTTTTCTGGACCACCTCATCTACTCGCATCGAGAAGGAGGGGTTGCGCTCGTCAATGGCCGCGCTGTTGCGGATTTCGAGCAGAAAATCGAGCGTCATTGATGGGGGGAACTTCGGGGCTTCGCCGAAACCGCCCCATTCATCGTCATGCCGCCCACAGATTTTGTGACTGGCCGCGAGCATCTGCTGCTTATCCAGATCGCCGCCCTCTTCGATCGCTGTTTTTCGGGCGATGGCCATATTTTTCAAAATAGACTCTGCGTTTTCCTCCAATTGCTCCCTTTCGCTTTTGAAGAAATCGGAGACCCGCACCAGCAATTGGGGCCAGGGGATGATTCCGTGATCGCGGTCCGTGGGGGGGAAGTAGGTGCCTCCGGCAAAAGGCCGACCATCGGGCAGGCAAAAAACGTTGAGCGGCCAGCCTCCCTGACCGTTGAGCATTTGCACCGCCTCCATGTAAATTTTATCGAGATCGGGCCGTTCCTCGCGGTCGATTTTAACACAGACAAAATGCTCGTTCATGAGTCCGGCGATATAATCGTCCTCGAAGGATTCATGGGCCATGACGTGGCACCAATGGCAGGAGCTGTAACCGATCGAAAGGAGAAGCGGTTTGTCCGCCGCCCGTGCCTCCTGCAAAGCCTCCGGGCCCCACGGATGCCAATTCACAGGATTGTCGCCATGCTGACGCAGATAAAGACTTTTTTCGTTAGCCAGGAGATTGGGCATGATATTTAAAAATGGAAAGGCTCGGGTGTCGAAAAAAACCAGCTTTGGTCGCTTGTCGGTAAAAAGGATTAGCTACCCCAAATCTATAAGATGATTTTCTGTGAGTGCTAAAATCTTAAATTCTAAAAATATTAGCAGAAAATTCTGAGGAATCAGAGAAAAAGCTGTTGTGGATGAACCAAAAGCGGATCTCCACGATGACCTTTAATCAAACATGCAAAATTCAGAGTTCCGCATAAAATGGTAAATTGCCCTGTATGAGCGCTAGTTCGTCCAATACCGCCTGTCTTAATATCGACAGGTCCATCAGTAGTGAATCCCCACAAATCGACACCTGCTATGTTATCGCCGATTCCTGTAAGGGATTCTTTATCAACAAGCTCTATTTTATCATCGGGATCATATGAATCTGTTATAGTCCCACCACCTCTAATTGAGATTTTAAAAGGAAATATGACGATGCCTTTACGTTTTTCTGGACGCCGAGTCCTGATCTTTTGGCCTCGAATCTCTATTTTTGCACCTTCAGTGGAGGCCGGGGCTTCATTTCTTGATTCGGGCATAAATCATGAATCTAATGCAAGCTCCAACTGATGGGGGTCAGCGCCAGTGAGTAGTCCCAGTTGTTCTGAATCCAGTATATCAACACCTAACAGAGAACAAAAAATCGAGAGCCGTTGTTTTACTTCTTGAGATGTGTAGGGTTTTGACTCAATCGCTAGAATTTCGGCGTGTTTAATAAATTCTTCTTTTGATATGTGTTCCTGTTGATAATCCGTGTATAAATCATTGTAGTTATGATTTTTCCAAAGATTTATAACGGCATCCTCAAGTACAACAACCCTGTATTGTATAGCTTTTACAGCAAGGTTGATATCTTTCGTTGGAATCGCTGACTGCACAAAGTAGGTGTCATCCCACGTAATGATTCGCTTAGTTATATCTTCTGTTACTATACGATTCCCTAGAGGGGGGTAACCAGCTATTCCACCCGCCATACTAATCAGCGAAGCCTCTGAATACTTAAATCTATTTTCAGATAAAGACATATGCTATAAATTTAGGTTAATTGCTTTATCTATTCCGTTTCTTTTTTTTCTATATTATTTGCGTGAGAAATCAGCCATATGCCAATTTTTTTTGCGACCTCTGGCGTAAAAACCATTGAACATTGCATCAAACGTTCTATAATTATATTTTCTGGGTCGAAAGGTAGTTCTGTTCCAGCTCCTTGAGCATCGACTTCTATAGAAATTTCTTTAGGGATTCTATTTCTTTCAAAATAGAATGTTGCATGTATAAATCCGTCCAATGTGGGCCCACCAAATGCGCCATTCACGGGGATCGGTTTATGTTCACTGCTGGTCTCGTAGACTATGGGTATTTTAGTCATATTTGTATGTTCGTTGCTAAAATAATTAGAAGACTTAATACAGAAAAACAGGGGCAAATCCAGACAATTCTAATTTATCATCACCATACTTCAACCGATCCTTATCCAAAATTGTTGCACATCTTCTGGTTTACCTGTCACCAAAAGGCAAATTTTTCCCGGAATTTCTCTTTCAACCGGTATATCTTTGGGCCAAAGTAGCTCCAGAACCATCCATGCCAGCAATTCGCATATTACCCGACTTTGTGGCCAATCAGATTGCCGCCGGAGAAGTCATCGAGCGGCCCGCAGCAGTCGTTAAAGAACTCGTCGAAAACAGCCTCGACGCTGGCGCCAGCCGCATCGAGATCGAATTTCGCAGCGGTGGGAAAAACCTTATCCGGGTGGAGGATAATGGATATGGCATGAGCCCGGATGACGCTTTGCTTTCACTGGAGCGGCACGGCACCAGCAAAATCCGCGAAGCGGGCGATCTGCTCAAAATCGGAACCTACGGTTTTCGCGGTGAAGCCCTTCCCTCCATTGCCAGTGTTTCCCGTTTCACCCTTCGCACGAGGACCGAAAACCAGCCCCACGGCACCGAGATATTTATCAACGGAGGTAAAATGGTCCACTCGAAGGAATGCGGAATGCCGGGGGGAACCCATATCGAGGTGGCCCATCTGTTTCACACGGTGCCTGCCCGGCGAAAGTTTCTCAAAACCGACAATACCGAGGCGGCCCATATCGTGCATCTTTCGCGTCTTTTTGCCGTCGCCAACCCGCAGACCTCATTCAATCTTTTGGAAAATGGCCGGGCTCTTTTTCGCTCCCCTGTTTGCCAGAGCCTGCGAGAGAGGGTGGGTGAGATTTTTGGCAGACAGATTGCCGGCCAGTTAATCGAAATCGATGCCGAGGCCGATGGTTTCAAGCTGACGGGGCTTATCGGCAAACCCGGAGTGGGGCGCGCCACTCGACACGAATTGGTCACCTATGTAAATCGCCGCCCGGTGGATAGCCGCCTCCTGAATTTCGCCCTTATCGAGGCCTATCATACTTATATTCCCAAAGGCCGTTACCCTTTGGCCTTTGTCTTTCTCGAAATGGACCCCGGCACGGTGGATGTCAATGTCCACCCAGCCAAGCGCGAGGTGCGGTTTCGGGAGGAGGGGAAGCTGCGGCATTTCCTCATCCGCGCGGTTTTGGACCGGCTGCGGGAGGCTTCCCCACCGCCGCCGGAGGGAAATTCCTCTCGACGACCCATTCCCGCTCTCGAAATTCCGAAACCTCGGTTTGCTCCTGCTCCCATTGAAGGAAATTCCCGGGTATTGACGCGTGTTTCCAGAGTTCCCGAAAAACCTTTTGCCGAAAAAAGCTTGGTTGCTCCAACACCGGCGAAACCCGATGAAGGCAGAGAGGATTCAACTGAAAAAGCGACCACCACCGGCGAGGGGCGACTAAGTTGGCGGTATCTCGGCATGGCTCACGGCGCCAGCGCGGTATTTGAAACGGAAACCGGCATTGTTCTGTTGCATTGGAGGGGGGCGAGGGCGCGGATTCTCTACGAAGAAATTTTGGCCCAATCGGAGAACAAGTCCCAAGCCAGCCAAAAACTCCTTTTCCCGATACCGATGGAGCTTGATGCCCTCGCTGCCACCGCTCTGGAGGAACATCTGGATTTTTTCCGCAACAACGGGTTCGATATTGAGAAATTCGGGCGAAATTACTACCGAATCGAAGCCCTGCCGGAGTGGCTTGATCCGGGACAGGGGGAGGGCTTTGCCCGCGATCTGCTCAGTTTGCTGAGGGAACGCGGTTTAAACCCCAACCGCCCGACACCTGCACGGGAGGAAATTGCCCGATTGGCCGCAGGTCGGATCGCGAAGACTTCCCGCCCTCCCGACAAGGAGGAAATCATTCGTTTGGCAAACCGATTGATGGCCTGCCAAAACCCTTTGAACGATCCCCGTGGACGCCCCACTTTCTTCGAGATTTCCCGTGGCGATCTCGAGAAAAAGTTCGGGAAATGAACCCGCCCCCCGATAAGTTGTCTAATATTGGATAAATAAAACCTTCCCTCCCGGCCTATTACGATTATTGTTCCCCACCTTTTCGTCCCTTCCCCTTATGAAAACTGGCCCAGTCAAGCCCGCAAAGGCAAAAAGCAGGAAAGCCAATCTTTCCGAATTGATCCGCAATCCTTCAAACGGGTTCAAATTCAATATCGACAGCGATCCCGAAAGCCTCGCCACCTCGATTTTGAACCACCTCAAGTACACCTTGGCACGCCACCCAAATACTGCCACCCGGCGGGATTGGTGGCTCTCGACCAGCATGGCCGTGCGCGACCGGATCATGGAGCGTTTCATCAAGACCATGGACGCCCATAACGAGGAGAACACACGCCGGGTTTACTACCTTTCCCTCGAATACCTGATGGGGCGCCTTCTCTCCAATAACCTCCACAGCGCCGGGTTGTTCGAGGCCACTCAAAGAGCGCTCGCCTCCCTCGGGTTGAGCCTCGAGGGTCTCTGTCGGGAAGAAGTCGAGATGGGCCTGGGCAATGGCGGTCTGGGGCGTTTGGCGGCCTGTTTTCTGGATTCTTTGGCCACGCTCGATCTGCCTGCAATCGGTTATGGTATCCACTACGAATTCGGGCTTTTCCGGCAGGAATTCGTCAATGGAAAGCAGGTCGAGCATCCTGACAATTGGCTGCAGTTTCCCAACCCCTGGCAGGTTATGCGTCCCGAATACGCCACGGAGGTTAAAATTTACGGAAGTGTGGAAGATCGTTTCGATAACCTCGGCGAAGGTTCGCCCGCGTGGGTGGGCACCAAGACCATTCTGGGGGTGCCATGGGATCTTCCCATCTGTGGCTATGGGGCCAAAACGGTCAATTTCCTGCGCCTTTGGGAGTCACGAGCTTCCGAGGAATTTGATTTGGCGGTGTTTTTTGAAGGTGGTTATGTGGAGGCGGTTCGAGAGAAAGCAGAAGGCGAAACCATTTCAAAGGTCCTTTACCCCAACGATAAAACAGAGAGCGGCAAGGAGCTGCGTCTGGTGCAGCAGTATTTTTTCGTATCCTGCTCCCTGCAGGACATTATTCGCCGCTACCGCAACCTCAACGCCGGATGGGAGGCATTTCCGGAAAAAATCGCCCTTCAGCTCAACGACACCCATCCCGCCGTTGCCATTCCCGAATTGATGCGGCTATTCGTCGATATCGAGCACCTCGAATGGGATTGGGCCTGGCAGATTTGCCGACAGGTTTTCAGTTACACCAACCACACATTGCTGCCGGAGGCGTTGGAGAAATGGAGTGTGCCTCTTTTTGAAAAGGTAATTCCCCGCCATTTGCAGATAATCTACGAAATCAATCGCCGTTTTCTTGAGGAGGAGGTTGAGTCCAAATGGCCGGGAGACAATCGGAAAAAAAGCGAACTCTCCATCATCGAAGAGGGTAGGCCGAAACAAATCCGCATGGCTCACCTGAGCGTGATGACCAGCCACTCGGTCAATGGTGTGGCCGCGATGCACACCAAACTCCTCAAGAGCCGCCTTTTCCCTTCTTTCGACGAATTGTATCCTGGCAAGTTCAATAATAAGACCAATGGCATAACGCCCCGCCGTTGGCTTAAGGCCTGCAACCCCCATTTATCCGAACTTATTGACGAGACCATAGGCAGCGATTGGCCCACCAATTTGGATAAGCTGCGTGGACTCGAAAAATATGCCGACGACTCTGAATTTCAGCAGCGTTTCATGGGAGCCAAAAGACGCAATAAGGAGGAACTTGCTTCGATTATCGCCGAATATTGCCATATCGAGGTCTCCCCCGATGCAATCTTCGATGTGCAGGTAAAGCGGTTGCATGAATACAAGCGGCAGCATCTCAATCTGCTCCATATCCTCGCGCTCTACCGCAGGCTTTTACACGACCCCGATTTCGACATGCACCCGAGGGTCTTTATTTTTGCAGCCAAAGCCGCACCGGGTTATGATTTGGCCAAGACAATCATCCATGCCATTAACGCGGTGGGGGAAATAATCAATCGGGATCCGCGAATCGAGGGCAAAATCAAAGTCGCCTTCCTTCCCAACTACGGAGTGAATCTGGCCGAGCGAATTATTCCGGCAGCAGATGTTTCCGAGCAAATCTCGATGGCTGGTAAAGAGGCATCGGGAACGGGCAATATGAAACTGGCTCTCAACGGCGCGGTCACCATTGGAACATTGGACGGGGCCAATGTGGAAATCCTGGAAGAGGCGGGTGAGGACAATATTTTCATATTCGGCAAGACCGTCGAGGAAGCCGAAATGTTGCAGAAAAGCGGCTACAACCCCTTCGACTATTATTATGCCAACGATGAATTGCGTCACGCGGTGGATTGGCTAGGGTCGAATCACTTTACACCCGAGGAACCCCACGCCCTGGCGCCCCTGCGCCGCAATCTGCTCGAAGGAGGGGATCCCTTCCTTGTCCTGGCCGATTTTGAGGCCTATGTGGACGCACAAAAAGAGGTTGACCACGCCTACGGCGACAAAAGACGGTGGGCCCGCATGGCCATCCTTAATACGGCTCGCATGGGCAAATTTTCCACCGATCGAACTATCCGGGAATACGCGGAGGAAGTCTGGCGCCTCAAACCATTGGCAGTGGAAGATTAAGGCAGGAAGTTTTTATATGAGCCGTGTGAGTTTACTGCCGAAAATTGTTATCGCCGGGCTATTGCTAATCATGGGGTTGGTGAACGCCGCGCGGGCAGATTTGGCGGTCGATCCACTGCCCTTCACCCCCGGAGAGACATTGACCTATAAACTTAGTTGGGGGATTTTCCATGTAGGCACGGGTGTCCTATCCGTTAGCAAACCTGTGATCTTTGGCGGAGAGCCCGCCTATAAATTGAGTTTCGACCTTCGAACTAATGGCTTTGCCGACGCACTTTTTCCTATACGAGATCGGCACGAGAGTTATGTAAGTCGCGATTTTACCCGTACCCTCCATATGTCAAAAAAAGAAAACCACAAGAACCGCAGTCGGGATGCGGAGGTGGTCTTCGATTGGGAGAAAAGAGAAGCACAATACTCGTTACGTGGAAAACCGCGCAAACCGATAACCTTGCCCGGTGACGCATTTGACCCACTTTCCTCGATATTCGCGGCCCGGCTTTGGCCATTGAAAGTCGGCCTCGCCAAGCGGGTGCTCATGACGGACGGTAAAAAATACCGCCGGGTGCCAGTGCAGGTGTTGGCCCAAAAAAAACTCCGCACCAAAGTGGGAAATATGGAAGCGCTCCTGGTACAGCCTGATTTACGCGAGGTGAGCATAGCATTTGAAAAGCCCAAGAAAAGCTACTTAAAATTCTGGGTTTCGGCAGACCGCCGCAGGCTCCCCCTAAAAATAATCAGCAAAGTAAAGTGGGGAAGCTTCCGAGCCGAACTACAAAAAATCGACCAATCACCAAACAGCCAATAATTCAAATCAGCCAAACCCAGTAATTCTCTGCGTAAAAGAGGATTGGTTAATAATTCTCTCTTGATAATCCAACCTAACTTTTATAGAAACTATATTAAAGCTGTTTGAAGATTGAAAACTGCCAGTAATATGGAAAAAAAGACGCAACCTCTGGCTGAAGTATTTGGACACGTACCTTCGGATTTCAGCGCTAAAGCTGAGCGATATCGTTTGAGAAAGCTTTGTCCTTTTAATAATAAAATTCCGAATTGTACTAAAGACAAAGCGAAAGATCCTCTCGGTGTTTGCAGTGTTTACAACGGCATACATCCGGTAATTACTTGTCCTGTAAGATTTCGGGAAGATTGGTTAATAACAGACGATGCAGCTGATTTCTTTTTCCCACAGGGGGGAAGTTGGACATCTTTAACAGAAGTTCGACTGGTTGACTCCTATGGGAAATCTGCCGGAAATATTGATATTGTTTTGGTTGCGTATGATGAAAAAGGAAAAGTTATTGATTTCGGTTCCCTGGAGATTCAGGCGGTATATATTTCAGGAAACGTAAGAGATCCGTTCGCCCATTACATGTCTGATTGTAAAAAACATGCGGATATGGATTGGTCATCACAGCCGAATTTTCCCCGCCCCGATTTCCTGTCTTCCTCGAGAAAACGCCTCGCGCCGCAATTACTATTCAAAGGGGGAATTTTACATGCGTGGAAAAAGAAAATGGCAGTTGCTCTTAATAGTAGTTTTTATCAAACACTGCCGGATCTCGAAGAAGTTAATATCGGCGATGCAGAAATGGCATGGTTGATTTACGATTTAATTCCCAAGGAGGAATCTAGTGGAATCAAATCAGGATATTGTTTAAATCGTACACGTATTGTTTACACCAAATTTCAGGATGCGTTAAACATAATTACACGTCCTAAGGTGGGTTGCGTGGAGAATTTTTTAAAAATTCTTCAAAATAAGGTGGATGAAAAATTGGAGTCTCCACCAATAAATAAAACTATGGAGAATCCATTTACGGGATAACTAAAAATGCAGACCTACCTGTTTAGTGATTGTGAGGATTATGCCAAACCAAAGGTTGTTAATGTAGCCTCTGTTCCACTGCGGAGTCCATTCAGGTATCCTGGAGGAAAAACATGGTTTGTGCCACGGCTGCGCGAGTGGATTCAAAGCAAAGACTGTAAGCCTAAATTGTTGATAGAACCGTTTGCGGGCGGTGGAATTATTTCTTTAACAGCGGTATTCGAAAAACTTGTTGATAGCGCCTTAATGGTAGAGCTGGATGAAGATATAGCTTCTGTTTGGAAGACGGTTATAGGGGGTGATGCAGAGTGGCTTTCAAATCGAATATTAAATTTTTCGATGACAAAAGAAAATGTAATTAAGGAAGTAAATATACAGACAAGCTGTATTAAGCAAATTGCCTTTCAAACCATAATAAAAAACCGAGCGTTTCATGGAGGAATTCTTGCGCCTGGATCTGGTTTTTTAAAGAATGGCGAAGCAGGAAAAGGCATTTCATCGAGATGGTATCCAGCGACCTTGGCGAAGAGATTACGCGAGATAAATCTCGTACGCAATCGATTGAAATTTGAACACACCGATGCTTTCGCAATGCTTAAAAAATATCGAAATGAAGAAAATGTCGTTTTCTTTATTGATCCTCCCTACACAGCAGGGGGAAAAAATGCAGGTAAGCGTCTTTATAAACATTATGAACTAGATCATGATTTACTATTTCGCTACTGCTCGAAGTTGAGAGGTGATTTTATCATGACCTATGATAACGCTCCTGAGGTAAAAGAATTGGCTCGTAGAAATGGATTAGTGGTTAAACCTATTGCAATGAAAAATACGCATCATGCTGAAATGACTGAATTAGTGATCGGTAGAAACCTAAGCTGGATGGAAGGAATCGAGCGAGCTCTTGAAGAGCAAGCCAAGTATAAATCGAGCTAATTGGATTAATGCGGTAAATAAGTGATTACCATTATTAAAACTTTCAAACAGCATTTCTCAACATGCAATCAATCTCACAATGTCACTTTTAAGGTCTTGAAAAATACCTCGATAGTGTTTGGTATAAATGTATCAAATGCGCACCCGGGTGGCGGTTAGTTCTTCTTCGCCTTGTTTGAAGCTTACTTTGTCGATGATGCCTTTGGGGTTTCTTTGGAATTCCAGGTTTATCTTCATTTTTGGGTGGTGGAATGTATCTTCCTCAACGGGTTGGAGACGGTATCTGGAGCTTGTTTCAAACTGGGTTGTCAAATGGCCTTCGTTGCGGTGAAATAAAATCCTGAAGCCGTTGGGTAGCTGGAAAACGCCAGTGTATTGGCGCAATGCATCATCGGAAATTTCAATCATGGGGAGAAATTCCTTGAGTTTGTGATGGTCGGGATCGAGCAGGTAAATTCCAATGTCCTCCACCGATGAGGCAGAATTACTCATAATTACAACGCCCGTTTGGGTATCCTTCCGAAACCCGGCAAAGCTGGCATGGCCCCCGGTTAAACCGCTGCGATAATAGATGAGCGTTTCTTCTCTTTTCAGGACAACCCATCCGGTGGCCACTGCGAGATCGCTATCGTCCGATGCCAAGGCAATTTTATGGGACAAATTCATCGCCGGAGATAGTGGGTTATCGGTCAACCCGAGATTAGCTTCCACAAAACGCAGCATATCTTTGGTGTCGGAGCGCAATCCGCCCGAACCGGCGAAGAGCATCATATCCCAATGCGGCATTTGGGTTTCGCCTTGATGGCCACGGGCAAGGTTATAGCGTTGCACTTCGTTTAAGGAAATCGAGGTATTTTTCATTTCCAACGGAGAGCAAATGCGAGTTTGCACCAATTCTTCGAAGGTTTCTCCGGTTTGTTTTTCAAGGGCGATGCCAAGGAGCCCATATCCCACTCTGGAAGGCTTAAAGGATTTCCCCGGCCCCGCTTTCAACTCGTATTTGCCTAAAAATTGGCCCAGGGCTTTCTCCGTATAATCGACAAAGGGATTTTGCCTGTTCTCCGGCTCCAAATTGTCTGGCAGCCTTGGTAAACCGGAGGTGTGGAGCAGGAGATGTCTCAGGGTAATTTCCTCCTCTTCAAACTTCGGTAGCGTTAAATCCTCTGTGAGGTATTGGGAGGCGGTGGCCTTTAAATCGAATTCACCCTTTTGGGCTAAATCCACAACCATCAAAGACGTGAACAGCTCGGTCAGCGAACTGATTTCAAATACGGTGCGGGCATTTACCTTGCGGGTATCTCCTTCGCGAAAAGTGCCCTCAAACAAGTAGCGCTTCCCCTCCGGGTTGACGATTCCCACCACCATGGCCCGGTTGAGCCCACGGTCCGAAAGCGCTTTCATATGAGCCTTCACGGCTTCCTCGGGAACCGGTGAATCTACTTGCGCGGCTGTCTGAACCGATAGTAACAGGGTCAGGGTTAGAGTGGAGGCTAAGTATTTGGGGTTCATGAGATTTTCGGCGATTTTAAAGGCAGTGGGATTAAAAAGGCAAACTCAACTGAACTTTTCAAAGATGTCCGGCAGAGTTGACCACTGTTAGGAGGTTTAAATCCTGCGGTTAATCCCGGAAAATCCATCTTTGGCCAATTTTTCACGGATGCCATTGAAAAATATTGGTTTCCACCGGGTAGTGGCGATGCAATTCAGCGCTCAGGGCAGTCGCTTCGTCCAAAAGATCAGGGTCGATCGGTAAACGGCCCTCGGTCTGTAAAGATGCCGCATTGTCCATCGACTGTCGGGCATTCCGCGCCCCCACCAGGACGACCTCGACTCCGGGTTGTCGGGCCAGCCACTGAATCGCCAGGTGATGGGGCGACATTTTTGCGCGAACGGCTAACGCCTTGAACCGCTCTGTGGCTTCATGCACATAGGGCCACACATTTTTGAGAAAAAATACGGTTTTCGGGCG
This sequence comes from Opitutales bacterium, assembly GCA_021772515.1. Taxonomy (GTDB): domain Bacteria; phylum Verrucomicrobiota; class Verrucomicrobiia; order Opitutales; family UBA2987; genus JAJFLU01. The sequence continues at coordinate 21,382 of JAJFLU010000031.1, forward strand.
CATATCGCCTTCCTCAAATCGAGGATTGGCAGGAAGCTTGCAGGTTAAAATTCCCAACGCCAGGGAGCTGTAGGTGACCAAAGCGATTCCTTTTTCACGGCAATAAGGGATGACATCCTCCTCCCCGACGCGCCAGAATAGGTTGTAGCCGATCTGATGGGCGTCGATACGGCCCGCTTCGCTTATTTGCGCCAACTGTTCGACCGAAAAATTGCTCACCCCGATGGCTCCGATGGTCCCTTTTTCCCTCTCCTTTTCCAGCAGTTCCATGTGAGGGCGCATATCGAGACCTTTGATCGGATAATGGATGTAAAAAAGGTCGATGAAGTCCGTGCCCAGGTTTTTCAGGCTATGGTGGATGGATTTGACGATTGATTTCGGCTTTTTCCCGGGGCTCCCCTTGGTGGCGAGAAACACTTTTTCCCATTTCCCCCTCAAAAACTGACCGCATAGTTGCTCGGAATGTCCCTGACCATAAGCAATCGCCGTATCCCAATGGGTAACCCCCGCCTCCCATGCCGTCGCCATTGCCCCCAGCGAATCCGCTTCACTTTGTTCGCCCCAACTGGAACCCCCAAATACCCAGCAGCCAAGGCCCAATTTGCCATGCCTTTTTTCACCAGACCCGATACGGGACGCTTGTAACAGTGCGGTTGTCATAGCTTTCTCATCAGGCGCATTTGCTCCCGCCCCTCGCGACCGGGGAAGGATTTGCTCGGCGTCCACTGTTTTTCAGTCTCGAACAACGGATCAAAAAGCCCGTCGATTTCCTCGCTCGAAACCGGGTAGGGTGGCCCATCAGGGTCTTCGATTTTAACAAAAAATATGGCCAGCAATTTGCCCCCCTCCTTTAATGCCCCCGCTACCGCTTTCACATAATCCCCTCGCATCGAAGGATGAATTGCGCAAAAGCAAGTATGCTCGAAGACACCCTCAAAGGTTCCCCGAAGAGCCTCATCGAGCCGGAAGAAATCACCCGACACATATTCCTCGTTGCCCACAGGTTCAAACCCCCGGGCCTTGGTCAAGGCGCTCGGAGACAAATCCAGCCCCACCGAACTCGCCCCGTGTCGGGCCAGCAGGCGCACATCATGCCCATAGCCACAACCCGGTACCAGCACCCGCCCGCCAAACGAAGACTCCGCCAGAAACTCAGCCAGCGGCGGTGCGCCATCACCCTTATCCCACGGAATATCCTCCTGCCGATAACGACTGTCCCAATACTCCGACGACGACTCTTTATTTTCCATGGATTTAATCAAAACAAACTCCCCCGAGTTGGCAAAACGCAATTTGATGTTTCACCCTGCCTGCCACCGGAAGTCATCCTGGAAGTAAAGAGTCGATCCACGGGCGGATCGCGTCCGCTAAAAATCAACCCAAAGCCATTTACTGACTCTGCAAAACCTCCGGCCCTACAAAGAAGTGAAGAAATAGCTGGGGATTTAATTAAAGTCGTGATGCATGTAAGTGTTTTCATAATAGTGGCCAAAATAACACATAAACAAATGTATAGCAAGCCTTTTTTTCAAAAAAATGCACTTTTTTTTGATTTCCGTCCATCCGCATTGATTATCAACAACTTAGCAACGATTTCCACCATCAATACCCAAAACCCAACCTCAAAACTAAAAACAACCACTAAAATCACCATTCTGAACACGCCCTTTAAGGTTCGCCGTCAATTGGGATCTCCTTTGCTACGGCGTCCCCTCTATCCTCTCAATTCTCAATAGTTTTCTTTTGTCCGGCCTCTTTTTCCAAAGATAAATATTCCCAAAAAATAAAGCAATATTGTGTTTATTAATAGCGGGGATAGTGCAAAAAAGTAATCTATATATTGGGGTAATTGCCATTGATTGGTTGGTAACCACATACTTAGAAGCGCCCAAGGAAACCCCAGTATATGAAATATAAACCACATCCCATAAGAATCTTCCAATACAAATAAAATAAAAAGAAAGATACAGCAAATGAAGAAATAAGCGAATGAAATGAAAAATCCTATTTTTGATTTCTTTAGCATGAGATCAACATTTTACATCGCTAAATTAATGTTAATTTGAGATATTTTCTTAAAGTTATCGCAAAATAACATAGAATACCGAATTGATAAAGGGAATTTTAATTAATACGAGAATCAGATTTTAGTAAGTGTTACTATTAAGTTACAGGAAAAATTGTATGTCGAAATGCTACTATCATTTATGGGATACTAGGTGATAGTAGTTGATTTAATATATGCTCAGAAAACTCTATTCCAATTTCAGTTATCGACGGAAAAAATAAAAGGAATCGTGAAAGAAATAAAAGGAAAAAAGAGGTCGTTGCTAGATTCTTGACTGATAGCGGTATTGTGATTGTATATCCTTGATATGGCAAGAAGTTTGCGATTCGAGCGTTCCCAAGCTGTCTATCATATATGTCCTCAACCAAGACTTCAAATCAAACCATATTGAAAATCTTGACATTCATCCGTGAAAATCCGCGCAATCCGTGGTTAAAATATTTTCTCCTCTTTCCCCAAAAAAAATCTGCGTTAATCAGCGTAATCTGCGGTTAATCCCCCATTAGACATCACAATTTCAAGACCAAAAACAAACTATAATTTGCCATGAATCGTGCCAATGGTGTGCCCGCTATTTCTCTATTTCTTCTATTCCAAGTTTAGAGCGCAATTCATTGGTAACGTCAATCCAAGAAGTCCTGACTTCTATATAATCATATTTTGGTTCATAACCAGCTACATACTCAACTCTGGTTTGCCCATCTTCAGTGATTATTTTTAATAGATTTTTATCAGGCTCGAGAATTACCTTAAACTTGGTTTGTATTTTTGACCACCCAGATAATTGCTTTTTATCATAAAGAAGATGAATTGACCGCATAAGATCACTTATCTCATACCAGGGACTGTAATATGGTTCAGATGGAAAAAGTGTTTTAACTTCAGGCCTGTAAGTAATATCTCCAGAGTACGTTTCTATTGAGTTATATCCTCCATGGTTCCAAGTCCACATATCGTTGCCCGCACCATCTTTTAAAAAGGCTACCGCACCTTTTGGCCCAAACATTTTTACAGGTTGAAAGCGACTGGCATCATAGGTAACTTCCTCGAACGCCTTCATTATAACTCGATACCGCAACTGATCCTCACTTACCTCTATCGTCAAAGATAATTTATCGTGTGCGAACATCGCGTTTATTGCCATCACTGCCGATGCCCCCGGATATAGTATCACAAAAAGAAATAGTAATACCTTCATTGTCTAATTCTCCAATTACTAATTTTAATGTCTAATGTTCAACAACCGATTTGAAGTGGCTAGAATGTGAGAAAGGTCCTGATAATTTTATGCAGGTTAGTATTTCAGAGTATTGAATTTGGGTAAAGGGTTTTGTGAGGTAAAAATGTGGGACTGCGCCTGGAATTCCCTGTTGCCCCGCGCGGGCAAACCGGGCTCTTTTCTTTTTGAATTGAAATTATTTTTCTTTGGGAGTCTCCTATTGGATATGTGTGTGGTTTTATGAGGCTTTATGGATTAAAAACGATTGGGGCGCTGCTGCTGCTGCCTTTGACTCTTTTGGGCGGCTGTCTGTCCATTCCTGAAGATGCTGAATTGATGAGCCGTTATTTTCCCGGCGAACCTGCCCCCGCCCTGCGTTTTACGGAGGTCCATGGACGCCAGATTCATTATGCGGAAATCGGCGACCCACAACTGCCGCTGGTCGTATTTGTCCACGGCACCCCCGGTTCCTGGACTGCCTTTGCCCATTTTTTGAAAGATCCCGAATTGCTTAAAGTGACCCACATGATATCGGTTGACAGGCCGGGGTTCGGGAAATCAGGCTTTGGCCATTGGGAGAAAAAACTGGAGGAGCAGGCTGCCCTTTTGGAGCCGATTCTGGATCTCGACCAGTCGGGGCGCGGGGCAATTTTGGTGGGGCATTCCTACGGAGGCCCGGTCATCGCCCGCATGGCAATGGATTTCCCTGATAAAGTGGCCGGGGTAATCATGGTGGCCGCCTCGGTTGACCCCGACCTCGAAAACCGCCGCTGGTATCACCTGATGGCCATGATGCCGCCTTTTCGCTGGCTGACCCCCAAACCCCTGCTCACCGCCAATGAGGAGATTTTCCCCCTCAAAGGTGAACTCAAGGAAATGCTCCCCCATTGGAAAAATCTCAAAATGCCCATCACCGTGATTCAGGGCGGCAAAGACAATTTGGTGAATCCGGGAAACCCCGCCTTCGTCGAGCGAGTGGCCACTAATTCCCCAAAATCCATTCAACTTTACCCCGAAATCAGCCATTTCATCCCCTGGTCGCAACCGCAGCTAATCAGGGACGCCATCCTGAAAATGCTCCCCGAACCCCCGGTTCCTTCAAACCGATAGAATTAAAGAACCCGTCGAGGGGAGAATCCATTCACGATAGGGAATTTTTAAAGTTGTTTATAGGAAGGAAGTTCAATAGGCAGAATGGTTTGCACTTTTTCTCGCGACAACATTCGCAAACATGACAACTGAACCCGAAAACGAACCCAATTCCGCCCTCGATTCCGTCGAGGCGGCCGTTTCCGACATCGCGGACGGCAAACTCGTCATTGTCACCGACGACCAGAGCCGCGAAAATGAGGGCGATCTAATCATGGCCGCCTCGAAGGTAAAATCGCAGGCCGTCAACATGATGATCCGCTACGGGAGCGGAATTATCTGCGTTCCCACGGTCGAGCATAACCTCCGGCGGCTCGGCCTGAACCCCATGGTGCAGCAAAATCGCGAGGCCCATCGGACGGACTTCACGGTATCGGTGGATGCCGCAGAGGGCATCACCACGGGCATCAGCGCCTACGACCGCACGGCCACCATCAGCCTGCTCGCCAATCCCGCGACCACCCCAGAGCAACTTGTCCAACCCGGCCATGTCTTTCCCCTCCGGGCAAAACCGGGAGGCGTCCTGCAAAGGGCCGGGCATACCGAGGCGGCGGTCGATCTTGCCACCCTCGCAGGTCTCCATCCCAGCGGGGTCTTATGCGAAATTCTCAACGATGACGGCACCTGCGCCCGGCTGCCCGAGTTAATTAAGTTCAAAAAGAAATTCGGGCTCAAACTCATCTCCATCGCCGACCTCATCGAATACCGCCATAAACGCGATAAACTGGTCGAGAAGGTGGCCAGCCAGCCGTTTGACTCCGCCTACGGCCGATTTCAGCTACATGTTTTTCGCAACAAACTGGACCGGCGGACCCACGTCGCTCTTGTCATGGGCTCGGTCGACGAGGGCCCAACCCTGGTTCGGGTTCATGCCGAAAATCTGCTCGGTGATCTTTTTCAGGCCACCGAATTGAAAACCCACCAAAATCTCGACGCCGCATTGGCGCGGATTAAGGAGGAAAAGCGGGGCGTTCTTTTATATCTGGAAAAACCGGATGGCGGGCTTCAAATTCCCGACAATTTGGGGACCGAAAATCAGCGAACCATTTCCCCCGCGCCCATGGATATCCGCGATTACGGGATAGGGGCGCAAATCCTGTCCGAATTAGGGCTCAAGCAAATCCGCCTCCTTTCCAATACCAATCGCAAGGTTGTCGCCCTCGACGGTTATGACCTGGAAATCGTCGAGCAGATCCCATTGTCCTGATCGATTTTTCTCCTCAAAATTTGATAACCCCAATGAACGTCGAAAAAATCAATATCGAGGGAGTCGAGCCCCTGGAATGTATTTATGGAAAAGGGCGTTTTCATACCATGCGCCGCCTGCTTTCACAAAAATTGGGGGCGACCGAGGAAAACCCGTTTCCCTTTGATATCGAGCAGGTTGCCGTGCCGCCGCGTCGTCACAATTGGTATCAGCACACCCATACCCATTGGACGGAGTTTTACATAATCGTTTCGGGGCAAGGCATCGTCGATCGAGACGAACGCGACTTCGAGGTCGGCCCCGGCGATTGTTTTGTGCAGCCCCCCGGCACCTCCCACCGCATGTTCAACCCAAGTGAGTCCGAGGATCTCGTCTATATTTTAGTAACCAACGAAGATGAGCGCGATCAGGTGGCCCGACAGAAAAGGTAGATAGACCCCATCATCACCATCAAACAGCGGATTCTCTGCCCAGTTTACGTTCGACACGCCGCGAAACCTTGATGGAAATTTCGTAGAGAAAACTCATGGGAACGGCCAACAGCAGAAAGGTAATCGGATCCGTTGTGGGAGTGACAATCGCCGCCACTATCAGAAAAACAGCGATACTATAGGGGCGAAATGCTTTCAACTTTACCGTGTTGAGAATTCCCACATAGACGAGAATAACGAGAACAAGCGGAAACTGGAAACTAAAGCCGATACCCATCGTCATCCAGACCAAAAGGGCGTTATATCTATCCGCAGACCATAGCACCTGATAGCCGAATAGCTCGTTAAAAAAAATGGCGGCCTTCAAAGAGACGGGAACCAGGGCGAAAAAGCTGAATACGACCCCTCCCAAAAAAAGGAAAAATGCGGCCAGGCAGGCCGGCCTGAGAACCGCGATTTCCCGGGGGTTCAAACCCGGAACGACAAACCGAGCTACAAAGTAGAGCATGAAGGGTAAAGAAAGGGCGAATCCGCCAAAAAAACACAATTGCAGGATGACAGAAAAAACCGCCATCGGACTGGTCGTAATCAGCCCGAATTGCCTTTTGGAAGGGTCCACCGCAACCGGCAGGGTTCCCTCATTGGAAGCGCCGGCCAATCCAGAATAGATCGGTGGATGCTCGACCAATTCTATATCGTTACCGAGCGCATATTGAAGGGGCCACTTGAGCAATCCGGCGACATCTTTCATAAAAGCCGTGACCAGCAAGCAGCCGACGAGAAACGAAATGGCGCAGCGGATCAGGGTGCCCCGTAAATCCTCGAGATGATCGAGAAAACTCATTTCTGCCTTTGGAGTTTGCGCGTCGGGCCCTTCCGGCATAATTTCTTGTGTGGACTCTTCCGGCATACGAGGGCTGACAATTTGGAATTTAGGTGAAGGTTGAAAAACATCTCCTCTTACACGGTGTCCGCTGGCTTGGAAAGTTTATTCTAAATTCTGTAGCCGTCGGCGGTTCGGTCGCTCTTTCCATTGACAGTCCATAGGCTAGTGGTTTTTGTGTTCACTTTTTTCAAAACCCGAATCCCAAAAAGTTAAGATTCAACCTCAATACATCGCGTCGGGCCGTTTCACAGGTTCCACCGATTAAATCCGCATGCCCAAAAAATCTAGTACTAAAAAAACAGCCGGTAAGGCCCCCAAAGCCACCGGCAAGAAAAATAACGCAAGGCGGAAAAAGTATATTTACGCCTTTGGTAAAAAAGTGGACGGGAACAGCGGGATGAAGCCGCTTCTCGGCGGAAAAGGCGCAAACCTCGCCGAAATGGCGCGAATCGGCCTCCCCGTGCCCCCCGGTTTTACCATCACCACCGAGGTCTGCACGTATTTTTACGAAAACAAGCAATCCTACCCCGATGGCCTTGAAGCCACTTTGCGCAAATCCGTCACCGAAGTCGAAAAGCAGATGGGCAAAAAATTCGGTGATTCGGTCGACCCGCTCCTGTTTTCTGTCCGCTCGGGGGCGCGGGATTCCATGCCTGGAATGATGGATACCATTCTCAACCTCGGGCTCAATGATGTAACTGTTGTCGGATTGGCTGAAAAATCCGGCAATCCGCGTTTTGCCTACGATTGTTACCGCCGCTTCATCCAAATGTATGGAGATGTCGTCATGGGAGTGCAGCCGAGGGACGAAATCGAGCATGAGCCCTTCGACGCCATTCTTGCCGATGTCAAAGACAAGCGCAATGTCGAGGACGATTCCGACCTCACTGCCGAGGACCTGATCGAGGTCATCAATCGTTTTAAAAAGCTCATTAAAAAGCGCACCAAAAAAAGTTTTCCTCAGGATGTTTACGAGCAGCTATGGGGCTCCGTCAGCGCGGTTTTCAGCTCTTGGCAGAACGAGCGGGCCATCGTTTACCGGCAAAAATACAATATCCCGGCCGAGTGGGGCACCGCTGTAAATGTGCAGGCGATGGTATTCGGCAACATGGGCGATAGTTGCGCCACCGGCGTAGCCTTCACCCGCGATCCGGCCAATGGGCAAAAGGTTTTTTACGGAGAATACCTCATCAATGCCCAGGGTGAGGACGTGGTCGCCGGCGTGCGCACCCCCAAGCCCATGGCCCAATTGGCCGAGGAAATGCCGAAGGCCTACAAGGAACTCGATAAGGTTCGCAAAACCCTCGAAAAACACTTCCGGGACATGCAGGATTTCGAATTTACGGTCGAGGTTGGTAAACTTTTTATGCTCCAGACCCGACACGGAAAACGCACCGGTCTTGCCGCCGTGCGCATTGCCGTGGAGATGGTCAAGGAGCGGTTGATGGACATCAAAACCGCCCTCACCAAGATTCCCGCCGAATCGATTTCCAGCCTCTTGGTGCCGGTTTTTGACGAGAAGAGCCGCCGCTTGGCCAAGAAGATCGCCTCGGGGCTTCCCGCGGGACCAGGAGCCGCCACGGGGAAAATCGTATTTTCAGCCGGACAGGCCGAATGGCGCGCCCGTCGCGGTGAAAACGTGATTCTTTGCCGGGTTGAAACCTCCCCCGAAGATCTCCGTGGGATGATTGCCTCGGAGGGCATTCTGACCTCCCGTGGCGGAGTCAGTTCCCACGCTGCCTTGGTTGCCCGGCAGATGGGCAAGGTCTGCATCTGCGGCGCGCAGGACATCGAAATGGACTATGGCAAACGTATCCTCAAGGTGGGCAAAACATTGCTCCACGAGGGGGACAATATATCCCTCGACGGCACAACCGGAGAAGTGTTTGCCGGGCATGTCGATACCGCGCCCTCGGAGGTCAACCAGGTGCTCGACGGCAAGTTGAAGCCCGAGAAAAGCTATACCTACCAGCTTTTTGATAAAGTGATGAAGTGGGCTGACAAACACCGCCGCATGAAGGTCCGCACCAATGCCGATTCACCCCTTCAGGCCAAACAAGCCGTCGCTCTCGGGGCCGAGGGCATCGGTTTATGCCGCACCGAGCACATGTTTTTTGAAGGCGACCGAATCACCCATATGAGGAAGATGATTCTGGCGGCCGATTCAAAAGAACGCAAAGCGGCCCTTAAAAAACTCCTCCCCATGCAGCGGCGGGATTTTGCGGGCATCTTTCGAGCCATGGGCAGCCGCCCGGTGACCATTCGCCTGCTCGACCCGCCCTTGCATGAATTTCTGCCGCAGGACGACGCATCGAGGCGGGCGTTGGCGCAGGAGCTCGATGTCTCCGCCGAGGTGGTCATCGACCGAGTGAGATCCCTGCACGAAGAAAACCCCATGCTGGGCCATCGCGGTTGCCGTTTGGGGATCAGTCATCCCGAAATCACAGAGATGCAGGCCCGGGCCATTATCGAGGCCGCCGTGCAGGTGCAAACGGGTAAAAACCCCATCAAGGTGGAGCCAGAGATCATGGTGCCGCTGGTCGGATTTAAAGAGGAATTGCAGCATCAGGTGGATATTATTCATCGCGTTGCGGCCGAGGTTCAGGAAAAGAAAAAAGTCAAAATCAAATACCTTGTGGGCACCATGATTGAGATCCCGAGGGCCGCCATGCAGGCGGGGGAAATCGCCCAAACCGCCGATTTTTTCAGTTTTGGCACCAACGACCTCACTCAAACCACCCTCGGTATGAGCCGGGACGACTCCGGTAGTTTTTTACCCAAATATCAGGATCTGGAAATCCTCCCCCGCAACCCCTTTGCTTCCCTCGACCGGAGTGGAGTCGGGCGGATTGTTGAAATCGCCGTAAAGGACGGGCGGGCCGCAAAGGAAAGCTTGAAACTCGGCATCTGCGGTGAACACGGGGGCGACCCCGATTCCGTCAAATTCTTCCACCAAGTCGGTCTGGATTACGTAAGCTGCTCACCCCCCCGCGTTCCCGTGTCCCGACTCGCCGCCGCCCAAGCCGTCCTCGAAGAAGGCTGAACCAATATCCAGAGCGGACTTTTCTTATTCAGGCCGTGATTTTAGGGCCGAAATAGAGCGAAGCGCCTGATTAACAGCTTTCGCATTGGGAAACTGCTTGGCAACATCGGGCTCCAGAACGACTACATTGGTTCCCCGAAGGTAATCCTCGGAATATTTCCCGCGAATCCCCCCGGAAAAATCGTATTCCCCAAGAATTTCATGGTCTTCAAGTTCCTCTTTCATAATCTCTACGTCTTTCGGTGTCGCTTTTCTGGCGCTGATTATTTGGATATTATCGTAGGTTTCTGCGTGAATTACAACCAAAAGCTGCGAATTAATTGAGAATCCCATCGTTACAAAACGGTTTTCATTTGTGGAATGGATTGGGTCGGGGATAGTGAGAGAAAGCGGATCACCGAATACTGTGGAAGCCTCTTCAAAGGTAACATCGTGTTTCTTTAAATTCGAAACCGATTTGGTTTGATCCCATTTGAAGTTCACACGGAAAAATTGCTCTCTTTCCTTAAAAATGTCGAATTGAAATTACTTCACATACATCTCTGGCGGCCTACAGGTTTTTCTCCGACTCGATTGCATGTTTCTCGGTTTCGCGATCCAGAATCGCTCGGATTGATGCGATTAAGGGGTCTTCGGCGGTATAATTATTTCCGTATTTCAGATTGAAACGGTAATCGAAATCGGGCGGATTTTTGCCCTGATTATGCTGCAAAATCGTTTCGAGCTTATCCAGACCCTTGGCCAGCTTGGCCTCGGGAGAGGCGGCCTCCTCATATTCGTCCCAAAGTTCCGTTATATGCTTCCGCACTTGCTCGGGCAGCGGCTTGAGCAGCGTTAGCAAATCCTCCCGTTCCTGCGCCGACTTGCTGTTCCCCACATCTTGTTCGATGGCCGGAATGTCGCCCCCGATGGCTTCACCCAAATCATGAATGATGCACATTTTGACCAATTTGGAGTGATCGACTTCCGGAAAATTTTCCTCGAAGACCAACGACATCAAGCAGAGACGCCAAGTATGCGCCGCCACACTCTCCCGCTCCCCCTCCGTCGTAAACGCGGTGCGGGTCAGGACTTTAAGTCTCTCAGCATGGCGAAGAAACTCCAGTATTCCATCGAGTTCACCAGCATTCATAGATGTCGACAGGTTGATACGTTTGACTATTCATACCGGATAAAGACTTTGTGAAAATCGTGATTCTACAACATTAATCAGCCGCCATCAAAAAATTCTCCCGATCGTTCATAAATCTATTCTCGTGTTTCGCGCAGTTTGACACCGGTGGCATCGGTATTTACATAAGACACTGAAAAAGGAATAATTGATTGCTATGTTTGAAGTTAAAGAAAAACCGAAGATGGTGGAGAGGGCTCTTTTGGTCGGGGCGCTTCAATCCAGGCAGTCGCGGAATGAGGTCGAGAGTCTGCTCGTGGAATTGAAGGAGTTGACCGAAACCATGGGCGTCGAGGTGGGCGGTGTCGAAATTGCGCGTCTGAGGTCACTGAGCGCGAGGTTTTTTCTGGGCAAGGGGAAGATGGCGGAAATTTTGAAAATGGCCCGTGACCTCGGTTGCGACTGCATCATTTTCGACAATCAACTGACCCCCGGACAGCAACGAAATTGGGAGAAGGAAAGCGGCCTTTGCGTGATCGACCGGCACGAGGTCATCCTCGATATTTTCGCCCAGCGAGCACAGACGAAGGAGGCGGTCTTGCAGGTTGACCTGGCGCGAATGAAATACTCGCTCCCCCGGCTCAAAAGGGCCTGGACACACCTCAGTCGGCAGCGCGGGGGCGGAGTTACCCAAAGGGGCGAGGGCGAGGCCCAAATCGAGATCGACCAGCGCCTGGTCCGCAAACGTATTTCCCGATTGAAGGGCGAACTGGAATTGGTGCTCAAACAGCGGGCCGTCCAGCGGAGCCAGCGATTGAAAGTCCCCATGCCGACGGCGGCCATCGTGGGTTATACCAACGCCGGTAAATCTACTTTATTGAACCGTTTGACCGAAGCCGGAGTTTTGGTTGAAGACAAACTCTTTGCCACCCTCGACCCCACTACCCGGCGGCTCGAACTGCCCTCCGGTCGCGTAATGCTGCTCACGGATACGGTCGGATTCGTTCGCAACCTGCCCCATCACCTGGTGGAGGCCTTCAAGGCGACTCTGGAGGAAGCCCTCGTGGCGGATTTCCTCATCCACATCGTCGATGTGTCCAGCCCCGACCGACAGCAGCAGGCGACGACGACATTGCAGGTGCTCAAGGAATTGGGGGCCGAGGAGAAGCGGATCTTAACGGTTTACAACAAAATCGACCAAGTCAGCCCGGAGGAGCGCAGCGACTTGATTCTGGAGGGTCTGAACGGAGCCTGTTATGTAAGCTTGAAAACCGGCGAAGGGGTGGAAACCCTAATTAACCGCCTGGAGGAAAAACTCGATGAGGAGGGCGGTGTGCAGGAGCTGCTTATTCCGCATGACCGCTACGACCTGAGGCACCACCTGCACGAAATGGGCTGCGTGCAAAAAGAGAAAGCCGAGGAGGACGGCGTGCGGATACAATGCACACTACCCCCACGATCCCTGAAAAAATTCGAACCCTACCGCCAAAGACGAACAAATCTAAAGAAGGGCGTCGCCTGAAGGAACAAGAAAAATTCCGATTCACGAAATGGCTGCCCGACAAGGGTTCGAACCTTGACTGGCTGGACCAAAACCAGCTGTGCTACCATTACACCATCGGGCAATATTTTTAGGCTATCGTCTTTTCTTAGACCGTTCTTTAGCTATTTTCTGATGGGCGTCAAGTTCCCACTTCTCGAGAGAACCAAAGATTTGAGATAGATTCTATCAAAAATGAGCCCAGCAATGAGTTGACGCAGGGGCGTTTCTTGCTCTAAGACAGTCGATTATGGGAAATGACTCTGCCGGTTCGCCTGGTCTCAAGTTCAAACGTATCATTCTCAAACTCAGCGGGGAGGCCTTGCGCAATCCCGAAACCGGCAACCCCATCAGTGGTCGCATCCTTCAGACGATGTCCGCTGAATTGAAAGAAGTCCATGATTTGGGGGTGGAAATCGGGCTGGTTATCGGTGGGGGAAATATTTTTCGCGGCCTCTCCGGCGAGCGAACCAAGGGTATCGACCGCACGACCGGCGATTTTATGGGAATGCTCTCAACCGTCGTCAATGGCCTCGCATTTCTGGATTTTCTGGAGAAATCCGGGATGGAAGTTCGGCTTATGAGCGCCATCCCGATGGACAAGGTGGCCGAGCCGTTCATACGCCGCCGGGCCGTCCGCCACCTCGAGAAAGGCCGCATCGTCATCTTCGCCGCAGGGACGGGTAATCCCTATTTCTCGACCGACACCTGTGCGGCATTGCGGGCCAGCGAAATAGGCGCCGAAGTGGTCGTCAAGGCGACCAAGGTGGACGGGGTTTACGATAAAGATCCAATGAAACACGACGATGCCGTCAAATATGAGGAAATTTCGTTTATTGACGCGCTGAAAGATCGCCTTAGCATAATGGATTCGACCGCTTTTTCGCTTTGTCTGGACAATAACATGCCCATCATGGTTCTCAACATGAATGAACCGGGAACCGTAAAAAGGGCTGTTTTGGGCGAAAAAGTGGGCACCTTGGTCCACTAATTTTATTTAAGCTAACTATCAATCAACCCCATTCCCCCCTTCTCAATGAGTTACGAAATGGTGCTCCTGGAAGCCCAGGAAAATATGGATAAAGCGGTGGATTTCACCGTCCGGGAATTTAACACATTGCATACCGGAAAAGCCTCTCCCGGTCTGGTCGAGAGTATTCAGGTGCCCGTTAAATCCTACGGCAGCAGTATGCACCTGCGAGAGATCGCCGCCATCACGACCCCTGATGCGCGCACTGTCCAGGTGCAGCCTTGGGATAAATCGATCGTGCAGGATGTGGAAAAAGCCATTCAAACGGCAAATCTCGGCCTGAACCCGACAGTCGCCGGAACCGTTATCCACATCCACATACCCGACCTGAGCCGAGAGCGAAGGCAGGAACTCGTAAGGATCGCCCACACCATGGCCGAAGAGGGCCGCATCAGTGTGCGCCATGCCCGAAAGGATGCCTTGGACGTCCTCAAAAAAATGCAAAAGGATGGGGATATTTCCGAGGATGACCTCAAGCGATATGAAAAAGAGGTGCAAAAAGACACCGACAACAGTGTTGAGAAAATAGGGGAGGAATTGACCATTAAAGAAAAGGAATTGACGACTCTGTAAATCCAGGGTGCTGGATGTGAGATGCGGGATACAGGATAGGGAAGACATCCTGCATCTCAAAAAAAATCCCCCCTCTTCCTCTTCCCCATCCTCTCCCTGTTAAATATCCCGCATCCCGCATCCTGTATCCTCTTCCTCCTCATCCCTCCCCCCTCCCTCCCATGCACTCTCTTCTTGAAAATACCTGGCGAGTGGTCATCAAACTGGGCACGGGGCTTCTTACCACCGAGGAGGGCTCCATCAATGTCGAACGGATTCACGGTATTTGCCGGCAGGTAAACCTGCTTCGCTCGCGAGGCATTCAAGTGATCGTGGTCAGCTCCGGTTCGGTCGGTCTCGGCATGAACAAGCTCGGCTACGATAAACGGCCCTCCAATCTCACCACGCTGCAAGCCTGCGCTGCCGTTGGGCAGAGCATCCTTACCGACACCTGGCAGGCCGGTTTTGACCCCTACGAGATCGTCGTGGCACAGCTTCTTCTGACCCGTGAGGATGTGCGTGCCCGGAAACGGCATGTGGCCATTAAAAATCTCTTTGAAAAGCTGCTCACCTCGAATGTGGTGCCAGTGGTCAATGAAAACGATTCCGTTAGTGTCGAGGAGCTTCGCTACCGATTCGGTGACAATGACATTCTCTCGGCCCTGGTGGCCAGTTTGGTAAAAGCGGAGTTGCTCGTCATACTCACCACCATCGAAGGGCTCGTGGACTTGAAAGGCTCGAAGCGGGTGGTCCCGGTGGTTGAAAGTATCACCCCTGAAATCGTGAAAATGGCCGGTGGCACCAGTAGTTCCACTTCGGTTGGGGGTATGAAAACCAAGGTCGAGGCCGCCAAAATCGCGACAAAATCGGGCTGCGGGGTATTTCTTGGCTGCGGGAAAAATCCCGAGATCCTCAAAAATCTTTTTCGTGGAAAAGCCGAGGGCACATTTTTTATTCCCCGAAAGATACCCCTTGTTTCCAAAAAGCGCTGGCTCGCCTTTTTCGAGCAACCCGAGGGCTCCGTGCGGGTTGACGAAGGCGCCTGCAAGGCGCTCCTGCACCAGGGTGGAAGCCTTTTGCCCAAGGGCGTGACGGGCCACTCTGGAGATTTTAGGGCGGGGGCGGTCATCGATATCGAACAACCCGACGGGGTTGATTTCGCCCGTGGGGTATGTCAGTTTGACAGCGATGATCTGGCCAATGTGGCCGGGCGCGATACGGAAGAGATTCGAGCGCAATTTCCCGACCGCAGGCGGTTCGAGGTCGTGCACCGCGACTCCCTCGTGATGTTCGCCTGATTAAGGCAAATAACCACGCCACGCTACCAAAAACACCTTTTTTTTGCATCGAATCGAAGAGAAGTGTTCCATTTCGCTGCCGGATGCTTTAGGTGCTTGGAATCGAGTATGGAAACTTTTAAGGACAGCACGGTACGGCTTGAGGATTTTTGCCCCATCGACTACGAGAAGGCGCTCAACAGTGAACAATTCAGAGCGGTTACGGCGGACCCCGGCCCGGCCCTCGTATTGGCGGGCGCCGGTTCGGGCAAGACCCGCGCGCTCACCTATCGCGTGGCCTGGCTGCTGGAGCAGGGCGTGCGCCCGTGGGAGATTTTGCTCCTCACCTTCACCAACAAGGCGGCCCACGAAATGCTCGAGCGAGTGGAAGACCTTACCGGGATGGACAAGAGCCAATTCTGGGGGGGCACCTTTCACAGCATCGGCCAGAAAATCCTGCGGATGCACGGCAGCGCTATAGGGCTGGAGCGCAATTACACAATCATGGATCAGGGAGAGGCGGAATCTTTTCTCAAGGAAACTATCTCGACCCTCGATAAATCCTTCCTCAAAACCAAGGACAATCCCAAGCTCAAGGTCGTTTCCGGCATCATCAGTCTGGCCCGCAATATGCAAACGGACTTGAGGGAAACCATCCAGACCCGGTATCCCGTTTTCGATACCAAGGCCGACCCGATAGTGAGTTTTTTCAAAGCCTATACGAAACGGAAAAAGGAGCAGCAGGTGGTTGATTTTGATGATTTGCTCGTTCTGTGGCTGGAATTGTTGCGAAATGATCCCGATGTGGCCGAATACTGCCGGGGCAAGTTCCGGCATCTGCTGGTGGACGAATATCAGGATACCAACAGGTTGCAGGCCGAAATTGTTGACTTGATAGGCTCGCACCACCGGATTATGGCGGTGGGAGACGACGCCCAGTGCATCTACACATGGCGTGGGGCCAGCTACGAAAATATCATGTCATTTCCCGACCGGCATCCCGACACGGAAATTTACAAAATCGAAACCAATTACCGAAGCACCCCGCAAATCCTCCGTTTGGCCAACAGCATCCTCGGCTCCCAGGCCATTAATCCCGCCTATCGCAAAGAGCTGCGTTCCGTGCGGGAACCTCGCGAAATTCCCTATGTTCTTCAGGTCATGGACGGGCGGCAGCAGGCGCAAATCATCATCAAGCGCGTCGATGCCCTTCATGAAGAAGGCTGCCGTCTCTCCGACATCGCGATTCTCTATCGGGCGCATTACCAGGCTCTCGATTTACAGATTGAGCTCTCGCGCCAGGGCATCCCCTTTGTCATCACCAGCGGCATTCGATTTTTTGAACAGGCCCATATCCGGGATCTGGTCGCCCAACTAAGGTTTATTGTAAATCCGAGGGATATTACGGCCTTTTCGAGATTCGCCTGTCTGCTTCCCAAAGTGGGTGAAAAAACCGCTCTCAAGATTTTCAACAACCTCCACAAAACTGCTCTCGACGATAAAAAAGGCCTCTCGACCGCCCTTTTTTCTCCAAAACTGGGCATTCCTAAACTCGCTGTGGAAGATTGGGAAGATTTGGCCAGAACTCTCATCGAAATCGAGGAGGCTGCCAGTAACCACACCCCACAGGAGGCGGTTCGAGTCGCCACCGAAGGCTGGTATCAGAGTTTCGGGCTGAACCATTATCCCAATTGGACGAGTCGGCAGGACGATTTGGATACCCTCATCGCGTTTGCCGGGCGTTACGAGGAGATGAATGAGTTGCTCGCTCAGTTGGCTCTTTTGAGTTCCGAAACCGGTGACCGCTCCGTTGAAATGGCTGAGGATTGCCTTCGACTGACCACGGTTCATCAGGCAAAAGGGCTGGAATTTCCCGTGGTATTCATCATCGGACTGGCGGACGGCCTTTTTCCGCTGCGCAGGGCGATCGAAGAGGACAACCTGGAAGAGGAGCGAAGGCTGTTCTATGTGGCCGTTACCAGGGCGAAGGATGAGCTCTAC
The DNA here is from genome assembly GCA_021772515.1 of Opitutales bacterium. GTDB lineage: Bacteria > Verrucomicrobiota > Verrucomicrobiia > Opitutales > UBA2987 > JAJFLU01. The sequence continues at coordinate 38,896 of JAJFLU010000031.1, forward strand.
ATGAGCTGCCCCATGATCGGCAACCAGGCGGGTGGCCCCATGAGGCTGAATCGAAGCCGATTTATCGACGAAATTCCCGAGGATCGCTACGAAGTCCTGCGAGTCCGCATGAGGACCGATTGGTAGGCGACCAAAAGCAGGATTTCGGTCCTTTAACCCGAACCAATGGTCGGCCCTGCTGGTTTATCGAAATCGGGCAGGACAAGCAGAGATTGTATGGCGTCTTGCTTTTATTTTAAAAAAAGGGCAATATGTTCAATTCACATCCCTTCGAAACCATTAGCCACCGCAAAAAGGCAATGGCAAATCGGCGTATAATCGTTATCATGGATGTTTTAGGATATCGGGGCTGTTGCCCAAAGGGCTCGATGGAACAGAACGGGATTATGGGTTGGGCAAAATTCGATTCAAATCAACCGGATATAAAATTAGACTTTACTCGCCATAAAAAGCGTTCACTCGCTTGAGCGGTGTTTTCAAAGGCCATATGCGCAAAAGTAACGTGAAAATTGAAGAAAAAGAGACGCTATGGGCGACCGACGACCTTTGCGGAGTATGTTTCATGAAAAGTTTGATGTTCTGGATGGCCGCGATGAGGTAATCCTGTATCTGTTGCCGCCACAGTCGCCGCCATCGGGCGCGTTTGAATCCATGGTTCTGCGCCGCCTGGCCGAAACTGCCTTCGATCAATGTCTGCCGTCGTCTGCGGTCCTTCCGGGCTTGAGCGCTTTCGGCCTGCCGGTAGCCTTCCTCGATCAGATCATGGCCTTCCAGGCGCAACAGCATCCGGGTGTAGCCCGCGTGCGGTGAATGATAGCACTGCTTTTGCAAAGGGCAGGGTCCGCAGATCTTCTTGCCAGCACGGTAATACCAGCCGCCTTCGTTCTTGTTGTAACCGCGGCGCGTCAAACGCTCTCCCGCCGGGCAAACAAAGGTGTCGGTGGCACGCTCGTAGGTGAACTCCGAGAAATGAAATACCCCGCGCATGTGGGCTTGGCCGGTGGAGCGGAAAACACCCATATGCGTGCGCTTGCCCAGGGCCTGCAATGCCCGGAAATTATGGCGTGTGCCGTAATGCTTGTCTCCCACTACAGATTCAACCTCCATGCCTGTATGACGCTCATGCTGATGAGTAAGCCCGAGCAGGCAAGAGCCGTCATGCACACTGGCGGCGGTTACTTCGGTCGCTGTTACCACCCCTTTCTTATTATCGACTGCGCGATGACTTTTATAGCGCGGGCGCGCCGGTCCCTTCTCATGGGTGATCAGGGGGGCATCGGGATCAGTTTTGCTGATGACCTTTTTATACTTCGGTTGGTAACTGCGATGACGCTCGGGCTGATAAATCTTCTTCTCTTCCACCGCATAGGCCTCGCGCAATGCCGCAATCAACTCCGGGCTGCCGTTGACCAGGTTCTTGCTGGCCGAGGCGTGGGCCGCGATCAGGCTGGAATCCACATGGATTTTATCGCCCTCGACCAGTCCGGCTCTCACGCATTGTTCAACAGTGCGGATGAACAGCTTCTCAAAGACCTCCCGGCCCCAACGTGCCCGCGCCTTGCTCAGTACGCTGTGATCGGGCACCGGATCATCAAGGTTGAGTCCCAGAAACCACAAGTAATCGAG
>JAJFLU010000032.1 GCA_021772515.1 Opitutales bacterium
CTCCACCTCACCGACAATCCCCCTTCCGGACACCTACGTGCCCGTCTTTCGATAAGGACGATATTTTTTAATATAAAATGAACACGATTTCCACCTTAAACCCACGTCAAAACTGTCCAAACAACCCCGTCCACTTCAAAACACCAAATGAATATCTGTAATTTCAGCATACATATTTATGAAAATAATCCGATTTGAAGATCCTTCAGGAATTGAACACAGTGGAGTGTGGATTTCCGCTGACAAAGCTAAACGCATCGAAGGCGACCTGTTCGCCCAATACCATGTAACCGAAGATATCTTGCCGATCGCCCGATTGAAAGCACCCCTGCAACCGGCCCAAATAATCGGCGTCGGTCTCAACTATCGGAGACATGCCGAGGAAAGTGGTATGGCAATACCCGAACTTCCGGTTATATTCATGAAGTCTCTCAATACGGTTCAACATCCCGGTGAACCTATTCGTTTACCACGGCAATTAGTTAGTGAAGAAGTGGATTATGAATGTGAATTGGCTATAATAATTGGCCGTGAAACACATAATGTGGCACCGGAAAATGCTCTGGACTATGTATTCGGCTATACCGCAGCCAACGATGTCAGCGCCCGGGATTGGCAGATAAAATGGGGCGGCGGCCAATGGTGCCGAGGTAAAATGTTCGACACTTTTTGCCCACTTGGTCCGTGTATTACGACTTCGGATGCTATCCCTGACCCGAACAACCTGAAATTACGAACCTTACTAAATAATGAGGTTATGCAGGACTGGACGACTCAGGATATGATTTTCGACGTCCCCACGCTTATCGCATTCCTCAGCGGTGATACCACACTTTTGCCAGGAACTGTTATCTTGACCGGGACTCCACAGGGAGTGGGTATGGGTCGTAAGCCGCAACGCTGGCTCCGGCAAGGTGACACGCTAACGGTAGAAGTGGAGGAAATAGGATCCCTCTCAAACCCAGTTGTCCAAGCCTGAACGCAACCAGGGCTAATTTTCATAAACACCGGAGTATTGTTGCTAAGGCTAGGAAAACCGATTCTTGGTCAATCATAGATGTTTAAAAACGGGTTGATTCCATTTTAATAAACTCTAGGAAATGAGGGCTCTGCTAAAAGCTGCCCCGGTCTCGGATCAGGACCCAACAAAGGGAGAAAAATTTGAAATTTATCTGATGGAGTGAATTTTGTGCCATTTGGCATGTAGTGACCGATCACTGAAAATCTGGGTTTACTCGAAAGGTTTTTTCCTGAACCGTGAAAGCATAATGAATGATGAAAACTCGCTTGGCCCGCTTTTAGTATGCAGGGTTCATCGATCCACTCACCGCCTATCCTGTTTTCGAAAAATTCCTTTTGACCATCAAGATTGGTGTCGAAAAACTTGTCGCTTTCCTCGATAAGGCCCCATTTCTGCGAACCCTTTAGCGTCCGCATTCCCCCATTTGAGAGGTCGGTATCCTGTAGTGCAATCCAAGCGGTGATCATGTTTTTTTGAGTTGAACTGATATGCCAGTAACTCGCGTCCTGATGCCAGCCGACATTGCCGGAAGTCGTTTCTTCATGATCTTCTGAGCCTGGTTTAATAATCGCCTGATCCGCCCAAAGGCGAACACCATCTACCTTCAATAGCTCTGCGGCAATCCGCCCTAGACCCGGATCGATTACCATGTCCCGTATTTCATTGTTGACCCACCAGGAGTCGACTACACGTCTCAATGAGAGTGGATCGTCGGGTAGTGTGAGCGGCCCATCAAAGAGAGACCCATAGCCATCGAAGTCTCCCGCAAAGAGTCGCTCCATAGCCTCTCTCAAACGCGAAATCCGATCGTTATTGATCAACTTCGGGCTAATCCAGTACCCGTTTTCCCAAAATTCTTCTATATCTTGCTGATTTGGAATGTACATTTTTGAATCCTTTCTTTGAAAAATCTCTCTGGAGTCCCAAGACGGGCAATATTAGTAATTTATATTTTTCTGTTACTTCAAACTCACCTCGCTGGTTTCAATCACCATGATGGCACCATTGGCTGAAATGACCAACAAATATAAAGTGTAAGTATTTGACAGTAAAACAAGTAAGAACAGGAAGCCCCTTTGACCTGCTAAAAAGATACGTTCTTTCAAATAAGATAGAAATAGGTATCAAAATTCGAAACGTAGCCGGGTTATAGAGCAATTTAACTTGTTGATATTTAATAACATAAGTTTCATAGATTTGGTTTGAAATGATAAGATAAAGGAGTTTTGAACCCCAGCCCAAGCACTCCAGCAAGAATTTGAACTAATGATGGATCAAGGTCAGCCCTTATATCAGTTAGCCAATCGGTTTAATTGGGAAGGGTTAAATCAAGTAGGACTGCTAACGAGAAAAGATCAAATCGCTATACCCGGAAATGTGTATAAAACAGACAGCAATTACTAACGGAGTAAACAGAAAATAAACCTTTCCAAGAGGGATCATCGCATCGCCTGAAATTTCCTTAAAATGAACAAAGATACAGTGTCTACTTTTTCCAGTACACATCATATCCGGATTTTCAAATCCACCTAAGGATTTAATTATGACAAAGATTTATTCCCTGTATTTCATTTTTTTCTGGAGTTATTCAGGCACTTTTTTATTAAGGTTTAGTCATTGATGAGCAGCGCTGATATTTACTCGCAGACCTTTCCGATTTCCTGGGATCAATTGCAGCGGGATTGCCGGACATTATCGCATAAGCTGATAGATTTGGCCAAATGGAAGGGAATTATCGCGATCACGCGCGGCGGGCTCGTTCCGGTGGCGATCATTGCCCGCGAACTGGAAATCCGGCTGGTGGAAACTTTTTGCGTCAGCAGTTACGATTGGCAGGATCAGGGAGATATCAAGATTTTAAAAGGTCTTGAAGGCGATGGGGATGGTTGGCTTCTGATGGATGACCTGGTTGATACGGGGAGCACTGCCCGAATTGTGCGAAATGCGCTCCCTAAAGCCTATTTTGCCACGGTTTACGTGAAACCGGAGGGGAAGCGCTACGTTGACAGCTACGTGACAGAAGTGAGCCAGGATACATGGATTTTGTTTCCGTGGGATACGCATACCCAGTTCGTGCAGCCAATCATTGAGCAAAAAGATTCTACTGCTTGAGTGAGATCGGGACTCGAAGAGGTATCGATTTTCGACATTAGAGTGGCAGTGTATCGTAAGGGGGTTCGATGAAAAGCCAATTGCTCATCCTTGATTTCGGGTCCCAGTATACAAAGTTAATCGCGCGTGCGATCAGAGAACTGGGTGTTTTCTGCCATATCCTGCAGGGAGAGGCTCCTTTAGAGGAAATAATTGTACACCGCCCCAAGGCCATAATTCTTTCGGGCGGGCCGGCATCGGTGAGAGCGGCGGCAACGCCCCGGATGGCGGATGAGGTGTTGTCCCTTAATATACCTGTTCTCGGGATCTGTTATGGTATGCAGTTGCTTGCGGAAGAATTTGGGGGCAAAGTCGGCGGGTTATTTACCGATGGTGAAGAGGGCACTCGCGAATACGGCCCGGCCCGAATCACCATTGAGAACCCCATCGGCCCCTTCGCCAGTTTTGTATCAGGCGGCGATCAGGATGTATGGATGAGTCATGGGGACAAACTGACCCAAGCGCCCGCAGGTTTTACCACCCTGGCGCGCTCCGAGGGTTCTCCGGTGGCAGCATTTGGCAATGTGGAACGGAAAATATATGGGATTCAGTTTCATCCCGAGGTGCACCACACAACCGAAGGAAAGCGGATTCTCGGTGGATTTCTCTTCGATGTGGCCGAATTGGAGAAGGATTGGGAGCCGGGCGGTTTTGTGGAGGAGACGGTGGCAGCGATAAGAGCGCGTGCGCCAGAGGGAAATATTATTTGCGCTCTCAGCGGGGGGGTCGATTCGGTGGTTGCTGCCATGCTTATCCATAAAGCTGTGGATACACGTCTCTATTGCATATTTGTGGACAACGGGCTTTTGCGTGCGGGGGAGGCGGAGGAAGTCATGCACTCAATGAAAGGGCTCGGTTTGAATATAAGAAAAATCGATGCGGAGGACCATTTTCTGCGCGAACTTTCCGGGGTGACCGATCCCGAACAGAAGCGTAAAATTATTGGGAGAGTCTTTATCGAGATCTTTGACGGAGAAGCGCAGGGTATTTCGGAGGTGCGTTATTTGGCTCAGGGCACGCTTTATCCCGATGTGATTGAAAGCGGCGGAGTTGGCGGGGGGGCGGCCATGATTAAAAGCCACCATAATGTGGGTGGTCTGGTGGAAAACATGAAACTGAGCCTGATAGAGCCACTGCGCGAATTGTTCAAAGACGAAGTGAGAGAAATCGGGAGAGAGATGGGTATTCCCGGATTTATAATTGAGCGGCAGCCCTTTCCGGGACCGGGACTGGCGGTGCGCTGCTTGGGTGAAGTGACCAAGGAGCGGCTGGAAAGACTGCGTGGGGCGGACCGGATCGTGACGGAAGAAGTAAGCCGGGCGGGATTGACCACCGCGATTTGGCAGGCTTTTGCCATACTTCTGCCCTTGCGCAGCGTCGGGGTGATGGGGGATGGGCGTACATTTGAAGAGTGTGTTGCCATTCGCACGGTCACATCGCGCGACGGAATGACTGCCGACTGGTATGCGCTCCCCGAGAATCTTTTACGAAAAATATCCAGCCGGATCGTCAATGAAACCGAAGGGGTGAACCGGGTGGTCCTCGATATATCGAGCAAACCACCCGCTACCATCGAGTGGGAGTAGAGAAAGGTGGGATTTGATTTTCAGATCCAAAAAACTTGTTCTATATCACTCACCCATTGGTATATCCATCGGTATAAAATTTACAGTGCCTTGGTGCGGATGCGGAACTTGGCCTGGATGGACTCCATTGAGAGAACATCCGCCGTCCACCTGTTTGTCGCTGAAACTGATTAGCCGAAACCGGCAATATCGCCAACTTAGATCACCAGTGATAAATCGCGCTGAAGGAAACTTGGCGGGGGCTGGCGGGAACAGCCGGTATTTCTTCGTATTCGCTATCGAAGAGGTTGTCGACCGCGCCGATGAGCTCAATTCCCTGGAAAAAAGGAGCTTTCCAGGAGAGACTTAGATAGGAAATTACGGCTTTGTTTGAACTTCGGCGCAGGGTGCTTGGTTCCTGCAAACGTATTTCGTTGTCCGAGCGGATTTCCCAATTAGTCAGTGGGCGCCAAACTGCGGCCAAGGTAAGACGATGGCGAGGAAAATTCAGCGCGTAGAAGCTGGCATCGACGGCGGCAGAGTCATAATCCTCGGTTTTTCGCAGGAATGTGTATCCCAGAATGAGGTCTAGTTTCGACCATCTTCGGGCATATATTAGTTCAAACCCTAAGTTGTTGATATCAACGTTATTAGCAGTTCGAGCAAATGCATCTTCAAAACTGAATGTCCAGTCGAGGAGATCACTTTCGAGGCGATACCAAACGGCTAAATGTCCCGACCATCTCTCTCGCTTAAACTCGAAGCCCGCTTCTAAATTGGTGCTATTTTCTCGCGAAAGATTTTGGTTGCCCCGGAACAAACCGCCATTAGGATTAGATGCTATGGCAGTGTAACCGGCGACCTGGCTGCTTTCTGAATATTCGATATAGAAACGCTCCTGAGATCGATTATCTCTACGGCTAATTACTTCCAGTCCGAACAGCGGAGAACCGGCCGAACCATCCCGGTTGGTATGGTCGAATATTGCCCCGGATTTGACGATCAATTCACGGTCCGGGGCAAGATTGAATCGCCACTCCGGTATCACTCCTATCTTGATATAACTACGAGACCGAAAATCCCCAAATACGAGCGCCGTGGAATCAATTTTGTCGGCTACGAACTGTCCGTTATAGTTTACAGAAAATGGGGAATCAGAAAGAGTATGCCGCCCCTCAAAACTTACCGACCAAACCGTTGTTTCATGAAAGGCTTCGAATGTTTCCGGCTGGAATCGATCAAATGTATAGTGGTCCTTGTTCCGCCTGTAGTAGCCAGCTACTTCAACAAAATCACCTGTGCCATAATTCCTGCGGTGGTTGAGCAAAAGGAGGCGTGTCTGTAGTTCTTCCCTTTCGTTTCGGCCAAACGGAGTATACATATTGGGCCAACCGAAGTTTTTCGACTGATAACCGGCCAGAAAATCCGTCTGCGTATTTTGCGTCTGGATTTGCATCCGACCCACGTAACGATTGAAATCGTGATCTCCATAAGGCAACACGCCGTTGCTTTCTGAACGCGCCACATCGAAATCTAGCCCGAAAGTTCGCTTAGAATTGCCGGGATTACTCGCAATGGCCCCATAAAGACCTTGCCGGTTGAGGCCACCTTCGCTCACGCCAATGTTGAAGGCTCCATGGAACCCCACCGAAATCGGTTTCAAGTCATATCGAAGAGTTCCTACCGTGGAGTTGAAACCAGCCAAGGAATTTTCGAGACCGACCGAGACCCTCGGTTCGCTCGTCATCGCCGGGCTGATGGGAATCTCCGCAGAATAGTGGCCAGTCTGGGGATCGAATAAAGAGGAAGCGCCCACTTTAAATGAGGCACTTTCGAAAATGCCTCCCCGTATTGAAACATCGCCCTGCGCTTCCGCAAAATTCCGGCTCTGAAGATCGATTTTCGGTTCGAATCGCAGGTTTGAAACCAATTGCGGATAAGTTCCGGCAGGCTCGAAGTTGGCCACATGTCTTTCCAATACCGAAAACTCGGGCAAATTTTGTAAATGCCCGTCAGTTGCCTCACCATCCGTCAGCAACATCGAGGAAAGCAAACCGATTGCCATGAAGAATTCGTGCATAGCTCAACCCAATAGTTTCGAGCGGCACCTAGTCAATTGTTAATCAAAGTATACTCTTAACTTAACAAACTTTTCGGTCGAGCAAACCACCCGCTACCATCGAGTAGGAGTAGATTCACACCGCCCTACTGGTTAAAGCGCCTCGTCTCCGGTCTCATCGGTGCGGATGCGAAACGCGGCCTCAATGGGGAGGACAAATATCTTTCCATCACCGATTTTTCCGGTTCGGGCGGCCATTTTCAACGCTTGCACGGTAGCGGAAACCAAATCGACAGGCACGGCAGTCTCGATCATTACTTTGGGCAGGAAATCTACGGTATATTCGCTTCCACGGTAGATTTCGGTGTGCCCTTTCTGTCGGCCAAATCCCTTGACTTCGGTCACTGTGAGTCCTTCGACACCGATTTCGGAGAGGGCTTCTTTGACTTCCTCAAGTTTGAAGGGTTTGATGATAGCTTTGATAAGTTTCATAAGCGATGTGGTTGTTTGGTTAGGTCTAGTGGGTGTATCCGGTTTCGCCGTGGGTAGAGAGGTCAAGACCGGTTTCCTCATCCTCCTCGCTTACTCTCAAACCAACGGTCTTTTTGAGGACGAGAAGAACAATTATGGAAACAAAACCACTCCAGATTATTGTGATCAAGACGCTCTTAAGTTGCACCCAGGTTTGAAGGCCCAGATTGAAACTCTCGGTTCCGCCTTCTGCGATGGAAAAACAACCCGCCAGAATCGCGCCGACGATCCCGCCAATTCCGTGAACACCAAAGACATCAAGACTGTCATCGTAGCCGAGTTTGCTTTTCAGAGTAGTAGCCGCGAGATAGCAGCAAAAGGCGGAGGCAAATCCGATGGCTAAAGCGCCTGCTGGCCCTACCGAACCCGAAGCGGGGGTGATAGCGACAAGGCCAGCGACGGCTCCGGTTGCCACGCCTACTGCCGTTGGAGTTCCCGTCTTGATCCACTCGATGCCCAACCAAGCAAGAGCGGCGGCGGAAGCGGCTATTTGAGTGACGAGAAGCGCCATTCCCGCCGTGCCGTCCGCCGCCAGCTCACTGCCGGCATTAAAACCGAACCAGCCGACCCAGAGCATCGAAGCGCCGATCAGGGTAAGAGGCACATTGTGAGGCGTCAGTGGCTCGGCCCCAAAACCACGCCGTTTACCCACCAGCATACAGGCCGCCAAACCGGCAATCCCCGCATTAATATGGACTACCGTGCCACCGGCAAAATCGATCACTCCCCATTCGGCAAAGAGCGCGCCATCCCCGGACCATGCCATGTGGCAAATGGGCAGATAGGAAAAGGTGAACCAAATCACGCAAAACAGCAGCATGGCGCTGAACTTCATACGCTCGGCAAAGGCTCCCACGATCAGCGTTGGCGTTATGATGGCAAAGGTCATCTGGAAGGTGACAAATACGCTTTCCGGGATGGTGCCGGATACTGAGCCTACACCCATACCCGAGAGAAACGCTGCCCCGAGGCCTCCAAAAAATGAATGTAAGTTGATAACTCCGGCCTCCATGCCTTCGGTGTTAAAAGCCACACTGTAACCATAGGCTACCCATAGAACGGTCATGATACTGGCCATGGCAAAACATTGCACGAGAATGGAAAGTATGTTTTTGGTCCGCACCAATCCTCCATAAAAGAGGGCCAAACCGGGCAAGGTCATAAATAGCACCAATATCGTTGCCACAATCATCCAGGCGGTATCACCGGTATCAATGGTTGAGGCAGGTTCGGCAGCGGTCAGGAGATTTTCAGCCGAAATCGATTCCTGCGCACTCAGGGTAGTGGTCGCAACACCCAAGGCTAGAGTTCCAAGGATAATGAGAATCGCGGCGGTCAAACGTCGATAGAAGCGAATCGAAAGGGGCATATTCATATTGAATCGGAGAACATAAGGTTAATATGTGTTAAGGAAAACCAAGAGCTGATTCTGCAAAGACCATGCCAACTCTAGTTCTAAGGAAAAATTGTTTATCTTTATACAGTTTGCACCTTCTCCTCCTAATTTTTGCACAGTGTGCGAATTGATCTTGACGAGTGAAACCGTTCAGCTTTCCTGAATCCCAGCTTGAATGTTGGTGCATTTACTTTCATGGCGGTGAGAAAAAGCGTTTTGTTGTATAAACGCTCCTGGCTGATTCCCATTCTTCCTTATGACTAAGTCGCCGGAATGGGCCTCTGCGGTATTGCTGCTGGCGGATGGGACGGTATTCTGGGGCAAAGGCGCTGGCGCCAACACCACCAACACCGGCGAAGTATGCTTCAATACTTCGATGACCGGGTACCAGGAAACCCTTACCGATCCCTCTTACGCCGGCCAAATCATTACTTTCACTTTTCCCCATGTCGGGATCGTGGGATCGAATGACGAAGACCTTGAGAGTGAAGTTTCGGCCGTTCTTGGATGTATTATGGCCACGGAAATCACGGAACCCTCCAATTGGCGTTCGGGCCAACACTTTGACACCTGGCTAAAGGAACAGGGCATCCCGGCGATATGTGGGGTCGATACCAGAAAAATTACCACTCTGGTCCGCGAAGGAGGAGCCATTACAGGTACCCTCGCGCACTTCGGCGACGGCGCCGTCGATCTTTTCGAACTTCACGCTCGTAACCTAGCCTGGCAGGGGTTGGAAGGCATGGACCTGGCGGGTGAAGTCAGCACAAAACAATCCTACGATTGGAGTGGGAGCCGCTGGCGCATCAAGGGGGCAGAAGGAACCGAAATTTCGGGCAAACCTCCGCAGAAGCCTTTGAAGCTGGTGACACTCGACTTTGGCATTAAGCAGAACAGCCTCCGCTTCCTCAAGTCGTTGGGATGCGAGGTGATGACAGTTCCGGCAAAAACCTCACTTGCGGAAATCATGGAACATGGGCCCGATGGTGTCTTCCTGTCAAACGGTCCCGGCGATCCTGAGGCCACCGGAGAATACGCTGTGCCCACAATTCGAAAAATCCTGAAAACGGAAGTCCCTCTTTTCGGGATATGCCTGGGCCATCAACTTCTCGCCCTCGCCCTTGGCGCGAAAACGAAAAAGATGCACCACGGGCATCGCGGCGCCAATCATCCGGTGAAAGATCTTGCTACCAGCAAAGTTGAGATCACCAGTCAAAATCACGGGTTTGTGGTGGAGGACGCCTCTCTTCCCCCGGGAGTGGAAAAAACCCATGTATCGCTTTTTGACGGGACGCTTGAGGGTTTATGTGTTCAGGATCGGCCTGTTTTCAGTGTTCAATTTCACCCCGAAGCGAGTCCCGGACCGGAGGACAGCAGCCACCTTTTCTCGCGTTTTGTTTCTCTCATGGAAGCAAAGCGATGATCAGACTTTCCTATTGATACCCCTAAATATGCCCCGGCGAACTGATATCGAATCCATTCTCATCCTCGGCGCTGGTCCGATCATAATCGGACAGGCCTGCGAGTTCGACTATTCAGGGACGCAGGCCTGCAAAGCCCTCAAGGAGGAAGGCTACCGGGTGATCCTCGTTAATTCGAATCCGGCCACAATCATGACAGACCCCGACCTTGCCGACGCGACCTACATCGAGCCTGTCACGCCGGAAATGGTGGCCTTGGTCATCGAGCGTGAGCGCCCCGACGCAATTTTACCCACAATGGGAGGGCAGACGGGGCTGAATACCGCGTTGGCCCTCCACCGGGATGGCACTCTGGATCAATTCGGGGTGGAAATGATCGGAGCTAAAGCAGAAGCGATTGAGATGGCCGAGGATCGTCAGCTATTCCAGGATGCCATGCGGCGGATTGGCTTGAACACCCCCAGAAATGCACTTGTCAGCTCCCTTTCCCAAGCGAGGGCCTTTGTCGCCGAGATCGGCCTTCCGGTCATCATTCGCCCGAGTTTCACCCTTGGCGGAACGGGCAGCGGGATCGCTTTGAAAACGCACGAACTGGACGAAAAAGTCTTGCGTGGTATCGCCGCCAGTCCTGTGGGAGAGGTCCTCATCGAGGAGTCCATTCTCGGCTGGAAAGAGTTCGAGTTGGAAGTGGTGCGCGATGGCAACGACAACGTCATCATCATCTGTTCAATCGAGAATATTGACCCAATGGGGATTCACACCGGCGACAGTGTCACGGTGGCCCCGGCGCTCACCTTGACGGATAAAGAATACCAGATACTGCGCAACGCCAGCATTGATGTGTTACGGGAAATCGGGGTCGACACGGGCGGGTCCAATGTCCAGTTCGCGATCAACCCAGAGGATGGCAAGGTGTTTGTGATCGAGATGAATCCGAGGGTCAGCCGCTCCTCTGCCCTGGCCTCGAAGGCGACCGGTTTTCCCATTGCCAAGGTGGCAGCCCGTCTTGCCGTCGGCTATACTCTGGATGAACTGGAAAACGATATTACGAAAGTGACGCCGGCGAGCTTCGAGCCCTCTATCGACTACATCGTGACCAAGATGCCGCGTTTCGCATTTGAAAAATTCCCCGCTGCGCCCAACCGTCTTGGCACCTCCATGAAATCAGTCGGCGAGGCCATGAGTATCGGGCGAAATTTTCACGAATCGCTACAAAAGGCATTTCGCTCCCTCGAAACCGGTCTCACCGGGTTGAAAGAGATCGACATCCCCGGTGCGCCCGATGAGCAAGCAACCCTCACCGCTTTGGCACGCCCGACGACCGACCGCCTTCTGGCTATCGCCCAGGCATTTCGGCACGGGCTATCGATCGATGCCATATACGGAGCCTGCCGTATTGATCGCTGGTTTCTTGCCCGTATCAGGGAGATCGTGGAAGAGGAGCAAGTTCTCCAAAAGGTCGGACTGCCAAAGGATCAATATGGATTGCACCGGCTCAAAAGAATGGGTTTTTCTGACGCACGCCTAGCGGAATTGAGCCATGTTTCAACCAATCATGTTTCGGAACTGCGGCGAAGTCTCAACATTCGGCCTACATTCAAGCGAGTCGATTCCTGCGCCGCCGAATTTCCCTCGCAAACCTCCTACCTATACTCGGCCTACGAGGGCAACGGTGCGGATCCGCCTTTCTGTGAGGCCGACCCCTCAGAGCGAGAAAAAGTCATCATTCTGGGGGGAGGACCCAATCGGATTGGCCAGGGAATCGAATTTGATTACTGCTGTGTGCACGCCCTTTATGCCCTCGATGAGGCCGGGTTTGAAACCATTATGATCAATTGCAATCCTGAGACGGTCTCAACGGACTACGATTCTTCCGACCGTCTTTATTTCGAGCCTTTAATGGAAGAGGAGGTTCTTGAAATCGTCCATGCCGAATCCCGCAGGGGTTCATTGAAAGGATTGATTGTTCAACTGGGCGGACAAACGCCGTTGAAACTGGTCAAAGCTCTCCAAGGCGCTGGGGTGACCATTCTAGGAACGCCACCCGATGCCATCGATTTAGCCGAGGATCGTGATCGTTTTCAAAAACTGATCGAAAAACTCGGGTTGAAACAGCCCTCCGGCGGAATCGCTTTTTCCGTCGAGGAAGCCGTGTCGGTAACCGAGGATCTGGGTTATCCGGTGCTCATTCGGCCCTCCTATGTTCTGGGTGGGCGCGCCATGGCCATCGCGCATGATCTGGAGTCGCTCCTATTCTTCATCGCCCCGGCGTTTGAGGCGGCGGAAGATAATCCGGTTCTCATCGATTCCTACCTTCAGGAGGCCATCGAGGTCGATGTGGATGCTCTCTGTGACTGCGGTGGTGAGGTGTTTGTGGCGGGAGTCATGGAACACATCGAGGAAGCCGGTGTGCATTCCGGCGACAGCGCCTGTTCCCTACCGCCCCGGTCACTTTCCGGTGAAGTGGTTGAGGAAATCCACCGGCAAACCATAGCACTTGCCCGTGCGCTCGGTATCTGCGGTTTGATGAATGTCCAGTTTGCCCTCAAAGGGAGTGATATATACATTTTGGAGGTCAATCCGAGAGCCAGCCGAACGGCACCCTTTGTGGCCAAGGCGACCGGGATACCATTGGTTAAAATCGCGGCTCGATTGATGATGGGTGAATTCTTGAGAGACTTTCAACTCGATTCCAAACCATCCCGGCATGGGCATATCGCGGTCAAAGAGGCCGTTTTTCCCTTTAACCGATTTCCGGGGGTGGATATCATTCTGGGACCCGAGATGCGCTCGACCGGGGAGGTCATGGGGATCGACCGCGATTTCCCGATCGCTTTTGCCAAGAGCCAATTGGCGGCGGGGACCCTTTTGCCGACTTCCGGTAGAGTATTCATCTCCGTCCGAAATGTGGACAAGCCAAGGCTATTAAACTCGGCAAGGAAATTGCTGTCGCTCGGGTTCAGCATCCTGGCAACTCATGGGACAGCCCGTTATTTTAAAGATGAGGGGATCGCCGCCACAGTTGTCAACAAAGTGGTGCAAGGCCGGCCTCATATTGTCGATGCCATGCTCAATAACGAAGTCGATCTGGTTTTCAACACCACCGAGGGGTCGAGCTCGATACGGGACAGCTTCAGCCTGCGACGCACTGCCCTGGCGAGGAATATTCCTTATTTCACAACCGTGACGGCAGCAGTTGCTTCAGTAGAGGCAATTGAAGCGCTTCGTTCCAGAAAAATGGATGTCACTCCCCTTCAGGAATATTTTGCCAAAGCCCGCAAGCCGATTTCTTAATCCAGAAACACGGCTCCACTATGAGTGTATTCGTTCTCAGTAGCGGATTTCGTACTCATTGATTCGCTTTCGCAATGTCACTCTGGCCATGCCTAAAAGTTGGGATGCCTTAACCTGGTTTCCACCGGTTTCCCCGAGGGCGCGGGAGATCATTTCCCGCTCGATCCGTAAAAGAATCGCCTGGTTGTTATTCTCGCGGATCTGCCGGTAAATCAGATCGAAAGTTTCGTCTGGACTCATAGTGTTGGGAGGCACCGCGCCGCCAATAACTATGGGTGGTGGATCCGATTCCGGTAAGATTCTTGATGGTGGCTCCGGATTTGGAGGTGCGGCGGCTTCGCTCAATTTCCCGATGCTGTCCGGTGTCGCCGACGCAGGTTGTAGTTCACAGGGCAAATCCTTGAGTAAAATGGTTTCTCCCTGAGCCACTATTGCGCTGCGTTGGATGACATTTTCCAGTTCACGCACATTGCCCGGCCAATGACAGGCCATGAGCTTTCGTTGGGCATCCAGTGAAATGCGTCGGGCGCCGATCCCCGGAGTGCCAGCCATCTTCTGCAAGAAAAAATCCACGATGGGCGGAATATCTGTGATCCTCTCGCGCAACGGAGGCATTTGAATGGGAACCACATTCAAGCGGTAGTAGAGGTCTTCGCGGAAATGCCCTTTTTCTACGGCTTCCTGCAGGCGTTTATTGGTTGCCGCGATTATGCGGATATCGACTTTGATCGTTTCCGATCCGCCGACATGCTGTATTTCACCCTCCTGCAGCACCCGGAGAATCCGGACTTGGGCGGCGGGTGACATGTCGCCGATTTCGTCGAGAAATATCGTTCCGCCATCGCATTGTTCAAACTTTCCAACGCGCTTTTGGACCGCACCGGTAAAGGCCCCCATCTCATGGCCAAACAGCTCACTTTCGATAAGGTTCTCCGGAATGGCCGCACAATTAATGGGTATGAATGGGCGACTGCTGCGCCCGCTGTATTTGTATAAACACCGGGCCACGAGTTCCTTGCCCGTTCCGCTTTCTCCAGTAATCAGCACGGTGGCATCGGAAGCGGCAACTTTCCCGATTGTCTTGATTACCCGCTGCATGGGTTCCGATTCACCGACAAGCCCCTCCCTGTAATCATCACCTTGCAAAAATGATCGAGTTTCACCCCCACCAAGTCGTAAATTTTCGCGCCTGTCCTCGGCTGCTGCTGCTGCCAGATCGCAGACCCGGTTGCCCGCGAATGGTTTAATGATATAATCGTAGGCTCCATATTTGATGGCTTCGATTGCGGTTTGGGTGGTCCCGTAAGCCGTCATAAAAATGACCATTGATTGCGGTTTTGCGCTTTTTATGTGCTGGAGTGTTTCCAGGCCATCCATTCCCTCCATACGGTTATCGAGAAAAATCACCTCGAAGTCCTCTGCATCCGCCAGATCCAGCCCTTCCTGCCCGCTTTTAGCTGTCTTTACCTCAAATCCGTGTAAAGATAACACTCGCATTAGGGAATAGCAGATCGCCTCATCGTCATCGATGATAAGGATTCTTCCAGTGTTCAGTGGTGTTTGCATCAAGTAGGTGGTCTCGGTGGACAACTTTTATGTCCGACTCCCTGCAAAGCATCCTGCCTGCCAATCCCTGATTATTGCAGCAAACTGTCTCGGTATTGGATGATTCCGGTGAAATCGGAGGTGCAGTGTATATATTTAAACATCCGGTGCTGCTTGTTTACTATTTTCTGGCAGAGCCTAAATCCCGCTGGGCAATATTTTCCATCAAGCGTGTTTTTAAACATCATCAGATAACATCTGATCTATCTGACGCACAATGAGACCCATCGCCTCGGGTGGCCCGATTTTCGCTTAGGTAAGTCAAAGTAACCCTTACCGAGACATACATCAATTACCTTAAAGAAATCGATACCACCATGAAGATATTCAAAAAATTATTAATGCTTCTACCATTCATATTATTTTCCCAACACACTGCCTTTGCCCAAACCTCGATTAGAGTGGAAACCTCCTTTGCTTATGAAAGCGAGTATGTTTTCCGGGGTGTCCAGTTTGCCGACGAGTCCTTTCAACCTTCGGTCGAAATCGGCTATGGCACATTTTACATTGGCACTTGGGTAAATACTCCCATCGTGGACCGGGATGCCCAATTTCTTAACGAGATCGATTTCTATGGAGGGTTCGGGTTCGATCTTGGAGAGCGATTGAGCCTTGATATCGGCCTCACCTACTATTGGTTTCCAGAAGAGCCCTCGTCCGACTCCCAAACCCGAGAGGCATTTGCGGGTTTCGTTTTCGATCTGCCCGCCAGTCCCGAATTGTATTTTTTCTATGATTTCGATCTGGATACATTTACCATTGAGGCGGCCGTTGGGCACAGCATTTCCTTGGGATCGAGCACCGATAGCCCATTGAGCCTGGATTTGGGCGCAACTCTCGGATATGTTCACCCAAAATCGGGAACCTCCGGAGCTTATTACGGAGGATCGGCTGATTTGAGCTACGCCCTTTCGCCCAACAATTCATTTTCTTTTGGGGTCCGCACCTCAGGAATCGAGCGCGGTATCAGCAATGGCCGAACAGGCAATCTATGGTGGGGCATGAGCTTTACCGCAGGCTTCTAATATTAATTACCTCCACTATCGCTCCGTGAATTCTCAGTTCCGAAGCATCTGGGTATTCGTGATGCACGCGATTGCCGCAGTATTCGGTCCCCGGTCGGCCAGGATGCGTAATACTAAATCTGAAGAAGAATGATAAGGTTATCTCTGGAGGTAGTGTTTGCTGAAGTGCGGTGCCAGTTGTTGCCTACCAACCTTGTCACTCGTGCGGGATCTTCCCACCACTGTTGGAGCAATTGGGCTACTACTTGATCGAGCCGTTCGATCGAGGGCCATAGCT
>JAJFLU010000033.1 GCA_021772515.1 Opitutales bacterium
AAATAATGCCATCAACCTCACCCACCAGTTCCAGAATT
The DNA here is from genome assembly GCA_021772515.1 of Opitutales bacterium. GTDB lineage: Bacteria > Verrucomicrobiota > Verrucomicrobiia > Opitutales > UBA2987 > JAJFLU01. Next base: position 39 of record JAJFLU010000033.1, read on the forward strand.
TGCGCCTCATTCAAAGGACCCCGAGCCCTGATAACCTCATAACCGGCATCCCGGAGCAAACCATGATGCTCCCCCGGAGTATCCTGAAAGGATGTCGTTGTAATGAGAATACGAAGCATGATTTCAATAAAAATCTTACACGTGTTAGAAAATGTCAAGTAATCTTACCTCTCAACGACGCTCCACGACCGACATCAGTTCGATAATACTCAGCGGCGAGGCGGCCTACCGGTGGACTCTCGAAGAATCATTACTGGGGCCAGCTTCTCTGACACGAGCGCTTTCTGCTCCCCGCTTATCGCGTTGATCAACAACTCGGTGGCCTTGCCCATCAAAGTTTCGAGCTGCTGATCTATAGTCGTAAGCCGAGGGGTCGTATAGGCGGTTATTTCCATGTTGTCGAACCCAACAATCGAGAAATCACGCGGCACTTGATAGCCCGCTGACTGCAAACACTTCATAGCGCCTATGGCGACACGATCATTTATTGCGATGAGGGCAGTAGGTGGTTTATCCATCTTCAATAACCGTTTACCTAATCTCCAGCCGTAATCATAGCTATCAAGTTCGCCCGGGATGACCATAGGAAAAAAATCGCGCTTTAGAGAAAGCTTGAGACGCCGCGCCGTGCCGCGCACACCCGCCCACCGTTGAGGTCCGTAGTGAACCGTGCGGTCGATGCCCAAAAGCCCAAAAGAACGATGCCCAAGTCCATATAAATGCTCAATCTCCAAAGATAGCGCTTTCTCTCGATCCAGGCTTACACAGGGAACCGGCAGGGGCTCCGTGGGATCAACCGCGATGATGGGGAGTTTCCGCTTAACCAATTGCCCGATTGTGGAGCTGTTGGCAGATAAGGTAGAGCCTACCAGAACGATACCATCAACCTTTAGGGACAGGAAACTTTGAATGGCCTCCTCTTCCAATTTCGGACGGTTTCCAGTGAGTTCAATAACCGCCCGATAACCTTGCTGGCGGAGCTGTTGCTGGAGCATCGAGGCTTTGCTCGCCAGGACGGGAGAATCCACCTCCTGGAAGCACACCCCGATTGTCATGGTACGCCCACCGCGCAGCCCACGAGCCAGAGGGTTCGGCGAAAACCCGAGCTCGCTCATGGCTAGGTGTATGCGCTTCGCCGTTTCAGCTTTAACTCCGGGATGCCCGTTCAAGACTCGAGAAACCGTCCACCGGGATAGGCCAAGGATCTCCGCCAAAGCCGCAGTCGTGTGAATTTTCTCCACTCTGGGAATTTTATTTGACATACAAAATTAAATCTTACACGTGTAAGAAATACCTGAAACCACGACTTCCAAATGTCAATACCCAAACCTATCATACTCGGCCTGAAAAAATCGTTCGGCTTCGGAGATCGGCTCGGCGTAGCGGGCGCTGGACATCTCGTAGCGGCCAGCAAATACGCTTTTGCTCCAATATTGGCGCAACAGTCCATCCGAGAACTGAACCGCACGCAAAGAACCGCAGAAGAGGTGATGGAGGTCGCCCAGACGGCGATTCAAGATGCCCGCTACACGGGAAATTGGGGCGCAGACGCCGATCATTTGAAAACCAGCAATGATGTAGAACTCACTTCCAGGGCTGGTTATACCTTCTTCACGATCGATCCTTCAGAGCACGTTAGAAATGATGCGGATAAATTGGGAGAATCTACTTTAAGGCAAGAAATACATTCTCAAGAAAAAGAAAACCTCTACGGTAAGAACAACACCCTGGATAGCCTTTATCTGGACCGTAATTACCACATATCGGATACGCTAACGCTATCCTTTGACACGGAGTCCCTCTACCGGGCTGGCGTGAAGTACGGTCGCGCTATCGCCCATGTCGATAAAATGGCCCGGTGGATCGGAGAAAATAATCCTGGTCGTCTCACAGAAATCGAAGTCTCTGTCGATGAAACAGATACCCCCACTTCATCGCTGGAACATTTATTCTTTGCATTGGAATTACAGCGGCGAGGAGTAAAAGTGGTTAGCCTTGCTCCGCGTTTCACCGGAGATTTTGAAAAGGGGGTCGATTTCAAGGGCAACCTGCAATTATTCGAGGAATCCCTGAATGAACACGCGGCCATCGCCAAAAAAATGGGCCCCTACAAGTTGAGCCTGCATAGCGGGTCCGATAAATTTACGATTTATCCCATCGTCGGACGGATCTGCGGCGAACTCCTGCACGTTAAAACCGCCGGAACCAGTTATCTTGAAGCCTTGCGAGTGATTTTACGCGAAGATTTGCCGCTGTTTAATGAAATTGCCCGCTACAGCGCCGGTCGATTTCCAGTGGACAGAGCTACTTACAAACTCTCCGTCACGGATGAGGATGTGGCCCGGTTAAGTCATAAAAATATCGATGATCTGGAGGATTTCTATCTCAATCAAGACAAGGGACGACAGTTGCTACACGTTACTTTCGGTTCGGTTTTGACCGACGGTAAAAGAGCAAACGGGCAAACTTTCAAAGAAGCGCTACTGGAAAATCTTGAAAAACACTCCCAACTGCACAAGCAATTTTTAGCTGCCCATTTCAGCAAACACTTGCAGTTGCTCTCCAAAGGCTAACCGTTCAAGACTATACATTAGAATCCAAATAACCTCGGCAGCCATAGGCTGAGCGAGGGAAACTTGGTGACCAGAAAAAGGGCTACTATCATGCCCCCATAAAGCGGGAGAAGTGGCCGGATAACCTGGCTGATGGAAGTCCCACTGACGCTGCACCCGACAAAAAGAACCGTTCCCACAGGCGGGGTGCAGAGGCCAATACTCAGGTTCATGACCATGATAATCCCAAAATGTACCGGGTCGATTCCAAGAGCCGTGACAACCGGCAAAAAAATGGGGGTGAATATGAGCACGGCCGGAGCCATATCCATAAAGATGCCCACCACGAGCAGCAATATATTGATCAAAACCAGGAGCAGGAACGGGTTTTCGGTCAGGGATAGCAGCATCGCCGTGACATAGTGTGGAATATTTTCGTAGGCCATAATCCAGGACATGGCCATTGATGCGCCGACCAGGAGCATGACGATGGAAGTGGTGGCGGCAGATCGAAGGAGTATTTGCGGCAACTCGGAAAAACGCACTTCACGGTATATAAAAACGGACAAAATAAAGGTGTAGAGCACCGCTACGGCAGCCGCTTCGGTGGCAGTAAAAATCCCGGCTACGATCCCGCCAATTACCACGATCAGCAAAAACAGACTGGGAAGGGCGCGGAAAAAATGCCGGAAGGTTTCCTTCATGGGCAAAATCTTGCTCTTCGGGTATTTTCCACGATGCGCCAGGATTCCCGACACCACCATGAGGGATAAGCCAATCAGGATTCCCGGCAGGTAGCCGGCCAGAAAAAGCGCCGTTATGGACAAGCCTCCCGCGGCCAGAGAATAGATGATCAATATATTGCTGGGAGGAATAATCAATCCAGTAGTGGCGGCTGTCAGGTTGACGGCGGCGGAAAAGTTTTTGTCATAACCCTCCTCCACCATGCGTGGGCACATCACGCTGCCGATAGCCGAGGCCGCTGCCGTAGCCGATCCAGAAATGGAACCGAAAAGCATCGAGGCGAGGATGTTGACGTAGGCCAGTCCGCCAGGAAAAGCACCCAGCAGAGCCTTGGCAAACTCGACCAATCGCGCCGCGATGCCGCCCCGGTTCATCAGTTCGCCAGCTAGAATGAAAAACGGTATTGCCAACAGCGCAAAACTGTCGATTCCCGTCGCCATTACCTGAGCCACCGTGGTCGCGGAGGCGAGCGGATCAATACTGTTTAGCATGGTTGCAACGGTGGCCAATCCAATGCAAAAGGATATTGGCACACCCGCTCCAACCAAAAGGAAAAAGAACGCAGCGAGAACAACTATTGGCAACCACTCCATTTTTTCCTTTCAGTCTTCCAGATTTATTCGAAAGCGACCGCTGAAGTCCTGTCTCCGTCCTTGTCAGTTGTTTCCTCTTTTTCGGAGGATGACAGACGCACAGTTTCTACTATGGAGATGCAGCAATAAAGGATCATGAGCAGACCACTTAGCGGAACGACCAAATAGACCCACCCGAGTGGTAAACGCATGGCGGCCGACACCTGCTCGAGGTGAAATGAAATATAGACCAGTCGCCCTCCACCGATCACCAGGCCAAAAAGCGCGAACGCCATGACGGCGAGGTCCGTGAAAACCAGCAGCATCTTTTTTTTCAATCCGGTCAGGCGAGCCGGTAAAAGGTCAACCCCGAGGTGTAATTTCCGCCCCACCCCGTAACTTGCGCCGAGCAATGACACCCAGACGAGTAAATACCGGGCCAACTCCTCCGTAAAAGAACTGGAGTCACGTAAAACATAACGGGAAAAAACCTGCCATAGCACATCGATTACGAGAACCGCCATGACCAGGCTGAGCATGCCTTCGAGAAACTTGTCGGTGGTCTTTTTTACAGTGGCAAGATTAAGAAATTTCACAACGTTTCCTGTATCTGTTTGATCAACCCGGTCAGTTCGGGTCGCTTCATGTATTCCTCATAAAGCGGAATTACTTTTTGCCGAAAGAGCGTCTTGTCCGGAATTATGACTTCCACCCCGGCCTGACGCACAGACTCGAGGGCTTCTTCGCTTGCTTGCTGCCAAATCTCTTTCTGATACCGGTACGACTCCGTGGCCGCTTCCTGTAGCCAGGTTTGCTCCTGTGGAGTCAATGTCTTCCAGATATGAGTGCTGATCACCAATATATCCGGCACGGAGATATGCTCGTCCAGGGTGTAATAACGGCATACCTCGAATTGGCGGGAGGTGAAGAGCGTTGGAGGATTGTTCTCCGCCCCGTCCACCACTCCCTGCTGTAGGGCGCTGTAAAGCTCGCCCCAGGCGATTGGAGTGGCCGATCCTCCCAGGAGGTTCACGGTTTTCAAGGCCGTCGGACTCTCGGGAGTTCTTATTTTTAACCCATGGAGATCCTCGGGAGTGCGGATCGGTTTATCCTTCGTATAAAAACTGCGGCTTCCCGAGTCATAATAACACAAGCCCCGTAGCCAGAAATCCTGGCATTCGACCAGAAGCCGTTGGCCAATTTCACCCTCCAACACTTTGAAATAATGCTCCCGGTCCCGAAAAAGGTATGGCATGGTGAATACCTCATAGGCGGGAGAAAACCCCTCCAGCACCATGGTCGTAGTCTTGGCGATGCCGAGGCTGCCAATCTGTAAAAGCTCCAGCAGCTCCCGTTCTGAGCCAAGCTGCCGACTGGGATAAATGTCGATCCTCATGCGCCCTCCCGATTTTTCCGTCACCTTTTCGGCCAAATATTCCATCGCGTGGTGGACGGGGTGCGAAATATCGAGGGCATGCCCCAGCTTGACCACAGTTACCTCACGCCGACTCCCCCCGCAACCACCCGTCATCACGATCAAGAGGGCCATTAGAACAATAAAAGCAATTGCAGGGGCAAATGAGCGAGGCTGTATCTTCACGGAAATAGTTAATAGTCGATGAAATTAACTATAGGCCAGAATATTCTTTTTCCCCCGGGTAACCCCTCCTTTCAAGAAGAAAATAGATATTTCCAACTTGTAAGACAGTTCAAATGGGAAATCTCGGCAAAGATAAGCAAACGACTTGAAATGACAGAACTGTCATCTCTGACAAAGTTGCATTGTAATCTTCGATAGTTATACTTATTGAATGACAAGGATGAATGTGAAGCGGGTTTTTCCGATAATCCTGATGATATCGATTGTTCCCTTGAAGGGGGCGAAGCAACCGCCTTCGATCAAAAAGTCTGCGGCGGTGCCGTTCCGGTATTTGGGAACTGAAAACACGGACAAGCGGTTTTTCGACGGTAGCTTGCAACACGCAGTGGGGGTGCATCGCTACCAGACACACCGCGCCAACCGCACAAGCCCGCCGGAAATCGGGCAGGTGGGATGGACCTACAACCACCAACCCTATCTGGCCTACTGGAATAATCAATTTTACCTTCAATACCTGAGCAACCTGAAAGAGGAGCATGTTCCGCCGGGACGCACTCTAATACAAACTTCCAAGGACGGGCGGAGGTGGACTCCTCCGGAAGTGGTTTTTCCGGAATATTCGTTGCCGGAAATCAGAAGGGGTGATGTTTATCTGCCCAAAGGGACCCCATCGGTAATGCACCAGCGGATGGGATTTTATACAGCGCCCAATGGACGTTTACTCACACTGGCATTCTACAGCTATTGCGAAACTGCGCGCAACGGCCCTAACAACGGGCAGGGTCTGGGCCGGGTTGTACGCGAAGTTTACAGGGACGGCAGTTTTGGGCCCATATATTTCATCCGATATAATCGCCATGCGGGTTGGGACGAGAGCAATACTGAGTATCCGTTTTACATGACGAGTGGCGATACCGGATTTATCGAGGCTTGCGAGGCGCTGCTAAATGACAAACTGATGACGCATCAGTGGTGGGAAGAAGACCGTTCTGATGACGGATTTTACACTTTTGTGCTGAAAGAGGATATGCAGCCCAAAGCGATGTCTTACTTCCATAGGCCCGATGGTGTGGTGCTGGCAGTTTGGAAAGGCGCATTGTCCGGGTTGAGCGCGGATGAGGGCCAAACATGGACGCCGCTCGTTCGCGGAACCGGTTTCATGCCAAGTAATTCCAAGATGTGGATACAGCGGACCGATGACGACCAATATGCCCTGGTGTATACACATTCGGCGACCCGACGAAATCGTTTCCCCATGACGGTAATGACGAGTGAGGACGGACACACCTTTGGCCATATGCTCTGCCTGCACGGCGAAGTCTCGCCCATGCGGTATCAAGGGTTGCACAAGAATATCGGCCCGCAATACATTCGCGGGATTGCCGAAGGTAACGGCAATCCGCCGGGCAACCATCTGTGGAATACCTACAGCATGAACAAGGAAGATATATGGGTGACGCGGACCCGGTTGCCGATTGAAGGGACTGTGAACGCGCATGTCGATGAGGATTTCGAGGCTGCACAAACGGTAGCAGACCTCAGTCTATGGAACCAACACATCCCGCAGTGGGCTCCGGTGTCTATCGTCGATGATCCGGTGGAAGCCGGAAACCGGGTTTTGGAACTCCGTGATGAGGATCCCTATGAATATGCTCTGGTTGAGCGCGCATTTCCGGAGGGTTCTATGATCACAGTCGAATTCCGTATCTTTTTACAGCAGCCGGGCCACGGCATCCTGGACTTCGAGGTGCATGACAAGCACGGAAACCGCCCAATGCGGATGCGGTTCGATTCTGAATGGCTGTCCATGGACCGAGGCGGAGCGGATCCTCAACCTGTTGCGATAAAACGGGGCGTGTGGTATGGCATCAAGGTGCGAATGGACTGTGGAGAAGGGGAGTATGACCTCGCAATAAATAACCAATGGGTGCGGCGCGGGATGGAATTTGAAGGAGAAGTGAAAACACTGGAGAAACTGGTATTCCGCACCGGACCGTGGCGCGGCGATGTGCGCGCGTTGATTCTCGACAGTGAACCTAACACCCTAGGACTCTATCAGGAAGACCTTCCCGGTGGCGACGCAAAGGTAGGGCTCAGTGTCTATAGGATCGATGACGTAAAGACGGGAAATTGAAGAACTGGAAAAGGGTTTAGATTTGACTCGCCCACCGAAATGTCTGATCTAAAAACTTCCTCTACTCTGATGCTCAAAGATCGTTGATTTACCATGAAAACCAACTCCGTTCGGAAAAACCTGGAACAAGGAAAAGCCAGTATAGGAACTTGGCTGACGTTGCCCGATCCTGTCGCTGCCCGACTTATGGCCGGCGTCGGTTTTGATTGGTTAACGGTTGAAATGGAACACACCTCAACCGGTATTTTTACGGCGAGCCAATGTTTCACAGCGATAGCGTCCCGAGGCTGTGTTCCCCTGGTTCGGGTTCCCTGGAATACCGGCGAAAATATCAAGCGCGTTTTAGACAACGGGGCATGGGGCGTCGTTATCCCTATGGTAAATTCCAGAGCCGAGGCGGAATCCGCAGTGGTCAATACCCGTTATCATCCCAAAGGAAATCGATCCATTGGAGGCCATATGGGCGCTGTCAGCTTTGGCACGGATCCGCTAACCTATTACGAGAGGGCGAATGACGAGATTTTATTGGTTTTAATGATCGAGCACGTCAAGGGAGTGGAAGCGGCGGAAGAAATTCTGAGTGTTCCGGGTTTCGATGCCGTGTTCATCGGTCCCAACGATCTCCTCAACTCAATGGGGAAGAAGCCTACCTTTGATTCTGAGGATGGGGATTTCACCCAAGCCGTGGCGCATGTTTTAAAAACAGCCAAAGCAAATGGGGTAGCGCCAGGTATTCATGTGCCTGATGCCGAGACAGCAAACCGCCGCAAGGAGGAGGGGTTCCAATTTATTGCCGTTGCCAGTGAAGTCGGTATGATGTTGGCCAAGGCTTCTGAAACGGTGCAAACATTGGGATTGGGTCAGGATATGCCTGCCGTTGCCAAGTATTGAGTATAGAACCTATCTCAAATTCGCGGATGAATGATGTTTGTAGTGTCACGGTGGCAGATGCCAGGCGGCTTTGCCTACAGATGGGCTACCCGCCCCTCTGTAGCAAACCAACGCCGCAGATGCTGCCGTGCCGCACAAATCCTTCGGACAGAGGCAATTATGAGTTTGAGCGGCGTTCCGACGGATCCGCAGGGCTTCTAGCCCAGCAAGCCCCGTCGCGCCTTGCTCCAAGCACATAATTGCTCTCTGCATCATCATCATCGAATTTGAGATAGGTTCTAATCAGACCTTGGCGGGTATTGAATTGCTATCCTGGGTCGATTTTAACCGAACGGTGTGCTGTACCGTTTCGTGGATGAACTCTCCTTTATAGCCGCGAATCCTGCGAATCATCAACTTGGCGGAGACCTCCCCCATTAGAAAACTGGGTTTAACAATCACATGGGCAGAGACTCCCTCGGGAAGACTTTGGTGATCATGCAGGAGCATGGCAAACTCCTGGTCCGGATCCCGACCCCAGGAAGTTCCCTGAAACACATCGTAAAATCCAAAATCCTCCAGAGGCACACCGATAATCAAATGTCCTTTTACATCTCGTTTTTTGAATTCGTTCAATTGGGCCAAAAAGTCTCGATTATTTCCATGATTAATTTCCGCCCTCAATCGGTCTTTGCCCTCGAGGCCAACCTCCAAACCTTGCAGCCGAGCAAATGAGGGCACCGTGGTGTTGCCGAGGAAGTAGATGGGGCCTTCACTGTTATGCAGCAAATGTTCTCCCAATTTTTGAAAAGAGGCGAAGTAATCGGGTGTAACGGAGTCCACATGAACCGCCGGGGTGGGTCGACAGGTGACCAATGGGAGGCCAACCACTTTCAGGCGTTCCTTCCAATAGAGATCATTTTCCAGAAAAAAGGTGTCCATTCCCGAATTTCTGGTTATGATTCCGGCAAACTTTTTATCCGCCAATGTGGGTAAAATTTCTCGCCGAATTCTAAAAAAATTTCGGGGACCAAAGTCAGCTACCTGAAAACCCTTCGCTTCGGCAACGTCGCGCACACCCCTTAAAAACAGGTTATTGGTGGGGTCCGAAATCTCGATATCAGCAAATACGCAAATGACATTTTTGCTCGCATCCCACCCTTCCACGTAAACTCCGCTCCCCCGACGCCTGCGCACAAGCCCTTTACGCTCCATTTCATCGAGGCTTCGCTCGATGGTCGATTGGCTGACATTGTATTGGGCTTTTAAATTTCGCACGCTCGGCAACCGGTCACCGGGGGCCATTTTATCGACCAATCTCAGCAAATCGTCGTAGATTAATTGGAATTTAGGGACAAAGCTCACTGGTACAGTATAGAAGTTTAAGCGTTTTCTAAGCTAAAATTACAAAATAGTCATTTTTTTCAATATTTATTGTTGACAATAAAAATTACAGAAATCAAACATTAAATCATAAATTGTAAGGTTCAATAAAAAACTGAACCTTTTTCACCGAGTTGAATTAGAAAAAATCGAGAAATTGAAGAGTATTGAGACATTTTGAAGACCGAAAATCATAGATAAACCCCTCTGATAGCCTATTTCAGGCATATATCAAGCGGAGAAGCCTCATTCCAGTCTCACAGAATAGGTATATCCGAATTTTTTAAAGCATAAAATGAAATTTCAAATTTCAACCCATCGATTTTCATTATTTATGATTCATCCCTACCTTTCAAATTACTGATTATACCTTTTAAATTCCGTTAACCACAATAATCCACAACGTAAGTGCCATGAACAAAGCATTCAAATCCAAAAAATCCCCCATTAATCACCTGCACCAGCAAGGCTACCTATTCACACGTCTTTTTTATCTTCTGTCTTTATTAGGCCTATTTGCCCTCCCGAATATTGCCCAAGCTGGTGATATCACCGGGACGGTCATCGATGCCAACACGGGGTCGTTTTTACCCGGGGCGAGCGTTCGCATTGTCGATTTGGGCCGAACTGCCACAACGGATCGCAGTGGCGAGTTTCGATTGGCCAATGTGCCGGGCGGGTCGTACACCTTGCGCGTTCGATTTATCGGCTACGATGCGGTAACTGAAACCGTGCAAGTGCCCGAAACAGGATCGATTTCACCCCGAATCGAAGTCGGCAGTGAAATCACCGAACTGGAGGGATTTACGGTAGAGGGCATGAGGGAAGGCCGGTCACGTGCTTTGCAGCAAAAGAAGACACTAATTAACATCACCGATATAATTTCAGCCGACTCCATCGGCAATCTGCCCGACCAAAATGTGGCCGAAGCACTTGTGAGGCTACCCGGCGTGTCGCTCGATCTGTCCCAGGGGGAAGGCCGCTTTGTCTCTATTCGCGGCGTAGAACCGAACCTGAACAACGTAACTATCAATGGGGCGAGCGCATCCAATCCGGGCGTTGAGGGACGCCAGGGACGCTCCATGCCGCTGGACGTTATTGGTTCCTCCCAGGTTTCTCAGCTTGAGGTAATTAAATCAGTGACACCTGATATGGACGCGCAGGGGTTAGGGGGAACCGTAAATATAATAACCCCGAGCGGGTATGATAAAGAAAAAACCTTCGCTTATGGAAAATTTGAAGTGGGCTACAATGATGTTTCCGAGGATCAACAGTATGCGATACAAGGAACTTATGGAACGACATTCGGGGCTGATAGGAAATTCGCTATGGCGGTTTCGGCCAGCTATGAGTGGCGTCCCTATCGAAACGAGAAAATCGAAACTCGCTGGAGCGAGGTAACAGACGAAATAAGTGGAAATGATTTTCTCGTTCTCAGCGACCTGGAAATTAATCCCGACGAGGGTAATCGGCGGCGTTACGGCTTCAACGGCAAGTTCGAATACCGGCCAGACTCAGATACCGAACTTTTTTTAAATGTTATTTTCAATAGATTCACGGACTGGAGGACGAGCGTCGAAGATAAGCTGGAACCCGACGGAGATGTATATTGCGTCAATGCTGATTGCTCCCAGGGATTTTGGGGAGAAACTGGCGCTGCCGAGGTTCGATTGAATCGCGCTCGCACCGACCAGGATTTGATCAATGCTACTTTCGGCGGGAAGAAAACTTGGGGCAATTTGACAGTTTCGAGCGAATTAACTTACTCTTTCGCTCGGGAAGAAGATCCCTATAACAATTGGACACAATTCCGTGGCAGGGGAAGAGGTAACCAGTTCCGTTTTCGCGATGGCGTGGATACACCGTATTCTGATATCAATGGAGTCGCGATTCCATCAGAATTGGGAGACAATGGGACAATCAACCAAGATGGAGGTGGTCTTCCTGTATATTTTGATTTAACTAACTTCGAGCCAGTGTTTACGACAGGCCGGGACGATGACACGACTCGTTTTGAACACCGCCGTAATAGGGTTGAAAATTCCCTTTCCGAAGAAACTTCCTATATCCCGAGAGTCGACGTCCAGTGGGACACCGACAATTTCCTGGGAACGGGACACACCGGCTTCTTCAAGGCAGGATTCAAATACTTGAACCGGGATCGCTTTGTAAATGACAACTCCTTTCGACCGGTGGACAACGATCTGATCCTGAGCGATAATCCAGCTTTTGTCGGGCCGGGGCAGGCCATCCTCTCTTATAATACCGGTTTCGATTTGCAGTGGGATCCTCTCTTCAACGATCATTTTGGCGGTCCTGGTACCCCGGAAGAACTCCGCCAACGTTTATCGCCTATAAGCGGGAATCCATTCGAAGTTGATGAAGTAGAATCAGTGGAAAACAGTCTCGAAGACGACTACGATATCACCGAAAAAATCACGGCGTTTTACCTCATGGGCAATATCGAAATCGGGGAAAAATTGACCATAACGGGCGGTTTCCGATTTGAAAAGACCGATGTTGACTTAAGCGCAAACCAGTTCAATTCAATTGGTGATATTCCAGAAAGTAATCTCGATTTAAGTGGCTGCACAGAATCATTGGATGGAGAATTCTGCGTTCAAAAAACTTCAAATACATTCGATTACAACAACTGGTTGCCCAACATTCAGGCACGCTACGAGTTTTCTGAGAATCTGGTATTACGAGCCGCCATTACCTCGACTATCGGTCGGCCAGCCTTCGAGGATGCTGCCCCTATTTCCCAATTTGAAGCAGAAGATCCAGTTTTTGACGCCGGGAATACAAGCGGCGTACCTGACGAGTGGGAAAGATTCACCATCCGATTAAGAAATCCGAATCTCCAGCCCTATGAATCCACCAATTTCGACGTTTCCCTCGAATACTACCTGCCATCAGGTGGACTACTTGCTATCGCCTTCTTCCACAAGGAGGTGGACAATCCGATATTTGAGTTTAGTTTCGACTTAAGGGATTTTGATTTTGATGGAGATGGGGTAACTACCGAAAATATCACCGTTTCAGAGATGGAAGCTGAATTTCTCCGAATCACCGGATCCACGATTAGCAAATTGGGTATAGAGGACAATCAAAGAATTGACAGGCTGAGATTGAGGAGAGGTGAGGAAAACGCTTCCAGTGGAACGATCACCGGTGTCGAACTCACAGCCCAAATCCCCTTCACTTTCCTTCCTGAACCGTTGGACGGATTCGGGGTAGACGCCAATCTCAGCTTTATCGACTCTAGCGTAGATTTAACTGGCACCAGTGTCCTGCAATTTCAGCCGGACCGCGAGAACTTAGATTTTCCATTTTTCAGACAGCCCGATTTAATTGGCAATGTGTCGCTCTGGTACCAGAAAGGACGGTTATCCGGGCGCGTGGCTGTGAGATTTCAGGACAGCCAGTGGGATGAACTAACAGAAGGTCCATTAGTTGATGTCTGGGTCGCTGAACAGACATTTTGGGACGCGCAGATTGCCTATCGGTTCACCGACAACTGGACAGTATATGCGAATTTTCAGAACTTCACCCACGAGACCGACGATCAAATAGCGGGTGATAATTCGAGTCTGCTCAGGGAACGCGAGGACTTTGGCGCAACATTTCGTTTTGGCCTTCGTTGGAACTATTAGTAAATTAGTGATTATGTTTAATGATGATTGGGATCGATATTGCACGATAGTTTGAGTTCATTTAGGTGCGCTGAAACTGAGATACTATTTCTCCCCAATTTCATTATATAATCTGTGACCGCGCTTGTGAAGGTAACGGTTGCGGGAGATGTAATCAGCTCACGCTGAGGAATCTTCATTGCATTCGTTAATATTCCACGCTCACGAACTTTTTGAAAGACTCGCCTTAACCGCGTATCCCATTCCAGTTTCGGCATGATAATTTTATACTCATGATCTGCATCGAGATCTGTTTGTATGACTTCATTTCCTTCCTCATCAGATAGTACCCTGGAGCGAAAACCCGACCATTGGGTTGGTTGGTGACCGGTCACGAGCAGGGCATTTAGGTAGGCTTCGATCTCCGCACCCGTGAGGTTTGCCGTAATTGTTTCATAACCCCGGTGCCCCCCGGTGCGAAAAATTGCGTTCACATCTATATCTCCCGGTGGAAGAGTGTCGCGAATCACCTGGTCGGCATTGCAGAAACCGATATCCGCTCCAGAACTGGCACGAAGGGCAGCAGCTCCAAGGAGCCCCATTTCGATTGGGCCGATTTCTGAATCGTTGTGAAAAACGAATTGAGAGGCTTGGGGAGTGATCGCCCGCTCTTTTTCGAAAACCCACTCAAGCATTTCTTCATCGACGGGAACCGAATCATGCTTCATCGGAATCAGTTCGCTTTGCGCGCTGAGAATATTACGGGTCGCAAGATCGATTTCCAATTCCAGACGCCCGACATATTCCGCATAACTACCCGCCTGGACGATGTAGGCTCCAGTCTCTTCCACTAATATCGCCTTGGGGATCACTTCATGGGAATGCCCGGAAACAAAGACATCAACTTCGGGAGCCATCTGTGAAAGCATGCGGCAGTGTTTTGAGGGGATGTGACAGACGGCGATCAACAGGTCGACTGCCTTATCGAGGCGTTTTGCTTCGAGGGCTAACGCCTTCACCGTTTCCTCCTGATTAAGCCCATCCTTCCGTGGGACAATTACACCAATCACTCCCACTTTAACTCCATCCGCATCGAAGATTGCGCTGGGCGGAAACTCCAATTCTCCAGAATCTTTGATCAGATTGAGGCAGAGCATTTTCATCCCACCTGCCAGCGATTCAAATTTTCGTAATTGGGGAATTCCGAAATCGTGATCGTGATTACCGATGGCGCCGGCGTTGTAGCCGATTTTACCCATCGCCTCGTAGGTTAGCTCACTATTCGTTTTAAAAGCCACCATATCACCTTTTTCGGCCACATCACCAGCGTCCAATACGAGAATATCCTTTCGCTTGGCCCGTTCACTTTTGATGTAACCAGAAACATAGGGGATACCGCCGCTGCCGTCGTAATCCGGGCGCAAGTGATCGTGCATATCATTGGTATAAAGGATCAAAACAGTATCTGTTTTCCCCCAAAAATGAGATGGGCTGGCAACCCAGAACAAAACAACGGCAGCGAATATCAGCCTGATCGGCACACGAAGATTTTTCATAATTTAGTATTCTATAAAAAGAAACCAATCCCGCAATGGGAAGGTTTTTCTTGAACATGACAGAATCGTCATTTTTCAGCCGGGTGCATTGTCATACTGGACAGGTACAATATCAACGACAACAATATCAACCTGCATCGTAATCATGACATTTTGGAAAATTGCAAAAATCAATCTGCTATTG
This sequence comes from Opitutales bacterium, assembly GCA_021772515.1. Taxonomy (GTDB): domain Bacteria; phylum Verrucomicrobiota; class Verrucomicrobiia; order Opitutales; family UBA2987; genus JAJFLU01. The sequence continues at coordinate 15,269 of JAJFLU010000033.1, forward strand.
GTAATTCTCATACAATATTCGCCTAATTTGAATCTTCAGGCTCAGAACAGAGTGCCAATAAATTTTTATTCGATAATTCAAATTACATACGAAAAAAACCTGGAAATTGCCGCCGCACGATTTGGAATTGAAGAGACCGATTTCCAGTTTCGTCGCTTCGAACGCAACCTCAGTCAATTTGTTCCTCTGGTAATCGATTCTCAAGTGGACCGCGAATCTGAACGCAATTTCGACGGATTGAACCGCATAACCGAGAATGAAGACGAGGCTCGGGTTTCAGTTGGCTTCGAAAAAGAATTTTTTGATGGGAAAAAAATCACCGCGGGGGCTGGTGTGCGGGGAACTTCGGATACAAATGGGGAAAACGCCAATCCATTCATCGGAGGGGAAGTGAAGTTCCCTCTTTTCAGCTCCATAACAACCTTGGAGCGGGTTACGGAGCGAAATTTTGAAGAGAATGAGCTACTCAATGCCTGGCTGGAATTTATCGAAACGGTGCGAGGTGAAGTAAGCGATAGCCACGCCGCATATATCGACCTGCAAAATGCCATCAGCCGGAGGGAAATTGCAGAATCCGCGAATCGTGACTTCAGGGAATTGCTCGCCGAAACAGAAAAAACAGGCAATGAAGATGAAATTCGCCAGATCGAGGATCAAATTCAGGCATTTCGTTCGCGAACAGTGAACCAACAAGGTAAAGTTGACGCATGGCAGATCAGTTTGCTTGACCGATTGGGCATGGATTCACTCCCGTTGGACCTGGTTGAAACTTTGGTTATGAAAGAAGCCGATTTCTACGGAAAGCAATACGTCGAAAAAGACCTGGAGCAGATAGTCATTGAGGCCATTGGAAATGATGTTGAGATAAGAGTGCTCAAAATTGCACGCAAAAACGCGGAGCTTAAAAAATCCCTGGCAGAACGCGGAAAATGGGATATTATTGGCAAATTATTCGGAACCTATGATTTTGAAAGCCGAGGAGACGATATTCGGAGACCCTCCGGGTTTGGGGTCGGACTAGGATTCAGCGTGCAGCGGACCGATCCTAAGTTGCTCCAACTCTCCTTGAGACAGGCTGAAGCGGAAATACAAAAATTCAGCGCTGAAATAATCTGGAGAGAACGACAGGTGCGAAACTTGATCAGGAGGCGAGTATCGGAAGCTCATAATTCGCGTTCTCTAATCGATGAACTCGAAGCAAGTCGGAGGTTGCGTAAATCCGTATATGTCCAAAAATTGGAGGCCTTTCGGCAAAACAATGAGACCATTGACAATCTAATCCAATCACGAATTTCTCTATTTGAAACGGAAAAAGAATTCCTCGAAAGGTTTGCCCAATACTTTGAAATAGTCGTCGATCTGGATGTGGCATCGGGTTTTTATTTTCAAGAATTGGGGAGCGTAATAGAGGAAATTGGCGAGGCCTATCACTTTAACCAAATTTGACAGAAACAATTGAATTCTGAAAGAATTCTGGCCTGTTTGGAATACTATGCGAATTCTTGTAGTAGAAGACGAAAAAAAAATCCTTTCATTTGTGCGAAAGGGGTTGGAAGAGCAGGGTTTCGTAGTCGATGCCTGCGACAATGGGGATGATGGATTTTCTATGGCAATGACGCATTCCTATGATGCGCTGGTGCTGGATATTATGCTGCCGGGACGAGACGGATTGAGCATTCTTCGCACGCTTCGGGAAAATAAAAACAAAATCCCCGTCATCATAATTACGGCTCGGGGCGAGGTCTCCGAGAAAATTGAAGGACTGGATCTGGGCGCCGATGATTACCTTGTAAAACCATTTTACCTCGAAGAGTTGATTGCCCGGCTGAAGTCTGTGTGGAGGCGTTCGTCGGGTCAGGGGCTCAGTATTCTCCAAGTGTCAAATCTGCGGCTCGACCTGATGACTCGGGAGGTTCAGCGCGGCGAATCAAAAATAGATTTGGCGCCAAGAGAATTCTCATTGCTGGAGTTTTTGATGCGCTCACCGGGAAGAGTGCTGACCCGCACGCAAATTATTGAGCAAGTCTGGAACTACCATTTCGACTCCGACACCAATATCGTCGATGTCTATATACAGCGATTGCGTCGAAAAGTGGACGATGATTTCGATGAAAAATTCATTCAGACCGTCAGGGGAGTCGGTTATCGACTAGTGGCATCGGACTGTGGAACAAAACCCTCCAAAGCGGAAGGAGTGTAGTGTAGAATGAAAATTATTCGATCTTTCCGATTCAGGCTGGCGCTTTGGTCGGCCTTGATTTCGGGGCTCGTGGTTTTTGTTTTCGGTCTGGGATCCGTTTATCTCCTTTATGACGAATTTCTCGATGCAGTTGACGTCGAAATGATGCGATTTGGAGAAGACCTTATCGAAGAAATTGACTTTGAAGGCCATCAAAAGCGTGAGGATATGCTAAAACTCTTCGATGTTTTCGATGACCGGCGAAGTCTTCACCTAGTGATGGTTTTCACCCCAAAGGGTGAGAAACTTTTTCATTCTTCCCGATGGAAAAAATATATAGTCGAATTTAGTGAAAAGGATGATGGTTCCTTTCGCACTATTCGGCACAGTGGTAATTACTGGCGGCTGGCATTTGTGAAAAAAAATAGCTGGAGGGCTCTGGTGGCAACACGTCTGGATAAAATACTGGAGGCGGCGGAAAACATTCTTTGGGCCTTCGCATTGGCTTTTCCCATATCCTTTATAGCGGCGGCATTGGGTGGGCTCCTTCTCGCGCAGAAAGCCGTTGGTCCTATTAATGCTATCACCCGGACCGCCGAAAATTTCCATATCAGGGGTCTCAGCGAGCGAATTCCCGACGCCAATTCCACCGATGAATTGGGGCGTTTGACGAGTGTTCTGAATGCCATGTTTGAGCGGCTGGAGGCCAGTTTTGAGCAGGCAGCACGGTTTAGCGCCGATGCCTCGCATGAATTAAACACGCCTCTTGCAATTATGCAGGGCGAGTTGGAGAGCACACTTCAGCGTGAAGATTTGAACTCGGAGGAGGAAAATCTCCTTTCCAACTTGCTTGAGGAGGTTCAGCGGTTGAAAACCATCACTCGGAGTCTTCTCCTGTTGTCAAGGTCCGACGCTGGAAAACTTACGCTTGAGATGACGCAAATCGATTTGAGCGGTGAGGTAGAGAAATTAATCGGCGATATAAAACTTCACCCTTCGGTTTCCTGCTTAACCTTCGAGGAGTCTATCGGGAAAGACTTGAAAATTTGTGGCGATGAAACACTGATTCGCCAGGCCATTTACAATCTGTTGAGCAATGCGGTGCGCTATAACCAACCGAAGGGTCGTGTAAAAATAATCCTTCTTGGAGAAGGCGCGGAGGTCGTTTGCAGTATCGGCAACACCGGTCCGGGAATTGCGCCCCGGAATATTGGAAAAATTTTTCAGCGATTTTTCAGGGAAGACAGTTCCCGCAGCCGTCGGCAGGATGGTTTTGGGTTGGGTCTGAGTCTTGCCCTTGAGATAATTCGGACGCACAGGGGTTCACTGCATTTGGAAAAATCGGATTATGAGGAAACGGTATTCACTATGCGATTACCGAGGGCTAATTCCGACAAAGAAGCACCCTCTGGCTGAAAATTACCTGTCCTCCATTGGAGGGAGTGATCTATTATTCTCCAGTTCTGGATTGTAGTTTGGGTTTATTGCCATTTCCTGCGCGCCTACCGCTTTACGCCACGCCTTAAGTTTTCCATAGAGTGTTATTCCAAAATCCCTTTGTTCGGAAAATAAATTCTTTTGCTCCGATGGGTCGTTTTTCAAATCGAAAAGCTCCAGGGCTCCTTCGGCTTCGGGGCCTTCAATAATGCTTTTCTCGAACCACTCGATCAGTTTGAAATCACCATACCGAATCGCCCCGCAGGGGGCAATGCCTTGGTGATGGTAATGCGGATAATGCCAAAAGAGCGATTCCCTGTCCAGTCCGCCACTTTGTTTTAAAAGGGGCATGAGGCTGATTCCATCTACATCCGGGTAATCGATTCGCCCTCCAGCCGCCTCAAGCAACGTGGGCAAAAAGTCATTACCGCATACAGGTGTCTGGCATACCGATCCTTCTTTGATTACTCTGGGCCAACGCACTATCAATGGAACCCGGATACCTCCTTCATAAAGATCAGCCTTGGCTCCTCGCAGGGGTTTCAAATTCTGGGTATTTCCCCACATGCCGTGATCGGCTGTGAATACGACTATTGTGTTCTCTGTTAAACCGAGACTTTCCAGAGAATTCATCAATCGGCCAAAATTTCGATCGAGGGTCTCCACCATTGCCCCGAGGACGGGTCTGTTTTTATCATCATCGGCCTCCGGTTTAGCCGCATATTTGGCCACAAGCTGCGGGTTCTCCATCTCAGGACGGTGAATGGAATTGTGTTCAATGAAACAGAGGAAATCCCTGTTTTTTTGATCCTCTATAAATCGCAGTGACCAATCCGTGATTTTGGCAACATTATGAGGATCTGCGGAGGGGTCGGCATCCGGTTTCGGTTTTACAGAAGTGGAAACGACTTCGAATCCTTGGGATCCGGGGTCGAGATTCCTGCCGGGGCGGTGGTTGTAGTCACTTGCGAGATGCCATTTGCCAAAGTGTCCGGTAACGTATCCAAGTTCTTGAAACGCATTTCCAATGGTCATTTCATCCAGAGAGAGATACTTTTTCCAGTTCGGGACTGCTAATTTAGTGTTGGTTGCCTCTGAGCCTGGAATAAAATCCGTCAGATGGAGCCGGGCGGGATATTTACCTGTTAATACACTGGCCCGAGACGGCGAGCAGACCGGACCTGTCCCATAGGCGTCTGTGAAACGCATTCCCTCAGAGGCGAATCGATCCAGATTGGGTGTTTCGTAAAAAGAATTTCCATAACACCCCAATTGATGGACTCCCATATCGTCCGCCATTACGAAAACGACGTTGGGCCTTTGATTTGTTTCCATCTCCATTTATAGTATCAACCACAATAATCGTTGGCAGGCTGAAGAGACAACCATTGAGTTAAAAAGCAAGCCCTGTCGCGCCTTGCACCAAGCACATATTTGCTCTCTGCATCAACATCATCAAATTTGAGATAGATTCTAAATAATGTTGACAAAATTTCGTGAAAAATAGTTTTATAGATATTTAATTGTAAGGTGCAATAATAAAGCGTATCTTATCTCGTTTCAATATTTTAATATCAACAAGTAATCGGAAGGAAAACCGATAAAAATCGGAGCCCAGGGGTAATGAAAATCGATAGTTTTGAATTATTTTTTAAGTTTCCAGTATTTGATTCCACATGAAAGTCGCCACTCTATATTTATTCGCATTCTTTGCCAGTTTAGGGGTAAGTCTCGCCTCTGCGGAAGGAAACCGGACCGTAGCGCTGTGGCTATTTGACGAGCAGGTCGGCATTTACCCTAGTTGTGTTTTGAGCGACCAATCGGATAGCGACTTCCCTATGGTAATCGGTCCGGGAGGCCAAATCGTGAAGGGCAAATACGGCAATGCCCTAGAGCCCATCCCGCAGCCGCCTATCGAATATCCGGAGGGCGAAGAATGGTTTGGTCTCAAACAGCTTGAAACACCCAAAGGCCGCACCGTTGAGCCGATGTCGTGGATGAACGCCAATTTCGCAGGTTTGATGACAAGCGGTCAGAATCATCTGCGTAAACAAGCGGGATTTGCCAATGCCACCAAAACTGGTCTAAATCTTGGGGAGTTCGACTGGACAGTGGAATTCTGGTACCTGCCAACCCGAAAAGCCGAAGAAGAGGGTGTCGTTTTTGAAATCGGCCAAGGACCCCGTGGTGAAAATGATAAAGTGACGCGACTTTCTCTGAATAAACGCCAAAGTGGCTTTGTTCTCTGTAATGAGCCTAGCGACATCCTGCTCGAAATCCCTTCGGATAAAGCATCCCTGCGCCCGGGCTCAAACAAGTGGCGGCATCTGGCCTTTGTTTTCGATGGTGAAGAACACCAGCTTAGGCATTACGTCGATGGCGAATTGCAGCCTCTTCCGAAAAAAAGTAAACTGCGAGCCCTTGATTTTGGGGATGAAGATTATATTACTGTGGGGCGAAATGGACTTTGGGAAAAACCTTTGCCCGGTAAAATGGACGAGCTTCGTTTTTCTATGGGTCGAGTTTATCAAGACTCATTTACACCACCATCCAGTTTTTCACCAATATTGCAAAAAGGTGATCGAAAAATTTCCTTGCTGGCCGGTCCCCCACTGCTTTTCACCAAGGGTGAAACAGGCCATAAAATTATTCAATTGGGGAGTAGAAAACACCTTTTTATCGATGATGCCATCGCAGCCACGACGGAAAATATACGCTTTCAGGTAAACCCGCCGCGACGTGCCGAGCGTGTCATCGACAATATTGAAGGTAAATTTCGCAAACACCTGACCATCGTTGAGGATGAGGACGGGCTGATCCGCCTCTACAACTCTATTCACGATGACTTTCTGGCCGTTCGGACTTCACGCGATGGCGTTCATTGGGAGTCGCCCGATATGGGTCGCGGAGAATACAAGGGTCAGAAAAATATCGTCATACATCAGATGGTTGGCGGACTTGGGAACCCGTTTATCGACCCCAATGGGCCTCCCGAATCTCGCTGGAAATATATCAGCGGTTATCACCGGCGCGGCATATTTGTCTATGAGTCGCCGGATGGTTATACCTGGCGGAGAAACCGCACCGCTGTGCTGCCCTTTCGATCGGGCACCCAGTCTTGTACATTTTACGATGAGCAACGTCAGCTCTATGTGGGATATCATCGGACCGGAATCAATAAAACACCTGCCGGCGCCACCCAACGAGAATCCGTTCTCGTAGAGGTCAAGGATCTCTATACGCCGTGGGCCTTCGAACCGATTTCCCAAGCCGAAACACTGAAAGCCGCCAAAAGCGGCCGCATTCGCGACCCGATTCCCTGGTATCTCGATAACGGGCCTTTGACACTTGGGGGGTTCGGCCTTGAATACCCCCACGCTTTTGCTCCGATCGACGGCGTTGATCCGGTGGGAACGGATATCTACGTCACCAAAGCGATGAAATACCCCTGGGCGCCGGACACCTATCTGGCCTTCCCCATCGTGTATTTTCATTACGAATTGGATGGCCCGAAATCCCGGCAAATTCTCATGGATCCTGCTCGCGGACTTGGTTCTGGCCCCATCGAAACTCAAATTTCGGTAAGCCGCGACGGAGTGAACTGGAAACGACACCACCGACCTGCCTATGTCGGCATTGGGGATCACGAGGGGCGAGACATTCACCAAGCCTACACCGCCCACGGTATGGTGAAACGCGGGAACGAAATCTGGCAGTATTATTACGGTGAGGAAATTTATCATTCCACCTACCAGAAAGGCCCCAAAAAGAGCGCGGTTTATCGTCTGGTGCAGCGGTTTGATGGATTTATCTCGGCTGACACTCCCTATGAAAAAAGCGGTTTTCTAAAGACCAAGCCACTCGTTTTTGAAGGTAATCGACTTGTGCTGAATATTGACACCGAAGCCACCGGTTACGCGCAGGTCGGATTTATTGATGAACTGGGAAATCCCATCGAAGGATACTCCGTTGACGACTGCATCTACATCAACGGCGACTTTATGGATGCGGAGGTGGAGTGGCTGGAAAAAGGGAAAGATATCTCTGTCCTGCAAGGGCAAACGGTGCAAATCGTTTTTCGGATGCGTGGCTCGAAACTCTATTCCATGCAATTTGTTAAAATGTAAACCCCCAATGCATCACATAATCGAAGTTTACACAGATAGAAGAAACGAAGAAAATGCCTTTCGGGAGCCATTTAATAAATTATCTGTGTTCATCTACCTAAACCGTGGTAAAATATGCGGTTTATCATATCGAAAATAAACGGAGCATAAGTAAAAATGAATAGAAGAGATTTTTTCAGATTATCAATGGGTGGATCGGCGCTGGCCGCGTTCTCCACATTCTCTAGTCCCACAACGGTTCTGGCCGAGGCCCGCGAAAAGGCTCGTCCACTCAATTTGAAAATTACGGACCTGAAAACCTTTCTGGTCGAATCGGGAAAGGATGAAAATTACATATTCGTTAAGATATACACTAATCAAGGAATAGTTGGTATCGGTGAAGGCACCCTACCCTCCAAGGCATTGACAGTCCAACAGGCCATAATGGAGCACAAACGCTACCTGGTGGGCAAAGATCCGACCGAGATCGAGCGCCATTGGCAGGCCATGTATCGCGGACCAAGGTATCGAGGCGGCCCGATAATTATGTCGGCCATCAGCGCTGTGGAAATTGCGTTATGGGATATTCTTGGGCAGGCTTTGGGCCAGCCGATCTGGCAATTGCTCGGTGGTAAGGCACGGGACAAGGTTCGTGTTTACCCCAAGCCGGGAGGTGGTCGCACACCGGAGGAAATGGGGCAGAAATGGCTCAAGGCGAAGGAAGCGGGCTGGACTGCCGGAAAAGCCGGTATGCTGAAAACTGATAATAATATCATGAATCCGGAGTTTGCGGTGCGTGACTCGGTGGCCAGAGTAAAAGCCATCCGGGAGGCGGTCGGTAATGATTTCCGTATCTGCATCGATTTGCATGGCAAGGCAACCACCACAATGGCGGTGGATTTTTGCCGTCAGGTCGAGCAATACCGCCCCCATTTTGTGGAAGAGCCCACGCAGCAGGAAGATCTGGGCGAGTTGGCTCATCTGCGTGCCCACACCACAGTCCCTCTGGCCACGGGGGAACGCCTTTTTACCAAATACGCTTTCGGTGAAATTTGCTCACGGCATCTGGTCGATTATGTTCAGCCCGATGTCATTCATTGCGGGGGAATTCTTGAAATGAGGAAAATTGCCTCACTGGCCGACACATTCCGAATCGAAATTTTGCCCCATAACCCGAACAGCCGCGTCTGCACCTTTGCTTCCCTTCATTTCTGCGTTTCCACCCCGAATGCCACAATTCTCGAAATCAGCAACTCGGAAAAACCGTTGTGGGACGACCTCTTTTTCGGATCCGCCGTTACCTACGAAAATGGATTTGCCCTGCCGCCCGACCGGCCGGGGTTGGGTATCGATCTGGACGAAGCGGTGGCGGCGAAACTTCCCTATGTCGAAAAAGACTGGCATGGTCCCCGTTTTGAAGATGGTTCAATTCACGATCGTTAGATTTTCTCCGTCCAATTGAAAACATTACCTACAAAAATATGTTTAAAAATAGCATTCTGAATAAAATTCTACTGCCTGTAATCGGCCTGCTTTTTGCGATTTCCTTTTTATCGGGAGCCTCAGAAAGTACGACCCCAACGCCCAAGCGCGTCAATAAAGTGATTGAGCTGCTCGAAAAGGGACAGCCGGTTTACTACACCTACGGAAAAGGCGGTTATGAGGAGGGCAAGAAATTGGCCCAAACCTGGGCGGATTATATCATGTACGACATGGAGCATGCCCCCTACGATATCACCGCGCTACGCGAGTTTATGCGCGGCTTAGTCGATGGTGGCCCCACTCCGAGCGGCCATCGGACCCCCGCCGTGATCTGTACATTGCCGGTTTTAGGCCTGGACAAGGACTCGATGTGGGCGGGAATGTGGATGGTGCAGCAAACGCTGGCCGCCGGTGTGCATGGGATTCACCTATGCCATGCCCGCTCCCCGGATGCGGTGCGGTTATTTGTTCGGTCGGCCCGCTTTCCCCATCATAAGCAGGCAGTTGGAGATGGGCTGGATGAGGGTTTGCGAGGTTTCGGGAGTCAAAAGTATGCCGCCAAAATATGGGGCGTCGATCCGGTCGAGTATTTTGGTCTGGCGGATGTTTGGCCCCTTAACCCAAAGGGGGAAATCATTCTCGGAATTAAAATTGAGGACCGTCATGCCCTGCTTAATACGGAATCTTCGACACAGGTGCCGGGTATAGGATTCGCCGAGTGGGGGCCGCGTGATATGGGCCTGTCCTATGGTTTGCTCGGAGGCCAAGCCGACCCGCCATTTCCAAAAGTCATGCAGGATGCGGGCGACCGGGTTTTGGCGGCCTGTAAAATCGCGGATATCGCCTTTCTCGACAATGTGCTGCCGGATAATGTCGTGGAGCGAATCGAAGGCGGCCTTCGGATCGGGGCCGGCGGAGTCGAGGAAGCAGCCGAAATCGGGCGTAAGCATACCAACCGTAAAATGCCTTGGTAATTAAAGGATTCGGAATCTTCACAAACAATTTCAGGACAAAATTCAACATATTATGAAACAATTTATCTCTATAATAGCGCCCACCTTGATACTTCTCTCCAGCGGCCCCGCATTGGCAGAAGAATGGGAAGCGTCAGAGGAAGTTTTCGGCCATTTCGATCCGGAAAATATAGGCCCGAATAGCGTTTCTGTTGATCTAGAGAATTATCAGGAAATCAATTATGTTTCGGCGGAAACCGGCTCGGATATCGAATGCGACGGCACCTCCGGCAAACCGGCCGCTTCGGTGGCTCATGCCCTTTCGATCATCCAGGACGCCAGTCCCGAAAAACGCTATGCGATATTGGTTTCCGAAGGCATTTACAAAGGCGAAACGTTGAAAATGAAGCCATACGTCGATTTGTACGGCGGTTTCGACCCTTTCAGTTGGAATCGCAATATTTTTGAACACCCAACGGTTCTCGATGGAGAACTTGAACGTCGGGTTCTTATCGGGGCTAACGACGCGCGTTTAGACGGTTTTATCATCAAAAGAGGGCGCATTCGAGGCAAGGGCGCGGGGATTCTTTGCGAAAAATCCTCACCGGATATCACCAACAATGTCTTTATCGACAACATGACTTTTGCTCCAGCCGACTGGAGTCCGCCAAAATGGCATGAAGTGGCCAACGATGGCGGCGCCATCATGTGCCTGAACAATGCCGCCCCCAACATCAGCAACAATACATTTGTGGGCAATCGAACGGAGATTGGCCGCGGAGCCGGTATCACCTGTGACAACCACTCCTCGCCGATTATTGCTCATAATGTGTTCTGGAATAATGTTTCGGGTCTCATCGACTTTGCCCGAAGCGCGGAGGGAGGCGCCATATCGCTTTACGACTGGTCTCATCCTAAAATCGTGGGAAACGTTATCAGCAATAACGAATCTTTAAACAGCAATGATGTCGGCGGAATTTTTGTGGCCCTTTGGTCGGCACCGGTCATCGCGGGTAACATGATAGTCGGCAATATTGGGGCCGATGACGGCGGTGGCATATTTGTCGGAGGGCAGAAACACCACTACGGCACCCCCCTTGATTCGGTGCCGCCGAAAGAAGATTTTCTCGTTAATATCGTCAACAATGTTATCATGGGAAATGACAACGGCTCGCATAACTCGGGTGCAATGCGCATAACCATGGAAAGCAGAGTCGCCCTGAAAAATAATGTGATAGCTGAAAATGTGGGCGGAGTTTATCTACAGCGCTCGACTCTCCTGCTCGTAAACAATACGATCCTGGATGACGTTTACCAAACCGAAACCAAAAAGGGACTCATCCCGGGGGATTACCGAAACAACATCATTCGCGGATATATTAAATTGGAAACAGAAGCCGCTCTCACCTACAACAATGTGGGTCGAGGATGGGAGGGCGAAGGCAACTTTTTTGGTGATCCGAAATTTGTGAATGACGGCAGAAAAGGCAAAGCGGTCGTGACAGCCTTTGACCGCAAGCATTTTATCACACACCTGAAACCCTCGAAAATCGGCCTGGGCAATGAAGATTACGCCGGGCGTGTCATTCGCATCGGCGAAAAATGGGGTGTGATAAAATCAAGTGGATCGAGATCACTTCAGGTATGGGGGGATTACACCCGTTACGGCTTTTCCAATGTAACGGAATTTGAAATCATGCCGACTTATCACTTGCAGGCGGACTCACCCTGCATCGATGCAGGGGAAAATCTCCTCGCTCCCAAAAGAGATATGGATTCCGAAATCCGGCCTTTAAACGGCGGTCTTGCCCTGAAAGTCGATATCGGTGCGGACGAATATGCTCCGTGAAGAGTTTTATGGAGCATGATACCTTTTTGTCCGCAAAATCGACTTTTTTAAGGCTATTTTCTATTGACAATAAAACACTTATGTCCGAATTATAAACAGATAATTGTAAGGTTCAATAATAAATTGAACCTTTCTGAAAATTTCCCATGAGAATCATAAACTTTCTGAATCCGGGCAGGCTTGCTTTTGGCAATGGCTGCGTAACCCAATGCGCGGAGGACATCTTAGACAGGAAACTGAAATCGGTTTTCATTGTTACTGCCAAATCCGTTGTTCAGTTAGCGGATTCTCTCATCGACACCTTGAAAAAAGGTGGCGCAAAAACCACTCTTTGCGAGGAGATCAACAGCGAGCCGACGGTCGGCATGTTCAATGATACTCTGAAGGCGGCGAACCATGCCATGCCCGATGCCATTGTTGGGCTAGGGGGAGGCAGCCCCATGGATGTGGCGAAATTGGTGGCCGCCTTACTCGGGTCCGATCTATCCGTTGAAAATGTTTTGGGAATCGGATTGTTGAAAAGCCGTAAAACTTATTTAGCCTGTATTCCCACTACTTCCGGAACCGGAAGCGAAGTATCGCCTAACGCTATATTATTGGATGAAAAGGATGGTTTAAAAAAAGGAGCGGTAAGTCCTTTTCTGGTTCCCGATGGGGCCTTTGTTGACCCAATGCTAACGCATTCCGTGCCCCCATCGGTAACGGCTTCCACGGGGCTCGACGCAATGGTCCACTGCATTGAGGCTTATGCAAACCGTTTTTCACACCCCGCAGTGGATATTTACGCGATAGAAGGCATTCGCCTTATCGCCGCCAATCTCAGGCGCGCGGTTGAAAATGGGAACGATGTCGAAGCGCGCCACCAATTGTCATTGGGCAGTCTCTATGGCGGGTTATGCTTGGGTCCGGTAAATACGGGAGCCGTTCATGCGCTTGCCTACCCTCTTGGTGGCGAGTTCAAAATAGCCCACGGGGTCTCCAATTCGGTTCTTCTTCCACATGTTGTCAAATACAACCTGGAATCGGCGATCGATCGCTATGCTGATATCGCAATAGCCTTGGGAGTGGAACCAAGCTCGAATGGTGAAGAAACTGCAAAAAGAGGTTTGCTCCGTATGAGGGAACTCTCAAATCAATGCGGAATACCTCAGCATCTGTCAGAAATGGGAGTGCCCCGTGAAGCGATTCCACAACTGGCATCTTCTGCAATGACAGTAACAAGACTTTTAAAAAATAATCCTCGCGAAATGACTGAAGAGGCCGCACGCGCTATTTACAATTCGGCCTATTGAAAGCTATTATGTTAAACATGCCTGTAGAAATGAAAACACACAGTGGAATTATCGTGCCAATGGTTACACCATTTACGGCAAATAGACAGCTCGACGAGACTGCGGTGTGCCGTTTAGTCGAACATATTCTAAATGGAGGGGCGCACGGGATTTTTATCCTTGGAACAACCGGCGAGGCTCTATCAATACCATTTTCCATGCGTAAGCAGTTGATTCGCCTGGTCACAAAGGAAGTCGGCGAAAAAGGTCTGGTTTACACAGGAATTGCGGATAATTGTTTGGAGCATTCACTGGAATTGGCAGCCCATTCATTTGGCTGCGGAGTGGATGCGGTGGTCGCTCATCCGCCTTTTTACTACGCAATTGGCAATAATGAACTTATAGATTTTTTTAGCGAATTAGCTGACAAAACCGGAGGTCCGCTCTTAATTTACAATATCCCGCAGACCACCGGAATTTCGGTGCCACTGGAAGTTATCGAGCGACTGCGTCAACATAAGAATATAATCGGAGTCAAGGACTCGGAAAATGATGTCGCGCGGTTGAGTGAACTTACTAAGCGATTTGGCGGCAGGGATGATTTTTCTGTTTTGGTTGGGTGCAATTCACTATCTAAAAAAGTCCTTTACGAGGGAGCCGATGGGCTTGTTCCCAGTTTAGGTAATATCGCGCCAGATGCGTGTCGACAGTTGTTCGATAACGTGAAGACTGGCAATGAAGCCGGGGCGCAAGAAGCCCAGAATACCATGAACCAGGTTGTTGAGGTTTACCAAAATGATGGAACATCAACAACAACTTTCGCCGCTTTAAAGGTTGCCTTGAGTATTATGGGCCTTTGCCAGGAAACTGTTTTACCGCCACTGCGAGCATTGACGGATGCAGAACGACAAACGGTTTTGGAGAATATTCAAAAACTGGGCAGTTTGAAGGCTCTGAGCTGAATACTCCATTTCCCCCTGAATCCGGGTTTCCGTTTCCCAAACTTCGATCAGAACATTGTCATGATAGGGGTGATCGCGGACGATTTAAGCGGAGCCGCCGAAATCGCGGGGCTTGCATACCGATATGGATTGGATTCCGTTGTGAGACTGGAACCATCTCAGGATTTTTCAAGTGAAAAGCTCTGTGTGTGGGATACCGATTCCCGCTCCTGCACAGCCAAGGAGGCAGAAATACGGGTCGAAAAAACGGCAAGTGAATTACTTAAAAAAAATCCCGATTGGATATATAAAAAGGTGGATTCCGTCTTGCGGGGCCATATCGCGGTAGAACTCGATGTATTGAATCGTGTTTTCGAGCAAACACGTACTATATTAATTCCGGCCAATCCCTCGCTCGGACGCACAATTAAGAACGGCCACTACTATGTTCATGGCCAACCATTGGAAGAAACCGATTTTATCGACGACCCCGAATTGATGGCAAAAACCTCAAAGGTTGTCGAATTGCTTGGCCCAGCACACAAGGCGAAAGTAGTTTATGGGCAGGCCGAAGATTTTCATTCACTTCCAGCGGAAGGAATCATCTGTGGAGATGCCGCAACTACCGAGGATATAATACACTGGACCGCAAAGCTCGACGAGCTAACCCTGCCAGCAGGAGGATCAGATTTCTTTACCGCAATTTTGGAAAAAAGAGGGTTCCGATTAAGTAAAAGATCCTCTACCAGAAATTGGCCGACTCGCACATTATTAATTTCAGGTTCAGCCTCCAAAGCAAGCGGAGAAAGAATTGCTGAGGCGGAATCGGAAGGCATCCCAGTGTGTCGAATGCCCGAGAAATTAATGCAAAAAAAAGCAGACGCCGAAAAACTCATAGAAGAATGGGAAAATCGAGTGGCGCTCTGTTTACGAGAAAACGATAGGGTTATTGTCACCATCGGAAAGCCGCGATCAAAGGATTCTGGAGACGCATTGAGATTGGGAGAACATTTATGCGAATTGACCCGTAGGCTCATGAAAAAAGAAAAAATCGAACATCTTTGCATCGAGGGCGGAGCGACAGCATCCCGAATCATCAGAAGGCAAAAATGGAATTGCCTGCAAGTTATCCACGAATGGACCCGAGGTGTTGTCTCAATGAAAATACAGAATAAAAGCGGGCCCATACTAACGATCAAACCCGGCAGCTATCCCTGGCCAAGTGAACTGCTGGAAAAACGCTGCACCGCCAATAATTAACAAACTCTTTTTCTCAAAATAATAGGTTATGAATAAACCACTGTTGGCAATTACTATGGGCGATGCTACCGGCACCGGGCCGGAACTTACCACCATGGCCTTGGCGAATCCCGAAATCAGAA
The DNA here is from genome assembly GCA_021772515.1 of Opitutales bacterium. Lineage (GTDB taxonomy): Bacteria > Verrucomicrobiota > Verrucomicrobiia > Opitutales > UBA2987 > JAJFLU01. Next base: position 30,869 of record JAJFLU010000033.1, read on the forward strand.
GTTGCTGCCGCCCGGTTATTATCGGAGATGGTGATACGATGAGGCAAGCGTTGAAAATTACGGGACAACCGATGGCAATTCGAACTATCGAGGATTTGCAGGAAACACAGTTTTCCGATGATTGCATAGAGGTTCTTGATTTGAATAACATTGACGTTACTAAACTACAAATGGGGAAAATCAGCCTGATGACGGCCAAGGCTGCCTATGAGTATATAAAGCGAGCCACCGAACTCGCCCTCGGAAATAAAGTCGATGCTATCGTTACTTCAGCTATCAACAAGGAGGCTTTGAACAACGCTGGCTTCCACTACGACGGCCATACTGGTTTGCTGTCTGAGTTATGCGGAAATCCACCGGTCACTATGATGCTTGCTGCCGGAAATCTTCGGGTCTGCCATGTCAGCACCCATGTCTCTTTACAAGAGGCAATAAAGAGGGTCCGCCCGGATCGAATATTGGAAGTAATCAAATTGGCGCAAGAAGGTTTAGAGCGTCTTGGCATAGTAAATCCGCAGATCGCGGTTGCGGGGCTTAACCCCCATGCCGGAGAAGGTGGTCTTTTCGGCTGTGAAGAGGAAGAATTTATTACACCTGCCGTCGAAAAAGCCTGCCGCAAGGGTATCAAGGCCTCGGGACCTCATCCGGGTGATACCGTTTTCTTTCGGACATTGCAGGGTGAGTTCGACTGCGCGGTTGCCATGTATCATGATCAGGGCCATGTAGCGGCGAAAATGCTGGGAATCTGGAAAGGTGTGAACATAACGCTCGGTCTGCCAGTAATCCGAACATCGGTGGAGCATGGAACAGATTTCCGAAACGCCGGAACCGGAAAGGCCGATCCCCGAAGCCTGATTGAGGCGATCAAACTTGCCGCAACTATGGCTCTTAACCAACGGAAAATTTAATTTCCATCAATTTCCAACGGATGTTCAAGACTGCTTTCTCGAACCCGAAAATACTATCTCGGGTCGAAAATGAATATTTGCTCTATGCAGAAGGAATTTTTCTAAAGGTTAAATGATCAATATCATCCGGCCTGTGCCCTCCGAAAATAATACTTACGCAGTATCCGACACTAAATACGATCAAATGGCCAAATACTCCAATCAGTATCGGGTTCATGTTAAAATTGAAACTGCCGATATCTAAAATTCTTAACTTAGGACTGGTTAATACTGCCCACGAGGTAAAAGCGAGACAGGCCACTATGCCCGAATAAGCCCCCAAACGGGTCGCCCTTTTGGTTACAAATCCGAGCATGAAGAGGCCCAACGTGCCCGCCGAAAGGATGCTGGCAATAATGATACCCCTTTCCATTATGGACGCCGAACCTTTGTCAGGAATAAGCAACAAAGCCACCAGGCTGGCCAGGGTGCCCCCAGCCAACACCATTATTCGACCGAAAATCAAACGCGCGCGATCTGATGTTTGAGGGGAAAATGTTGCCAAATAATCCGTCGTTACCACAGTCGCGACACTGTTCAAATCCCCGCTCACGGTGGACATCGCCGCTGCCAGTATGGCCGCCAGTATCAGCCCCACAAGACCGTTGGGCAGAAAATTAACGATAAAGTGCGGCACCACATTATCCGCGATTTCGGGTGGAGTAGCACCAGTCAAACTATAATAGCCGTAGAGACAGGCACCGATAAACATGAACGTGACAAAAATGGGAACGCACGAAGAAGCTCCCCAAATTGTAGCCCAAAATGCTTGACGGTCCGTTTTTGCGATCAGATACCGCTGAACCATATGCTGGTCGGTAATATACCGTCGGCTCCAGTTTAGAAAAAATACAACGATATACAGCCAAACGGTTGTATTCCCCGTATCAAACAGACTTTGCCAGGATAAATCGAAGGAGCCCAGATTGAATTTTCCCGCTCGAAATGCCTCTCCGACCACAGCCCCCGGCGGACCTGCCTCGGGTGCAAAAATCAAACGCATCAGGATAAGAACCGCTCCCCCCACCAGTACAATTCCCTGGACAACATCAGTCCAGACGACCGCTTCAATACCTCCAATCGCAGTATAAATCATGGTGAAAACCCCAACGCCAATAATAACCAATCTGAGATCCCAACCGGTCATCACATTTATGGCAATTGCCGTGGTCAACAAAGTGACTCCAAGGTCGAAGGTGCGATCTGCGAGGAATCCGAAAGAGGTGTAAATCCGACCGCCAAAACCGAACCGTTTGCCAATATATTCGTAGGCGCTCATCCCAACAACCCGCCTGTAAAAGGGAACAATTACATAGGCAACGATTACCAGAACTAGCGGCAGGGTCAAAATTCCCAAGAGGAGGATCATACTCTTTTGAAAAACCGTCGCCGGGTGCCCAACCACGGTGCCACTTCCGATCAATGTACCCATCAATGTAAAGGCCACAGCCCAGGCAGGGATTCTCCTATCGGCTATAAAATATTTGCGCGTGGATTTTTGCTCGCGCGACATATACAATCCAATCGCGGCTATCGCCACTAAATAAACCAGTACAATAACGTAATCCAGTACACCTAAAGTCATAATAATTTTATTAACAAATATTGTAATTCAACTCACACATTTAGGTCTCCAGATAAAAGAAGAACCCCATGCTGTACAGACACTAAGAATCAATTGCATAACCTCAAGGCATTTAGTAGTTAATTAGCATCGTTTTTGTAATTAAATCTCAAGAAACGCATTATCCACTGCCATCTGCCCCACCCTTTTTGAACAATAATCCCCACGAGTAAGATAACTTACACTAAATTAGAGGAAGACAAAGAGGATGAGGAATACGAAGATTTCGTGCTTACGACGGTATTTATCTTCGTCTTGCTCTTTGTCACCTATTTTTCCCTAAACAGCAATTCCACGCCTGCGAAGGTATCGTAAAGCCTGTCTTGAGTCATTGAAGGCTATTTTTTCTTTAGACGGGCCACGATGACCTCACGGTTTTTTTTGTGAATGCCGTAGAGGAGGCCGGGGGTGGATTTGTCCCAGGCGATGCCCTGACCGGTTGAGTTGACAGGGATGGTTTCCACAAACTCGAGGGAAGATCCGGCTTGAGGAATTTTGAGAACGTATATCTCTTCTTCATGGTGCCCAGTTACATAGAGAAGTCCGTTTTCGGCGATTATTCCACCTGAGCTGCTATATACTTCAAATTTTTCAACGATTGATTTGGGGAAAATCCAGCCTTCTTTGCGGTTCCACTCCTTATCAAATTTAACGAGATTGGTCCATGAAGGATCGTGATTCGGTTCCGCCGCTCTATTGCCATAGTAGGCGAATACGACATACCAGTGGTCTTCGTAAAAATCGACCCATGTGGTGGAACCAGAATAGATGCCGAAGCTATGTGATCCGATGTGCTTCATCGTTTTGGTATCCCATATTTCTATGGAACCGGTCATGGGCACCTCTGGGTAATTGGAGTGTGCACAGTATAATTTGTCTTCGATGACGATTCCGCTGTTCAGGTGGGTGAGAGGTTGGCCTTCGGGGCATTCCCATCCATTCACTCGCTCACCGGTTGATTTAACGTATTTTCCGATAGCGTGATTACTAATAGCGTAGAAAAATTCTTCATCTACCGCCACAGCTTGGCGTGCCTCTATGCAGGGGAATCGGCGCAATTCCTGGTATTCATAGGAACTGTCAGCAGCGAGACTATGAATCAAGGCCAGAAAGATAAACGACCCCGAATATAGATACCGATTCAGAACATGAGATAAAACGTATGCATTCATAATAGACCTAGACTGACATGGTGAAGTGTACCGGTTTTTTGGAACTGTATTCGCAACTATCTCTAAGGAGATAATTCGTAAATAATTCCAATGCAATCCAACTTTTAGTAAGGCAGTGGTATTATTATTTCAACGTCGTTACACATTGCAATAGGAATAACAAATAGTATAACTGGTGGTTGAATTAGAGGTATTAAATTAAATCGACTCTTACTCGCGATAGTAAAAATTCCAGTTTATCTGCCATGAGTGAAAATCTTCCTGTATTCAGTTCAATGATAAATGGCGAATGGTGCGGGAATTCAGGCGAAACTGTTACCATTTACAACCCTGCAAATCACCAACAGAAAGTTGCTCATTGCCAGTATGCCGATGGCGAATTGGCTAAATACGCTGTGAATGCGGCAGAGACTTCTTTTGAAAAATGGTCCCGCCAACCAGTAAAGCACAGTATTTCGATTTTGCGGAAGGCGGTCGATATTCTGGAAGAAAACGCTGAACTTGTAAGCCGAACAATAACCCTGGAAAACGGAAAAACATTAAGAGAATCACAGGCCGAGGTTGATGCCACAATAAGGGATGCGCGTTACCAACTGAAAGCGGTGGCAGAAACAGATTGGCGCATCCCTGCAAATATCCACGACAGCGACTCGGCTCACTATGTGCAGCGCGAGTCGATGGGAGTTTTTCTCCTTATCACGCCCTGGAATTTCCCGCTTGCCACGATAGTTCGCAAACTCGTGCCCGCCCTCGGATTTGGAAATACAGTGGTGGTCAAACCGGCACAGCTTACTCCGGGTGCAGCGGGCCACTGGTTTGAGTTTCTACATCAGGCTGGATTGCCGGGAGGGGTTGCAAATTTGGTGCTAGGACGAGGTTCAATCGTTGGTAATACCTTGATCAATCAACCAAAACTGAGTGGAATTTCCTTTACCGGATCGACGGAAATCGGCCTGGATATATGCCGTAAGGTTTCCGCGCGATCCGTGCGTTTGCAAATGGAGATGGGTGGTAAAAACGCCATCGTTGTGCTCGCCGATGCCGATCTCGATAAAGCGGTCGAGGCCACCGTTTTGGCCGCGTTTTCCTGCGCCGGACAATGGTGTACCAGCACGAGTCGAGCCATCGTAGAAGAGGCGGTTTACGAGTCGTTTCTCAATCGGCTCAAATCCCGGGTGGAATCCCTGAAAATCGGCGACGGTATGAATGAAAATACCAATATGGGTCCGGTAATTTCTAACGGTCAACGAAACATTTGTTGCGAAGCCATTAACAAGGCTCGTCAAGAAGGTGCGTTACTGCTAACGGGAGGTAAGGCGATTAGAGCAATTGACGGCAAAACGGGATTTTTCCTGGAGCCTACCATACTCCGAGATGTCCTGCCGAATATGTCTTTGGCAAATGAGGAAGTGTTCGGGCCCGTGCTTGCGGTGATTTCGGTAAAAAATCCCGAAGAAGCTCTCGAACTTGCTAACGCCACTGTTTACGGCCTGACATTTTCCGTTTACACTCGCTCTGCGGAATGGGCGGACCGCTTCATCAACGAAATCCAAGCGGGTGTATGCCATGTTAATTTGCCGACGGCATACCGAGAGGCCGCCTTTCCAATCGGTGGATGGAAGGAATCGGGTCGGGGTGTTCCCGAATGCGGCGATGAGCAAAAACATTTTCATACTCGTTTAAAAACAGTTTACCGAAGCCCGTTATGAAAATTGTTTCCATAAAGCATAAATCGGTGCCCATTCAGTCCAAAATCCGCAACGCAGTGGTCGATTTTTCCGAGATGACGGCCGGAATTGTGGTTATTGAATCAGACGTTATTCGCAATGGAAAACCGCTCGTCGGTTATGGGTTCACTTCCAATGGACGGTACGCCCCTTGCGGAATAATGGCGGAGCGTATGATCCCGCGTTTGTTGAAAGCGTCCGAGAGCAGTCTTCTAAGCGAAGATGGACGGAACTTCGATCCTTTTAAAGCGTGGGAAGTAATGATGCGAAACGAAAAGCCGGGGGGGCACGGGGAACGTTCCGTGGCAGTGGGCGCAATCGACATGGCCTTGTGGGATCTGGTGGCGAAAATTGAAGATAAACCCCTTTACCAGATTTTGGCCGACAGATATAGAGGTGGAGAGGTCAATCGGAGAGTTTATGTCTACGCAGCAGGCGGTTATTATTATCCTGGGAAAGACCTTGAAATGCTGAAAAAGGAAATTCAAGGTTTTCTAGACTCCGGGTATGAATCAGTGAAAATAAAAATCGGGGGAGCCTCGCTAGATGAGGACCGCAAACGGATTGAGGCGGTTGCAGAATTAACGGGTTTTCCCGGTCGAATCGCCGTGGACGCCAATGGCAAATTCACGGCCGAAGAAGCAATCAAGTGGGCTGAAGCGTTGGCCCCTTACAAATTGAAATGGTATGAAGAACCGGTCGATCCGCTCGATTACGCAGGTCTGGCAAATGTTGCGGAAATTTATGAAGGATCTCTGGCCACAGGGGAAAACCTGTTTTCCACGATCGATACACGAAATTTGATACGCCACGGTGGGCTTCGATCCGACCGAGATTATTTACAAATGGATCCCGCCCTCAGTTATGGTCTCGTGGAGTATATCCGCACCCTCGAAATGTTGAGTGATCACGGCTGGTCGCATGTTCGGTGCATCCCCCATGGAGGGCATCAATTTTCACTCCATATCGCTGCTGGCCTGGGAATTGGCGGGAACGAATCCTATCCCGGAGTGTTTGGAGCCTTCGGCGGTTTCGGCGACAATATTCACCCACAAGCAGGGTATATCGAAATGCCCGATGCCCCCGGAATCGGCATAGAAATGAAGTCGGATTTGATGCAGATTTTCAAGAATCTTTGAAAAAAACATGCGCATAGCAAAGCCTCCGAGAGGCGCCACCCTAATCTTGCGCTTTTACCGGCACATACTCATCGGCGCCAAGATCGATATTGGGAGAGAAACGTGGTTGCCCATCAATGTCGTCCGAGGCGAAATCGGCATATAAACCTCTGTTAATACATTTAGAATCAGGAGCTAGATGAAAGGTCGGTATAATTTCGGCCTTTTCTTCCTTATCAAGGTTAAAGTGCCCCCAAATCGTTATCTGACTGTCATCATTATCCACAATCAGGGACCAGGCTTCCCCCACCCTTATTACACGATCCCGGAGAGATCCGGGCTCAAAATTCCCTTCGATGGTGACAATAGTCTGGAAACGATTTTCCAGGGTTCGGAATGCCTTAGTTTCAAGGCTCAGTCCGTCATCTAGAAACCCAGGCTCAATATTGTAGGCAGCGTAGGAATTTCCAAAACCACCTTCGATCAAATTGTAAGACAGATCGACCCAGGGCTCCAACCTGATTTGCTTGGATTCATTGCCGTAAAAAATGTTATTCCTCATAACCAGTGGCTGCAGAAAAGGGTTTTTAAAATTAAGATGATCCACTGCTCCACCATGTTTTCGAGCTTTGTTGAAAACCACCGTGTTGTTGACTGCATAGAGCCATCCGTGAGTACCGCCAAAAGCGCTCGATTTGTTGTCGGATGAATTATAAGCGAAAATATTATTCTCCAAGTGCATCAGCGAATCATCCTGGTGAACAGCTCCACCGGATCCATCCGTATTGTTTCCGAAAAAAAGGTTATACTTGATTTTCGGATAGGAAAATTTTTGTGATTCGAGGCCGCCGCCATCGTCCTCTGCATAGTTATTGAGAAAAATATTCCACCTAACGGTAGGCCAGGAAAAATATTCGCAATAAATGGCTCCGCCGTCGCTTCCTCCGAGAGCTTTATTGGCAACAAAGAGGTTATGGAACACTCCTGCCCGAGAGCTGTTGGAAAGACTAATGGCTCCACCGTTGGATGAGCGGGTTAAATTTTTGTCACCTATCCCAGCCCGATTGCCATAGAAAATATTATATCCAATTTGTGGAATGCAGTCGTCATTGGCGGATAATCCGGCCCCGTAACCGACCTCTGTCAAATTTTCTATGATCAAGTTATGCTTAACGATGGGATTGGCAAAATCAACCAGACCTATCCCGCCCCCATCATGGCTGCGTTGGCGTCGTCGTTTAGGATCGTGGCTGAAACCTTCCGGGGCCAGAGTTTGGTTATTGCGAATAACGTTGTTGGTAATGACAGGCGAGGTCTTGTAGCAGTAAATGCCCGCCCCATGTCCCCGAACTAATCCGCCGGTAATTATAAAGCCATCGATTTTTGCCGAATCGCCTCCCTCCACAACCCGGCCTTTCTGCCCACCATCCAGAATGGTGGCATTATCAAAAATATCCCGCTCCCATGTGGCCGGATCGAATCCACCGTAAAGGTCAACAAATGGAACCATTTTAAGAGGAGTTTGGAAATAAACGCCTTTGGCCACCAAAATGGCAATTCGGTGATTTTCGGATGCTTGCTCAAGCGCCCTCAACGCAGCCGGAATCGTTTGCCAGGGCCTGCTGCGATCTCCATTTCCGTTCCGGTCGTTTCCGGTCTCAACAGAAACATGAAGCACTTCCGCATAGCCTTCCAATGGGACAATTTCAGTCCGGGGACCCATATCTTGCAGCCGCCACCCGTGCGGGGCATCGGGCCAGGCATGGACATCTTCAGGCGGATCGGCTCTCAGAAACGAAATAGATATCAGGGAAAGAACAGAAAACGGGATGAAAAAATATTGCCTACACATGGGGACAAAATCTATTGGACTTACGACATCAGCTCAATTCCTTTCTCCAAATAATATGGCAGAAAAATCACTTATATTTTACGATCGTTTTTTTAAGGAAAGTTACCATCGGCACATTTGACGGTTCCACGCATGAATTGAAAAGAAGTTGATAATAATACAACCACCGTAGGCCAAGGGATCGACGGCCATACTCGAATCACCGTGGCCGACCACACGCCGACCGAGCAGGACATCTACATGTTTCGCCAGTCTTGGATAATACTTTGATAAGTGGTTGTTATTAAATGAATAATGGACAAAGAGGAAGACAAAGACGAAGAGGAAGATTATTAAAAAACGGCCTAAAGTTCGCGGCATTCGGATCGGCCCTTTTTCTTTCTGACTTAAAGCGGCCACGAGGTTGCGGTACCATCTGAGTAAGGTGTCTGGTGTAACGATAGGTGAAATCCCGAAGAGAGCTCTTCGTCCGAGCTTTTTCGATTTCTAGGCAAGCTTTACCTTATTTTCTGGAAATTATTGAAGGCTTTGGGTTTTCCACCGAATTGCTCGATCAATATCTGCCCTTCCTCAGTCAGATACTCGATAACAGCCTGTTGCCGTCGATTCCTATAGTCCCCCGATCAGATGAACCATAAAGTGAAATGGTAGAATCGTACCTCAGGCCAACACTGAGTCTGTCTTTCAGATATTCAATGCGTTATTTGATTGGGCTGATTATTTTGGCCTAACAAGTTTTTTGTGCAACTTGCTGGGCGATTATTTTGCTACATTCTATAGGCTGGTTGTGCAAGAGAGCAGGCCTTGCTGCGCTGATAGAGTGGTTCTCATGGCCTTTACAGCTACGGTGGTCCATTCCGTCAATTAACTCACCTGGACCTGTTGTCAGTAAAGCAATTCGATCCAGCGTTCACCGGCTACGAGCTCGGCCTTTCGCCGGTTCCATTTCTCGGCAGAACCCGCCAGCCTGGCAAACACTACATCCAACTCGTCGCGGATGACTTCCAAGCCTGCCAGGTAAACGAAGGTTTTGGAATCTGAAAGCATTTTCCATAGCTCTTTGCCCCGCGATTCCAGGGCGCTCCCCCAATCGATCGCATCCGACCAATGGGGCCTGCTGCTTAAAGCCGAAATCGCTTCGAAGGTCTGCACGTCGTAATATTGGGCGAAATCATTTCTCTTGTCGTTCATGTAAAAGAGGTCCAGACCGGTTTTCCCCCCGTAGAAAAGCCGAACTTGGCCTTCGAATTGGGGAGTTTTCCCGTAAAGATGCTTAATAAAAGCCCGAAATGGCGCGATTCCGGTGCCCGCTCCAATTAGTATCAGGGATGTGTCGGGTTCCTCCGGCGCCTCGAAGGCCTGACCGTAAGGACCGGTTAGGAACAGCGTGTCATCAACGCTCAAATCGCAAAGATAGTTCGAGGCGACGCCCCGGTATTCCTCACCACTAAATTCGTCTATGTAGCTACAGCGGCGCACACAAATATGAACCAGTGTGTTGCCTTGGCTGGTTGTTTCCGCCAAGTCGGCGATGCTATAAAGCCTGAAGTGCCGATCCTGGCCGAACTCCTTTTGCCCCGGCGCCAGCACCCCGATGTTTTGTCCCAGCGCGACAGAAAAATCGCTATCGTCAAGCTGTAGGACAATATCCCGCACCTCTTCGGTTGATTCAGTCGGCGTAATGCGGTCCGTGGCAACCACCCTGGCTTTGTACTGATGTTTTTTATCGTAATCCTGCAAACGCATTTAGTTATCCTCCTGATTAATCGTTTTTATCTAAAGTTGAAACTTCGTTAGAGCAGTCTTCCATCTTGCAATGGGTTTGATCGGAACAGCCGTGGCAGCCCAGGCGACCGACCAGCGCATCCTCGTCGGCGGGGATTCCGGGAAACACCCGTCGCCAGGCCAACTGCACCAGCAGCCAACCACTGAGGATGGCAGTGATGCCGATGACCGCTTTTACTATTTCTTGTAACATTAGTAATAAATAAATTCGCTAATTTGAGAGTCCGGCAAAGCCCATGAAGCAGATGGATAGCAGCCCCGCCAGCATCAGGGTGATAGCGGTTCCTTTTACGAGATCGGGCGTTTTGGCCAGTTCCAGTTTTTCGCGCAGCCCAGCCATCAACACCAGCGCCAGGGTAAAGCCAAAACCGGCCCCCAGCGCATAGACTATTGACTGCACAAAGCCGTAACCCTTGTTGGTTTGAAAGAGGGCGAGGGCCAAAATCGCGCAATTTGTGGTGATGAGGGGAAGAAAGATGCCGAGGGCGCGGAAGAGGATCGGGCTGACTTTTTTGATGAACATCTCGACCAGTTGCACCGTCGAGGCAATCACGGCGATGAACGAGATCAGTTTCAGGTAAGGTGCGTCTATTTGAACCAACAAAAGCTGGATCCCGAAGGCGCACATCGAACTGACCAGCATGACAAAGGTGACTGCCCCGCCCATGCGGGTGGCCGTGCCGAGCTTACCCGACACTCCCAAAAAGGGACAGATGCCCAGGAAGTAGGCCAACACGAAGTTGTTGATCAGACATGCGTTGATGAAGATCGACCAAAGTGAATCGCTATTCATGCCGTTGCCTCCTTTAAAGTTTCCCGGCGAGCCCTCGATTGCTCGAACCAGTTGAAGAACACGAGCCAGCCCGCGAGAGTGAAAAACCCGCCCGCCGGAAGCACCATGACGACCCATTCCTGATAGTGATCTCCAAATAATTGCAGACCGAACAGGCTTCCGTAACCGAATATTTCACGCACCGCGCCCAGGCAGAGTAGCGCTACGGTAAACCCTATTCCCATTCCTAGTCCGTCCAGGATTGAACGAAAAACACCATTTTTTGAGGCGAAAGCCTCCGCCCGGCCAAGGATCAGGCAATTGACGACTATCAACGAAATGAAGGCTCCCAAAGCTTTGTGCAGTTCCAGACTGATTGCCTGAATCAGGTAATCGACGATGGTGACAAATGTTGCGATAATCAGGATGAAGGTGACTATCCGCACCTGTTTGGGCACGAAGTTGCGAATCGAGGAAACGACGATATTTGACATGAGCAGCACAAATGAGGTCGCCAACCCCATCGCCAGCGCGTTTTCCGCAGTATTGCTGACGGCCAGGACCGGACACATCCCGAGCACTTGGACAAAGACCGGGTTTTGTTTCCACAAGCCTTTCAGAAACTCGTCTGTCCCCGTTGTCGTAACCTGTTTTGTTGTGTTAGCCATTTTAATCCCGATTATTCGGGTCTCTAAAGTCAGTCATTTGCCGACGGATTTTCGGAATCCACCAAACCGTGCTTTCTCGCAGCATGTCGGCCGTCGCCCGCGAGGTGATAGTCGCGCCGGTAATTCCGTCGATCTGCCAGGACTCAGTCTTTTTGCCTTGCTTGACGAATTCGATTGGATGGGCCACTGCGGCTCCGTCGGGCGACAGGCTCACGTCGAGATCGCCAAAGTTGCTCTGGAAATCTTCATCGGTCTCTATGCGGTCACCCAGACCGGGAGTTTCACGACTTTCGAGCACACTTATGCCGAGGATGGATTCAGATTCAATCGAATAGCCATAGAGCAGCCTGACAACATCCTGATAGCCCATGCCCCGAGCTTCAATCGCCAGTCCGACAAGGGAATGCTGATCGTCATAACCGGCAAAAACGAGATCCGAGCCCTCGCTGTCGGGAGAAGTTGGCTCAAAACGGTTATCGTCAGTCAGGCGAAAGGCGGCGCTGGCTATTGCCTCCGGCAGCACCTCGAAAATGGCCTTCTGTCGCAGTTCGATCTTATTTTGCTGAATGACGGGACCGGTTAGCTCAAACACGGATACAATGGCCAGACCACAAACTAAGCCAATGCCCACCACCGCCCGGTACATCGGCCAGACTTTGACCCTGGGAGCGGTTTGTGGGGGATTGGCGGGTGTTCTCCTCTCGCTCAAGGTGTCTGCCTCCGTTTTTTTGTGCCGTAAACCCGTGGTTGAATCCAGTTGTCGATATGGGGCGAAACCGCATTACCCAGAAGGATGGCATACATGACGCCTTCGGGCATACCTCCCCAGACGCGAATCACCACCACCAGCAATCCGATGAGGACGCCATAAAGCTCGCAACCAAGGTGTGTCATGGGCGAAGCCACCATATCGGTCGCCATGAAAACCGCTCCGAGCATCAATCCTCCGGAAAACAACATGAAAAGCGGTCCGGCGTATTTGGCGGGATCGATCAATTGAAGGAGGCCACTGCAAAGCGCCACCGTCAGGAAAATGGTGACCGGAATCCGCCAGCTCATTATTTTCCGCATTACCAGATAGACTCCGCCCAGTAAAATCAGCAGGGCGCAGGTTTCGCCGGTCGAGCCTGAGACATAACCCAAGAGCAGGTCGGTCGGTTCGGTCATTACGCGGTCGAACTTCCAGCCCGCGAGCGGAGTTGCCCCCGAGATACTGTCGTAAACCGGTTTGGTAAAAGGCCAGGCAAGGGTCGAGGATGGCAGTTGAGTAAAGCGATCCACCGGCATCGTGGGCCAGGTGGTCATGGCCACGGGAAAGGCGGCCTGGAGCAGCGCCCGGCCAACCAATGCAGGATTGAAGGGATTATAACCCAGCCCACCGAAAAGGAATTTACCCAATCCCACCGCCATTACGCCGCCCACCGCCACCATCCATACGGCCAAACCGGGTGGAAGGGTGAGACCATAGAGAAGACCGGTTACCACTACGGACCAATCACCCACGCTGGAATTCCGGCCAGTCAGGCGGCACAGGAGATGTTCGGTCACCAAACAGGAAGTAACCGCAGTGCCGAGGGTGATGAGCGCGGCCAGGCCGAACGCATAGACGGCGAAGGCTGTCACCGGCAGCAGCGCCAGAACCACGTTGAACATGATGGCGTTCACGCTCTTTCCACCGGCGATGTGGGGAGAGCTGCGGATTTCAAGCGTTTTGGTCCACCGCACCATATCAGGCCGTCACTTTCATTTTGCGTACCGCCGCTTTGGCGATGCGAAATTGCTGAACCAATGGGATATGGGACGGGCAAACGAAGGTGCAACAGCCGCATTCGAAGCAATCCATCAAGTGAAAATCATCGACCATTCGCCGGTAATGGTCCTGCTCCGCCAGCAGACCGAGTTGTGAAGGATTGAGGAAAATTGGGCAGGCATCCACACAATAACCACAGCGGATACAAGGATACTGCGGGTGTCCGTCCCGGAATCCGGTTTCCCGTGTGGTGAAAGCGATCACCCCGGTTGTGCCCTTGGTAATCGGGATGTCCAGGCTGGAAACGGCCTGGCCCATCATCGGACCGCCCAGGAAAACTCGGGTAATGTCGTCCTCAACACCCACAGTTTCAAGAACGAACCGTAGCGGAGTTCCAATCTGGATGCGGTAATTGCCCTTGTTTTTAACGGCAGGCCCCCCGACCGTGATGACCCGCTCCTGAATTCCCTTACCGTGCGGCAGAAGCTGCCCGATCTCGGCCGTGGTGGCGACATTTACACAGAGTGCATGGACATCTAGCGGTAGGCCGCCGGAGGGGATTTCCCGATCCAGAAGGGCGGTGATGAGCAATTTTTCTGCGCCCTGTGGGTATTTAACCGGCAAGACTTCGAGCTCGATTCCCGAACCATCGGGTATGGTGGCGCGTAAAGTTTCCGCCGCGTCGGGCTTATTGGCCTCCACCGCGATAATCGTTCTTGTGGCACCGGTAGCCTTCATCAAATAGGGGATACCTGCCATGACATCGACAGAGTGTTCCAGCATCACCCGGTGGTCGGTTGTGAGGTAAGGTTCACACTCGGCTCCATTGATCACCAGGGTGTCGACAAACTTTCCTTCGGGAATCCGCAGCTTGGCATGGGTGGGAAAACCGGCGCCCCCCAGGCCCACTACCCCTGCTTGCTGAACGGCAGCCACGATCTCCTCGGAGTCCGCCGTGGAGGCGTCGCAGGCGGCCCCCTCCATAATCTCCTGGGTCGAGGCGGGAAATGGTTCAATGAAAATTCCGGGAACCATCTTTCCGGTGATGCTGGGCGTAAGCCCGATGTGGCAGACAATTCCAGAGGCTGGCGCATGCATGGCCACGGAAACAAAGCCGTCGTGCTTCGCAATACACTGGCCGCGGGTCACCTCCTGACCCTCCCGAACCACCGCCACCGCAGGTTTGCCGATATGCTGGGAAAGGGGAACCACAAGCGACGGCGCAAAGGGAAACTGCCGAATGGGCAATCCGCTGGTGTCATCCTTCGATTCCGGCGGATGAATGCCGTGGGCGAAGGTTTTGCTCCTAAAAATATTCATTCTAAACCGCTTGGTAGGTTCAATTATATTTCTCTGCCCTTGCGATCAATTGTTCGATGCGCTTCTCACTGCGATCCAAGGGCAAACCGGGATGAATAACCTGCGCGGTGCAGCGTTCGGCGGCTTTCACCAGATCCTTAAAGGATCCTGCTGAACCGTCTTTGATAAAAGCTTTCTTGTTTTCGTTATATTCAAAAATGGCAGAGTTGATTTTGATGCATTCGTCACAGGAGGTGCATTGCTCGGTATCGATCCACGGGGCCATATAGTCTCCGTTGCCGATACCTTGGGGGGAGCCCTCAGTCGCGACAGAGCTTGGCGTTGCCTGAGTCAAGGCCGTAACGGCAGCAGCTCGGTCGCCAACCAATTGCAGGAGGCCCGCTGTAATGCGACCAGTCAGCTCCTGCTTTACCTCAGCTTCAATGTCCGCACGGGTAGTTGGCTGTTTTTCGCCGATACGGGCTATCGCCCGGAGCATGGTCCAGAAGTCGCGCCGCTCCTCGCAGGATTGCACAATGGGCTCGGCCACCAGCAGCCTGGTAAGCTCCTTTTTACGGTTAACACTCCAAACATAGGGGAAAAAGTCTTCCCGTTCGTCATCCGATAGCTCCAAAAACTCGGCCAGCGGGAGCATGTTTTCATTCCATGTGTCCTGCGGAGCCAAACGAAAATGCTTGCGAAACCTGACCTCCGTAATTGCGAAATCGGCGAAAGTCATGGGGATTTCCATCGATTTTTCGTCTCCGTCTTCGAGATAATTCAAAGTGTAGGTGGGCCAGTCTTGATCGACAGCCGGGTTGCCCTCGAGTTCGAAGCAATCCTCGGGGCGGCTGCCCTCGTCTGGATTATAACGAAATAAGGGATAGGCGCGGGATTCCACCACGAGCTTGGCCTGATTGGCGCTCATATCATCACCGATGCCATGCTCGGGCTGACAGGTGGCGTAGAGGTTGAAGAGGGCGGGCCGCCGGGCCTTTAACCCCTCAATGAAACCTTCGATCATATGGTTGGCATGGGCAATGGTGCTTTGCATGACATAGGTTGTGCGGTGAGCCATGCCGATAAGCCCTATTTCCTTGCGAACTTCTTCCTTGCCCTTTTGGGCTTTGCCGTACTGGGCCATATCCGAGATCTGACCGAAAAAACCGGAAGTGCAGGCTTGGCCACCTGTATTGGAGTAAACCTGCGTGTCCAAAACCAGAACTTTGATCGGTTTCCCGGAAGAGAGGGCGCGGGAGAGATTCTGGAATCCGATGTCGTACATGGCGCCATCGCCCCCCATCGCGACGACGGGCGGGCAGAGTTCCCACTCTTCGTCACTGAATTTCCTCCAATCGAAATAGGTCATAAACTCATCATGGATGCTCGGATCGTAGTCTCCTGACAATTCGAGCTCGGCCAACCGGATTGCCTTAAATCCCTCCGCCATCTTGGCCATGTGACCCTCGAATACGCCCATCGCCATCGAAGCTGGATCCTGGAACAGGTGGTTGGCCCAGGGGAAAGGATAGGGATTAAACGGGTAAGTGCTACCCCAAACCGAGGTGCATCCGGTCGCATTTACCATACCCATTTTTGCCCGTCCACGTCCGGTAGTTCCCTCGATGTATTTCCACTTCAGGTTCTTGAGTTTACCAACCGAACGGGTGACCCGGCGCAGCCAATCCTGGTCTATCGGCTCACCACCGGTCAACTGCTCCAGACGTTCCGCTATACTGGCCAGGGTGACATCTCCACCACTCATCTCTTCGACTACATTGGCAAAGGTAGCCGGGTCGCCGACATTGATTCCCTTTACCAACTGTAGTTGAATGTGTTTTTCCAGTTTTTCGATTAACTCGGTCAGGTAGGCCAAGTGGCGGTCGATGCGCGGCTGCATGAGCGCTTCAACAGTCGCCACAAAAAGGTGAACCACGGTTTTTTCACCACAACCCAGACAAGCGCCATCCCCACTGGTGAATGAAAGGTAGTTTCTCTTGTCGAGGAGGACGGTTTCAAGGGCACCGATGCCCTCTTCTACGTTGTCTACCCGAATGAATTTCTTCGGCGTATTGGGCAAATCGAGCCAAAATTTCCAATTCTGGCGCAGCTTTTCGATTGATTCGCCGGTCTGGGTAATGGGCCTCAAAGCGTCGTCGTCGCATACCTCTACGCACTCCATGCAGCCCTTGCAGGTGTAGGGGTTGACGGTGATGCTAAGGAGACCACCGGCACCTTTTTTCTTTTTTTCAGGAACCGTGAAATAAGGTCTGGAGAGCGCGAACTGGAAGTCGGAGATTTCCTCCCGGAAAAGATCGAATTCCTTTTTCAGCTTACCGTTTGTCTCCGCCCCATTCTCCAGTTTTTCATTTTTGAGGGTTTTCTGGATGGCCTCATCCATCATCAAGGTGACATTGTCGGTCTCCTCAGCTTTGGCAAAAATGGCACGCAGATGGCGTTCCATGACCCGCACAGCTTTGGACAAATGTTTGACCTCTTTGCCCTGCTTGCGCATACGGCTAACGACAGTATCGAAAATCTGTGTTACCTCGTTGACCAAACCGGGGATTGCCGTGTCTGGACATACCGTATAGCAATTGCCGCAGGCGGTGCAGTTTTCCGCGATCCATTCGGGGTGCTGAAAACGGATGCCTGTCATGTCGCGAAACAGCGCCGTAACCGCCGGCATCACACCGAGGCCGATAAAGGGGTCTGTGATACTGTCCGTGCCCATGCCTCGGGCATAGAAACTACCAGTCTGCTCCCAAAAACGGTGGATGTCCGAAGCGGGGGACTTGCTCTTCGGCTCGCGTTTGAGCATGACAGGCAACGGGGGCTCGGTGGTCGCTGTTTTTTCACCGGCCTTTCTTTCCGTGATCGAGCCGTGGGCCACCTCCTGCACCTCGTCGAAACCCCTCTTGACGACCTGCATGTTTTCCTGAACAACACGTGCGCCCTTGGCACCGAATTTGTGTTGGAGCTGGTTGTGGATGGCTTCGAGTAATTTTTCCTCTGAAAATCCAGCCTGCAACGCGACCGGGGAGGCGGCGAAAAACGCACCCTGAAAGGCGATGCCCTGCATGCGCAACTGCAGGTCGGGATCGGTGGCCACATCGCGGGCAATCTGAAAGGCATCAAGATAGAAAAGTTTGATGTTCTTCTCCACCATGATCTTGCGATAATAGGGCGATATGCTCATCCAAACGGCCTCGGGCGAAGCCTGGTCGCTCTGGATGATGAAGATGCCACCCTCCTTCAGCCCGGCAAGGGCATTGGTATGCTGGAAGACGTTGGGATCGGGCGAAAGCACCACATCGACGTAGAAGTATTCGCAGTTGACCCGGATCGGTTCCGGCGCCGCCGAGAGGTAGTAAGTGGTCGGCTGTCCCTTCTTTTCCGAGCCATATTTGGGGTTGGCCTTGATGTGGAAACCGAGCAGATCGAACAAGGTCATGGCCAGATTTTTGCCGGTTGTGATAGCGCCCCACCCTCCCACCGAGTGAAAACGCACCGTGATACTGCCCTCGGGCATGAGGTTGGGATTTTCGGAACCGTGGACGGCCAACTCCCGCACATTGGGGTAACCGGATTCGATATTTTCCTGGTGTATCTGCTGCTTTGGACTGATGGGCTTGTCCCGCAGGAAATCGATTGAAAGGTAAAAGAACTTCTTGTGCGCTCCTTCCGGCAGCATGTTCTCGATTGCTCCGATAATTCCTTCGGGCTGTAAATCGCGGCTGCCCATGCCAAAGGAACCCGAATACAAGGCCGGCGCTTCCGAGGCGGATTTGTAGGTTTCGAGATCCGGGTACGGCTTCCGCCTGGGGTCGCGGCCGTTTTCCAGACAGCGGCTCATGGTGGCTCGGATCTCACGCATTACCGGCAGGTCAACGGCCAGCGGTTGGTCGAGACGCTCAAGAATGGCGACCGCTTTTTTGCCCTTCAAAATACGACTCACCCAGTCTGCCGGAAAGGGGCGGAACATGAGGAGATCGACCACGCCGACCTTTAAGCCTCGGGTTTCGCGTAAATAATCGGCAACCACTTCGGCGGATGGTATGATGCTGCCTTGACCGAGGATCAAGTAATCGGCGTCCTCGGCCCGGTAGGACATGACGCGGTCGTAGCGGCGTCCGGTCAATTCGTAAAACTCGTCGAAAGCCTGTTCGGACAGTTCTTCTATGTGATCGAAAAAGAAGGGCCGCTGGGCCGCCACGCTCTGCATATAGGAATCCTGGTTCTGCACCAGCCCAGCCATCATAGGGTTGTCGACATCCCAAAGCTCGGGGATACGGCGTCGAGTGTCGCCGTAAATAATTCGCTGGGCCGGTGTCGGTGTGTCGATGATGTCCTCAGGGTGTCCGAGGTATTCCTCGATCAGCTCCCTTTCCGGAACCATGAGCGACTCGATCAGGTGGGTGGTGAGAAAGCCGTCCTGGGCAATGGCTCCGGGAGTCAGGGCCAACTCGGCAATGCGGTGCGAAATGATATTGAGATCGGCCGAGGACTGGGCGTCTTTGGCAAATAGCTGGAAGAAACCGGTGTCGTCGATGCAATGATAGTCGTCATGACCGGCGTGGACATTGAGGGTGGCCTTTGTCATGGCCCGCGCCCCGATATTGAGAACATAGGGGAGACGTTTGCCGACGGCCGCGTAGAGCGACTCGTGCATGTAGGCAATGCCCTGGCCGGAGGAGAAGTTGATGGCCCGGAGTCCGGTCATGGAGAGTCCTGCGGTCACTGCGGCGGCGGCATGTTCGCCCTCCGGTTCAATAAAAATCAAGGGACGCCCGGAGATATTGACATGACCTTGGGCGGCGGCTTCGGCCCAATACTCTCCCATCTGGGTGGAGGGGGTGATGGGATAAGCGCCAGCGGCATCGCTCGACTCACGCTCACACATGATGACAGCCGTATTGCCATCCAAAGCGGCTCGGCTTCCGGTATATTTGAATTTCTTCGCCTTAATCTTCATCGTGATAACTTTCTTTCACTTTCAATAAGAGGAGGATAATTTTTCTAAAAAATTGGTTTGAGATCAGGTTGGCGCCTCGCGCAATGAGCCCTGGCGGATTATTTTGCGTGCCGCCCGTCCTTTCACGGTCCCTTTTTTGGCGTCGAGCCAAACGATGGCTCCAGTCGGACAACGCTGCGTCGCCTCCGCCGATTGGAAGCGGTTTTTAGTGTAATCGACCACCGGCAGATTACCCCGCATTTCAATCAGGCCTGGGGCGTCCATGGCGCAACGTGCGCAGGCGGTGCAGGCAACCTGGCAGTCATCCAGGATTTCATCGCCTTCCTCCTGAGAGCGGCAGGCCACCCAGAGCCGATGGCTTTGCGGGTGCAGGGAAAACAAGTCTTTGGGGCATGCCGTCACGCAGTCGCCACAGGCGGTGCATAGATCCTCGTCAACCACCGGCAGGTGGTGCCGGTCCATCGTAATGGCGTCGAAGTCGCAGGACACCGCGCAGTCATCCAGCCCCAGGCAGCCCCAAAAACAGCCCTTGCCGCCGCCCGCGACCAACGTTGCCGCCGCGCAGGATTCGAGGCCCACGTAACGGGCATGATTGCGGGATACATTGGCGCCACCGGCACAGGCCAGCCTCGCTACACGCTTCTCCTCGGCCCCCACATCAACCCCAAGATAGGCGGCTATCAGGATGTGTTCTTCAGGCGGACTGACGGTGCACTTTCCCGGCAGCACAACGCCTTCGACCAATGCTTCGGCAAAAGGACGGCACCCCGGATAGCCGCAACCTCCGCAGTTGGTATGCGGGAGCATATCTTCGACCGCATCGATACGCGGATCCTCCTCAACATGCAGCCAGTGGTTAGCCACAACAAGGAGCGAGGCCAGAGCCAGTGTAAGCCCACCGATTGTGGCAACAGCGGTTAGGACTAGCATAGAGTTCACGGAAAATGACGCAAAGTGCGGACGTTGGAAACGAGGAGGGAAGTTTGCCAGTCAAACGGAAAATAACACATTTCTAATATTTTTCTTTCTTAGTTGAATTCGATCTGTGCCAGATACTTCTAATTTTTTTGGCCGATTGTGAAAAAAGGGAGGTTAAATCGAGATTCCCCAGACGAGGGGCTTGAGTCTTTGAAAATATCGACCTGACACCTCTCCTGTGGAGCTTCCCGCGTTCGACTGTATATTACCCCTTTAATTACGCTTTTGCAATTTTTTTCTTGGTATCTACCAATGGAATAGGCGGTAATTGCTATTCGTTGGGGCTGTCGTCCTTGGCCCGCGATGCGTGCAAGGCATAGGATATCGACCCCAATGAATGATGCCCTCCAGTTGAAGATTCAACCGGCCAGTAGTCTTGTTCGGGTGAAGGGGATGAGCCCTCCGGCTTCGATAATTTCCTGGCGGGATTTGGGGAGGGGCACAATTTCGAAACTTTGTCCGGTGGTTTTGTTGATTGCCTGATTTTCGCTGATTTCCAATTCGTCTCCGGTTGAGGCTTCGATGTTTGGGGCGATCACTATGTCCAGTCCCAGATTGACCGCGTTTTGCAGGAAAATACGGGCGATACTTTTGGCCACAATGACCACTTCGTGACCTTTCAATGTAGAAACCGCTTGCTCGCGCGAGGAGCCACAGCCGAAGTTTTCACCCGCCACGATAGCGCGCGCCTGGGGTTCGTCCGTTGAGAGCAACCGACCATTGAATTCGGGGTCGTCTATAAACGCAAACTGGGGCGTCTCGCTGGGAAGCACGGTGGCCATATAGCGACCGGGATAGATGATGTCGGTGGAAATATCGTCGCCAACAGTGAAGATTACTTTTGCCATGATTAATTGTCTCCTTTCCGGGGATCGGTGATAACGCCGGTGACAGCCGAAGCTGCCGCCACGGCAGGTGAGCAAAGATAAACCGCTGCCGTGGGATTGCCCATGCGGCCCTTGAAATTGCGGTTTGTCGTCGATAGAGCAACTTCCCCATCTCCCAGTGCGCCTTCGTGAATCCCCAGACAGGGGCCGCATCCGGGATTCATGACCAACGCGCCAGCAGTCATGAAATCGCCGATCAATCCCTTTCCCAGGGCCTGGGAGTAAATCCTGCCGGAGGCCGGGAAGACGAGCATGCGAGTGTTTTGGGAAACCTTTTTGCCCCGGATCATGCTGGCAGCCATTTCTAGGTCGTCGAGGCGACCGTTGGTGCAGGAGCCGATGACCACCTGGTGGATAGCGGTTCCGTGAACTTCGTCGATCGATTTCACATTATCAACGGTATGCGGACAGGCGATTTGCGGCTCCAGTTTCGACACATCGATTTCGATTAGCTCGTCGTACTCGGCATCGGCGTCTGGAAACACCATTTCCAAAGAGTCTTCCACGCCCGCTTCTTCTTTTAGATAGCGGACAGTTTCATCATCCGCTGGCACGATACCCGCGGTAGCCCCGGCTTCAACCGACATATTGCAGATCACGAGGCGACCGGAAGTGGACATTTTCCTGATTGTATCGCCGTGGAACTCGATCACCCGAAAGTTGGCGCCCTGGGCGCTGATTTTTCCTATGAGGTGAAGAATGAGATCCTTGGGGCCGACAAATTCCGGGAATTCACCGGTTACAATAACCTTGATGGTGGCGGGAACCTCTACGTTGAGGGCTTTACCCAATGCCCAGACGCTGGCCATCTCGGTGGCTCCTATACCGAACGAGAACGCGCCCAATGCGCCGTGGCTTGTGGTGTGGGAATCCGTTCCCACCACTACGCAACCGGGGCGCACATAGCCCGATTCGGGCAGAATCTGGTGACAAATCCCGCCAACATCTCCACGGATGTCGTGAAATTTTCCAATGAACTGCTCCCTTACGAACTCGCGCACTTTTTTCTGATTACTGGCCGTTTTGGGAGATTCCGCCGGCACACGATGATCGAAGATAATGGCAATTTTCGAGGCGTCCCAAACTTTCGGCTCCAGGGGCGTGCCCTCATAAATCTGAAGAAACTGGTTGATGACCAAGGCGCCGTTTTCGTGCGACATGGCAAGGTCGATCCTCGGCTCGACTACATCTCCCGGTTTCAGGGCCGATTTCCCGGCGGCTTTTGCCAGGATTTTTTCAACTATTGTCATGCTCATTTGCGCTCCTTGTGTCTTTAGATTTCAATTAAACAATCTTCGCTTTTTTAAAGGCTTCCGTTTCGGTGGGCGAGTAGCCGAGTTCATGAAGGATATCATCGGTATGGGCTGAGAGATCGGGAGGGGGCGATTCCACGGCGCCGGGGGTCTTCTCGAATTTTGCGGTCAGGTCGAAGAGCTTCAGGATTCCGATTCCCTCTTTGTGGATCGACCGTATAGTTTGACGATGCTGAATCTGGGACGCCTGCAATGCCGCCTCAAGACTGAGTATTTCACCCGACGGAATCCCTTTGACATTGAGAGCGTCAACCCAGTGTTTGGTCGAATTTTCCTTTAATTTGGTCTCCAATAGCGGAGTAAGTTCTTTCCGGTTTTTTTTCCGGGCATCACGCTGCTGAAAACGAGGATCGGTCTTCAATTCCGGAACCCCCAAAACATCCGCAACCGCCTCCCATTGCTCCTGTTTGTTGGCGGCGATATTTATATAACCATCTTTGGTCAAAAATGTGCCCGAAGGAGCCGCCGTGAAGTTATCATTACCGAGAAGTTGAGGCTGTTTTCCCCCGATGAGAAGATTGGCCGCCACCCAACCCATGAGAGGCATGATGGAATCCAGCAAGGCAACGTCTATGGATTGTCCCTGGCCGGTTCTCTCCCGATGAAACAGGGCGCCAAGAATGGAAAAAGCAGCGTTCAATCCGCCAACCGTGTCACAAACAGGAAATCCACAGCGCAGTGGATTCAGGCGCTCATCGCCATTGATGGCCATAACTCCGCTCAAACCCTGGATGATCTGGTCGTAGGCGGGCTTCATTGAGTCTGGGCCCGTCTGCCCGAACCCGGAAATGGCGCAATAGATGATCTGTGGATTGATTTCACTTAGATGATTGTAGGAGAGGCCCAGGCGCTCCATGACCCCGGGACGAAAATTTTCGACTACGACGTCTGCGGTTTCGGTCAGTTTTTTAAAAATTTCCCTACCCTCGGGTGCTTTCAGATTGAGGGTGAGCGACTTTTTATTCGCGTTCTGGGCCAGGAAGCTGGTGCCCATGAGTTTGTCATTCAGTTCGGGAACATTTCCCAGGCGGCGGGCCAGATCGCCCTCGCCCGGTCTCTCAATTTTAATGACCTCGGCCCCCAGCAAAGCGAGGTGCATAGTGGCAAAAGGTCCGGCCAAAACGTTGGTCAAATCGAGAACCCTGATTCCAGACAGTATTTTCATAATGAAACCAAAAGTGAAAAAATAATATTCAGCCAAACTCAGGAATCGGTCCCGACTTGTGGACATATCCTGCCATGTCGCGTCCGAAAAATCGACCCACATCGCGGGCGATTTCGATCAGTTTTCCCAGATTCACCTCTTTCCTGACATTCATACGCTGGAGCATGTGAACGAGATCCTCCGTGCAAACATTTCCACCGGCAATCTTCGTAAACGGGCAGCCTCCCAATCCGGCAAAGGAGGATTCAAAGTATCTTACACCCATCTGGTAGGCGGCATAGCAATTGGCCAATGCGAGGCCATAGGTGTTGTGGAAATGGCAGGCCCATTCCGCTTCGCTGTCCAGGGAGGCAACGGCATTGAATAATTTCTCGACCTTATCGGGGGTGGCGTGGCCCGCGGTGTCGGCCAGGCTGATCGTCTTGTGTCCAGCTTCGAGAAATTTCCCGACCAACCCCAGAACCCGATCCATAGAAATTTCTCCTTCATAACCGCAGCCGAAAGCCGATTGAACGGAGACCTGCACCTTTTTCTTCTCCCTTTCGGCCTGGTCAGCCATAGCGATAATCCGCCCGGATGCCTCGGCAATCGACATTCCGGTATTTTTCCTGCTATGGGTTTCACTGGCGGATACACCCATGCAAAACATATCGACGCCGCAGGCCAATCCGCGCTCAAGACCCTTTTCGTTCAACACCAACCCCGAAAGCGTGACATTGGAGTGTTTGCTCCGGTGGTTTTTCAATTCGGAAAATAGCAGATCGGCATCCGCCATTTGGGGCACTCTGGCGGGGTGGACAAAGGAGCCGACCTGAACGATATCAAGGCCGCACTCGAGCAGTCCGTGAATCCATTTGAGTTTTTGCTCCGTCGGAACGGTTTGCTCTTCAAATTGCAACCCATCGCGGGGTCCTACTTCGTGAAGGACTAATTCGCGAGTTATCACGAAGCCCGGACTTTCTCCCCGATGGCCTCGGCCATTTGCAAGGTCGTCGCCTGCCCACCCATGTCATAGGTCCGCACACGGCCTTCCATAATAACGGCGGCAACGGCTTCCTCCAGTCGATTGCCCATATCCTCCTCCCCAAGCCAATCGAGCATCATTTTGGCGGCCAAAATGGTCGCGATCGGGTTGACTTTCCAGAGGCCATCATATTTCGGGGCCGAACCGTGGGTGGGCTCGAATACCGCCATTTCCCGACCGATGTTGCCCGAACAACCGAACCCGAGGCCACCCACCATCTGCGCAGCCAGATCGGAGATGATGTCGCCGTATAAATTCGGGGCCACGAGCACATCGTAATTGTGTGGGTTTTTCTGCAGCCACATACAAATGGCATCGATATTGGCGGAGTCCATGGGAATGTCCGGGTACTCTTTGGCAATTTCCCCAGCCTCCTCGAGGAAAAGGCCATCCGTTGCGCGAACAACATTCGCCTTGTGGACGACAGTTACCTTTTTACGTTTGTTTTCCCTGGCAAACTCGAATGCGGCCCGCAGAATACCAACGGAACCTTTTCTGGTGTTTATTTTGCAGGAGATCGCATATTCATCGCCGGGTAAATCCTTGAAAGCAGAAAATGGGGGCGAAATTTTTTCAAGGAGATCGGCCAACTCTGGAGGGACGGGGTTGAATTCGACTCCGGAATAGAGATCCTCGGTATTTTCCCGAAAAATGACCAGATCGATTTCCTCTTTGAAATTTAGCGGATTCCCGGCGTAGGATTTGCAGGGTCTCAAACAGGTGTAAAGGTCCAGCAACTGGCGCATCCGCACGATTGGTGAGCGATAAACGAGGCCTGTCCCTTGGAGCGCGGGGGCCAATTCGGCTGCGGCCGCCTTGGCTGGTTTCGAGGTTATCGCTCCGAACATGGCGGCATCGACGTTTTTCAGGAGATCGAGAGTTCGCTCCGGCAGGGCATCTCCCTCGTTTTGCCAGAATTCCCAGCCGATGTCTCCCGGTAAATACTCCGCCTCCAATCCGACGCCCTCCAGGACCAGTCTGGCGGCTGCCATAACCTCTTTGCCAATGCCGTCTCCAGGCAGCCAGGCGATTCGATATTTACTCATAATTCGCTGATACCGGTTAACAATACGCTGGTTTCAAAAATTGCATCAAACAAAGCGGACAAGAGCGCAGATTGCTCATTCAGGAATATACATCCAAAAAGAAAAGATACAAGTAACCGGATAAATTAACCCAAAAAAACCAAAGTGGACGGGTCTGAATTGACGGACGAGGCGATCCGGGATAGGTTGAAGGTTTAGAAAAAGTATGGATTTGGCGGAATTTATTTTAAGGCAATCCCCCATATTGATGGACGGAGCGATGGGCACAGAACTCGCAAATGCCGGACTTGAGATGGGCGGGCAAAACTGTATTTCCCATCCGAAAGAGGTCCTCGCTATTCATGAAAAATATTCCCGAATCGGGTGCGACCTCCTTTTAACCAACACCCTGACTATGAACAGGGTTTACATCGAAACCCATGGGTTGAATATCGATGTTAAAAAAGTGAATTTGGCCGGGGCCAAACTCGCCAAATCCGCAGCGCGGCCAGGGCAATATGTGCTGGGGGACATCAGCTCGACGGGTCAAATGCTGGAGCCCTATGGAGAATTTACTGAAACGCAGTTCTGCGAAACCTTCAGGGAACAAGCCGAAACCCTGGCCGCTGGTGACGTGGACGGCTTTATTGTCGAGACGATGTTCGACCTGCGCGAGACCCTGTGCGCCGTCCGCGCCTGCCGGGAAGCGGGTTCTTTGCCGGTCTTTGCTTCTCTCTCATTTCAAACTGCCGAACGCGAGGGCCGCACCATGATGGGCGACTGTGCTCGTGATATAGCGATTGCCTTGGCGAATGCCGAGGTTGCTGCGGTAGGGGCCAATTGCGGGGATATCGATCCCCACGAGGCCGCCCGTATAGTGGAGATAATGAAGGATGCCGTCGATCTGCCCATTCTGGCGCAGCCGAATGCCGGACTTCCAAAGCTTATTAACGGCCAGACAATATTTGAAATGACACCAGATGAGTTTGCTAAGGGAATAGCGGCCTGTCTGCACGCCGGCGCCAGCCTGGTGGGAGGTTGCTGCGGCACAACACCGGAACATATCCAGTGTATCGCTAAACTTATTGAAAACTGGAAGTCCGGGCCGGCCAATGTGTCCGAACACGGGGATTAGAACCTATCTCAAATTCGATGATGATGATGCAGAGAGCAATTATGTGCTTGGAGCAAGGCGCGACGGGGCTTGCAGGGCTGGAAGCCCTGCTGACCCGTCGGAACGCTGCTCAAACTCATAATTGCCTCTGTCCGAAGGATTTGTGCGGCACGGTAGCACCTGCGGCGTTGGTTTGCACCCGAAGGGCGTCAGCCCATCGGTATGCAAATCCGCCTGGCATCTGCCACCGTTGCGCTACAAACATCATTCATCCGCGAATTTGAGATAGGTTCTAGTCAGTATCCGCAAACATCGAGCGCGGTTGAGAGGTGCAGTTCGAGTTTTTCTTCGGGCATATCCTCGACGTGCTCGATGGTGAATATTTTATTGCCACAATCGCTCAGAATGGACGAGTAACCGCCAATGAGTTCCTCTTTGCTCGCCCAGGCAAGATGCGCGGGAAGATTCACGAATGGCACCTTGTCTGGCCACAAACGCCGGGCCTCCCGTAATGAAACGTCGCCGATTGGAGGGATTGAAACGGAATCGATTACCTGAAATGGCGAATCGGTTATTTCATCCTTCAAGTGTCCGAAAAGGCCGTCAAAATGAACGGCCAGGATTTTTCCGGTCCCCGAAAGGGCGGAGGAATAGATTTCGTAGATGGGCAAACAGTAATCCCGATAGTATCGCGGTGAAATGGTGTTGGTTATATTGTCGATGCAAAGGATATGTTCCGATGGACAACCAGCCGTGATTTCCGCTGCTTTCTCGTGGAATAGCCTTTGAGTCTCAAAATATTCCAGGCATTCAGCAATTTCATCGGCGATATCCAGCGCGATTCGCTCGATCGATGCCAACTCGATCCATGCGCGTTGAAATGGAGTTTTGTCAACGACTCCGATCGTGTAGCCGGCGTCTCCCAGGGTATCGAGATCCCGCTCCATTTCAGTATAATTCGGGCGCAGGCGGTCGGTCATGGCGGCAAAGATGTAGTTGATCACCCGCCAGTCGGAAGGCTCTTTGACAAACGCACTTTCCATCGATCCGGTAAGCAGTCCGATATCGGGGTTGTGACCGACCACCGAATGCACGGACCCGATGGGGGTTTCCAGAGTGTGGCGAGTTTTGCGGACACCCGCCTCGCGGTAATTGGTGCGCGAATAGGTGACAGTATCGACATCGGGATCGATGGCATGGTCGAAAAAGAACATTGGGCGGTAGGGCGGAACAATATGTGAGATCGCCATGCCTCGCGCCGAAAGCCGCCGCACCCACCCGCCAGACGGACCCGAACGGACTCCATCTGCGGCTAAAACATTCGGCTTATCGGGTGTTTCGCCGTGCAGGACACAAAGGTGTCGCTCGCGAGGTGTCATTATCCAGTCCGAAGTTTAGTAATGGAAATATAAAGATTTTTCAAGATTCGCTGAGGGCATATTCTTCGGGCAAAAAACGGCTGCGGTCAACTTGGGCTAATTGCTGGCTGATGAAGGCCTCCTCGCTGTCGGGTAAAGATTCGATGCCTTCCTTAATCCGGTCAAACCAAACGATTTCCTGGGGATTAATTTTGAGCTGACCGTTTTTATG
Organism: Opitutales bacterium; assembly: GCA_021772515.1. Lineage (GTDB taxonomy): Bacteria > Verrucomicrobiota > Verrucomicrobiia > Opitutales > UBA2987 > JAJFLU01. The sequence goes on from JAJFLU010000033.1 coordinate 59,654, forward strand.
TCCATCGCGCAGAAGCGAAATGGCGGTGTGAGCGGCCGCTTTTCCGGCGGCGTAATAGTCGTCGGACTCAACGATGGCGCGGGCGATGGCGAGAATGTTCTCCGGCGCCAGAATGAAAGCCTGTGGGTCGAGAGAGGAATCGGAGTCCACAAGCAGTTTGCGGTAAGCGAGCGATGAGTCTGGGCCATCTGCCAGAGCGCGGTTCATGATCCGACAATCGTAAATCAGTTGCTCAAGATAGCAGGTGGGCGCCATTCCCCCGAGTAGTTTGATATTTTGCACCGATTCGTTGGACCATGTGTCACAGGTCGCTGCGGCGATGTTTCCCATCGGGCTGAAATGCGCGCAGGCAGCGGTCTTTCCTTCCATCGCCATCGGATAGCCGGTAATCGCCTTGAGGATGGGGTTTTCATAACCGCAATCCTTTCCGGGGCCCACCGCACCGCATTCGTAGGCGACCAAGGAACGCACTGCGCTGACGGCGCGGACGACAGCGGCAAACAGGCGCGGGATCATCCGCTGTTCGGCCAGAGCCATTGCCGTATTGGCAAATCCGCAGGCGGTGTCACCAGCACAATGAACACCGTGCCGGTCGGCAATTTCGGTAAGATGCGTCCATAGAAACTGCATGTCGCGCGCGCCGAGAACGCAAAGCGCAAAAATTACCTGACCAATATCGCACATGAGCAGGGCATCGTCGTGTATCTCCTTGCCGCCGACCGATTCGATGCTGAGTAACTCGCCCCCCGCCGCCGCCGATTCGTCGAACAGAGTAAGCATTTGTTCCCAATATTTGCCACCGCGCATTTGGGGAGGGCGCATAAAATCACGATTATCGTTTGGTGTAACCCGGAGAACGCTTTTCAGACTCTCCTTGCTCCAGGCTTCTTCCATGCCTTCGAGGAGAATTTTCACCACATCGAGACCCCAATCGGGATTTTCAGTCATGGGAGGAAGGGTCTCAAATTCAATGACCACTCCCGGAGCTTGCAGTTCAACCGCCCGTTTGAGCGCTCCGGTTATGATTTCTTGATAATGACGCCGAACAAGTGGCATGGTGGAGGCATCGACCACCATCGCGGGGAGGGTGAAATTCAGTTCTGGATAAACGACGCCTCCTCCAATTACCATTCCCCTCCGGGTGGTGAGCGGTTTCGGAGCCCGTCCAAAACAGAGTTCGTCGGCATTGTTGATGGCTAGTTGCTGGTAATGTTTCATCTATCGACCTCTTTGATTTTGCAGGGAGGTGAACGAGGTTTCGCTCTTTATCAATAGCTGCCGTATTTATCTACCAGTCGGATGATTTCCTGATAGGTCTGCCAGCTCACTTGTGGTGGCACCGAATGATCGGAATGGAAGGCGTAGTTTTGGGCGGCTTTACCGGCGGCAAACTTGGTCGCGATTTCCTCCTCCAAAGCATCCACATCATTGGTTGCCATGAGTTGGGCATTGATATTGCCCAAAAAAGCGAGCCGGTCACCGTAGATCGGGCAAAGTTTGCGGACATCCATGCCGGCTTTTGCCTCGAGGGGCTGCAGGCAGTCGAATCCTGCTTCAACATAAAGATCGAGCACGTTATTTATATTTCCATCGGTGTGGTAGATGAATTTCATGCCGTGCTCATGGGCCCAATCCACCAGCCGTTTATGGTCGGGCCAGATGAGTTCGCGATACATTTTTGGCGAACACACCGTCGAGTGGTTGTAGGCCATGTCCCCAAAAATCCAAAGACCATCAGGTTCGATTCCGATCTCCAGCCCGGCCTCGAAATTCATCAGCAGCATATCAGTAAAGGTGCGGGATATATCCTGAATCCATTCCGGCTCCTCAATCATGGCCATCAAACCGACTTCATCTCCAATGATAGCACGAAGAAATTCAAACGTTTCCACACCGGCCAGAAAACACCAGCGTCCGGCTCGGCGGCCGATTGCATAATCCTCCTTGATTTTTTCGAGATTCATCTGGTTACCGTTTTCAATGAGCTTCGGTTTAAAACGCTGGTACCAGACTTCCGGGGTTTTGCATTCAAATCCTAAATGCTCGGGCGTTCCGGATTTGTTTTTCCATAGCCGGACTGTGGCGCCAAAAGGATCCCGCAGGACATGAGTTTCATCATCCTCTTCAATAACGAGGTATTCTCCTTTGTGAAAATCATCCTTCTCTATAACGGAAGAAGCTCCCGAATAAATGGCCGGCCAGTTCATACTTAAGCGATGGAAGTCGGAATCGAGCAAATCCAGAAAATCATTGAGATCGCCCTCGAAATCTTCGCCCTGCCAGCGGACGAGGGTTTCCTTCCATAGTTGTTCAAACCGAGGCACCCGGTCGTGGTCCTGCCGGGCGAACATGCGGTTTACTCTTTCCTGCCCATTCATGATATTTTTCCGGTTAGAATTTGAGGAAAATCAAGAGGCAATCAGTTTGCGAACCAAGTCGACTGCGCTGGCCGCGTCAGAAGCGTATCCGTCGGCCCCGATTTCGTCGGCATAATCCTGGGTCACAGGGGCGCCCCCAAGGACGATTTTCACTCTGCTATCTGACGTTTTACGAATCGCTTCAACGGTAATTTTCATGTTCGGCATGGTGGTGGTCAACAAGGCGGAAAGCCCCACAATATCCGGTTTGTGTGTAACCACGGCTTCGGCAAACTTTTCGGGTGGAACATTGGTTCCCAAATCGATCACCTTGAAGTTGGCTCCGCGCCACATCATGCCGACAAGGTTTTTCCCGATATCGTGCAGATCTCCCGTCACCGTGCCAATGACGGCGGTGTATTCCGGTTGAATGCCGGCGGCGACCAATACCGGCTCAAGGATGGCCATGCTTTCCTTCATGGCGCGAGCCGCAATGAGCACTTCGGGGACAAATATAGCGTTTGCCTTGAAGCGGCGCCCGACGTCATCCATGCCCTTCACGAGCGCATCAAGGATGTCCTGCGGAGGCAGTTTCGCCGAGAGCGCGTCTTCCACACTACTTACCGCCGAATTGCGATTTCCTTGCTTTACAGCTTCTTCCAAAGATAACAAAAAACTCATACTGCTACGATGTTACAGGCATTATCCAGTTAGTTCAACCAATACTGTAATTTTTTATGTTTTTACGGTAGAATTAGCTGCTGAAAAACTTGATTTCCTTAGATACATAGTTGCTTTTAATAATTGACTGATCTAAGGACTTCGACCCGTGAGCCTGCGCAATGGTCCAATCGAAACTTCCTCCCCTCCCCGGATTTCAGTCCTTGCCTGCGGGGTTCTGGAAGAGGAGGTGCGCCACTTTTCCAGGGAAACTTCCCAACTTGTCTCCATCCGCGTAATGGAATCGGGACTCCATGATAATCCCGAATATTTGAGAAACGAATTACAGCGTAATATCGACGAAATTGAGGCCGCCGATAACTGTGATGCCATTGCTCTGGTTTACGGGCTTTGCAGCCGAGGAACCGAGAATCTTCGCACACGGACCTGTCGGCTCGTTATGGCGCGGGCACACGATTGCATCACCCTGCTGTTGGGGAGCAAAGAACGTTATGCCGACTTTCAGAAAACCCAACCGGGCACCTACTGGTATTCGCCGGGCTGGAACAAGAAAATGAATGTCCCGGGAAAAGACCGTTTTGAGAAACTTTATCGCCAATACCTGGAAAAATTCGGCGAAGACAACGCCGAATATCTGGTAAAAGCCGATAAAGAGGGCCTGGACAGTTACAATTGCGCGGCCTATGTGGACCTCGGGGTTGGCGATTCAGAAAAGGAATCGCGTTATTGTCGAGATTGCGCCCAGTGGATGGGTTGGGATCACGTCCGCGTGCAGAGCGATTCCAAACTCCTTCGAGATCTCCTCTGCGGAAGGTGGGACGAACAGCGCTTCCTCGTTCTTGAGCCGGGAGAGACCTTTCGATTCAGCCTGGATGACAATGTTATCAAAGCGGTGAAGTATGAGGAAGAGAAATAATGAATGATAGCGTTAGACTTTCTCTTTCCAGCCCTAACGGGCAGCAGGAGTTTATTCTTGAAAAGAAGGAGGCGCAAACTTCACTTGCGGAAATTATGGCGCGGCGAGGACATCCTCTCAACACACGTTGCGGCCAGCGCGGAATCTGCAAGGGGTGCGTAATAAATCTGACAATCGGTCAACTGTTGGAAAATACCGAGGTAATCTCAGCGCCGGCCGAAATCCGCTCCTGCCAATGCCATACCCTACCCGGTTCGGAAATTTCGGTTGAAGCGCCCGCCCGATCGCTTCTGAACTACGAGCCGAGGGTGATGGCCGATTTTGCCATTGGCATCCCCTTTGGGCACGATCCGTTGTTTGAGACTAGAAAAGGAGAGACGCGGCTAGGTCTGGCCATCGATATAGGAACGACCACCATCGTCGTACTTCTGGTCGATATGGCGACGGGAGAGATCCTTGCGCGGGCCAGCGATTTCAACCGTCAGATACATTTTGGTGACGACGTTTTAACCCGCATTCAACTTTGCTCAGATGACCCGACCCTGCTTGGCAAGCTTCAAGAGGCAATCGTAACGAATACTCTAACGCCGCTGATCCGGCAAACGTGTTCCCAAGCTTCGGTTTCGCCCGATGATCTTGCGGGCATAACTGTGGCGGGAAACACCACCATGCTGCACTTTTTGGCGGGCGAAGATCCCACACCGATGGGTATGGTTCCATTCACCCCGCGATTTCTCGAGCATAAGAAACTGCAAACGGATCAAATCGGACTCGATCTCGATTCGGCAGAGAGCGTTTTACCCCCATTGGATATTCATCTCCTTCCCGGATTGGCCGCCTATGTGGGCGCCGATGTAACGGCGGGAATTTTCACCACCGGAATGCATTTTAAGGAGAAGCCGACTCTTTTTACGGATATTGGGACCAATGGGGAAATTGTCCTCAAATACGGCGATTGCCTCCTCGGCTGCGCAACCGCTGCCGGGCCTGCTTTTGAGGGATCGGGACTCTCCTGCGGAATGCGCGCCGTCGATGGCGCAATCGAACATATCCGGCTTCGAGAGCCTCCGGATGCTCCAATTTGCCAGTTGATCGAGCAAAATCCATCCGCCCGCAGACCCGTGGGCCTCTGTGGTTCGGCGTACATTGATTTTCTGGCCGAGGGACGGCGTATGGGCCTGCTTAATGAAAGTGGCCGTTTTGATGCCGCATTTTGCGCGACCTTGCGACAGGAGTTTGTGCTAAATACGGACGACGGAAAGGCGTTCTCCCTAAATCCAAAGCTCAAGGATCCAATAACCATCTCGGAGCGTGATATTGCGCATTTACTCCAGGCCAAGGCGGCAATCGCCGCCGGTATCGAAATCCTTCTTACCCGCGCTGGCATTACCCCCGACGATGTGGACAAATTAACCCTGGCAGGCGGATTCGGTTTTCACATTGATATTTCAAACGCCATCGTCAGCGGACTGTTGCCGGGGTTTCACCCCGACCAGATTGAGGTCGTCGGCAACACTTCACTGGCGGGCGCTTATGTCGCATTACTCGACCGCAACTCATTTGCCGAAATGGAGTCCATTCGCAAAAACATCGAAATCGTAGAGCTAAACCTCGATCCCGAATTCGAGGATCGCTACATCGACCACCTCAGCCTGTCCTGATCCACTTTCGCGGGGAGATGTAGCGCTAAATGGTGATATGGCTGTTTTCGAGGACACTTTATGCGTAGTCTTAGACAATTGATGATTTGCGTTTTTCCCAGTTTTTCGTTAATATAAAAAACTAGAAAAAATGAATTAATTGCTGAATTGCCCGGCTCCTCGGGTGGATTCGGTAATGTTGATACCTTCCTGAAAACTTGATTCTAAACCCTTGGTGGACCAATGCATTCCTTGCCGGAAGGACGACCCCCTATTACGCCCCTTCAACACTTAAAGGAAAAGCTATGGTTCACCGAAACTAACATAATGCGCTTAAATGACATCTTCCTCCTCACTGGCAGCGGATAAGATTAAGCCAACCAAAAAAAAGTCTGCGACCATCGAGCCTCAGTCTGTTTCCAACGCAATTGTTGAGATTGTCAGTGATTCAGGTGAAGGATCGCAAACTGCGGGCCAGTTATTTGGAATCGTCAGCGCCCGGATGGGCAATGGCACCTGGACGGTCGAACTCATACCGGCAGAGATTGAGCCCCCCGCCCGGTCCCCGGCCGGAGCGAGCGGAAATCGCATTCGCTTCGGAACCGATGTGGTTACGAATATGGGTGATACGGCTGATGTGGTAGTCGCCTTCAACGAGCAGGTGCTTTACAGCCGGATCGACAAGGATGCCTTTCGTGAGGGGACCCATATTTTTATCGAAAACAAATGGGGTTCCGTTCCCCAGGAGGCGATTCGCAAGGCTTACGCGACCGCACTCGCCGATTTTCAGACACGGGGATATGTGGTCCACGAGATCGCCATGGAAAAGGAATGTTTACGCCATGTGACCGATGCCCGGCGTGGTAAAAACATCTGGGTATTAGGTCTTCTCTGCGCACTGTACGATCGCGATATCGGCATCGCATCGGAGGAAATCGAGCGCAAACTTTCACGCAAAGGAGCCAAGGTCGTTGAGAACAATCTCACGCTCCTGCGGGCCGGTTATGAGTGGGGTCTCGCCAATCTGCCATTTCGCTACACCGTTGCGGTTAAGCCGCCGGATAAGCCCATGGTTGTTATGAATGGCAATCAGGCGGTCGGGCTCGGGGCGATGGCCGCAGGGTTTGAAATCTGCTCTATGTATCCAATCACCCCGGCTACATCGGCCTCGCACTACCTCGCCTCCGAATTCAAGAAAGCCGGTGGTTTTCTCCATCAGGCGGAGGACGAGATCGCCGCCATCGGGTTCGCCATCGGCGCTTCCTATGCCGGAAAGACCGCCCTGACGATCACCTCGGGGCCGGGTCTGGCGCTTAAAACAGAATTCATCGGTCTGGCCGTCATGTCAGAGATTCCACTGGTAATTGTTGATGTTCAGCGAGGCGGACCCTCCACCGGGCTACCCACCAGAGTCGAGCAATCGGATCTCCTGGCCGCACTTTTCGCCTCTCCGGGGGACTCCCCAAAAATCATTCTGGCGCCATCGACCATCGACGAGTGCTTCCACTTCATGATCACAGCCCGGAGGTTGGCGGAGATGTTTCGGACTCCGGTCATTGTCCTGACAGATGCCAATTTGGCCACGGGGGTGCAGCCATTTCCGAGGCCGAGGTTGAGCGAAAAGTGGTTGTCCCCTCCCCTCGACATGTCTCCCTGGGATAAAAATGTGGACCCCTATGACTGGGATCCGGAAACGGGCCTTTCACAGCGCCCGGTTCCCGGTCAAAAAGACGGCAAATACATTCTCACCGGCTTGGCCCACGATGAAAAAAGTCATGTCGCCTACGTTTCAAGGATCAACCAGTACACCCATGACATGCGGAGCCGCAAATTGGCAACGCTGCAACATTCGCTCAATAAGCCAATCGTGAATGGGGAACCTGAAGGTGACGTTCTGGTGGTCGGTTGGGGATCTACCCGTGGCGCCATCGAGGAGGCGGTGGGGAGAGTTCGCGATGACGGGGAAAAGGTTTCGAGCCTCCATCTGCGTATTCTATCGCCCCTCGAACCCGGTTTGAAAGAAGTGCTCTCGGAGTTCAAACGAGTAATAACGGTGGAAATCAATTACAGCGATAATCCCGATCCGGGGCAGCCGGAGTCCAACAATCGGCGCTATGCCCAACTCGCATTTTGCCTGCGGTCACACACTTTCATCGATGTTGAATGCCTTTCCATGGTCCACGGCATCCCGTTTTCTCCGGGTACAATCGAAGCTGAAATACGGCGAATCCTGAAAGCCCTTTCCACGGTTTGAGAAAATCATAGCGATACGAAAACAAGATACCATGCTGGATATAAAAACTCCAAAGACGACCGAACCAAAACCTCGTTTTTTCACGATCGAAGACTATGAGGGGCAGGTGCCCCGGTGGTGTAGCGGCTGCGGCGATTTGCCCGTGCTTGCCGCTGTCCAACGCCTATGCCGGGACGAACAGCTTCTGCCCGAAATGACCGTTGTAGTATCGGGAATCGGTTGTTCGAGCCGGTTCCCCCACTATATGAAAACCTATGGGTTTCACGGGCTTCATGGGCGCGCCTTTCCCGTAGCCTGCGGAATACGCAGCCGCCGCCCCGATCTCAATATCTTTGTTGCGACCGGAGATGGAGACTGCTGCGCAATCGGCGCGGGGCATTGGATTCATGCCATTCGCTACAACATGAAAATGGTCGTCATGCTATTTGATAATAACATCTATGGCCTGACAAAAAAACAAACGTCACCCACCACGGCAAAGCATGCCAACACCCTCACGCACCCCAAAGGCTCGTTTATCAGTCCCCTCAACCCAATCGCGGTAACCTTGAGTATTTCAAATGTTTCCTTTGTCGCGCAGACTGTGGACTGGAATCCACCTCATCTCTACCAAACCCTCCTTGCCGCTCACCGTCATCCCGGATTGGCTTTTGTGCGCATCCTGCAACGCTGTCCGCACTTTACGGCGGAGGTCTTTGAGCCCTGCCAGAGGGATCCCTCACTTCTCCTCCTGATGAAACACCCCAATGGAATATCCACCGACGACACGGTGAATAAGATATTTAAAAACCAGGTGGAACACGATCCGACCAATCTCCTTGAAGCGCAAGGTTTGGCGGTGAGAGAGGATTGCCACCCGATTGGCCTTTTTTACCGCAATGAATCAGCCGAGCGTTACGACGATTTTTCCAAATCGGGTATCGAAATGGATCGTTCGGAGAAAATTAAGGCAGTCGAAGAGGAACTGGATCGCCTTCAAATATAATTACAGGTCCTGCAATGGCCATGAGTTCGCCCTCAAAATCGGCTTCACAAGCGATTCCCAAAACCTCCGGCAAGGAGGAGAGAAAGGAATCCAGTGTGGGGAAATCTCCGGGTAAAACCACGGCAGAAGAATCCCGTCAAAACACTGGTTCCGATGAAAGGACAACGGAATCAACCGCCCGTTCGTCGCTTCGGTGGAGTTCCCGAGACCTTCTGGCGAGAATTCCTCTCACCCATATCGTATGTGATTCGCAAAAGGTTGAAACCGGCACACTCACCGTAATTTCATTAAACGAGTTGCTTGTCCAAAAACTGGAAAAAATGGAGGTTGAGGAACCTCGGAAAAAGGCTGTTTCAGATAATTTGTGGCGTCTTTTTGACGTTCTTGAAAGGCATCTTGCGGCAAACGAAAAACAGATACGCGTTGACGAAATAGCGGAAACGGCCTCAACCGAATTCAGCGACCTTTTCGAAGGAGGCGAAACAGGCAAAAAACAGCTCAAGGAGGTCGTTCACGGGCTGCTTACCGATCTTCCGAAACCTGGATGGCTAGTGGGGTCAAGGCGGGCTGATCTCGGTCTTCTTTTCACAACCGCCCTCGGTTCTAGTCGGCGCACCGTTCTGGACCGATTTCGCAATGATACAAGGCGGTTAGTTGTTTGCCTGAAAGATCGGTTGCGGATCGATTTTCTCAACTCTCCCGAAGGGCGAAAGCCGGCTGAACTTGCAACCTTATTTGGCGATGCGGGTTTGAGTTCCATCAACGTGGAATCCCTGGCTGAAAATCTACCCGTCTATAGCGGGTCATTACAACTTTCCGGGTCACACCGGGCACGCCTGCAAAAAACTGTCGATATTCTCCGTCAATGGCTGGAATCGGCGTGTGAACCCGAAGAATTTCAACTCCTCTCCTCTTCCGAACCGCTTCAAGGTCTTTTTTCAACGACTTCGACAGACTCCGAGGAGGGGAACATTTTCCAAAATGCCATTGCCCATTTTGACCGCATTGACAGTGAATGGGTTGAATTTTTCCGGGCCTTTCGCACGGCGCTTCTCGAAGTCGAGAACGCCTACCAAGCGGACTGGCATGATGCCGCGATGTCGGGCATGGATTGGCAAACCCTTTCGGATGAAGAATTGGCTCTGGTTCCCCCGGTAGTGGTTCTAGCGGATGCTGATTCGATTGGTGGTGAAAGCCTTGATTCGCTCAATAGTTTACTGAACTCAGGCCGTCCAATAATCGTTCTGCTGACGGATACCGCTAACGGCTTTGATGCGGAAACGCCACAAAACCTTTTTGGCGCCTCCCACTCGGGTCTGGCAGCGCCAATCACAGCCCGAGGCAACGTATTTGTCGTCCAATCCTCACTGGCAAAACCCGATCACCTTGTGGAAGGATTCTCCCGATTGATCGGCGCCTCCCGACCCGGCGTTGCGCTGTTAAGCATCCCAAGCGCAGCAGTGAGCAAAAAAATTGCCCTCCCCCTTCTCTACGCGGCGCTGGAAAGCCGTGTGACGCCCTGTTTTATGTTCGATCCCGATGCCGGGGACTCGTGGTCCGCCTGTTTCGACCTCAAGGGCAACCCGCAAAGCCACCGACCCTGGCCCGATTACGAAAATGAAAACGCCGACTTTACTGCCCTGCCGTTCACTCTTGCAGACCATGCGGCGCTCACCCCTGCCGGGATGTCTGCCTTCACCATCTTATCAAAATCCGAATGGTCTGAACAACAATGTCCGTTGGCTGAATACCTTGAGAGATCACAAAGGGACGCCCAAGGCCTGATCCCCTATATTCTCGTGGTCGACGGAGATGATTCAGTCGAGCGAGCTATGGTGCCTCCGCTTTTGGTCGAAGCCTGCCGCGAGCGAGCAAGAAATTGGCGCCTGATGCAGGAACTTGGAGGCATTGACAACGAATACGCGCGACAGGCAGTCGAACGGACAAGAGAGGAGGCGGCAAAGGAAATGGTGAGCGAGCGGGAAAATTTGCTCGACGCGCACAAATCGGAACTAGAAAAGATTCGTCAAGAGTTGGCCGGAGAAACCATCGACCGGTTGGTCTCCATGCTCATGGGTGATACGCCGATGTCGTTGCCGACCGAATTGACCAAAAGTTCTCCTGCGATTGAGGTTCCGGCCCCATCCTTGGTTGCAAGCGAAGATTCGGCTCAAGAAAAAGAAGGCGATATTGAGGAAGAGGAGGATGAAGAAGCGGGATTCGATGAACCGTATATTGATTCTGCCCTATGCACTACCTGCAACGAGTGTACCAACATAAATTCACTTCTATTTGAATACAACGACAACAAGCAGGCAATCATCGCCGACCCCGAGGCGGGGACTTTCGCTCAACTTGTCCAGGCTGCTTTGAAATGCCCTGCCCGCTGCATTCATCCGGGAAAACCACGTTCGGGCGATGACTCGGCCTCGAAAAAGCTCATTGCCCAGGCGGCGCAGTTCAATTAGAATCACATCAAGCCTGGCATGTCATATATTTTAGGACACATCATTTGTCCTAAAATTAAATAGAGTCTGTCCCAAAATCCAACGAAAAGTGGACACTGAGGCTATTGATTGTTGAAGATTAGTGGGTTATGTATTTTTTGACGGGTTTATAATCCGCTGTCCGTAAGGACGTGAGGGTTCAAGTCTCTTCCTGGGTACCATCTGATGCAATCTGTGAGAATAAATGAAATTATAAAAAAATTCCGCTGGCTCGGCATACAAGAGGTCGCTGGTTCGACTCCAATATCTCCCACCATTTTTTGCTTTGTGGACCTAGGGCGAGGAGTTGGCGCGGGAAGATCGCAGCAGGAGAGTTGGCGCAAAATGGGTAAGAAGTTTCATAGTTTTTTATCCGTAGGTTACGCTGATTTGCGTAGATTAATATTTGTTGGGTGAACTTTTTATCTTTTGAGAATATCCAGTATATTTAGATTAGTGTGTAAAGTTAGGCATGATTTCTTTTTTAAAATTGTGTTGTTTTGGGAGATGATTATTTTGGCCTATCTGGTGTAATTTTCTATGAGGAAGTTGGAGAAATTTGGCAAGATGACGAGGCGTGGGTTCTTTGGCCTGGGCTTGGCGGGATTGAGTGGTCTTGGGGGGTTGGGTTATGGTTTTTTGGTGGAGTCCCGTTGGCTGGAGGTCAGTAGGGTTCGGATAAAGCTTCCCAAATCATTGAAGGCTCCGATTCGGATTGCTCATTTGTCTGATCTGCATTGGTCGTCCTTTGTCTCGCTTTCTTTTATTGAAAAAGCCATCGAAATCGGCCTCGGGCAGAATCCTGATTTTGTTTGTGTTACGGGGGATTTTGTTACGGCCGGTGATGAGATGGAGTTGGATGAATATACTCGGTTTCTGCGAGGGCTTTCGTCGAGGGTAACGACCTTTGGCGTGCTTGGTAATCACGACGGGGGCTCTTGGAGTAAGGTGAGGGGTGGCTACCGCACGACGGCGCAAGTCTCGAACCTTCTCGATAATGCTGGTTTTACTTTGCTGAGTAATCGTTCGACCACCATCGACACCAAGGGTGGTCGGTTAACATTGGTAGGAACTGATGACCTCAGGTCTGGAAGCTTCCGTCCATCAGCGGCGTTCAAGGGAGTTGAGAAAAAGGCGGCTGCGGCTACGATCTTGCTGGCGCATAATCCCGACAGCAAGGATTACGTGGGCAATTGGGGTTGGGATTTGATGCTTTCCGGGCATACGCATGGAGGGCAAATCGTGGTTCCGTTTTTAGGCGCACCGGTGGTCCCTGTGCGAGACAGGCGTTACATAGCGGGGCTCAATCCGTGGAAAGATCGATTGATTTACACCACGCGAGGGGTCGGCAATCTGTTGGGAATTCGGCTGAATTGTCGGCCGCAGATCAGTATTCTGGATTTAGCGTAAAAATTAAGAGAGCCGAGGGGTAGTTATCTTATTTTTGTTCCCAGAATTGGACGAAGCTGTTTTCGCGGCGGGCGCTGACGGGGGCTCCGAGCACTTCCATGTAGAGGAAGGCTTTGCGGGGGCCTCTGGGGTCGCTGAGGGAATTGACCACTTCATCACGCAGACTGCCGACGATGTCCGGTGTATGTTGTTGCCCGGATCTTGACGATTTCCCCCAGGACTTGGATTTCCTGATGCGGGCAGCGTGGGCTTTGGTTTCTTCCATTTTTTGCAATTGCTCTCTCAACTGCGCTTCCAAATCTACCTGTGCGGATGCCGCTTTGGAGTCGGCAAATTGTTCATACCGGGTATGGGCTTCGGGTCGCGCTTGATGGAAGCCATCGTCTGAGGGCTCTCTGGTAGTTGGGCGGAAGGTGGTTTGCCCTGCTTGCTGCTGCGGGTGCATTTGCGTTTGCTGCTGGGCGGGAGTTCTTTGCGGGGGCGACGCCTGCTGCGGTTGCTGTTGCTGCTTACGCTCGGCGATGCGGCGGCGTATCTCCTTCTGGATTTCCTGAGATCGGTCTATTTCGACCGGCGGGGATGAGGATGTGGGTTCGGGCTGGCCATCTTCGGCAGTTTCGCGTTTGCCGAACACAGCCTTCAAGATAAAGAAGATCACGATGACCACTGGCATGAGCCAATCCGCTGCAATATACATGGTGATGTCTGTTGTTTGACTCACGTTAAACTTACCTAAGTGGCATTGCCGACCCGTTGGGGGGAGAGGCGCAATTTAACTATGCTCCAGATTCGTCTTCATCTTTGGGAGGCTTGGAGATCGATTGGCGCATATCGGTGTCGGACTGTATATTCATCATTTTGTAGTAGTCCATCACACCGAGATTGCCGGACCTGAATGCCTCGGCCATTGCGAGGGGCACTTCGGCCTCGGCTTCGACCACTTTGGCCTGCATTTCCTGCACCTTGGCGAGGTTTTCCTGCTCGACAGCGACGGCGGCGGCGCGGCGGATTTCGGCCTGGGCCTGGGCCATGTTTTTATTGGCTTCGGCCTGGGCTACCTGTAACTGGGCACCGATGTTTTCACCGACATCGATATCGGCGATGTCGATGGAGAGAATTTCAAAGGCAGTGCCGGTGTCGAGTCCTCGGCTGAGAACGTTTTTGGAAATAGAGTCGGGGTTTTCGAGCACCCATTTGTAGGTTTCGGCGGAACCGATGGTGGTGACAATGCCTTCACCAACACGAGCGATGATGGTTTCTTCCTGGGCGCTGCCGACGTAGCGTTCGAGGTTGCTACGGACGGTGACGCGGGCGCGGGCTTTTACCTGGATGCCGTCTTTGGCCACGCCGTCGATGGTGGTGCGTCCGCTGCCGGCGCCGGGAACGTCAATCACCTTTGGGTTGATGGAGGTGCGGACCGCTTCGATGATGGATTTGTCGGTGCCCTTGGTGGCGAGGTCGATTGTGCAGGCGCGGTTCCAGTCGATATCGATGCCAGCTTTTTTGGCATTGATGAGACCGAGGGTAGTTTGCATGATGTCGCCCCCTGCCATGTAGTGGGTTTCGAGTTCGTCGATCTCGACATCGATACCGGCTTTAACGGCGGCGATGCGGGCTTCGACGATGAGGTTGTAGGGGAGTTTACGGAACCAGCGCATGACGACGAGATTCCAGAGGGAAACGGGTGCGCCCGATGACTGGGCTTTCAGCCAAACGCTGATGAAGGAGAAAATGATAAGGGCCAGGACTACGAGGGCAAAGGCGACGCCGATAGATACCATTTGCATTGGCAGTAAAGCCAAGGGGAGTTGGGGGATGGTTGTAATATTCATATCTGTTTAATGATTAATCTAAAATTATCTACGCGGACTACTTCGATGGGTACAGCAGCTTCCAGCAGGCCCGATTGCGAGAAGGCTTCGTATTTCTTCCCATCGATAATAACCATGCCTGTGGGGGCCATTTTTGTCAAGGATTCCCCCGTTTTTCCGACAATGTCTTCAGCTTTGGCCTGCGGTTCGAGGCTGGAACTGGTGTTCCTTTTATCCAAACGGAGGAATTTTCCGAATTTCTTGTGCTGGATAAGCCAGATTTCCACAAAAAACATGATCAAGGCGAGAGTGGCCGAAATGCAGAAAATAGTCATCGCGGTGGTGCCGCCATACTCGGTGTAGCCGATCACACAGGCCGCGATAAGAAGGATGCCGCCGATGATGGCGAGAATTCCTCCGGGGAGGAAAATTTCCAGAAAAAAGAGGAACAGGGCGAGGAGAAATAGAAATATTATGGTCAGCATATCTGATTAACCTTCGATTTTTTCCACCTGGAGGGAAAAGTTTTTATAGCCGGTCACTTTGATTTGTTCGCCGCGGTCGATGACGTCGAGTGCAGAGGTTGCCTGGAAGCGGATTCCATCGATTTCGATTTCGCCGAGCGGGTGCAGATCGGTGACGGCTTTTCCGATGCTGCCGATTTCGGGAAGATTGTGGCCGGCGCCCGTAATGGCCCCACCCTTTGCGATGACGGGATCGACATCGGCGGTGGTTCTGCTGTGGACGAGCTTATCCCAGATGCTTGTTTTGGGCAAATAACGCCATAGGAGGGCGAATCCGATGGCGGCAATGATGAGGCCCAGACTAATATCGTTAACCGGTTCCCAGAGGATTGCGGGGTCGAAGGGGATGCCCTCACCGGTGTCTTCGAAGTCGCCGGGCCAGATGTCGGCCAGAGACCAGATGAGGGAGCCGAAGAGCATCAATAGCCCGAACATTCCGAAAAAGATGGTGCCGGGCATAACGAAGAGCTCCACCCCTATGAGGACGATGCCGACAAAGAAAACGATGAGGGCCTCGTTGCCGGCGAGACCAGCGACGTAGTTGCTGGCAAATACGATGAGCAATAGCATGACTCCACCGATCCCGGGCGCGCCGAATCCGGGGGTTTTGAATTCGATCATGAGGAGCAAAAACCCGATACCAAGAAGAACCGGGGTAATCGTCTCCATGTATTGAGCAAATGATTCCGACCATGTGACTTCAAATTTTTTGATGGTATGATTTCCGCGCCCGTATTTGAGATTGAGCAAGTCTTCCACCGTCTCGGCGATGCCTGCCCCCAACAGAGGCTCGGATGGTTCGCCGTATTCCCGCATAGCTTCATCGGCCGTGAGGGAAAGCAACTCGCCTTCATCCTTTAGAACCTGTTCGTCTATCTCTAAAACGAAATCGGAATCCATCATGGCTTTGAGAACCTTTGCGCGGTAGCGGTATTCGCCGGTCATGCTGCGGACCTTGGCCCCGAGGTAGCTGTTGATTTTCAGCTTCATTGTTTCGTCGATATCCTCGCCTCCACCAGAAACAACGGCAGCGGCCCCGATGATGCCTTGAGGCGTAAAATATATATCGCCCGTAGCGATTGATATAAAGGCTCCTGCGGAGATTGCCTCGTCGTTGACGTAGGCAATGGTGTCTCCCTCGAACTCGTCCAGCATCTTCATCAAATCCAATGTAATGTCGAGGCGACCGCCGGGGGTATTGATATCGAGCACGACAGTGTTGATGTCGTTTTCGATGGCCTCCTTGAGGCCACGACGGACGATGTAGAGGATGGGCTTTCCGATTCCCTCGTGAACGGGAATTATATATACCGAAATGGGTTTGCCGGAGATGGGTTGTTCCTCGGCCACGACTTCAATTTTTTCGGCAGCTGCCTCTTCGTCCTCTTTTATCTCCTCAGCGAGAATCGGAGCGGCCTCCTCCGCTTGTTCGGTCATCGAGGGTTCTTCGATTGCGGGCGGCTCTGCGGGAATGTCCTCCTCGGAAAACCCGATTGAAGAGAATATAAGAAAAAAGGCCAGGACAGCTCTGAAATAATAACGATTGAACATATTTCTTCCTAAAAATGGGGCATCCACTGGATAAATGCAAGCTCTTGAATGACAATCAACAATGGGTTTGATGCTATTTTGACAACTGTTGAAGCGAATAAGTTCAACAGAAAGTGTTGAATGTTTCCTGGTTGGTCGAGAAAATGGTTTTCAGAATGGATTCGCCCGTTGTATTTGATGAGACCCTGAAGTCCGATTTACAGGCGGAAGCCGCGCGGTTGGGGTTTTCCGTGTGCGGGGTGGCTCCTGTTCAACCGGAAAAGCGAAGGGAGTATTATCTGAAATGGATCGCCGAGGGTCAGCATGGGGAAATGGCCTGGATGGAGAGGAATATCGAGCGGCGGCTCGATCCGGGGCTTATTTTGCCGGAAGCCCGGAGTGTGTTGTGTCTGGGTATGAATTATTTTCAAACCGAGCCAAGCCGCCGGGGACGCATCGCCAAGTATGCTTTGGGCAGGGATTACCACGGGCTGATGCTGAAAAAACTGAAAAAGCTCTGCCATTGGCTGCGGTTGAAGGGCGGGCAGAACCGGCCCTATGTCGATACGGGGCCGGTGTTGGAAAAGCCTTTGGCCGTGCGGGCGGGTCTCGGTTGGCAGGCCAAAAACACGATGCTGATTCACCCGAAGATTGGGAATTGGCTGTTTTTGGGGGAAATATTTACGACTTTGGAAATACCGCCGGATGAGGGGGTTTCCGACCATTGCGGGGACTGTATCGCCTGCATTGAGGCCTGCCCAACGGGGGCCATCACCGCGCCCTACCAACTGGATGCGCGACGCTGCATCGCCTATTTGACGATCGAACATCAGGGCGCGATTCCCGAGGAATTTCGGGAGGCGATCGGGGACCGTCTTTTCGGCTGTGATGAATGCCTCGATGTCTGCCCTTGGAATCGCTGGGCCCAAGCCACCCGCGAGGAGAAGTTCGCCGCCCGTCAATACCCCGATCTGCGGGAAATGCTGGCCTGGAGTGAAGAGGAATTCCGCGCCCATTTCCGGCAAACCCCGATCCTGCGGCTGAAGCGTCCGCGTTGGCTGCGCAATATCTGTGTGGTTTTGGGAAATATCGGAACTCTGGAGGATCTTCCGGCCCTGGAAAAAGCCGCCAATGATCCCGATCCCCTGGTCGCCGAACACGCCAACTGGGCGATTGAAAAAATCAAAGGCCGGGTTTAATCAAAGATAATCGAGATGAGCCAAACACACTTAAAATTACTACTTCCTTCCACAAGCGACACGGAATGACCCAGTTCAAGAATCAACCCTTTTTTGAAGCAACTGGTATTATGGAGGATTTTATTGCAGGCCCGCAGCTTTGGCTTTTTCCTTGGCGGAATCCGCTTACTGCGCGGTTGGGGAGAGAGTATTTTCTGGGTTTGCCGAGGAGGCCGGGCGTGTATTTGATGCGGGATAAGGACGGGCGGGTCATCTATGTGGGGCAATCGAAAAATCTTCGCCAACGGCTGGATTCGTATCGGTACGCGAGGCCGGAGTCTTCCTCGCGCAAGGTGATTCGACTCATCGCCCGAATTTCGACCATCGAGATCGAACTTTGCCCGACTGCCCAAGCGGCGATGCTGCGTGAAAATTTCCTTTTACGCAAATACCGCCCGTTATTTAATACGGTGAATACGCATCCCGAATCCCATGTTTTTATTCGAATCAGGACCGAGAAAGAGGGTCTTGAAGTGGATTATACCAATATCCAGGGGACTTATTCGGCCAATGAGCCCGGTGCCCTAATTTTTGGCGCTTTCAAGAGTTTCCCGGCCCGTCGGGGACTTCTGGCGCTTTTTCGTCTTTTCTGGAGCCAATCGAATCTATCGGCGGATCGCCACTCACTCCCGGTGCACCTGAACGGGCAAAAACCGCCCCGCCCCTTTCGGTTAAAAATCTTGACCGACAACAAACGGATGGCGCGTAAAACCTTCGATTATTTTTCGGGGAAATCGGATGTTCTGATCAACCGCCTGTGTGGGAAATCGGGGCAAATGTTGACATCGGTGGAGGATCCCTGGCTGCGCGATATACTGTCTGAGGATCGCGATGCTCTCACCCATTTTTATCGAGTGGGCCCCGCGCGGAACACGCAGTTGAAGGAGGGTTCGCCCCTTTCACGCAAGCAGCCCATTGGTCAGGCACAATTGGATGATTTGCTGGTCACAGTGAATTTGTCGGTGTAGAACGGAGGTTTGCCTATGAAAATAACCGATGTTGAAGTTCTCCATTGTGATGCCGGGTGGCGGTATTTTTCATTTTTGAAGATTACCACCGATGAGGATATTGTCGGTTACAGTGAGTTCAATGAATGCTTCGGTGGGTATGGTATATCGACCGTGATAAAGGAACTCGATTATCTTGTCATCGGGCAGGATCCGATGGCCCATGAAAAACTGTATTTTGAACTTTATGCCGCGAGCAGACCGGGTTCGGGCGGGGTGATTGGGATGGCGCTCGGCGCGATTGAAAACGCCGTCCTCGACATCAAAGGCAAGGCTCTCGGATTACCGGTTTACAAGCTGCTCGGCGGCCCGGTGCGGGATCGTATCCGGCTATACTGGTCCCATTGCGGCACCTACAGAATCCATCAACATGCGATTTTGGGCAAATCTCCAGTGAGCAAGATGGAGGATCTGGCGGATATTGGCCGGGAGGTTGCGGAAAATAAATTCTCCGCTTTCAAAACCAATGTATTTCTTTTCGATGATGGAAAACCAATGCTCTATTCTCCGGGATTCAATGGGCCGCGCGGCCTGCCGGAGCTGCCTTCGGATGGCCGGGTAATCGAGTCGTTAAAGGCCCAAATGGGCATTTTCCGTGAAGCGGTCGGTCCGGAAATGGATATTTTGCTGGATTTGAACTTCAATTTCAAAACCGAGGGGTTCCGTAAAATCATGAGGGCGATGGAGGCTTTCGATTTATTTTGGATCGAAATGGATTCCGGGGATGCCATGGCGCTCAAAACAATCAGAGATTGCTCCACGACATCTATAAGCTCCTGTGAAACACTGATTGGCCTTCGGCAGTTTAAGCCCTATTTTGAAAATCATTCGGTGGACTTTGCGATTATTGATGCGGTTTGGAATGGGGTGGCGCAATCAATGAAAATCGCGGCTATGGCGGAGGCGTATGAGGTGAATATCGCGCCCCATAATTTCTATGGCCATCTGTCGACGTTTATGAACGTGAATTTTTGCGCGGCGGTCGCCAATTTCGAGATAATGGAAATAAACGTGGAAGGCGTTCCCTGGCGTGACGACATGGTAACTCGTCTCCCTGAAATCATAGACGGCTATTTGCAATTGCCCACCGGTCCTGGCTGGGGCACGGATGTGAACGAGGAATTCGTCCGAGCGCATCCGGCCAAAGAGACCTATGGCGGCCTAACGGAAAGTGTATTACCTTAGAAAATTGAATTTAGCTTCCCTAATGGAGACCATCAGTTAATCTGATATTTGTCCGCAGCTATTTCAAAAACTACGTTGTACCATTAACTTACGCTAAATTGTGGTTGAGAATTTTTTGGGAATGGAGAATGGTTATGATCAAACATGCTACGGAAGATTTGTTGTCAAATACCGGTGCGGAAAAGGATGTTTCCGAGGTTAAATCTGGTGAAAACGATCCTGGAAAAACACCTCATCGCGCCGGAAAAAAGGTCGATGTTGAGAAGCGGCACGAGAAAGGCATGGCGGAATACATGGCGACTAAACACATGAGGGAGTCACACCCGCATATGGGGGGATTGGGGATGTCTCTATAGTTCGAATGAGATCGGTGACGGCGCTGGTGTGGGCCGCGTGAAATAGGTTGAATCTTTGGGGTTGTTGTGGGAGATATGGTTTATTGTTTTTTATCGCCATTCGAGTCTGAATTTTCGTTTTGGGCATAGCTTGATGCCACTCTCTCGTGGGGGGCTTTTCGTGTGTCTGTGTTTTTTGGCGCCTTCGGCTGTTGTGGTGGAGGGTGATCATGGCGGCGGGGAGGCGCGTTTGCTCTTCTACATCACACTGGATGATGCGCGAATTGGGAGCATGTTGTTTCAGGAAGGATCCAATGAGACTTGAGGAATTTCAAAATATTACTCCACTTGACAATATTCCATCGATTCTGAATCACGCAATCCTGTCGCATAACAAAGCGGCAAAGCTGCCTCATAATACGGTGGCTCATCAAGAGGTTCAGCAGAGGCGGGATGCCAAGATGGTCCCTAGAGGCCTTCCCCTGCATCAGTATGCGAATGTCTATTTCCACGCTCGTAATCCCATGATGTACTCCAGGAAAAACCAGGCTCAGAAACTTTGTGTTCTCAGGATTTCAACACGAATACTTGAAATTCCCGGAGCGGTGATTACCGATCAGAATGCGGCCAGCCCATACGTTCGCTTTTCGAGTCCGGACAGGCTTCCGGAGATGGATTTGGAATACGTCTTCGCCCGATACTGGAAACATAAGGATGACCCTATCGAGGATAGGAAGCATAGCAACGCAAAGTGTGCCGAGACACTGATTCCTAATAGGATTTCACCGCGTTTTTTACAGGGAGCCCATGCGCTTAACGAGACAGCCAAACAAAAATTGATTGCTCTCGGTTTTAGTCTTCCGCTAGTGTGCAATCCTGATCTATTGTGCAATCCTGATCTATTTTTCCACTAATTGCTTGAAGCTTACACATGATTAAGGCCCAGATCGGAGATATGTTTGCGAGCGATATGCAGACCATCGTGAATACGGTGAACTGTGTCGGTATCATGGGTAAAGGAATCGCCCAGATTTTCAAAAAAAGTTATCCTGACATGTTCACCGACTATGCCAACCGCTGTAAACGCGGCGAGGTGAAGCTTGGCGAGCCATACCACTACACCGATTTGGCCGGCGCCTCGATCATCAATTTTCCGACCAAAGGACACTGGCGGGCATCGACCCGCTTGGCAGATGTGGAGGCAGGACTGGACTATTTTGTTAAGCATTTTCGGTCCTGGGGGGTAACATCAGTGGCTTTCCCCCCGCTGGGTTGTGGTAATGGGGGTCTCGAATGGTCAACCGTGGGGCCACTGATGTATGCAAAACTGAAAGGCATTGGAATACCGGTGGAACTCTACGCTCCGTATGGCACGCCTCCCATTCAATTAAAGCCCAACTTCCTCGGGGCAGATCAACAAACTGAGTTTTTGGTTAAGGGACAACGCCGGGAGAAATTGCGGCCCGAATGGGTAGCATTGGTCGAAGTGCTGTACGAGTTGGAAAAGCAGCCCTACGCAAATCAAGTTGGCCGAACCATTTTTCAGAAAATATGTTATATAATCACCAAACTGGGAGTGGACACTGGCTTCCAATTTGAGCGCAACAGTTACGGTCCCTTTGCCGGAGAGGTCAAAGAAGCGATCAACGTTTTGGCCAATAATAATTGGGTGACCGAGAAACAGATGGGACGGATGACCGCGCTGAAAGTAGGTCCTCGCTACGCGCGGGATCGGTTAAAATTTTCCAAGCAATTGAAGCCCTTGAAACAAAAGATTGAGAAAACCGTGGATCTGTTCAGTCGAATCAAGAGCACGGAGCAGGCCGAAGAAGTCGCCACAGTTATCTTTGCCGTGCAGAGTTTGAAAAAAGAGCACGATCCGGATCGGGTTTCCGAAGAGGATCTTTTTGGCTATATTCTCGGTTGGAAGAAGGGTTGGAAGAGCGATGAAGCCAAACAAAGCAGCTTGGCGGAGACTATTCGAAATCTTGAGATGCTGGGGTGGGTGAAGCTCCGGTTCAGTGAATCGCTTCCGGTTCCGGTGTGACGTTGCGGATAACTCGAACCTATCTCAAATTCGATGATGATGATGATGACGCACAGAGCAATTATGCGCTTGGAGCAAGGCGCGACGGGGCTTTTCGTGTGTCTGTGTTTTTTGGCGCCTTCGGCTGTTGTGGTGGAGGGTGATCATGGCGGCGGGGAGGCTCGGTTGCCGGAAAAGATTGCGAACAATGCGGTTGCTTGGGTGGAGATTGAGGGGCAGCCGGTTATTTTTAGTTTTCTTGGTCTGGAGGAGGGAAAAACTTATGAGGATACCAGTTTGGCCGCGTTTGAATATCGGCTGGTGGAAAAAACTGGCCGAAGACTGACACCCGTTCCGGGTGGTGAGGGGCGGTTGGCGGGGGTTGCCGCGACGGTTGGGCAGAAGATTTATATTTTCGGCGGTTATACTGTGGATGCCGAGGGGGGTGAAGTTTCCTCGCCATTGGTGCATTCTTTCGATCCCCAATCGCATGTTTATCGGGAACGCAAGCCGATGCCTACGCCGGTTGATGATTCGGTTGCCCTGGTTTACAAGGATCGTTATGTTTACCTTGTCAGTGGCTGGCATGACAAAGGAAACGTCTCGCTTGTGCAGGTTTATGATACGGAAAAGGATGTTTGGTTTGGGGCCACGGATTATCCGGGGTCGCCGGTATTTGGGCATTCCGGGGGGATCGTGGGGGATCGGTTGATTATTGCAGATGGTGTGCGAGAAAAGCGTTTAGAAAGCGGTAAGCGGACCTTCGAGATCACCGATGAGGTTTACCAGGGTATCATCGATTCCGCGGACCCAAGTGTTATCAAATGGGGGAAATTGCCTCCGCATCCGGGGAAACCTAGGTATCGGATGGCGGCGGTCGGTTCCGGGCAGAAAGGCGGGTTGGTCGTATTCGCGGGGGGCACGGGTAATCCCTACAATTACAATGGTATTGGTTATGACGGTGTGCCGAGCGAGCCTTCCGATCGGGTTTTTGGCTACCAAATGGATCGCGGAGAGTGGTTGGTGTATGCTCCCAAGGAGACGGCCACGATGGATCATCGGGGTTTGCTGGAGATTGATGGCGTTTTTTATACGGTGGGGGGAATGGTCGCCGGGCAGGAGGTTAGCGATGGGATTTTTTCTTTTCGTCTGCGGGAGCGGGGGGAAATTGGGCATTTGGAAAATTAGAAAAGTTCGGCGTATTTGGCTCCGCCTCCGGTGATGAAGAGGACGATGCGTTCATTCTCGTGCAGTATTCCGGTTTCTTTTAGAGTCTGTAGTGCGGCCACGGTGGCGCCTCCTTCGGGGGCTGCGAAAATTCCTTCTGTTGAGCCGAGGGTTCGCACACCTTGCATGAGGGCATCGTCACTGACGGCCACGGCCTCTCCCCCACTTTCACGTATGGCTCTTAAAATGAGGAAGTCGCCGACGGCTCCGGGCACGCGCAGGCCGAGCGCGATGGTTTGGGCATTTTTGGCGGGGGTGGCTTTTTCATGGCCCTGAATGAAGGCTTCGACGATGGGGGCGCAGCCTTCTGCCTGCACGGAAATCATTCGCGGGCGTTCCTTGCCGATCCAGCCGAGCTGCTCCATTTCATGGAAGGCTTTCCACATGCCGATCAACCCGGTGCCGCCGCCGGTGGGGTAAATAATGGCGTCCGGCAGCGACCAGCCGAACTGCTCCGTCAATTCGTAGGCCATCGTCTTTTTTCCCTCGACTCGATAGGGTTCTTTTAAGGTTGAAAGGTCGAACCAGCCGGATTCCTGGCGCATTTTTTCGGCCACCCTTTTTGCGCAATCACTGATGAGGCCGTCGATACGCTCGACCTCGGCCCCGCATTGCTCGCATTCGATTAAAAAAGGAGCCGGGGTGTCCGCGGGCATAGCGACGAATGCCTTCATGCCGGCTTTTGCGGCATAGGCGGCGGCAGCGCCCCCGGCGTTACCGGCGGTGGGAAGGGCCACTTTTCGGATGCCCAATTCGAAGGCCTTGGAAACGGCAGCGCTGAGGCCCCGGGCTTTGAACGAGCCGGTGGGGTTGAGGGATTCGTCCTTGAGGTAGAGATTGTTAAAGCCCAATTCGGCAGCCAAACGGTTCGCTTTGACAAGGGGTGTCCCGCCTTCGCCGAGAGAAATCACATTTTCCGGCCGTTCTATGGGGAGAATTTCGTGGAAACGCCAAAGACCCGACTCCCTTTTGGCAAATGAACTCCTGTCGATTAGTTGGGCTGCGCGCTCCAGATCATATCTGGCAAAAAGAGGCTGGTGACAAAGGGGGCAGAGGTTGAGCGGCTCCGTTTTGGCAAAGCGCTGACCGCAGGAAGCGCATTCGAGATGATGAAAAGTGGAAAAGTTTTCGTTCATATTGATTCAACTGACCAGCGGAGAAAGTAAAATGCCACGGTCCCTCGGGGTCTGACGAGTTTAGAATGTATTTTTGGAAAAAGACTGTCCCATTTTTGGGATGGCGAGTGTTGCGATATTGAAACACCTGTTTTCGGGTTTTTCTGGGGGAAAATTGTTTCGTTTCGCATTCTGTTAAAGATTAGCAGGTTACAAATTTCAGTAAGTCTATTGGCACAGTTAATGCCTTGGAAGATTAAGGCTTTTCCGATCTGCCAAACACTCCCCAAACTGCCGGGGACTTCATTTAGAGAATATGAAAAGAAAACAGGGAAAAAGAAAAATCCGGTGTGTGATGTAACCTCTTGGGATGAATTCTGGTAATCATTAGGAACCCCACGCCTGCGCCTATGAAAATTATACCACCTTTGGAAACCTGCCCAAAAACTGGATGCTTTCGCTCCGAGATGATTTGGTTTATTGCAATTTTTCTGGTCGGCATTGCCAGTTTTGGAAGTCAGCGATTATGGGGAGACGATTTTATTGGTGAGGAAGCGGCTGAAAGATCGGTTCAAAGCGGCGAGAGACCGAAATTGAACATGATCCGAACCACTCAGCCACCCAAGATCGATGGGGTGCTCGACGATGGCTCATGGTCTGAAGCGGCGATTATTCACGAGTTTACTCAGGAGGAGCCCGCCGAGGGTTCACCGGCCACGGAAAAGACGAAAATCCGGCTTTTATATGATTCCAATTTTCTTTATGTGGGTATCCGGGCCTACGATTCGGAGCCGGGGCGGATTGTGGCAAAGGAGATGCAGAGGGATGTTCATCTGGGTTCGGAAGATTCGGTGAGTTTCTCGCTGGATACTTTTCACGATTTTAGAAATGGGTACTATTTTCAGATAAATCCGCGAGGCTCCCGAAGGGATGGATTGATCTCTTCCGATTTGGAAGATGATGGCTATAAGGCGGAATGGGATGGCATTTGGTACGGTAAATCCTCGATTGACGAAAAGGGTTGGTCGGCGGAGATGGCGATCCCGATGAAGACGGTCAATTTCGACCCTCAAATCGGCACTTGGGGATTCAATGTCGAGCGATCCATTCAGCGAAAAAATGAGACAGTGCGCTGGACCGGTCACACACGCAACAACCAGGTATCCTCGATGGGAGTGGCCGGAGAATTGGAAAACATCAGCGATCTCAATCAGGGTTTAGGCATCGATTTTATTCCCTATGCAACGATGAAGGCCACCCATGACAGCGCTAATGGCGGTGACAATGATTTTGAGCTCAAGCCGGGCTTCGATCTGTTTTACAAAATCACTCCTGCGATAACGGCCGCGCTTACGATTAATACCGATTTTGCGGAGGCGGAAATTGATGACCGGAGGGTCAACTTATCGCGTTTTCCACTGTTTTTTGAGGAGAAAAGGGATTTCTTTTTGCAGGATGCGACAATTTTTCGATTTGGCGGCATTCAGCAGAACCCGCTTCCCTTCCACTCGCGAAAAATTGGCCTGGGGCCCGACGGAAAGCAAATTGACATCACCGGAGGACTCAAGGTTACGGGGCGGACCGGGCCGGTAAATTTTGGCCTCCTGAGCGTACAGGTGGAGGGAACGGATACTCTGGAATCAAAGAATCTATCGGTGGGGCGGGCTTCACTCAATATTCTGGAGCAATCATCGGTGGGAATGATTTTTACGAATGGCGATCCTCACACCAACGGTTCGAATTCGTTGGCCGGTTTTGATTTTAACTATAAGAACTCCGATTTTCGTGAGACGGGTCAAACGGTGCAAGGCAATGTCTATTTTATGAAGACCTTTTCGACAGGATTGGATGGAGACGACACCGCATTGGGGATCAACCTGGAATACCCTAACGATATTTGGCAGTGGTCCATTTTTTACCGCAGGTGGGGCGCAGATTTCAACCCGGCGCTCGGTTTCATCGCCCAAACCGGTGTGCATGATATTCTTGCCTGGGTCGGGCATCGTTGGCGGCCGGATTTCGTAAATTCCATTTATTTGGAGGTGTTTACAGGCCAGGCAATAACGCTGGAAGGAGAACATCAAAGCAGTAATATAAATTTGCCCTTTTTCTTTATGGAAAGCAATTCGCAGGACTGGATTGAAGGTTCTCCGCTGCAACTCATGAAGGAACAATTATTTGAACCCTTCGAGATTTCAGACGGAGTGGTGATTCCCATAGGCACGTACAGCTATACACGTTACTTTCTCAATTTTGGAACCTCTGACCATCGTCCGTTTAATGTTGGTTTAGATTTCAGCGGTGGCGAGTATTGGAACGGGACGCGAACATTTATCGGCGGTTCCGTTGGTTGGCGTCCCTCGCCGCATTTCAATGTCGAGGCCGAATACGGCAACAACAGAATCCGGCTACCCCAAGGGGATTTTGATGTGAACATCGCCAGTATGAATCTCAATTTCCTGTTTTCGCCGAGCCTGACGTGGAATATCGTTACTCAATGGGATAATGTATCGGATACCTTTGGACTCAATAGCCGCATCCGGTGGACGATCAATCCGGGCAATGATCTATTTCTGGTATTCAATCAGGGCGTGGATACCTCCAACCAAAGCTGGCGGCCAATCAACTCCGAAATCAGCACGAAACTATCGTGGACTTTCCGGTTTTAGGTTTGGGTTGGAGAAAATTAAGGTGCCCTTCTACTGCGCTGTATTGCTCAGAATATTGTTAAGATTTAAAGGAATTTCGTGTGCGATTTTTATCTGCCATATATTTCGTGCCCACCTATGCCGAGCGTCAGAATAGTGTTGCCCTCTTGACAAAATACCGCACGAAGATCGCCATCAACTACAACTGCATAGATAGTTTTCTTGGCAAGAGCGCTCAAGTGATTAATTTTATGCGGGCGCAATCTTGGATCGAAAGGATTTATCCGAAAAACTTCAAAAGCTCGTAACGCATTCTTTTTTTGGTTACTGGATAACTTGTGGAACTGCCGACGGAAAGTCCGAGTAGCCCGGAATACCAGCTTATTCTTCTGGTGGGGGCTCATTGAGCGCCGTATTTAAATCAACTTCACGACCAGATTCAATATCGTCTAACGCATCGAGAAACCAATCAGGAGCCACTGGCGGAGCATGCTCGTTTTCCAGATCAAACAGTATTGAATCCTTATGGGCCGCTGATTCTCCATGGTTCGAATCTTGTGTTAAAGTGAAAATGTAATCCTTAACATTGGCCGAGGATTGGGCAATATTGTATTCTTCGTTGAATTCCATAGTATTTAGGTTCATCGGTATAAATTTTTTAGGTTTAAGGCTTAGTTAGGCTTGTGCTGAAATGGCCTTGACTTCGAATTCACGGTTCCCAATGGGCTCGCTGTTTACTAAAATTTGTATTTTATACATTCCGGCTCCGGGAAAAATCACGCCGATGAACGGGAAAGAACGATCAAAAATAAAAGTTCTTGGAAACTCTTGACCATCACCGGTAGTCTCAAGGGTTCCTGAAGCACTCATAGCAACATGTCCTGTATTTGGATCCTCAATTCGAACAGTGACGTTAATACGCTTTTGAATTCCACTAAGATTGGTGATAAAAGGAGTTACAAAAAAGTTTGGTGCGGGGAAGGGAAATGCCGCCGCGTTGAAAAAGGAAAAACATCCGATTAAGCTGAGTTTATTCGTTCCCACTTCTCGAATTGTGCTGTCTGAAAGCATAATTGCATCGAGAACTACCGGCTCCATTTGGTCTCCTTTAGGTTTCATATCAGTTCTATAAGTATTGATATAAAAGACAATTTGATTCAAATGTCGAGCCTGAATCCAAGCCGCTAATCACCACCCACTTTTTAAACAGCAGGCCGATACATGCTTACTGCATTTCAATTAATCTCAAGGGTGAAGATAGAGCGGTTGCCTTGGAGCTTTTTTTTTGCTTTGGTGGTTTGATGGATAATTTTGGCGCTCATTTCAGGGGGATTCGGCTTTTGGCCGGGTTGGTTGTGGTTTCTGGGCTTTTGGGGGCCTTGCTGAATTTTGGTTATGGCGAAGATGGTGATGGTGGCGCCGATGCCGGTGCGGAGACGGCGGTTGCTCAGGGTGGTGGTGATGCGCCGGTCGAGTGGATGCGGACGGAGTTGTATTTTGGGGCGAGGCTTCGTGATCAGGAGGGCGATTATGAAGCGATGTGGAATGATTATCTGGATACTGTGGTAACACCGCGCTTTCCGGAGGGGTTGACGGTGCTCGATGCCTCGGGGCAATGGCGGGTAAAGGAGGGGCAGAAGCCGCGTCGGGGGGCATCGCGAATCATCATCCTGATCCACGAGGCATCAGGGGAGAAATTGCGATATTTGGATGAGATTCGTGAGATTTGGAAGGAGCGGGCGGGGCATTTGTCGGTTCTGAAGGTGTCGGTGCCGGTCGAGGTGTCTTTTTGAAGTTTCTTTCAAATTCCTCCATCGACCGCGAGTAAAGAAAAATGGGGGTATGCGAGATGGCCGCAAAATCAATTTTCAATTCATTATTGAGTGTCGTTCGAGTAATATCATAAAGATAGACATGGCTACGTTTATGAAATTTTGAAAACTGCATCAATGCAACTCATGGGAAACCTATAAACTGAAGTGGGAGGATCATTGTGAACGCTGAATTTCAAAAGCAGAAAGCTCAGGATTTTCTCTTGCTTCACACTCGGGGGGATCTCCTCATCCTGCCCAATGTGTGGAATCCGATCGGCGCCCGGATTTTGCAAGCGAAGGGGTACCCTGCGGTAGCAACGGCCAGCGCTGCGATTTCCGCCAGTCTTGGTTATAGGGACGGAGAAAAGATCAGGCGCTCCACACTCATCGACCTCATTAGTCGTATTGCCGGCAGTGTTGAAATTCCGGTTACCGCCGACATCGAAAGCGGTTACGGCGATTCCATCTCAGAGCTGGAGGAGACGATATCTGAAGTGATCGATTCCGGTGTCATTGGCATCAACCTCGAAGACAGCCTGGAGGAAGGCGGAGCGCTGCGCCCGGTCGAGGGGCAATGCGAGAGGATTGCGGCGGTGAAACAGATTGCCGCCAGCCGGGGTCTGCCTCTGGTCGTAAATGCCCGGATTGATAGTTACCTGTCCTCCAGCTTTAAGGAAAAAGACGAGGCAACGGAAGATGCCGTATCGAGGGCCAATGCCTACTCTGACGCAGGGGCCGACTGTGTTTACCCAATTGGTCCCGGCGACGAGGCAACCGTCCGCGTACTTCGAGCCCGCATAGATTTGCCCATTAACATATTGGCGACACCGGAGGCTGCGACACTTTCGACATTGCAGGCAATCGGCGTCAATCGCGTCAGTTTCGGCCCCTTCGTCTTCAGGTCGGGCCTGAAGAAGTTCATTGACATCGCCGATCGCCTGAAAAGCAAAGGAGACTATTCCTGCTTCAGTGATATGCTATCGAAAGAACAGACCGAAGAATACCTGCTCGGCGGCCACGAAACCTAACGGAGAGAAGAGCCGACCCTTGGGGGATTATGAGGGGTCGTGTCGATCTACTTGATATCGACTGTTTTCGCTGTAACGGAATTGTTATAGAGAAAATATCGCACAAAGGAAATGCTAATTGATGGGTGAACCTTGATGCTCACATTTCGGGGTGGTTGGGTTGTCTGTGGCTGCGGAATTGTTGGGGTTGATTTTCTTTGGTTGATGTGGGGGGATTATTTTTCTTAGGTTTTTGGATATGGATGAGCTTACTTATTATGAGACTTTGGATGGTCGGGAGAATGCCTACACTATCAATGCCCAATCGCTGAAGTTTGGGGCCGGGGTGTTGGCGGAGTTGGGGCCGGATGCCGTTCGGCTGGGGATGAAGCGGGTGGCTTTTTTTATCGATAAAAATGTCGATGGGACGGAGCCCGCTGCGTTGGCAAAGGAGTCGTTGCGGCGGGAGGGGGTTGATTTTGAAATGTTTACCGAGAGCCGTGTCGAGCCGACGGATCGGTCGATATTGCTGGCTGGTGAATTTGCCCAAAAGGGCGCTTTCGATGGTTTTATCTCGCTGGGCGGGGGATCGGTCATCGATACGGCCAAGGCGGCCAATTTGCTGGCTTCTTACCCTGATGATTTGATGGCTTATATTTATGCTCCTCTGGGCGGGGGCAAGGCGATTCCGGGGCCTGTCATGCCGCATATCGCCTGCCCGACGACATCGGGAACGGGGAGCGAAACGAGCGTGGTCTCGATTTTTGATCTGGAGGAGAGGCGGGTAAAAGCGGGGGTGGCTTCGCCGCTGCTGCGCCCCACCCTTGCGGTGGTTGATCCGACGACGACCCACAGTATGCCGGCGGGGGTGGTGGCGGCGACGGGGTTTGATGTTTTGAGCCACGCGATCGAGTCTTACACGGCACGGCCATTCAGCAGTCGACCCCGTTCGGAAAGCCCGGATAAACGTCCCCCTTATCAGGGCGCCAACCCGTATGCCGACATCGGGAGCCTGGCGGCAATCCGTATTGGGGGGCGAAATCTGGTGCGGGCGGTGAATGATCCGGAGGATCAACAGGCACGGCATGAGCTAATGTTTGCGGCGACTTTGGCGGGGCAGGCTTTCGGCAATGCGGGGGTGCATATTCCGCATGCGATGGCGACGTCGGTCTCGGGGCTCAGGCATACCTATCGGGCCAGTGGTTATGAGTGCGAGCATGCGATGGTGCCGCATGGGATTTCAGTGGTTCTGAACACCCCGGCGGTTTTTCGTTTTACGGCTCCGGCAGCGCCTCAACGGCATCTGGAAGCGGCGGCGGCGCTGGGCGCGGATGTCGATGGGGCCGATCCGAGTGAGGCGGGTCTTGTCCTGGCGGGCGCGATGATACGAATGATGAAAGAAACGAGGCTGCCCAATGGGTTGAAGGAAGTCGGTTATAGCGAGGAGGATATCCCGGCGTTGGTGAAAGGAGCGATTGCGCAAAAGCGGCTTCTGTTGATCGCTCCACGGGAGGTAACCGAGGAAAATTTGGCGGAATTGTTTAAAAAAGCCCTGCGTAACTGGTAAATTGGCGAGCGGCTTCGGTGTCCATTAAGCGTAGCAAGGTTTTTCAGTCTGCCGCGTCTAAAACTGGAAAATACGGGTAATGTTTTTATAGAAAAGTTTGGTAATGTCTGATTTTGAGAAAAAAACTGAAACGGCCACCTTTGGGGCGGGCTGTTTTTGGTGTGTGGAGGCGATTTTTAAGCGTCTGGAGGGAGTGGTTTCATTTACTTCGGGTTATATGGGCGGCGATACGGAGAATCCGACCTATGCGGAAGTCTGCACGGGCCAAACGGGTCATGCAGAAGTGGTTGAGGTGGTTTTCGATCCGACCAAAATCTCCTATGAAGAATTGCTGGATGTATTTTGGCAGTTGCACGATCCTACGACGCTGAACCAGCAAGGAGCGGACCGTGGAAGCCAATACCGGTCGGTGATTTTTTACCATTCGGAGGCGCAGCGGGTGGTCGCGGAGAAGTCGCGGGATGCCGAGAATTTATCAGGTCGGCAGAGGTCGGTGATTGTGACGGAAATCACTGCGGCAACGGAGTATTTTGTGGCCGAAGATTATCATCAGGACTATTATGACAACAACCGGGGGGCACCCTATTGCCAGATAGTGATTTCGACGAAGTTGGCCAAATTGGGGATGGATTGACCGGGGGGGGTTGGAATCCGTTTATGCCTTGCGGTTTGGGAATGGTTTTTTGCGTTGGGGGAAGCAGGTTTGGCAAATTTCGCAGACCGTGCCGTCGCAACCGCGGGCGCTGCAATGCTCCCTGCCGTAGTAGATAATTTGGAGGTGGAGGCGGTTCCAGGAGTCTTTGGGGAAAAGGCGTTTGAGATCTTTTTCGGTTTGTTGGACATTCTTGCCGTTGGTTAGACCCCAACGCTGGGCGAGGCGGTGAATATGGGTGTCGATGGGAAACGCGGGCACGCCGAATGCCTGCGCCATGACGACTGAGGCGGTTTTATGCCCGACGCCCGGCAGTTCTTCGAGTTCAGAAAATGAGCACGGGACCTCGCCTTGGTGCTTTTCGAGGATAATTTTCGATAAACCGGAGATGGCCTTGGCCTTGGAGGGTGATAAACCACAGGGGCGGATAATGGCCTGAATTTTGTCGGTTGGGAGGCGCAACATATCGAGAGGGTTGTCGGCCAGAGCAAAAAGGGCGGGCGTGGTTTTATTGACGCGGACATCTGTGCATTGGGCCGAGAGGAGGACGGAAATCAGGAGGGTAAAGGGATCCGAATGGGTAAGCGGGATGGCGGGTTCGGGGTAGAGTTCCCGGAGGCGTTTATGGATGTAGCTGGCGCGTTCTTTTTTGGTCATGGGGGGAGATGGGGGGAAGAGGATTTTTAACCACGGATTACACGGATTAACACGGATGAGAGGGGGAGAAGGATGGGGAGGATTCGGGATGGGGAAGAAAGAGGATGAGAGATGCTGGATTCGGGATGCTGGATGAAGGTGGAAGAGGATGCTGGATGCTGGACGCTAGATTTTTGATGGGGGATTGGGGAGGGAGAGGAAGAGGGAGACGAAGACGAAGAGGACGAGGAGAGGGGGAATTTTTAACCACGGATTACACGGATTAACACGGATGAGAGGTGGAGGAGAATAGGGAGGATTCTTGATGCGGGATGGGGAAGATGCGTGATGCTGGATGGTGGATGTTTGATGGAGGATTGGGGAGGTAGAGGAAGCAATTGTGTCATGATGCAAGTGCTAATTGGTGTTTTTTTAGCAGTGATTGCAGGTGTATGAGAATTTTTCTCATGGCCGCTACCAGGGCGCATTTGTATGGCTTGCCGCGTTCCATCAGCCCTTCGACGTAGG
>JAJFLU010000034.1 GCA_021772515.1 Opitutales bacterium
GGTCATCTCTATAGTTGTTTCCAACGATCAAGTGGACAAGATATTTGAAAAAATTTATCTTGCCGCAAATTTAGACACTCCAGGAATGGGAATAATGTATATTACTCCTCTGGAAAAAGTGGCCACCTATATTCCCCCTGATATTCTCAAAAAACTGTCCGCTACTTCAAAAGGGGACGAATCTCGGCATGGCTAATATGCAGACTATTGAAAAGAGCAAATTGATTACCTGCATTATTCCCAAGGGAGAAGGCATCAATATAATCAAGATGCTGAAAGACGAAAAAAACATGCGCACAGCAAATGTGGCCGGAGGCCGGGGCGGAGGTAAACGAGGCCGGTTGGAGGTAGATATTGTTTCCGTTGTTGTAGAGAGCGACAGGGCAGAAGAAATATTTGATTTTATTCATGACAAGGCTGGCATTGGCGACTTCCACTCCGGTTTCATGTATCAGGGCAAACTAACCAGATCAACAGTTTTCACGCTTCCCCAAGCTCCCTCCAAAGACAAATAATTCCCTCTGCAAATAGCAGGCAAAACGCCTATCAAACGCTTACCAAATTTAAATGGAAAGCACCTGAGACCTCTATTCTTTCCGGCTTTAATTGTAGTTCATGTCACTCGTTGTGGATGACGCCGTAATCAAGGGAGTTTCCACTACAACTATATGTGGGAAGAGCGAATGGGGCTGGAGGAATTTCCCTTTGTGGATACCTTGCCGACCTCTTTGCGCACGGAAATCTCGCTTTTCCTCAACCGGCATACCATCGAAAATGTCCCCCTGTTTATCGGCGCCAGCGAGAAATTTATCGAGGAGATTGCGATGGTTCTAAAGCCGGTGGTTTTCATGCCGGACAACTATATATTTAAAGCAGGGGAAATAGGCTCGCAAATGTACTTCATCAGCAGGGGACAAGCCGAAGTCCTCTCTGCGGATGAGAAAAAAGTCCTCAAAACCCTGGGCGAGGGTGATTTTTGCGGCGAAATCGCCCTGCTCTTCGACCAACCGCGCAATGCCTCCGTGAAAGCCGTTACCTATTGCAATTTGTATCAGTTGGAAAAAGAGCAATTGGACAAAATTCTCGAGCGATACCCGATGCTCAGGGAGCGTATCCAGCAAATGGCGAAGATAAGGATGCGCGAATCGAATACCCCTTGGGAAAACTCCCACCCCGACCCCATCGGGTGAGTTTTAACCGATTCAGGAGAGTAATTCGGCGGCGTGTTCCATTGCTTTGGCGGAGGAACGATCCCCCAACATCCTCGCCAACTCCACCTGCCGCTCCGCAGGTTTGGTATGGATAGAATTAATAGACACCGAAGGACCGGCGCGGCTATCCCGTTTTTCCACAAGCCAATGGCTCGAAGCCCTGGCCGCCACTTGGGGTAAATGGGTCACACAAAAGACCTGATGTCGTTCTCCCAACTGCGCCAATTTATCCCCCACCGCGCGGGCTGTTTCGCCGCCGATATTGGAATCCACCTCGTCGAAAACCAGCACCGGAGTGGTATCCGCCTTGGCCAAAACGGCTTTGAGAGCCAGCATGAGTCGCGCAATTTCACCGCTTGAGGCAATTTTTCGCAACGGCAGCGGTTCCTGCCCGGCATTGGGGGCAAATAGATATTGGCAGGTAGAGTTCCCATGCTCACGAAGGGTCTCCTCGACGGTAATCTCGATGCGTAAAATCGCTTTTTTGAAACCGAGATCTTTAAGGATGCGGTTCGCCCCTGATACTAACTTATCTGCTGCTTTTGAGCGATTGGCGGCGATCTTTTTGGCCTTTTCAAGCAACACGTTTTGCAATGTTTTCGCCTCGTCCTCAAAACGCGCAATGGTTCCAGCGACATCTCCCTGGCTGGAAATTCTGGCGGCCATGCTCTCGCGCTTGGCCAGCACGGATTGGACATCGGGGCCGTATTTGCGTTTCAAATCCAACCAGCTTTCCATTCTTTCCTGAAGATCTGCCGCAGCCTCCTCATTAAAACTACAACCGCTGCGCATCGAGACAAATTCGTTTCCCAAATCCTCAGCTTCGATGATGAGGGACTCCAGACGCTGCGCCAGGGCCTGCGCTTCCGAATCCATTTCGGCCAATTCCCGCGCCGACCCGAGAAGCGAACCCATCCGCGAAGAAACGCCATCCTCGGCGATGAGCCCGGATTCCAGACAGGCTATTAATTCGAGTATCTCCCGCGACTTGCTCAGGCGTTGAAAATCCCTTTCCAAATCCTCCACCGAGTTTTCACTCAGTTCAGCTTGGTCGATTGAATCAATTTGGCTCTGCAAGAACTCGATTTCCTCGGGTCCAAGCTGCTTTTGACCCCTCAGCAAGTCAATTTCCCGCAATAACTTCTGCCATTTAAAGAAATCGGTCCGGTAATCTTCCAGATGGCTGCCGTTTTTGGCGAACAGGTCCAGCAGATCCCGCTGCCAACGCTCCTGGAAAAGTTTTTGCGGTTCGCCGGGACCATGAAAATCGATCCAGCACTCGCCGATTGCGGCCAGGTTGGCCAATGTCGTGAGCGCACCATTGACCTGCACCTTGGGCATTTTTTCACGGGGAAATACGCGGCGTAAAAGAAGGCATCCCTCCTCGCAAATTGGCAGACCCAAGGATTGCAGAACATTGTCAACTGGCTCCGGATTTTTAAAATACAACCCCGCCTCGACCTCACAGGTATCGGCCCCGGCCCGGATGATGCTTTTGTCCACCCGCGACCCGGAAAGAAAGGCCAACGCCCCCAAAAGGACACTCTTGCCCGCTCCGGTCTCGCCGGTTACGGCAGAGAACCCACCATCGAAGTCCAGGTGCGCCTCGCCCATCACGGCCAGGTTTTTAATATGCAAATATTGCAGCATGAAATCTCAATCCATCTGTTCAAAACGGCCCACAGCCCAAAAAATTTATGCGCAATCGCCAACGGATCGTTTCAAAACAAACGAGTAAGCACAGAATGGGAGCGAAGAAAAGAAAGAATCACCCCCGCCGGGAGCCAAACACGCGGAATGAACCATTTTTCCCTTGAAATACCAGGAAATCTCCCTTCAACTGCCAAATCGCCGAAAACACGATCGGTGTGGAAAGGGGGATTAGCTCAGTTGGTTAGAGCGCTTGCTCGACACGCAAGAGGTCGCTGGTTCGACTCCAGTATCTCCCACCATTTTTAACTCATTGTTTACCAACGAGTTATTGTACAAACTCAATCAAGGACGGGAAACCACCAACCTTTGATGCCCTGCTCTGGTGATAATTTTTTAAGAGGTATGCAAAGTCAAACCATCAAGGTTTTTCTTTTTTGAAGGTAAAATACAACTTAACAAATAGCCCATACTTACGGTCACATAAGTTCCTATTATTGGATAGACGAAAAAATGTAGGTCGGTTAACGCTATTGCCCAATAGGAAGCAGCAGAACCGCAAATGACCCCAAGAACCACGCCGGGAGTATTTGTTCTGGTGGTAAAAAATCCCAGGAGATAGATTCCGGATAAAGGGCCGGCAAATAACACCATTGCGCCAATAATCAAATCCCATAACGATTTTATATCATCAAACACTACCAAAATAAGCGCGATTGCTGTGCCCAGTATGCCAAAAAAACCGGTCAGAAATTTTGCCAAAAGTAAGCATTTTTCATCCGTTGCCCCAGGTTTAAGTCGGCGATAAAAATCGGTAGTTATCACGGTACTCAGACCGATCAAGCTGCTGTCGAGGCTGGACATTGCGGCCGCAAATATAGCCCCGATCATCAACCCGGCAATCCCCACTGGCATTTCGCTCACAATGAACCATGCCAAAATTTCATCTGGTTTCTCCATTACCGGATGCAGCCGAGAGGGTAAATGCTGATAATAGAGGTATAGACAGAATCCCAACAGAAAAAAAGTAAATACTACAACACCGGAAATTAAAGTACCGGCCCACACACTTTTAACGCTTTCTCGCACATTTTTTGTAGAGACAAATCGCTGCACCGTGGGTTGATGGGAAAAGAAGGGATTCAGAATTACCGGTAACGTTAGAAGCCAGACAAATACAGAGGCCTCCGAGAGAGAAGGGGACCAATTCAGAATTTGCGTTTTTCCTAATGCGATAGATTCGCTGATCAATTCCGGAGTATCACTTCCGATTTCGAAAAAGATCAGGATTATCGCCAAAAACATGCCGCCCAGCATAATAATAGCCTGCAATACATCTGTCCAGATAACTGCTTCCATTCCTCCCATTATGGTATATATTGTAGAGGTAATGCCAACGAAAACAATACAAGTACTAACACTAAATCCGGTTATTATTGATAGTACCAGTGATGGTATAAATAGCAGAACTCCCAAACGAAATATTTCAAATAAAATAAAGTTAATGCTGCCAATCCAACGCACTATAAGATTAAAACGATCTTCAAGATACTCATAAACACTGGTAATATTAAGCCGATAGTAAAACGGGATTATGAATTTTGCTACCAGCGGCGCAGCCAGAATTGGGCCGAGAGTCATAAAAATTAAAAAAGTCCAGTTTGTTGCATAAGCTTTCGCAGGTAAGCCCAGAAAAGATATCGCACTAACGCCCGTGACAACAATACTGATACCCGCTGCCCAGCCAGGTAGGCGTTGTCCGCCTTTAAAGTAATCATGGGTTGATTTTTCCTTCTTCGCAAAGTAATAACCCATGTATAAAATAAAGGCAAAATAAACTGCGAGAAAAGCCGCATCCAAAGGATGAATGTAGGTTTCACTTCTTTTAACTTTCCCCGCAAGTAGATGTTTCATACCGCTCTTTTTATCCGTAACTGACAACCATAGCTCATCCTCAATTACGGTTACAGAAGCGACCTCTCCATCCAAAAATTCCCCTTCTTCAACCATTACCCAGCTATCGGTAACGGTATGATAAGCAGTCACCTTTTCTACAGGTTCGGCATCCCTTGAGGTAACAAAATAATGCTCCGCACCTACCGGAAAACCAACGGTTCCTGGTGCTAAGGGTGCGTCCGCGCGGTTCTCCCAATGTTTTTTCGATAAATCATAGGCATAGGCTTTAACAGTAGGTTCAAATCCATCCGTCGTTTGTTGCTTTCCGCCAAAAAGAAATATCCGGTAGTCGTCTCTATCGTAAAGCCTACTCACAACCGGCGACAAAACGGGCGGACCTGGCAATGGCGGCAGCGTTTCCCAATGTCCTTGATCCACGCTTAAATCCAGCATCCAAAAATGGCTCGATGCCTCTTCAGGTTGAATTTTACTTGCTCCGCCAACAACATAAAGTTTCTTGTCATGAACTACCGCGCCGGAGAGAGCCCGCGGTTCGGGCATTGAAGGGAGAGATGATTTTTCCACCTTGCCGTTTTCAAGACTATATCGAAGAAAAGTAACGCTTGCGGTGGGTCCCTCGCGATTATAGCCTCCGACCAGAATAATTCCGCCATCATAAGGGACGGTGGCGCCATAAGCAATGGGTCGATCCAAGCGAATATTCTCCAGTAATGTCCACTTAGAGTCGTTCACACTCGATATAACGTAAATCTTGTCGGAAAAGGAGGTTTGGCCATTCCGGGTAATCGCTCCACCAGCCAAAAATAATCGGTTGCCTGAAACCCCCAAAAAAGCCCCGTTCAAGTCCTCCGGAAAGCTCGAACCTTCCAGAACTTCCCATTGAATGGGATTCTCAAGTTGCTGTTCAGGGAAAGAATAAACATCTATCCCGGAGAGCCAGACTCCCATGAACATAGTAATGCCTATTCCAAGATTTCTCATTTTACGATTTATCGTAATCATAAATCGTGCCGCCAATTCTCCAAAATTAGCCCGACCTCTACTGTTTGTCTCGATAGCCATTTTCCTCGTAATATTAGTTAATAAGTCGGTAGTCCAAAATATTTATTGACAGTTTTAACTGCGCTAGATAACCGAGTTGGAACTATCTTGCATAATTCCGATAAAGGAAAGGAATGTAAAAAATAAATGCATTTGCTCAACTTGAGATGCCTAAGTGGTCGCGATCATAAATGGTCATCGCATTTTACGTGTGTAAGCAAATGATTAGAATTTATACGGTAGAATTATTCAAAACTTGAGAATTCATTGATAAAATTGAATATGCTCGGACGTAATAAATGTCGGGTATAAAGTCCTGATGAGGCAAATTCGAAAAATTCATATCCTAATACCATGATCCAAACAAACAAAATTGGCTATTACAAGACGCGCTCAATCGACGCGGATGCCGTAGCATTTTTCAAAGAAAACGGTTTCTTCGTCGTGACAGGCGCCGTGACCCAGGAAGAAGTCCAGGAGCTTCGCGACGAGACGGTCTCCATCTGTCGTGGAGAACGTGGAGAGCTCGTTGATGGCCAGGGCGATGACTCAAATCAAGAACTGGCCGATTTCGAAAAACTGGCGAATCTCTCGGATGATGATGTTATTAAAAATTTCCTCTGTATCCACTATGGGCATAAGTTTTCCGAGGTTTTGCAAAAGCACTTAGCTCATCCAGTGATTGTTGATGTGCTTACGAAGATCATCGGCCCGAATGTTAAGTGCATGCAGTCTATGCTCTTCATTAAATCGGCAGGTAAACCCGGGCAGGCCTGGCATCAGGACGAGGATTACATCCCAACGCGGGATAGGTCCCTCTGCGGCGCCTGGATCGCAATGGACGATGCGACAGTTGAGAACGGCTGCCTATGGGTCATACCCGGCTCGCACAAACCAGGAGTGCTCTGGCCTATGTATCCGCATAACGATCCGCGTTTCGACTGCTCGGTAGAGTCTTTCGACTTTCCCTACACTGACGAAGAGGCAATCCCGGTCGAAGTTCCCGCTGGCAGCATCGTATTTTTCAATGGTTACCTTCTTCATCGCTCGCTACCCAATAGTGCCAAGCAGGGGTTCCGCCGAGCGCTCGTCAACCACTACATGAGCGCCGAAAGTCTGTTACCCTGGCGATACCAGGAAGGGATTGGTTTGGCCAAAACGGATTTTCGGGATATCGTCATGGTTGCAGGAGAAGATCCCTATGCCCACAAGAGCTATGAAAACATCACCGTCCCCCATGTGCGCAGAGATGGCAAAGGCGGCTGCGATGACGGTCGCTATGATCTTGCAACATTCAAGGAGGAAGGTATGCCATCAAAGAAATACCTTTAAAGCCGGTAGATCTCTTCCTTTACCAGTCTCAATAGTTCTATCGTATTTTCCTGTTCCATTAGTTGGCGGTACTTTTTGCGATCGAGGTTTTCGACGAGGTTCCAAACTGCCTGGGTGATTTCGCAATGGCATTTAAAAAAACCTTTCATGTCGAGAGTCCGTGGTGTGGCGTCTGTTGTGAAG
>JAJFLU010000035.1 GCA_021772515.1 Opitutales bacterium
ACGGCGTTGCTGCTCGTTGTGTGTGATGCCTTTTACCGCCCAGCTATCGCCGAGCGGTAATAACGTTCCGAATAGTTCTTCTGGATTCATCTTCCCAGTATAGCATACCTGACCAGTACCACCGAAAGTGTCGAGGAACCACTTATAGTGAGCATATTCTAATAATTCAATTGCTGACGCAAAAAACAGTTTTCGGGTTCAATTCGACCGCTGAATCGAGTTGGAGTTCCACCGTGCGAAGGTTAAGAGTGATGGGGGGTTGTTGCTCTACCGGGAACTCGATGAGGCTTTTTCGATGAAAAAGGAATCAGTGTGCGGTCGAAACCTCCAACAGAGGGAAAGATCTTTCCCTGATTTTACCAGGCCATGGGAAAATCAGCAATAAATGTTAAATACCGCCGATTGGATCATCAGATAATGTACAAAAGGATTGCCAAATCACAATGAAAGCAAAAAATGGATCGAAATATTAGATAGTAGCTATTTTCAACGATAATGAATGTTAATATGTGAAATCTCGGATAATAAAGAAAGAGTCATTAGAACGCAACGTATAACAATGCAAGTTCAGCCGACGCCAAAAAACGGCCCGGCTGATTAGCCCCGTTAAGCCACAAATTAAAGGAAATAATGATTATCGAAATTACTACCTACAAACCAGTAGAGGGGATTACTCATGAAGAACTCATGCATGCGTCGAAAGCTTTTGACAAAAACTACTGTGCCAGATGCAAAGGACTAATCAGTCGCCATTTACTCAAAACGGAGGATGGCTATATGGATATTTTTAATTGGGAAAGCAAAGCTGATGTTGAGCACGTACAAGCTACGTTTATGCAGGATACTGACGCACTCGCATTCGCAAAATACTTGGATCCAAAAACACTCACTATGCACAACCATGAAGTTCTGGACGTTTACAAACCATTTCAAGAGTAGAAA
The DNA here is from genome assembly GCA_021772515.1 of Opitutales bacterium. Lineage (GTDB taxonomy): Bacteria > Verrucomicrobiota > Verrucomicrobiia > Opitutales > UBA2987 > JAJFLU01. The sequence goes on from JAJFLU010000035.1 coordinate 943, forward strand.
TAGGCATGGAGACGAAAAGGAGAAATCAACATCATAAAAATCGCATAGCGGATTTAAGAACTAACAAATCCGCTATCTCCAATCTACAATGCATTCCCAGCATTGGACCAAAGGTGGGAAAAATGTTGGTAGAAATAGGTATTTCAAAAGTTTCTGATTTGCGAAGCCAAAGCCCTGATGAACTTTATGAACAGGTTTGCGCTTTTCGTGGTGAGCTTATAGATCGTTGCGTCCTCTATCATTTTCGTTGCGCGGTTTATTTCGCCACCAATGAGCACCACAGGACAGAACTTCTTAAGTGGTGGAGTTGGAAGGATGAATAAAAATGCATAACAAATAACTCCAGCGGACAGAAATTTAGCAAATTGACATCAATGAAATCATTCATCTTTTTGTCATACGACTACGAGACACTTATACGAAGATAAGTTGATTGCCTGGATCAGGATTGCACTTTCTCTCCGTGCGCCTTTAGAAAGGGACGCAATGGCGTTGCGAACTGGATATGTATTCGCGTCCGGGAAATGCTTTAGGTATTCGGCCAAAAGCCTTTGCAGTGAGTCGTATAGACCCCGAGCCGTCTCTTTGACACAGGCTGGCCCGGCTTCCAAGATATGCGAATTTAGAAAAATGGCAATTCACGGTTATCGAAATCGGCTCGGCACTTGATATTGTGAAAACTTGTATTGATTCGAGATTCTGGCGAACTTCAATTCTTGAACTTGCCAATACAGGATCATCCGTACACTCTCCAGTTTTTTTAAGGAATATGATCTTTTTTCTCAAAATGCATTCCACAAAACACCAAATTTTTACCGGCTCAGGATTCTGGAGAAACCTCCTCCTCCCTCTGCTTTTATTCGGAGCCACAATGGGTCAACTTCAGGGAATCAGCAGTGACACCATCGTTTACCGTGGAAATTTGACGGTTGACGGCCAGCCTTTCAACGGAACTGCTTTTTTTAAATTTACCCTGCTGGATGATGAAGGAAGGACACTCTGGGGCAATTCGCCGATGGATTCCGCAGGAACTCCCCTTCAGGGGGTCGAGGTTGCCGTGGCAAACGGTATCTACACCGCCAGTCTGGGCTCGACCGCCGATGGTATGGCCGCATTGCCCGAAATTGTTGTAGAAGCGTTTCCAAAACTAAATCTCCGCATTTGGTTCGATGATGGCCGTGAGGGATTTCAAAAAATTGAAACAGAGCAGAACTTGGCGGAGGCCCCCAAGCAGATCGTTGTTTCGGAAAAAAAAGAGCCTCCACCTCCCAAAGGAAGCAGGGGAACGCGATTTCAATTTTCCGAGCCTATCCGTTTTTCGATGGGAAGTCCTCAGGCTCAGATTGTCTTGGTTGAGTACTCGGACTACGAATGCGGACACTGCAAGCTGTTTCACGAGGTCACCTTTCCCAAAATCAAGAAGGAATATATCGATACGGGCCTGCTTTATTTTTTGAGCGGAAATTATCCCCTACGCAACCACCGCCATTCGCAGAAGGCTGCCGAGGCCTCCTATTGTGCCGGCGAACAAGGTCAATACTGGGGTATGAGAGATTTGCTCTTTGAAAACAACCTCGCGCTCGGAAGTAACACTTATATTTCACTGGCCGGAAAGCTCGGCCTGGATTTAGCGCGTTTTCAAGCCTGTCTGGACAATAATCTCTACACCACTGAAATCCAGAGGGAAAAGCTACGAGCAAAAAGCTTCGGAATACGCCAAACACCCAGTTTCCTACTCGGCCATTTTCAGGAAGAAACCGCAGTTGAGGGTGAACTATTGACGGGTTCGCGCTACTGGACTGAGTTCAAAAAACAAATCAATAAACTGCTAACCCAACCCTGAGGAGACTCTGCCATTGTCTGGAAAGAAACACAGAAAATCAGCCTCTAAAGGTCAAAAAGGTTCGGGTAAATTGGTGACTCGAATAGCTTTTCGCTCGGCCATTTTAATCGCGGCTGCGATCGCTATCGGGCTTGCTTTCAACTCCGCAAACCCCAATGGCATCCCAATACTGCGGAAAAATAGCAGATCCGAGTCGGCTGCCATCACCGATACCTCTATTACCACCAAGGATAATAAACCGGTAATAATTAACAAAACCGAATCGGTTCAATTAATCAGAGGAGATTCCAGGGACAAAAATGAAGCTTCCAAATAATACCAAAGTATCTCTCGGGTTGAGGTGGCTGCTGGGAGGCATATTCATCTGGGCCGCTTTGGGAAAAATCGCCGACCCTCAAGACTTTTTGGCCAATCTCTATGAATACCGGATGCCCCTGCCTGAAGTCATGCTTCGCCTGGTGGCAGCAGTTTTACCCTGGCTTGAGCTTATTTGCGGATTAACCCTGCTTCTGGGCGTATGGCAGGAATCGGCCTTGGGGGTAATTATGCTGCTAATGGCTGTATTCTTGGCCGCCACCGGACAGGCCTGGGCGCGCGGTCTCGATATCGACTGCGGATGCTTCGGATCAGCGATAGAAAAAAACTCCTTTCTGGGCAGCGTTTCCTTCGCTTTTTTTCGAAATCTGGCCCTGCTCGGACTGAGCGCCTATCTTTTTCTCGTTTCGGTGATAAAAAACAGAAGTTAAGGGCGTAATACCACTTTCACCCATTAGGGCGGGTTTAAGTTTGTTGTGTTTTCTCGGAAATTACGGCAATTTTTCTTCGACGGAAAAAATCTGCCCCTGCGACCATTCCCAGCAACGCAATCGTAAATATCGTGGGAGTCTCGGGCACAAGAATAACCCCTGGAATATATTCGAAACCGGAAGTCGAGTTCGGGTCCAAAATCGCCGTATAGGTGCCGGCTGCAAATCCCGTTGGATCTATAAATACAAGCTGATTGATAAGTCCCGCGGCATTGTCCAGATCCACATTGAATCTCACTATATCGTCCACTCCCACCCCGGAGTTGAAATCGTAGTTAAGCACGTAAAGAAATTTTGTGGGATCATCCCAGACGACATCATCGACCTCGAATACGCTACTGGTGGTTCCGGTGTCCAAATCGACATACGAATCATCGGTCAGAGTTAGAGTATCGATTGTGATATCCGAATCATTGGTATTAAAAGTGCCACCGTCGAAAGTGATGTCCACCCCATCGGCAACGTTGCTGTCGGGATCCACAATCAAGGTCCCGCTGTCCAGAATGAGTTCTCCGTTGTTTCCGACTTCGATGTCTCCATTGACTGTGGTGGTTCCAGTGCCTGTAATAGTCACGGTTCCCCCATTTGTCTGGATATCGCCATCCAAAGTAATGTCACCGGTGCTATTTACAGTGAAATCTCCCTGATTGGTGGATACATCTCCCTCAAAAACCAAATCGCCGCCGGTGACATTGATATCGCCTTGATTGCTGTCGATGTCACCCTTGAAAGTGGCATCGCCGGTCCGATTGAAAGTGAAAGTGCCGTGCTGCACATCAATGTCGTCAAAAGTGGAGTCGCCCGTTCCCAAAATAGTAACATTTCCGCTATTACTGCCCTTGGTCGTATCGAGTATATCTTCCATGACCAAATCGCCATCGCGGTCGAAGAAAAAATCTCCGCCTTCAGTGTCTATTTTACCAGAAAAGGTGGTCGTGGATGAAACAGCGCCGGCGGCGTCGGTAATACTGACATCCCCTGAGTCTTTAGTTATCAAATCGCCCGAAATGGTCAAATCTCCTCGTCGCGTAAAAGTAAAAAGTCCGTCTTTGGTAACAACATTTCCTGAAAATGTCACAAAATTACTGTCCGTCCCGGCGCCACCGGTATCGGTCAGCGTTACATCATCGCCATCGGTATCCACATCGCTGCCGTAGGTGAGATCTCCACCAGTATCGTCTGTCACGGCGACGGCAAAAAGAAAAGCAGGAAACAAAAAGGCAATGCCAATTAAAATAATGGCGCGCCCTGAGAGGTATCCGGCATCAAGCCGGCCCTCAGTGTTTTTGCTCTGTGGTTTCATTAAGTATCTCGACTCTTTTCATAAATAATCGACCAGAACGAGGAAATCTTTTGATAACTGTGTCTATTTTATGATGTTTGGTCTTTTTACAACTGCTAGAAAACTGCATTTAACCCGGTAGATTTACCTACAATCTTTCCCAATAGAAAAAGTCCCCCACCCGGTTCTCCCAGCTGAATCCCCACTCAAATTGATTTCACCCATCCGTTGGCCAAGGAGAAATACAGCATAATCAGGCAAAATTCGCAAGAATAAAAAAATTTCCACACCCTCAACGGTGTATGGGCTGCCTTTAGATTCACGATCCCTGCTGGGATTACGACAGTGAGTTTTCGGATTGATTCCTCTTGCGGCGCTGCCAGATATGGATCCCCCCGATGCCGAGAATCATGAACCCGCCGAACAAGGTGCTGGGTTCGGGAACCATTACTGGAACAATCTCTCCGCTGGCCAGTATCTGAGCTGAGAAATATCCCTGAATTCCACCTGGATTAAGAAAATAAATTTGATCTACCTGACTGGCCAACCCGTTGGTATCGGAGCCGAAAATTATCTGATCATTTCCACCGCCCGAATTGAAAAATCCATCCCAATTAGTAATTGTTAAGCTTGTGTTGGCCGTCCATGCTTCAGCGCTGCTATCGGCGAAATTGAGGACACTGTTGCCACCATTCAGGTCGATCGCGGAATCGGCCGTTAAGGTCAGCGTATCCAGCGTATCGTCAAAGCCACCGGTGGAAAAATAACCGCCCGAGAGCTCCATCTTCGTAGTATCGGCAATCTGGTTATTGGCTCCCAAAAGAAGAGTGCCCCCAGAAACATCAATTTTGGTAGCTTCCAAATTGCCCACCGAAGTAGCAATGGTGGTGGTGCCGGTGCCTGCCGGGCTGTTGATATCCAAGGTTCCGATACCGGTGATACTCGAACCGCCACCGGTTTGGATGATGCTGCTCGTGCCATCGGTATCCATCGTGATATTCGGCCGGTTGCTTATGGTAGCTGCGCTGTTCACAGTAAGGTCGCCCCCAACTATCACCGTTCCTTTGTTGGCTGCTGCTCCGCCGCTTAATGTACCTCCCGTGACATTCAGGCTATTGGCCACATCGATTACGCCACCATCACTTACTGTGATGTTTCCGGCAAAACGAGCGCCCAAGATCGAATTTATGTTCATCTGCGAATTGTCCACCGTGACATCTCCAAAAAAGCGCGTTTCGGAGCCATTTACATTGGTGGTGCCCCCAGTTTGATTCCACGTATTACCGCTGTTGACCTGAAACCTGTTTCCAGCGACCGACCCCGTGGTGATATTGACCGTGCCCGCCGTCACATTGACGGTGCCGCCAGAGGAAGCTGTGCGAAGCAAAATATCATCATTGGCCGTCATATTTACCGTGCCTCCATCGATTTGGGTAATGCCGTCCTCAAATCTAATATCATCACCGGCGTCCAAAGTAATAATTCCCCCCGTGGATGTGAGGTCGCCACCGAAGATGATGTCTCTGGTATTGGCAGCAGTGGTATCCACACTGAGAGTAGCTCCCGAAGCGATGTTAATGGCGCCAACACCCCCGTAGTTGTCGTTGGCATCAAATCTCCCAAAAACGACTTTAGAGTTTTCAACGATGCTGACTGTGCCCGCATTGATATTAAAAGTGCCCGAAAAATCGGTGTCATTATCGGACAATATCAAAGTGCCCGCGCCGGTTTTTGTCAGACCACCGGTGCCGTCGATATCACTGTTGACGGTCAAGGTCGTGCCGCTGTTGGTCTCAATGGTGCCGCCACCCGCATTGAGGGTTATTCCGCGATTGTTGCCCATTGTAAAGGTGGCAGTGGTATTGAGCGTGCCTCCATCCATGGTGAGCTGTCCGGCGGTGAATGACCCGGGATTAGTGCCCAAATTATTGTCGGCGCTTATTTGGACGGTGCCGCCACTGATGGTGGTTTGCCCTTGATACGTGTTGGCAGCGGTTAAAACCAAGGTTCCTGCGCCGGTTTTGTCGAGGGTAGTATTGGTATTGCCGTCTATAGCTCCGTTTATGGTGACAAGTCCGACACCGGTCACATTGGCGGTAATGGTATTATCGTTCGTGGAAAACTTTCCGTTAAGAACCAGATTGGCGCTGTCGGTGATGTTCGTGATGGTCAGGTCATCCAGCAAATTGAGCTCCTCCTCGATTGTGTGGGTGATGGAGTTATCCGCCGCGCCTGTATAGTTCGCCCCAGATACATTGATGGTGGCGGTACCGCCATTGGGTGCGTCCAATTCAAATTTATTGCCGCCTTGGATCGTATAATTGGAGGGGTTGTCGAAATTGAGCGAGCGGACTTTGCGATCACCCACGGTATCCACGGTCTCCGCGCCGGTCCCATAATCATCGCCGAAAAAGATATCCGCCCAATCCGCCGGCTGGCCATCGCTGACCCAGTTGGAGCTGCCGCCAGAGGTATCGGGCCAATTATTGTTCACATCGCTGTCCCAGAATTGCGCCCCGACCGGCTGAACCGTTGTGGTCACGGTGAGTGCGCGGACTTCATGGAAATTGGTGGCCCCGCCGGTGGAGGCGGCATAGCCCAACATGAGTTCGGCGGGACGTGTGCCCGTTAGTTGAGCGGAAAAGAGTGTATTAAATCCGTTGCCGGGGACAAACTCCATCGAAACGGTGAGGAGACTCGTATCGGAGAGGTTTATCTTCACTCCAAAGTAATTATCCTCTGTGGCGCCACCGGTAACGGGGCGTGCGCCAAACTGCAGGTTCTGGCCGAGTGAAGGGTTGGTCCCGTCTCCAGTACCCTCGATAAAGGCATAGCCGGTCTGCCCGTTGCCTTCACCACGTACCGCTACTTGGTCGGGAAGAAAACCGGGTCCACCGTTGCGGCCTTCGTTCGGATTGGAGTAATTGCCCCAAGTATCAAACCCGAGTCCGAAAAAGCCGCCCGCCATGCCATCCCCGGCGCTCAAGGGGGTAGAGTCATCCCGATTGGCATAGCCCAGTGAACCGCCAAATGCGCCAGTGTTGAAAGTGGTGGCGGCATCGAACATGAAAAACGTGATTCCATCGGCCCCGCTACCGCCATGCACGGTGTATTCGAATTCAACGTCAATGGTGTTGCCAGCGGAAGGTATGGGACTGTTCAGGTAGGCGAAATTGGACTGGTTTCCCCCGGCGGTGGTTAGACGCAGCCAGCCATCGCCATCGGGATCGGTGCCGGAATTAGCGGTCAACTCAGGAGTAAACCCGCCTTGTTCAGTGCCCAGAATCCATTGCTCTGCGGAGGTGTCCTGAAAGGTTTCAACATAGACGAATTGCCCCAACAGGCTGGCTGCCGGGATGAAAAACAGGCCAAGGCACAATACACTGAGGAAACTCCGGAAGGGGGTTCCTTTAGCGATTGGATTCTGTAGGTGCAGTTTCAAGATACTTCTGCCTGTTTTAATATCGTCTAATTCTCGAAGAAGTGTTGTCGAAATTCGATTTTGCTTAACAATTCTACAATATTTTCTATCTCGTTAATTGTTAAAACTTTGTGAAAATTAGTTTTGTTTTTTCTGGACGCTGTTTTTTAACCGCTTTCAGAGGGTCTCATATATCCCCTCAGAGAACAGATAATTTTGACGTCTCTATATTCATGAAAACTTTATTCGTTTCGTTTAAATATTTGGTTGTAAATGGTTTATAGAAATAAATATTTTTAATTGATCGAATAATATAGGTATGAGTCGATTATCCATACACCTTATTATTCATTATTATTTCTACTTAACTATATGAATTTTTCACCTCTTTTCAAGGTAAACCATTATCGCCGTCCGAGAGGCCCTTTCGCCTACTTTTTCCTTTATATAGCTCTAACCAGATTGGCCGACTTTCGCTGCGCCGCACAGGTTCTTGTAGGCCGCATTGGTTGTAAAGGTTTACCTTTGACAATGATCTGCCTGTGGCAAAACCTCAAGCCATGAATATTCGCCCGGGACGCTATAAATACCGTTGGATCGTTTTACTCCTGGCGACACAGTTTACGGGTTCATTTTGCCTGGCGGAGGAAGAAATAAAGTCCGTTTATCACAAACCTATGACTGTGGAATCTTTTCAGCGCATCAGTGAGTTTTTCGATGGTGCGGAAAACCCGGGCCGACGGTTAATTGTTCGCTCACAGCCCGAGGCGCGCGCGGGCGAATATTTCGTTATCACACTGCGTGAGAATGCTGCTTTTCACCCGGAATTTGCTAAAATCAAAATCGAGTTATTTACCAATGGATCCGCCGATAAAACCGAATTTGTTCTTCCTCTGCCGAAAAAACTACCAAAAACAAAAGAGATTTTTGCCGGTATTACGGGAGCGGATTGGCCGAATAGTGAAACGGAAATTCTGGCCTGGCGCCTGGTAATTCAAGATGCCAAAGGTAACGACATCGCTGAAAAAGAGAGCTTTCTCTGGAAATCTCCGTGAAGAAATTGATGCCTGGTCTCGATGGAGAACTTTGGAATCATCGACGGCATTTTCCGAAAAATCACTGGCGGAGACACTGGACGGGGGTCAGGCCTTTCGCTGGAAACCGATCGACAAAGGGGTATGGGAAGGCATTTGGAATCGGTCCGTGGTCCGGGTGCAGTTGGGGAAAAGCGGCGATCTGCAATGGAGATGCCCTGTTGCTCTCGAAAAAGGAGCGAGTGTGGAAATCCGCAACTATTTTGGCACGGGGCAGGGTTACGAGGCGATCATCGACCACCTCCCCTGGCAAAGCGATGCGATAATCCGATCGGCCATCAAAGAATGGCGGGGGCTTCGCATTCTCAGGCAACCTCTAGGGGAAGCTCTATTTTGTTTCCTTTGCAGTTCCAACAAGCAAATCGTCCAAATCAAGCAAATTTGCGAAAATGCTGCCCAACGTTTTGGTGAGAAAATAATCGGTCAATATCATTCGCTACCCGATTGGAAAACCTTGCAGGAAATTCCCGAAAAAGAGTTGCGCCTCTGCAAGGCTGGTTATCGCGCCCGCTATATTAAACAAACCGCCGAAATACTGGCCAACGAACCCGATTTTCTGGACGATCTTGATGCTCTCCCCTACCCCGAAGCCAGTGAAAAATTGCGGCGATTACCCGGAGTGGGTGAAAAGATTGCCGATTGCGTGCTATTGTTCGGTGCGGGTAGAATGGAGGCTTTTCCGGTTGATGTCTGGATTCAAAAATCGATGAAACGCCAATACGGGCTGACGGATTGGAACCGTGAGCAAATTGCTCAATTCGGGCGGATCCATTTTGGCTCATTTGCCGGACTCGCCCAGCAATTTCTATTTGCCGGAGAGCGTCGCAAAAAATGAATGTGCCCCGAACCGGATAGGTTCTAATATTTCGACAATAAAACGCCGGGCCCCTCTGTTTTCTTTCGTCAACAGAGGATAGCCCGGCGTTTTGAAATATCCGCGCCAGGCAAAAGGCGGAATCCACCTGGCGCGGTTGGTCTATGGTCTATGATCTATATGGTCGAATAATTCGGCGCCTCAAAACCACTGCCTTGAAACCATGGCGCTTTCGCACCGGCGGAAACAGTTGGTTGATATACAATGGTCATCGAGGTTGATTCGCCGATAATTCTATGGTTTACGGGAAATTAGGTTGGTTGGTAATTAACTTCGCCCGAAGGTTAAGATTCATACCGACTGATTAAGTCAGTGAGTTCAGATGCTGTCTCGGCTAGTTCTCCGGCGGACTTCATGGTCTCGGTGGCACCGGCGGTCGTACTTTCAGCTGCGGTGGCAACTCCAGTGATATTCTGAGAAATCTCGGCGCTGCCTCGGGCCGCCTCGCTCACATTTCTGACGATCTCATTGGTCGTGGCGCTCTGCTCCTCTACCGCCGTGGCGATAGTATTCTGGATGTCATTGATCTGGCTGATAATTTCGCCAATTTCCTGAATCGCTTTGACGGAGCCCTCGGT
>JAJFLU010000036.1:0-187500 GCA_021772515.1 Opitutales bacterium
ATGAAATTTTTGCAGTCCTGAAACATGTGCCTCAAACCGCTCGCGAAGGTATTTGCGGAAACTGGCCGGATGCGAAAGAGGCAGGCCGATATACTCATCGAGATGAAAAACGGTGACCTGAGACCAGTCAATTTTCTCCTGCACGAGATTTTCCAGTAATTCGACCTGGCTCATACCGGTAGCCAAAATGATGCTTGCCTTTCCCTTCTGTTTAATCGCTTCCTTAATCGTTCTGCTAGCGAGCCTGGCGGCTTCTTTCGCCATATCTTCCTTGTTTCCGAAAACTTTAGTTTTCATTGATATTATTCCATATTGGACAGGCTTTGGCGTGACACGAAAATTATACGTCTAAGACCGTGATTTCTTGAAATCGTTTCGTTTTAAAAAACAAGGAATCTGTCCAGATAAAGCAAGCAAGAAACATTTCGCAAATTACTTGCGGCTGGATTGGAATATCCAAATTAGAACCTATCTCAAATTCATTTCAGGAGGATGAGGACGGCTGCAAGCCGTACGAATCTTAGGAAATTGCCCATATGATACTCAATCTGACAAGGATTCGCCGCCGCCATTGTATCTATTCAATGACCCGTTTGACGAGCATAGTGACGAAGTTTGTGACTATCCTAAGTATGCGCTTTGCGGCGGCCTTTCCTGTGTGGTGCAACCATATCAATGTCATCCTCGGCAAGCTCTTCATCAAGCGGATCGGAGTCGTAGGCACTGTCGCTTGCCAACATTTTCAAACCATGGCGGAAGTTGCCGAACCATATAGGTCTGTGTTAGGATGTCCAGATAGCGGCGAACCGTTTTGTCGCTCAATCCCATTGACCTGCCTATATCCGATACATTCCATATTTGTCCATGGAGATGAGCGACCATGGTCCAAAACCTCCTCATCTCCGGTACAAGCAGCGTAAGGCCCAATTGCGGTAAATCCCGTTCCAGAAAGGTTCTTAGAAATCCCTTGCGCCAGGCATCGCTGTCATCTTCCGATGGAGCCAAAAATGATCGCGGAAAACCCTAGGGTCCAGGATGTTCTCCATCCGTTCCATCCGATCTCGGACAAATAAAAACCATGCAGATCGATGTATTCAATGCGGCCAGCGAGACTTTCGGAAGGTTTCTTGTTAAGAGCTGGCGACGCGCTGCGAAGAATCAAAAAAGTCGCTTTTCCCTAGCGACTATCCGCGAGCACCCGCAGGACCGGAAATAGCTCCGGCACGGTTTGGATTTCGTCAATTATTACAAGTCCGTCCAGCCGGGATAATGCCATCTCAGGATTTTGCAAACGGAGCTGGTCGCGGGGCGATTTCAGGTCAAAATAATGCGATGGATGGGTCGAAGCAATTAGACCGGCTAAAGTGGTTTTTCCACATTGACGCGGCCCAAGCAAGGCCGTGATGGAGAGCGGCCAAACGCCTTTTCGACCTTGGCACGATAGGGCGCAGTCGCTGGATCATACTCACATTATCGGAATGTTAGTCCGAATAATCATGTTTGTAAGCCGCTATTTGGTGAATTATCTTTTCTCATAAAATTATTGTAATTCATCATAAATGATGCTAAATTCATCATAATACATACTATTCCTTCATATATGATGAATAATAAAATAAACTATTTGCTAAGCGATGAGGCCATACTTGCCGAGCTAGGTAAGCGCATTGCACAGTGCCGGATTGAGCGTCAGTTCACACAGGTGCAGCTTGCCGAACAGGCGGGAGTTTCCAAGAGCACGATTGAAAGGATCGAGGCAGGCGCCTCTGCGCAAATGTCGAGCATGATCCGGGTATTTCGGATACTGGATTTGTTGCCGGGCCTGGAACAGTTGATCCCGGAAACCGGGCCAAGACCCATGGACCTGCTGAAACTGCAAGGCAAGAAACGCCAGCGCGCCTACAAGAAGCGGCGGGTCGAGAATAAAGCGGTCCAGAAATGGTCGTGGGGCGATGACACATGAGCACCGTTGCAAAAGTAAAACTTTGGGGCCGCACAATTGGCGCCGTTTCTCTGGAGGAGGGCGAAAGTAAGGCTTCATTTGAATACGATCCTGCCTTTGCCCAAAGCGGAATTCAGGTTTCTCCACTAATGATGCCACTTTCTCGTCGAGTATTCCGTTTCCCGGAACTGGCCTACCCCATCTTCCATGGGTTGCCGGGGCTGCTCGCCGATTCCCTGCCGGACAAGTTTGGTAATGCCCTCATCAACGCCTGGCTGGCGACTCAAGGCCGAATGCCTGAATCCTTCAACGCGATCGAGCGTCTGTGTTATACCGGTGAACGCGGCATGGGTGCCTTGGAATTTGCGCCTGCAATGGGGCCGAAAGCCCGGCAGACTACCCAAATTCAAATCGATAAACTGGTCGAATTGGCATCGGATGTATTGACGCATCGGAACGAACTGAATGCATCATTTGACGATGACAGCAAAAAAGAGGCCTTAGAAGATATTTTGCGGGTGGGCACTTCAGCAGGCGGTGCCAGAGCCAAGGCGGTGATTGCCTGGAATCCTGTGACTAATGAAGTCCGATCCGGTCAAGTTACGGCCAAGAAGGGTTTCGAATACTGGATACTGAAATTCGACGGCGTGAGCAGTAATAGGGACAAGGAACTTGAGGACCCCAAGGGATATGGCGCCATCGAATACGCCTATTCCAAAATGGCAAAGGACGCGGGTATTTCCATGAGCGAATGCCGTTTATTCGAAGAAAATGGACGGCGGCATTTCATGTCCCGACGCTTTGATCGCCTGGACGGTGGCCAGAAGCTTCACATGCAGTCGCTTGGTGCTTTGGCGCATTACGATTACAATATGGCCGGAGCCTGGTCCTATGAGCAGGCGCTCTTGGCGATTAGGCAGCTCGAATTACCAATGGGCGCAATCGAAGAGCAGTTTCGCAGGATGGTGTTTAATATCATCGCACGCAATCAGGACGATCATGTTAAAAACATAGCCTTTCTGATGGATAAGTCAGGCCAATGGTCACTATCACCCGCGTTTGATATCACTTACAGTTTTAACCCCGGGGGAGATTGGACAGCAAACCACCAAATGTCATTAAACGGAAAGCGAGATAATTTTACCCTCGATGATTTTCGGGCCTGCGCAAAAACAGCCTCCATGAAACGTGGCCGCGCCGAGAAAATCATTCATCAAGTCAGAGAAGCGGTATCCCAATGGAAAAATTATGCCAACGAAACAGGCGTCACCCCATCACAGCGCAATCAAATTCAAAGAACTCTCCGGCTGAACAATTTTTAGTGACACCCAGAGAATATAATACCGCCCAAGCCCCCACCCTCAAAATACGCCGCGAGCAGAAAAAATTCATCCGGCACCTGCATTAGACCTTCGCAGTAAACAGATCGTCGCCAGCGTATTCGAACACGAATGCAGGTGCGGTATCGTCTGACACCGCCTGTCAAATCGATGCAGTGGAGTAGCTCAACACTTTAGACCCGAAATTGCAGAATGACAGAAAGATCAAGAGCCGCTTTCTGGCCTCCAAAGGTCAGTATTTACGATTGCGTTGTTTACTAGCAATTTTAAAAGTTTTTATTGAGATCACCCGACTATTTCGGACTACACCCCGAAATAGTATTGACTATTTCGGAATGATAGCCGATATTAGCAAGCAATGAAGCCCACTATGCTCACCAGGTCCTATTCCTTGATACTTCGGGATCACCTCAAATCGAACCGCCAAATGGCGTTCGTTTCAGGATCCCGACAGGTTGGGAAAACAACACTTTGCAAGGGTTTGGCCGACCACTATTTAGATTGGGATAACGACAACCACCGGGATATGATTCTTTCCGGTCCCGATGCCGTCGCAAACTGCTTGTCCCTTCATCAGCTCATGGAGAAACGACCAATTTTATGCTTGGATGAAATCCATAAATACTCCAAATGGAAGACTTTCCTCAAAGGATTCTTTGACACCCACAATGAAAACTGCCGCATACTCGTCACCGGGTCGTCCAGGCTCGATGTCTTTAAACGGGGAGGCGATAGTCTCATGGGGCGCTATTTCATCTACAGGATGCATCCGCTCAGCATTGCCGAGTTAAACTCCGCTCAATGTCCAAGCGATCTCATTCAGGCTCCATGCCCGATTGAGGAGGAAGACTTTCAAGCTCTCTGGCAATTTGGGGGATTTCCGGAACCTTATTGCAAACGAGACCTTCGTTTTTCCAGGCGCTGGAATCGTTTGCGCACCGAGCAATTGTTCCATGGGGACGCCCGCGAACTCACCCGTATTCAGGAACTAAGCCAGCTTGAAACGCTCGGCAAAATCCTCTCCTCACGGTCAGGCCAGCAAATCATATTTAGCAACCTTGCTAAATCAATCAGGGTTGACGACAAAACCATCCGCAACTGGATAAGCGCTCTTTCTGCTTTGAATTATGGGTTTCTCATTCAGCCCTGGCATAGAAACGTGTCCCGTTCTCTGAGAAAGGAGCCAAAATGGTATCTGCGGGATTGGGCAAACATAAAGGATTCGGGAACACGGGCGGAAACCTTCATCGCTTGTCACCTCCTCAAAGCCGTCGAAGGGTGGACAGACCTGGGACTGGGAACCTTCGAACTGTGCTATCTCCGAGACAAGGAGAAACGCGAGGTCGATTTCATCATTATCCGCGACGAGGAAGCATGGATGCTTATAGAGGCCAAATACGCGAAAGCACCCCTCAGCCCAAATTTGGAATACTTTCAGAAGATGACGGGCTGCCGTCATGCATTCCAGGCCACTCTGGACATGGACTTCATCGACAAAGACTGCTTCTCCATCGAAACACCGGTCATAGTTCCCGCAAAAACACTCCTCTCCCAACTTACCCTATAAATCCTGAGTAATCCGCATTGATAGTTTTCAAAGTAGAGGTCTTGGCTAATACAAAAGCCACGACGCTACTCTTTATCTACTCAAATCTCCCCATTTTGCCAGTGTGAGAATATTAAGTTTTGATTGAATTTACTACCTTCAAGATTTAAAATGGATCTTGATTTTTATGCTATTTTAAATACATTGTTTAATAATGTCTAAAGTAATTGATCGAATTCTGGAGGCGGAGCTGTTAAAAAGTGCCCAGGAATATCCGGTTGTCACGGTAATCGGCCCAAGACAGTCGGGAAAAACAACCTTGGTCAGAAAACTTTTTCCCTGCTACCAGTATGTTAATCTCGAAAATCCAGAACTAAGAAACTTGGCCCAGGAAGATCCTAAAGCTTTTATGGGCCGGTTCCCAACGCCCGTCATCCTCGATGAGATCCAACGCGTCCCTTCGCTTCTTTCATGGATTCAAACTGAAGTTGATGAGAACAGGAACTCAAAAGGCCAATGGATCCTCACCGGCAGCAGCCAACTTCAGCTCAGAGAATCTATCACTCAATCACTCGCAGGCCGAACCGCCTTATTGACCCTGCTCCCGTTCTCAATGCGCGAACTCCGCGCCTACGGCGAAATACCCGAATACGAGGAACTGATTCACTTCGGATTTCTCCCACGCATCTACGACCAAAAAATAAGGCCGACAAGAGCCTGGAGGGATTATTACCAAACTTACGTAGAGAGAGACGTCCGCCAATTGATCGCATTGGAAAACCAAATCGCGTTCGAGCGATTTCTAAGACTCCTTGCCGGGCGTACTGCACAGTTGCTCAACCTTAACTCACTTTCCAATGATGTTGGCGTTTCCAGCGTTACTCTGAGCAAATGGCTCAGTGTTTTGGAAGCTTCTTACATTGTTTTTCGCCTACCGCCTTATCACATCAATTTTGGCAAACGCATTACCAAATCTCCCAAAATATATTTCCTGGACCCAGGATTAGCCGCCTACCTCCTGGGCATCGAAACACCACAGCAGGTTGAACGAGATCCCCTTGTCGGCAATTTGTTTGAGAATATGATTATACTGGAAGCACTGAAGAGTAGGACAAATCAAGGAAAACAGCCCAACCTCTATTTTTTTCGAGACCACAACCAAAACGAAGTCGATCTTCTATATCCTGCCGCAGAAGGAATTGTTCCCATAGAAATAAAATCCGCCAAAACATTTACCAAGTCCTTTGACCGAAATATTCGTTACTACCAAAAAATCTCGAACTCAAAAATTCCTGGGAAACTTATCTATGGGGGCGAAACGGAATTTTCATCCGACATATTACAAGTCACGAATTTTCGAAATGCATTTGCCAATCAGCAGACCGGAAAATAGTAAACATCAAGGATTTTAGTTCCACATCGCTATTCGAAGGAATGTTGGAATTTTCCGAGGAACACCACAACAATCATCATGGCGTATCAAATAAAGAATTATCGCCTACGATCACCATCTCCAGATCACCATTTTGGGCCCAACCCGGTAACCTTGCTTACTCCACTATTATTTAATATAATTACGGGTGTTCTTATTTAAATGAGAACACAATTTTGAATTATTCTCAGATTAAAATCTACTACCTTGAACTTGTTATTCCCTGCGGCAGAGACCACAAGGAATAACAAGCTCAAAGTTTTTCAATATGAGTGATTTTATCTGCCGGGCGGTTTCCTGGTCCCTCTTATCCCCGGCCATTAATTCCAGATACACCTGCAAAGGGGAAGCCCACCAAAAGTCTCCCTCCTGCCGGGCATCGAAATAGACCGTTTCACTCTCCGTCTCTACAAGCTCAAGGTTAGGGAATCGGTCCGCCTGAATTCCTGGTAATCGCTCAAGCAGTCTCTCCACTCTCGGGCAATATACGGAGAGCAAATTTCCACGCTCCATCACGGCATATCGTGCAACGGATGATGATCCCGAAGCCATGAGAGGTAGGTCCAATTCCTGCGATAAATTTGAAAGTAATTCCAACACCGTTCTGTTCTTTTCCGGTATCTTGAGAAGAACTCGTTCCCTTGCAGCCGGGGGTTCATAATTTTCACATAATTTATCCAATAGCTTATCAGGCTGAAGCAAGCGAATTGTCCCTTCGCGTGTGACAATCAGGTCGTCTTCCAGCGTTTTCAGGCATTTGGACACAGTTGAGAGGCTCATTGGTTTCTTTTTCCAACGATTCAAAAGAAAATTTCGCCGATTGATCGATTTACGTATCTCCTGCACGGTTCCATAACCTGCGCTCAGGAGAAATGCCCGCCCCACCATGGAACTGTTTTTTCGATAGATATTCTTGATTGGTGCAGAAGAGGTGTAGCGGTTTTTTCCACCGCTGCGGAATACTGCAATCTCCTCGGGCACAACCACCACACCGTTGCCGCAAAGATCAATTCCGCTGATCCCCTCCCGCTCCAGCTCCTGCAATTGCAGTTCGCTTAGGAAAGGCACAAAAAGCAGGGGTCGACAGCCCTTCGGTAGCAACGATGTTTTCAACAGGTTGAGCCCATTCTGAAACACCTTGGGCGTCGAAAGGGATTTGCATTCGACGACGAGCTTCGCTTTGTTTTCACCCCATGAGACCTCAACCAACGCGTCGAAACGGAAGAGGTTTCCCCTTAACTCCGTCCCGCCCTTCAACAAACGAAAAGAGAGCGGTGGCAGTAAAACCTTCCCCCTTCGGAGCTGCTCAATCATCTCCATTTCCGTTGGTATTTTCCTGATTTTGTTCATTTTCCTATTCAAGAAAACAACATATTTTAGGAAAATATAAGCTCAATTTCACAGCGTGCAATTTTTCTCCGAAAGCTCGAAGATTGGATATGAATCCTTCCCTGCGTTCTATTTGTCGCTCAAGGTATTGACCTTCTTGCCACTTGTCGTGGTCGATTCAAGAACCGCCGTTGACCAGTTTGCGGAAATAATCGCACAGTTCCTTCACCTCAAGAATTTCGTAGGCTTTCTTAATTTCTTTCTCGTCATATCAGAAAGCCAAAATTTTACAAAAAACCGGTGAAGGAAACCCCTCGCCTGCCGCAGAGATTGATGGTTTGAGGATGCCTTGAGTCATTCCATCATTCAACTGCCTAACATCGAATCCAACTCGCCGATACGCTCAATTCCGCATAGGGTCATTTGGTCGTTCACCGGTACCATTTCCGCCCCAGGGCAGATAACCCAAAGGTGTTCGAGTGACAGATCCCGCATCGCAATCCACATGGACCGGGTGATGGTCGGGCTTTCAGTGTACTTGAACTCAAATCCGTAGCGTTTTCCTTTTCGGGAGAAAAGCAGGTCCAGTTCAGCTCCGCTGTAAGTTGACCAAAAATAGGAGTCTGCCACTGACAAATTACGGATAACCTGTTCGAGGGCAAAACCTTCCCAAGAGGCGCCGACTTTGGGGTGCCCTTGCAATTCATTTTCGCCGGGAACCCCCAGAAGACTATGCAGTAACCCGCTGTCACGAATATAGATTTTAGGTGCCTTGACCTGTCGCTTGCCGATATTTTCAAACCAGGACGGAAGTTGTCGAACCATGTAGGTCTGGGTTAGAATATCCAGATAGCGGCGTACCGTTTTGTCGCTCAATCCCATTGATCGTCCTATTTCCGAGGCATTCCATATTTGTCCGTGAAGGTGGGCGAGCATGGTCCAAAATCTTCTCATCGCTGGGGCTGGCAGCGTAAGGCCCAATTGTGGCAAATCCCGTTCCAGGAAAGTCCTTAACAATCCCTCTCGCCAAGCCTCACTGTCATCCTCCGATGGAGCCAGAAAGGATCGCGGAAAACCCCCTCGTGTCCAGGATGTTCTCCATCCGCTCCATCCGGTCTCGGACAAATCGAAACCATGCAGGTCGATGTATTCTATACGACCAGCGAGACTTTCGGAAGATTTCTTGATAAGAGTTGGTGAAGCACTGCCGAGAATCAAAAAAGTCACTTTCCCCATGCGATTGTCCGCAAGTACACGCAGGACCGGAAATAACTCCGGCATCGTTTGGATTTCGTCAATTATTACAAGTCCATCAAGCCGGGATAAGGCCATCTCGGGATTCTGCAAACGGAGCTGGTCGCGGGGCGATTCCAGGTCAAAATAATGCGATGGACGGGTCGAAGCAATTAAATCGGCTAAAGTGGTTTTTCCACATTGACGCGGCCCAAGCAAGGCTGTGACCGGAGAGCGCCCAAGCGCCTTTTCAACCTTGGCACGATAGCGAAGTCGCTGAATCATGCCCTCATTAGAACTAGAAATGTCGGAATGTCAATCCGAATAATTAAGTATGAACGTTGTAAAAAAACTCTGATGTCAGCATCGCAGTCAATATTGGTCGGATTCCCCGATTCCCCACCTGTACTGTCAAAATAATCAGCCCACAGCCGTAGAGCCGTAGAGCATTGTTTTCAAGCGGCTTGCCGATAATAGCACGTTAACATGCCGTCCAAGCGTTTCATTGAGGATAGGTCACCGTCCCTGCTCAAGAAATTAGGAAAAATTTTCAATTAATCCCTAAAAAATGACGGCCTCAAAGAAAAATACCTTTTTGCCTCTTTAGTGATGGTAAGAGCACGGTAATGCTCGAAAAGTACATTGTCGTCTTTCTGACCCAGGATGGCGATCGTTTGTCCTGAGTTCCGGTGCAAGGCATAGTGCATCGAGGCAAAGTTATGTCGCATATAATTGTGAGGAAAATGGTCAATCCCAGTTGCCTTTTTCAAGGCAATATAACGCTTATTGTGATTGGGTAGAACCATAGGTCCAACCCGATTACGGTAAGGCTCAAGCCACTCCAAGAGATTCCCGAGGGAGTCGCCCCGAACCGCTTCGATATTTCTTGTTCGTCGCTTTTTGGCAATTCTCGCAGGAATCGTTATAAGTAGCATATCATTGGTTTCCCAACGCAGATCTTTCCAGAAAAATTTGCCAATCTCCGCAACCCGAATTCCTGCAAATAACCCCAAAACGATGTAGGGCAGCATACCAAGCTCAGTTTCGGTTTGGAGGGTCGTATGTAACAGGCGCTTTATGTCTTTCATATCCAATATTTCGGGCGACCTCGGGGGTACCTTTGGCCTTCCAATGCCCTTGATTGGATTCTCGGTGCAGTAGCCCCGATTGACGGCAAACTCAAAAAATGAGCCAACATTCGAGTAATAATGTCGTCTCGTTTGTGCCGACCAACGCGGGCCGGATAACCAGCGCTCAAGAGCCCTCTTGCCATCTGGAGTAAAAATACTGGACAGCGTCACTTGCCCCCACCCTTCTCGAAAAATATTCCCCACTCTTGATTTAAGATCCTTGAGGTAACGGCTGTTAATAGGTGCTCCAAGCTCTATTTCCTTTGCTTCGAGGAAATGATCAATGAGCACATCAATGGTTATTTTCTGATCGACTCGCCTTCGATGCTCGACAATAAATCGCGCCGCTTCGCTCAGGGAGGTATCAGAGGATTCGGAAAGAGTTCCGGCTGCACGGGCGGCATCCAACCTTTGCTCCGTGCTGAGATCAGCTAAAACCGTCTCCCGGTTTTCATCCTCGATATCCAGCTCATGGTTAAGGGCCCGTGCATTCGTAAGCTCCTCTTTCTTGCTTGATTCAACGGGTCGGCCATAGCGTTTTTTACCGGACTCTGAATTACTCTTACTACCCGATATTCGAAATTTGAAATAATGCCGACGACGTTGGCGACCCGATTTACCCTTGCTCGGATAAAAATGCCCTTTGACGATCCAGTGCTCCCTTTTTCATTCAACCCTAACCGCCAATGATCCCATTGCTTCGCCATAATTTAAAAATCTGCGACGGAGTCAACGTTAGAGTAAAATAAGACATCAAACTTATCTTGTAACTCTTTGACTATCAATATGGTGCCCCCACCGGGACTCGAACCCAGATTGACGGTTTAGGAAACCGCAGTTCTATCCATTGAACTATGGGGACAGGGGTGTTGTTGCTGCTTTATAGGAAGATCCTAAATTGTTAGATATGCTAAATAGTGAATATGTCAATCCGGCTTCGGCGTTCAGGGTTGAATGTGCTTTACATTGAGTCGAATGAATTTTCCGGTCTCGACACCCGTGAGCGCTATGCTGACCGTAACGGTTTCTGTTTCTACTCCGCCAACTATTGCAATTTCTGTGATGCCGGTGGTAAGCCAGGTACCAAGATCATCTGACCACTCCACCAACCCGATCGCATCGGGGGCATCCAATGCGCGCTGATAGGTAAACAGGATGGCATCGCCACTTATCTCTATTAATACAACCCCAGCCTCATCATTAAGCGTTGGATCTAAGCCCATGTAATACTCAACGAGATTGGGTAGGCTGTCTCCATCGGCATTTGCCAAATCTCCCCACAGAGTGTCCCTAAGGGTCTGTTTTAAAAGATCTTCGGGATCAAAAAATCTGGCGCGCCAATTCACTATAGTGTTAACTACCTCATTGACAGTAACGGTGAAAGTTGATTCCACAAAAAGAGAAGGCGATCCCGTATCGGCGGCTCTGATGGTTATCATTGATGTTCCTGGGCTATTCGCGGCGTAAGTCAATGTCAACGTGCTCCCGACGATTTGGACCCCAGTAGTCTTAAACAACTCAGGCGCAGTAACTCTTTCTACCGAATAAGTCAACACGGCTGAACCATCCTCCGCATCATCAAAAAAAGTTTCCAGATCAATCACTGTATCCGGCGAATTCTCATCGATGTCGACATCAGTTAGGCCAACGGTTGTCGGCTGATCGTTTTTCGGAGTAATGACAATAGTAACAGAGCCAACATCGGTTAACACTCCGTCACTTACTACATAATCGAAGCTATCAACAAAGTTTTCGCTGCCGTCGTGTTGATAACTAAATGTTCCGGAAGTGCCGCCGGGCGCTAAGGCTAATACGCCATGGGCAGGTGCTGTCGAACTTATTACGAATAGGGTTTCTTCTGGCCGATCTAGGTCTGTGTCGTTATTTAACAGATTATTAAACCCATCAGTCAGAATAGTCACTATTTCACCTTCCACAACTAAGATACTATCATCTCCGGCCACTGGATTATTGTCGTTTACCGGTTCAACAACGATATTGAGGGTCGCCATAGCGGAAAATATTCCATCGGTTACAGAATAAGTATAGCTATCTATCAAATTTTCGTCATCGTTATGTTGATAAGTAAATTTTCCATCACCGGTAAGTGTAATGGTAGAGCCGCCATCTGTTGTGAATTCTCCTATAGGGGCTACCATCAATAGTTGACTTGGGAGATCGTTATCACTATCATTATCCAAAACGCTGAGGTTAGTATCATCAAGAACTGATACCGTCCCTCCTTCCAATACAGTAGCGCTATCGTCCAATGCTACTGGAACGGTATCGTTCACGGGGTCGATTGTAATAGTCACTAACGCCGTATCACTAGAGCCATTTTCGTCTGTAACACGATATTCAAAACTATCTGAAAAGTTCTCGCTGGCATCGTGGTTATAAACAAAGGTACCGTCGTTATTTAGTGTAAGAATTCCGAACGATGGGGCCACTACCGGGGTTGCGTCTACCGTCAACATATCGTTAGGTATGTCAAGATCACTATCGTTAGCTAGTAAGTTAGTCGCATCGCCGACAAGACTCGTTGCCGTGCCGCCTTCGACTACGGAAATCGTGTCATTGGTTGCCTTCGGGGCATTGTCGTTAACTGGAGTAATTACAATAGTAACAGAGCCAACATCGGTTAACACCCCGTCACTTACTACATAATCGAAGCTATCGATAAAGTTTTCGCTGTCATCGTGTTGATAACTAAATGTTCCGGAAGCGCCGCCGGTCGATAAGGCTAAAAAGCCATGGGAAGGTGTTGTCGAACCTGTTACGAGTAGGGTTTCTTCTGGCCGATCTAGGTCTGTGTCGTTATTCAAAAGATTACTAAACCCACTAGTCAGAATAGTCACTAATTCACCTTCCACAACTAAGATACTATCATCTCCGGCCACCGGATTATTGTCATTAACTGGTGTTATAGTGATAGCAACCACCGCTGTGTCCGTAGAGCCAGCTAAATCCCTAATCTCATAAACAAAGCTATCCATAAAGTTTTCACTATCGTTGTGTTGATATAAAAAGGTGCCGTCGGTATTTAATGTCACCGATCCGAACAAAGGGGGTGTCACAGTGGTTACACTAACCGTCAATAAATCGGTGGGGAAATCCAGATCGTCATCGTTGGTTAATAGATTGTCGCCCCCTCCCCCATCGAGTGTCACTGTGGAAGCGCCTTCCAAAACCGTCACTGTATCATCGTTGGCTACCGGGCCATCGTTTACTGGCGATATTGTAACGAAAAAATCATCACTGGAATTTCCACCTTCCGGGTCAATGGCAGTCAGTGTAACTGTTGCCGATCCGAAAAGGTTAGATACCGGCGTAACGGTCACAGTCCAATTGCCGCCACCGCCATCTTGCAGTAAAATATTTCCCACAGGAATCAAAACGGTGTCTGAAGAGTCCGCAGATATTATCAAATCAGCGACCGGTGTATCGACATCCGCTACCGAAAAGCCAAGAGCCGCAGTCGACTCATCTTCGTCGATTGTCTGGTCCACAACATCCGTAATTGTGGGCCTCGCATTAACTGAAATCGAAACCAATGCATTCACCACAGCAAAGTCCGCACCATCACTCGCATTCCAAGTAAAACTATCCGAGCCAAAATATCCAACATTGGGTTCATAAGTCAGGCCGCCCAAATCGGCGAAAAGAATTTCATCATCCAAAACCACCAGATTTCCATTTAGTTTAAGTATACCGTTGGTCGGCAATGTGGTTATTTTAATTTTAACCAGCGTATTACCATCCCCGTCCGTAAATGCATCGGTAAAGTCCGTACTCATAAAAGTGAAACTCCCCTCATCGACGACACCGAAATTAACCGTCGATAGCACGGGGGGATCATTCACCGCATTGACCGTTATGGTCGTCATAGCGCTTGGGCTGGAAAAGACGGTCCCGTCACTGCCGCTGAACATGAAGGTATCTACACCACTGAAATCGAGATCGGGAACATACTTCAATTGGCCGAGGTTGGCAGTTAGAATTACATCGGTAGCAGATACAGGAGTAACATTGAGGAACAATGTCCCATCGGAGGGAAGCACGTCGACTCTGATAGATGCCAGCGCGTCGTTAGTATTATCCACATCACTGAAAACACCCGTAAAATCAGCTTCGGTAAAAAGTTGTTGCGTATCCTCGTTGATCGTAAAGGACAAGTCTCCCATCACCGGAGGATCGTTTGTATTCGTAACGGTTACTGTGAACGATTGGGTGGCAAACAAACCATAAAAATCGGTGACTTTCAACGTTACAGGATGTAATCCGACTTCGCTGTTTGTCGGCGTGCCCTGCAACGAGATGATGCCCCCGTTGTCCACTAAACTCAACCACATGGGACCACTAACTATAGAAATCGTGAGAGTATCGCCCGTATTGGGATCATCCACGCCCAATGTATAATCATATAATACATCCTCCAATACCGCCACCAATTCTGTGCTGGTAAAAACGGGCGCAACGTTAACAAACTCAAAGGCACCTGAATCGACATCGGTAGCCATATCACCATCGCCATCCAGAATGCGGGCATGCCCTGCTCCGCGTTGATCAAGTGTAATGGGCCCATAAGCGGCATCGTTGGGAACCGCATTTTCTCCGGCATCGATGGCAGGACTCCCCGGAATAAGTGCGTGGGTCTGTGTAGAGCCACCATAATCGCCCAAAGGATTGAGCTTCGGGTCAATCTCAGCCCCCGTTGTTCCGACCAAATCAGTGGCTGTACTACTCAAGGTTTCTGAGCCAACACCCTCGTCGCTTCCAATAATATTGCCACCTAGCAATGATATGGTGGCTGATTTGTTTCTGAAGTCAGGCCCTGTGTTACCGACAAAACTATTGCCAGCAACAATAGAATTCTTTAGTATTATTGTAGTATTACCTGAAAGTGTGCTGGAAATACCACCTCCTTCGATAAGTGCCGTATTATCAAATATCGTCGTTTGAATAATATTTAGAAATACGCTGATTCCTCCATCAACATCAGTATCAATCCCACCTCCAAAATCAGAACTATTTCCGCTGAACGTGCTATTAATTATAGAAGCCTCTACTGTTCCTGAAGAAAAAGAATAGTGTGACAATCCTCCACCAAACCCACCAACTGTACTGCCACCGCCAAATCCACCCGAGGTATTATTGTTAATTGTGCTATCCTTGATGGTTAATTTGGCCATAAGAGAACTGCTCGAAGCATTATAAATTCCTCCGCCAAGTTTTCCACTGCTGTTATCGTTGATCGTGCATCCAATAATTGTCAGATCTGCATCTGAATTTTCGAAAAAACTTACAGTGTTAGAAATACCACCTCCATTTCCAATAGGGAAACTGGGATCACGAGAACTGTTCGCTGTAATCACGCAATCGTTGAGGGTAAGATTGCCTTGGTTGAGAATCCCGCCACCGCCTTCGAGAGCGCTGGTGAAGCCGTCTCTTACGGTTAAATTCGAAATGGAAACCGTCAACCCGTTATTGATGCGGAAGACGCGGACCAAACCACCACCGCCGATGGCCAGCATATCCGCTCCGGGACCCTGGATATCCAGATTTTTTGCGATTACTAACCCCAGCCCATCCACACCATTATCGAGAGTGATAATTTGGGGACCGCCAGAAAATAACCCGGCCTCAAACTGAATCACATCCCCCGAAGCAGCATTAGCGATGGCTTCACGCAGGGATTGATTACCCGCTGTGATATCCCCATCATTCTCATCCACCAAATTATCTACCGTGATGACTGCGGCCGGTAGATACATTGGCAGAAATCCCAACACCAAAAACAAAGCGCCAATTGCTCTGAGGTGGTAACTCATGCCTTAATCAGTAGTTGTCTTGATTGATAAATTGTTTGGCTTTCGGTCTGCCAAAGAGACGGCCCCGGCAAACCGGGGCCTCTCTAAAAAGGTGAAATGAGCCAGGCTCACGGACCCGTCAACCCTAGCTGTAGAACCCCTCCGGCCAGACCCGCCACCGGCACCTCAACCGTCACGCTCAGGTTGACGCCATCGGTTGCGGTCACTGAACGTTGTGTCGGTTGAGTCGCCAAAGGCGTGCCCGCGCCATCCTGCACTGTGTAGATCACGTCCACCGCGCTGGAGGACCGCTGGAAGACCATCCGTGCCGTGGATACCCCATTATTGTCAAAGGTAGAGGTCGTCACGAGGCCCGGATCGGCGGAATTGTTGATCGTTGGGTCAAAGCCCATCGCATAGGCGGTGCCGTTGACAATTCCATCGCTGCTAAAGTCCACACCGGCGGCGCTGACTGCTGTCGCGCCATCGATTGGCCCAAATACCCGCAATCTCCAGTCGGCATAAGTCTCGGCAGTCACAGGACTAATCTCTCGCTCGATGAAGAACTGGAAGGACTCCTTCTGGGAAATGACCAGACCGGTAAACGTAAGCGTCTGCGTGGAACCATCTGGAACCGCTATGAAATACTCCAATTGATTATCCAGATTATCAATATCAGGGTTAAACCCACCGAAGGACACTCGCTGCTCAGTCGGGAAGATCATCCCGTCATCACTGGCATTGGAAATATCCCAGGCAATTGAAAGCACATCATGCACGATGTAGAAGGTAGTATCGAGGCTAGGTGTGAGATCAATGGTCACCTGAAAGGCCACTCCCGGAACATAAAAGTCTGGCAAATTGCGAACAACTGGAAACTTCGGCTTGGGCTGAATTTCTACATCGAACGATGTATTGGCAGAAAGCGGTGCCGCATCATCATCCTGAACCGTAATCTGGATCGTTGCCATCTGCGGGAAGGTGGAGATCCCGTCAACCGGCGTGACGACGATCGTGCGATTCGACCCACTGCCGCCCAAAACCGTCGATGCGATCACTGAACCGCCAGAGGTCACCTGCACAGATACCGCCAAATCACTGGCCAGCGTCTCATCATCATTCACCGTAAAAGCGATCGCTTCGGTAGGTTCACCCGGATTTCCAGCGGTATCTGTGTCCACGAACGCAAACTGGTTCTTGATCGCGCTGATCGTCGGCGCATCGTTTACCTTGTTTACCGTCACCCTGAAAGTATCATCAACAGACTTTGGATCACCTACGTCGTCATCTGTGGCCCGAATCGTGATATCCGCGAACCCAAAAGCATTGGGCGCATAGTCGATTGTCAGCATATCGGTGTCATTATTATCAATCGACACACCGGTAAAGAGCGAACCGTCCGAGATCATCTCAACGGTATAAGTCAAATCCGCAACAGCCGTTTCCTCATCCGTGAATGCCTGAGGCGCCTGAAGATTGATCACTGTATCATCAGCATCCTCGTCCACTTCTACATCGGCAATGCCGCTCTGGATAGTCGGAGGATCGTTGAATTCCTGGATATTGACAGTAATCGTTGCGTTGTCCGACAACTCCCCATCGGAAACATTGACCGTGAGTGTCACTGTGCCCGAAACGAGCGCCGGTGGTACCACTACGGTAATCGCGCCACTCGTCAAACCGATGATAAAGTTGTTGGTTGGGTCGCCACCCGTAATTGTGAAATTGAGCACATCGCCCACATCATCATCGGAGGCATCTACCGTGCCGACAGGATCGCCATTGGCCGCTGTCTCGGAAATCGGAAACGTCTCATCAACCGCCACAGGCGCATCATTTACGTTATTCACCGTCAGCACGAAGTCGTCGAAAATGGTCGCCGAACCGTCATCAGTGGCCGTAACCCGGATCGTTATCGCGCCCACATCGGCATTCCGCGGAGTCCCCGTAAAAGTGTCCGTTGTGAACGTCAACCAGTCAGGTAGAGCTCCGCCGCTTGATAAGGTCGCCGAAAAACTCAGGCTGTCACCAATATCCACATCGGCAAACGCATTGCCGGGCACTGCAAAATTGAAGGGCATATCCTCGGGCGCAAACTGATCATCGATACCTTGGTCAACCGTAGGACCGTCGTTCACCGGGTTGATGTTCACCGTCACGGTCGCATTCGCGCTAGTATCGTCGCCGCCACCGTCGTCGCTCACACTAAAAGTGAAGGTCTGTTGGTCCACATCGTTCGGCGCGGTGGTGAAAAATACATCATCATTACCCAATACACTGCCAATTTGGAGGGCAGCTCCGCTCGGTTCATCCGACAAGCTTCCCGTATCCGGTAAACTCTCGATGGTAAATGTAAGGGTTTGAGGAGGATCCTCGGGATCACTGTCGTCGCCGGTCAGTGTGATCGATGTCTCGACATCCTCGGTCGCCTGCACTTCTTGGTCGGCAGCCACTGGTTGGTCGTTCACCGGAGTGACGCTCACTGTCACTGTGGCAATCGCGCTCGTTTCGTTTCCGTCGCCACCGCCGTCGCTCACCTGAAAGGTAAAGGTCTGCTGGCTCACCTCATCCTGCGCTGTGGTGAAAAATACCAAATTGTCGTCCAATTCAGCGCCATCACCTAAAGGATCTCCCGATGCTGTGTCCCTCAATGTTCCCATAGCAGGCAAACTCACAATGGTAAATGTAAGGGTTTGAGGAGGTCCCTCTGGTTCGCTGTCGTCGCCGACCAAGATGATCGGCAACTGCACATCCTCGGTCGCCGTCACTTCTTGATCGTCAGCCACAGGCTGATCATTGACCGGCGTGATGTTCACCGTCACGGTGGCAATCTCGCTAGTATCGTCGCCGCCACCGTCGTCGCTCACACTAAAAGTGAAGGTCTGTTGGCTCACCTCATCCTGCGCCGTGGTGAAAAATACCACATCGTCGTCCAATACAGCGCCATCACCTAAAGGATCTCCCGATTCTGTGTCCCTCAATGTTCCCATACTCGGAAGATCCACAATGGTAAATGTAAGGGTTTGAGGAGGTTCCTCTGGTTCGCTGTCGTCGCCGACCAAGGTGATTGACAACTGCACATCCTCAATCGCCTCGACGGTTTGGTCGTCAGCCACTGGTTGGTCGTTCACCGGATTCACCGTGATCGACACCGTCGCGTCCGTAGCCGAATCCGCATCCCCGTCGTTGGCGCTGAACGTGAAAGAATCCGGGCCGTTGTAGTTGGTGTTCGGGGTGTAGAGTTGGTTCGGCAGGTCCCCGGTCAAAACCCCGTTTGTCGGTCCATTTATAATAGTGAAGATCAAAGACGAGTCATCGTTATCGATATCAGTGCCCGCCAGATCTATCGACAGCACCACATCCTCATCCGTCTCCACAGTCTGACCGGTAGCCACCGGCGCATCGTTCACAGGCGTCACTTCGATCAAGAAGACTTGTTCGGCGGAGGTATCCTCACCGGCGTCGGGAAGTGTAGCCGTCCCTCCGTTGTCACTCAGAGTAACAGTTACCATGGCAACGCCGCTGGCGTTGTCCGCCGGTGTAAAGGTCAGCTGACCACTCACATCGATGGCGGGTTGGGCTGAGAACAAATCATTATTGTTGTTGGTTACCGTGAAGAACGTGAGAGCTTGCGGCTCATCCACCTCGTCATCCGGCCCAACGGATAAACTCGTCGCCCAATCTTCATTATAAAGTCCGGAGTCTTCCGCCACCGTAACATCACCCCCACTTACAAAGCTCGGGGCGTCGTTGACCGGGGTCACCTTGATCGTGAAAGTCTGCACGGCGGAGGTATCCTCTCCACCACCTTCATTGCCGATCTTTACCGTCGTAGTGCCTTTGGCATCCTTGGCGAATGCGGAGAAAGTTTCCTGGCCCTGGCCGAAGCCACCGTCGTCACTCAGGCTCACCGATACGAGGGCGGATCCGATGGCGTTGAGGGCGGGTGTGAAGGTTAAGTTTCCTGTGACTTCGTCGATCGCAGGCTGGACAGAAAACAATGTATTTTTATCGTTCATTACATTGAAGCCAATGAGGGATTGATCTCCTTCATTCTGCGGTCCAACGGATAAATCTGTCGCCCAACCCTGATTATACGGAGCGGAGTCTTCCTGCACGGTAATATCGGTCCCTTTTATGAAACTCGGCGCATCGTTCACCGGGTTGACCGTCACGAGGAAGCTCTGCTCAACTGTGGCGTTGTCGCCAGTGGTATCCAAGTCGTTATCGAGGCCGGCATCGGTAACCGTCACCGTGATAAGCGCATCGCCATGTTGGTCAGCCTCCAAAGTGTAAACAAGCGTTCCGGTTGTGGCGGTCACTGGGTAGGTGATAATGAGATTGGCGTTATTTATCAGAGCCTGATTGTCAGAAACTGCGCTCACAGCCAGATCTTGCTCCTCGTTTGCACCCGGTGTGATATTCAAAAGCTCGACCGTTGCAGGGGTTCCATCTTCATCTATGTTGACGGGTTCGAGGGCATCCAGAGTCGGGAGATTGTTCACTTCGGTAACCTCAATCGTGAAAGTCTGCGCCTCCGAGGTATTTACATCGGGGGCAACCCCATCCCCGCTGTCACTCAGGGTTATCGAAATACTTGCAACTCCATTAACATCGGCCGCCGGGGTAAAAGTGAGTGTGCCGTCAGGACTGACTGCGGGTGCGCCCCCTTCGGCGGCAAATAGACCCGGATTAGTATCGACTGTTACATTGAAGACAGTGAGATTTTGTATTGGTATTTCATTGTCTGGTCCGACTGAAAAACCTGTCGTCCAATCTGGCACTTCTACCATCCCCGAATTTTCGGTCACGGACTGGTCTTCCCCCACCACAAAAATCGGCGCGTCGTTCACCGGCGTTACTGTGATGATGAAATCAACAAAAGCGCTCGTATCGTCCCCCCCATTGGGTATGCCATCAAGATCCATAAGTTCCACCCTTATGTCGGCATCGCCGAAGGCGTCGGGAGCCGGAGTGTAGGTTAAATTTCCGTTGGTCGGGTCGATGGCGGGGTCTCCACCCCCGGCAAACAGATCCGGATTCGTCAATACATCTACATTGAATTCCAGAACCTGGCCCGATTCATTGTCCGCTCCCGCAAAAATATCCGCCGCCCAAGCTGCCACGGTCCGCATCGGGGAGTCTTCCAGCACGGTGTCGTCGCCTCTCGGGGTAAAAGTCGGCTCGTCGTTGACCGCCGTCACACTAATGGTAAACATCACTGGATCACTGGTGTCGTCGTCCCCTTGGACTCCGGTGCTGCTGTTGTCAAAAAGCTCCACCGTTATGTCGGCCTCGCCGAAGGCATCATCCGCAGGAGTGTAGGTTAAATTTCCAGTTTCCGCATCGATGGCGGGGGCTCCCCCCTCGGCAAATAGTAACGTATTCGTATTTTCTGTCACTTTGAATTCGAGAGGCTGATCCGCTTCATTGGTGGCTCCCTCGAAAATATTCGTCGCCCAGAGAATATCTCGCTCTCCCGAGTCCTCCAGCACCATGTCGCTGCCCCCATCGGTAAAACTCGGCTCATCGTTGACCGCTGTTACATTAATGGTAAATGTCTCCTCCGCGGAGGTGTCAAAACCTCCGTCATCCGTGCCGTCGTCGTCCATAAGCACCACCTTTATGACAGCAGAGCCGAAGGCGTCATCCGCCGGGGTGTAGATCAGGTCCCCAGAATCCGGATCTATGAAAGGGGCTCCACCAACGGCAAACAGTTCCGAATTAGAGTTTTCTGTCACAATGAATTCCAACCCTTGACCAAATTCATTGGCCGCACCTTCGAAAATATCCATCGCCCAAGCTGCCACGGTCCGCTCACCGGAGTCTTCCAGCACTGTGTCGTTGCCCCCCTTGGTGAAACTCGGCACATCGTTCACAGCCGTCACCATGATCGTGAAATCCTGCCCGGGGGGGGAGTCATCCTCGCCATCGTTCGCGGTAACCGTTACCGTGGCATCACCGTGGGCATCGGGTGCCGGGGTGTAGGTCAGTTGGCCGTCAGCGTCGATTGCAGGTTGCTCGGAAAATAAATCATTATTGTTGTTCACCACATTAAAGGTGACCGTTTGCTCCAATTCATTGGCCGCTCCTTCGAAAATATTCGATGCCCAATCTTCCCGCGTCTGTCCCCCAGAGTCTTCCAGAACAGTGTCGTTCGCTGGTAAATCGAAACTCGGCGGGTCATTCACCGCCGTCACATTGATGGTGAATTCCAGCGGTCCAAAGGTGTCAATGCCGTCATTGTCCATGCCGCCAGTGTCCATCAAAGTAACCATCACTGTGGCAGAGCCGTTGGCATCATCCGCCGGGGTGTAGGTCAGTTGACCCGAAGTGTCGATGGCAGGTTGGTTAGAAAACAGCGTATTGTCGCTGTTCGTCAAACTGAATTCCAGACCTTGACCATCTTCATCCATAGGTCCTCTGGAAATACTTGATGCCCAACCGGCCAGGATCTGCTCTCCAAAGTCTTCATCCACAGTGTCCTCAATATCGACAAGTGCGAAACTAGGCGCGTCGTTCACCGCCGTCACATTGATGGTGAAAGTTTGTTCGCCGGAGGTATCCACACCGGGATTTGTCCCGCCGGTGTCAGTCACAGTAACCGTTACTATGGACGAGCCGACCGCATCGGCCGCAGGTGTGTAGGTTAATTTACCGTTTACATCAATCGTCGGTGCTCCTCCTTCTGCGGCAAACAGATTCGGATTCGTGAATTCCGTCACATCGAAGGAATCTACCGTTTGTCCCGATTCATTGTCCGGGCCCGGAGAGAAGGCCGTCGCCCAATCATCCACCATCCGTTGGCCGGAGTCTTCAAGAACCGTGTCGCTCGCTTGTAAATCGAAACTCGGCGCATCGTTCACGGCGTTTACGGTCACGGTAAATTCCTGCGTTGCCGAAAGTCCACCATCATCCATAACGGTCACCGTGATGGTTGCCATTCCGTTCTGGTCGGCCACCGGGGTATAATCGAGGTCCGCTGTATCGGACAGTTGAACAAAGGTTACATCCGGATCGGGGATCAAGTCCGTGTTATCGGAGGTCGCCGTCACAGTGAGGACTTGATTAACCTCATCAGGTCCGCCTCCGGGGCCGATTCCTGTCAAGCCAACCGTCTGCATTGGGTCATCCTCATCAATGACTTCATCGGCGGGGTCGTCCAGCGTGGGATCGTCATTCACGGCATTGACCGTAATCGAAATTGTGGCCGGCACTACCGAGTCGGCGGCTACATCATTGGCATCGAAAGTAAAGGAATCCATTCCGACGAAGTTATCGCCAGGCGTGTAGGTCAGATTTGGGGCATTCCCAGTCAAAACTCCGTCCGTCGGATCATCCACCACCGCAAACGTTAACGAGTCATCTTCCGCATCCGTGCCGGTAAGTGTGATCAGAAGGTCTGTATCCTCATCTGTCGATAGCTGTTGAGCGATCGCCACCGGCGGGTCGTTGACTGGATTGATTGTAATGGTGACCGTGGCGGTATCGCTGGAGGGCCCATTGTCGGTCACGCGATACTGGAAACTGTCCGTGGTAGTTTCGCTGCCGTCATGCTCGTAGGTGAAGGTTCCATCACCGTTCAGGACGAAGGTGCCCGGTGCGGCATGGCTCGGCCCGCTATCGGCAACCAGAGTGACGGTCAAGTTATCACCGGGTAAATCTTGATCCTGATCATTGTCCAATACGTTAAAATCGGAAAAGGCGTTAGCGATTTCGCCAGCTAACAAGGGATTGTTCCAGACTCGAATTTCAAATACTTCGCCGTCGGAAGATTCCGCTCCAGATAATTCGTCCTCGAAGAAAAAGAACTGAGTGGGTTGAGGAAAAGCATCACCAGCACCATCAGTAAACTGAATCTCGGGGGTAGATGAACCATTGAGGTAAACATTGACAGTGTTGTCTGCGGATGAACGCGTGATGACCAAATCGATAACCTCATTTGCCAGAATATCGGTGCTGCCAGAACCCAAACCGTTGAAAAAAGTCAACTTGCCATCCAGGATGTATAGCCCAATACCGGATAGAAGTCCGCTGAAGTCGATGATCTTCCTGAATCCGGCTACATCCTGAAAACTGAACCGCAACCCGAATGAATAATTGCCGGCCAACCCAATATCGGCTATTAATCCAAGCCCTTCATTGGCATCAAAGGTGTAGCTTCCACTTCCCGGCACTGCCAGAATATCTGTGGGGCTTAAATCCACCCCATTGCCCAAAGTATCGGTAAAATCGCCTTCAAACTCAAATAAATGAACCAACATATTTGCGTTCGCGAGCGCCTGTGGCAGTGTGCCTCCCTCATCGACAAAGAATGTGTCATCATTTGCCACCGGGGGATCGTTTACCGGAGTGATATCAATCGTCACGGTTCCATCAGTGGGGCTAGTGTCCACTCCCGCTCCCATGGGGTCAGTTCCACCGTCGTCCTTTACGCCAAAATCGAATTCCTGCGGATTCACGTCTCCCGGTGCCGTGGTAAAAAACAGCGAGGAACCACCCAGATTCGTCGGCACAATCGTGATAGCGTCCCCGCCAGAGGTTTGTGAAAGGGTACCGGTGTCCGGCAAACTCGTCAGAATAAATGTCAAGCTCTGAACCGAATTGGCATCGCCATCGTCACCCGTCAAGGTGATCTCCAGTTGCAAATCCTCCGTCGCCGTCACTGCTTGGTTATTCGCTATGGGCGCATCGTTGACCTCCGTCACGGTCACCGACACCGTGGCATCGTCTGTCAGGAATCCGTCACTAAGGGTGTAGGTGAAGGTTTCATTACCACTGAAATTGTCCGCCGGTGTATATTCGATATTGTTTCCAACACGCACTGCGGTGCCGCCATTGTTGGGCGCGGTTACGGCGGTTACATCGAGGTTGACACTATCCACATCGCTATCCGCACCCAGTCCATTATTGGCCCGCACGTCAAATGAGGTGACCATGGCATCTTCCAAAACGGTGAATACATCGCTCCGGGCCACCGGCGCGTCATTGACAGCCGTCACCATCACCGTGACCGTTGCCATATCGGTCAGGTTGCCGTCACTGAGCGTGTATGAAAAGGTTTCATCACCGAAAAAGTTGGTCGCCGGAGTATAATTAATTTGATTGCCGACGATGTCGACGGTCCCGTTATTATCGGTGGCACCAACCGCCGAAACTATCAGGGTATTGCTCTCGGGATCGGTATCGATGCCGTTTCCATTGTTGAGAATCACATTGAGCGCCGTAACCCCCGAATCCTCCGCCACGGTAAAGCCATCGTCTTGGGCGACCGGCCCTTCGTTCACGTTGGTGACGGATATCGTCACCGTAGCCGAAACAGTTTGGCCGATTTGATCTTGCACCTGAACGGTGAGAAATAGTGTCGGGTCGCTTTCAAAATCCAGGGCTGTCGAGTTTGCCACGCGAATTTCCCCGGAATTGCTAACTGTCGTAACGGAAAATGCGCCATCCGTGTTGCCCCCGGTGATCGAGTAGGTAAACACCGTGCTGTCGGCATCGGTCGAAACTGCCGTCATTGTTCCGACAACGGTCGTGTTGGCGGCATCCTCGGCAACGGTAAACGCCGCATCTGCGAAGGTTGGCGGGGTGACTGCCGAGTTGATGGCGTCAGGTGTATTGCGAGCCTCGTTGGCCATGATATTCGAGAAAGCATTGCGGGTCCAGGCGGATATCTGGTTTACATCTCCGGCCAGCGATCCGTCGAGGATTCGGGAAGCGCCGTGCGGCCGGGCAGTCTGGCCATTTATTAAAAAGACCCCATCGAATCCTGGCCCGAGCACAAGACCGACGCCGGGCGTAGTCTGCGGGACATATTTGCGGTCGATTTTACTGCCATCGGAAACCGCTATGGCATCGACAACGCCCGAGGTCAGGCTGGCGGCATCGTCTGTGGCGCTGCCCCCGGTCCAGGGGGCGGTATTGAAAAGTCCATCGTTATCGGTGTCCAGGTCATTACCTTGGGCTCCGGTGAAATTTTGGACGAGAATGATAGTCAATGTGCCCTGAGCGATTTCATCTGTGGCGGGCAAAGTCGTTGTCCAATAACCGTTGGCGTTGGTCGTGCCCACGGCAAATACGTTGTCGATAACTCCCTGTGAACCGCGATCACCATCGATTACGAGTATCGAATAGGCGGAGAAATCCGTGTTGCCTGTGCCAAAGATCTCAATGAATTCATTGGAATTTTGGCCGCTCCCCGCATCGGCGTGGAAGGTCACATATTCATTAATGATGGGCTGGGCTGTGGCAGCTAGGGGCACTGCCAAAAAAGCGGCGGTTGCCAGGAGAGACCGGCCTGCGGGCAAGAGCCTTTTCAGGGAGAAGTCGGGGATGCTTGCAGCACTATTTTTTAGGCAGCTATTATTTATATTCATAATTAAATGATAATGATATTTAAATCCAGGGCGGGAGGGTAGGTTAAATTTTGGGCAGCATAAATCACTCAAGATTCTGACTCATAAACAGTTACTCGATTCTCAAGATCCTATGCAAACAATTTCTATATACATTTAGAGAGCACAAAAGATACGCTATCGACCCCCTCCTGTCGAGCCAAAATATCAGGAGGTTTGGCGCTTTCAAAAATAACTGCGGCCCCGGTATTTTCCGGAGCCGCAGTTGCGCTTATTTGCTCTAAAAATCGCCTTGTCTTTGACGCCCCTTCTTAGGGGATCACCACTTCTTCGACCACCAGTCGCAGGACCATGTTGGTCGCGCCTCCGGTCGGCACCATCGCCTTGATTATCCAGGCATCCGTGTCAACCGGAGTCTGGTCATCGAGGTAACGCTGGATGGCCGAAGCCTGATCCGTCCATACCTTCGACACGTCGTTAATCGCCAGACCGTCTATCGAGGACTGAATCAGATAGCGAACCGTTGATTGCCCCATGGTGCCCTGCGGATCGGTCGATATATCAGCCGCCGGATTCCGCTGGTAGTAAAGGAGCGCATACGTGACGCCTTCCTCGGTCTCGGCGGCGGGTAAACCGTTAAATGAGGTCGAGGGCAGGCCGGTCGAGGCCGAGTTATTCGCCTTCGGGTTAAAGCCCATTGCGTAGTCGGTCAGGTTCTTGATTCCATCGCCGCTGAAATCAGCGCCCGTGCCACCGAGACCGCCGAAGCGAGCATCCCAAGCGGCGTAGGTTTCCACCGTCACGCGGTCGATCTCGATCCGCCCGTAGAAGAGGAAGGCAGCCTTTTGCAACAGGGTCAGCCCGTTGAAGGTCTTCAATCCGCTCGCTGTATCATTGGGGGTCAGCCAATACGAAAGGTTGCGCATGGTAGCATCCTGGAATGGCCCGAACAGGACGCGTGAATCCGAGGACGAGAAACTGCTCGGCGTATGGCTGAAACCGCGCGCCGTCCAGGGTGAGACAAATACATCGTAAACCGCATGGAACTGCGTGCCAACGGTGGGTGTGGAGGCTATTTTCACGTTGAAGCCCACTGCCGGCACATACCCGACATCCGGCATCGTCCGAACCACCGGGAAGGTCGGCTCCGTCTGCACCGTGAAATTAAAGGTCTCAGTCGCCGTGTTGCTGTTGCTATCGGTTACCGTAACGGTCACTGACACACTTGCTCCGATGGTGGCATTGGCTGCCGGTAGGATGACCAGAGTGCGTGTCCCATCGCCACCCGGGCCTTTTGTGCTCACCGTACCGATTGTCACAAGCCCGGTATTACCCGTGGGTGAAGTCGTAACCGCCAACGTCCCATCGTCATCAATGGCATCGGATACTGTGAAGGTGATGGGTGGACCGAAACTGGCATCACTGGAGGATATCCCCGGGAAGCCCACCTGATTCGGGATTGCCGTGATCGAGGGATTTCCTGGAGGAGCCGCAACGGTTATGCTAAACACCTTATCAAATGTCAGAGCGCCCGGACCGCTGTCCGTTGCTCTCACTCGGATACTGAGCGGTGTAGTCGGAACGTTGATGATAGCTGCGGTTTTGAGCGTATTACCAGTGATCGCAAACGTAGCGTTATCAGTACTACCTGCGCCAGTCACCAAAGTGAGTGTATGGGTATCGCTAGACTCGGGATCAGTTACGCTGAATGAGCCCACAACCGTGCCTACGAGCTGGAACTGGAGCACTGAGTTACCCGCCAGCGTGATATCTGTCGGCGCTTCATTGACCGATGTCGAAACCACCGTGGTGGTATTATCCGTGGCATCGGCGGTTGCCGTGCCATCAGCCGCCGTAATCGTGAAAGTGGTCGTTTCCGTCGAGCCGGAGGCCACCCGATTATCGGTCGGATCGAAGGTTAGCGCCTGGATGGCCGTCGTGGCTGCGGTGGGCGATACACCGGTAATGCTGTAATTGCCGCCACCGTTATCGGTAAATTGTCCGCCTCCGCCAACTGGTGTCAGCACACCCTTGGCAGCATCATCCAGTTGGACCGTTACGGTGAGGTTATCGCCATCCAGATCACCAATCGTCACCCCTGAGAACGGTGTCACAGTGGCGGTATCATTCACCGCTTGACCAGCTACCGTTCCCGTGATGGTCGGCGCATCGAGCTCGGGCGTCACCGTGATGGTAAACATCTGATCCCCAGAGGTATTCACACCGAAGTTGGCCGTCCCGCCGTCATCCGTCAACGATACCGTGACAGTGGCAGATCCGTTGGCATCTGCCGCCGGGGTGTAGGTGAGATTCCCGGTAGTGCCGCTGACGCTTATGGCCGGTTGACTGGAAAACAATGCATTATTGTCGTTAGTTACATTGAATCCGAATCCAGTAAACGATTGTAGGCTTTCATTGGCAGGTCCAGTCGACAGGCTGGTAGCCCAACCTGTCACGGTCTGCGCCCCGGAATCCTCTGCCACACTCTGATTTCCCCCGGTATTGGTAAAGCTCGGCGCATCATTCACCGGCGTTATGGTAACCGTAACCAACGCCGAATCCGTACCCGTATTGCCATCAGTGATGGT
Source organism: Opitutales bacterium (assembly GCA_021772515.1). Taxonomy (GTDB): domain Bacteria; phylum Verrucomicrobiota; class Verrucomicrobiia; order Opitutales; family UBA2987; genus JAJFLU01. The sequence continues at coordinate 28,706 of JAJFLU010000036.1, forward strand.
ATAGGTAAAGGTATCGTTAGTGCCACTGCCGCTATTGAAATCCGCCAGTGGTGAGAAGGTCACGGTATTATTGGGGCTTCCTGGATTAACTACTGTGGTGCCCCCGGCACTGCCCGGCGAAGTCGCCGCAGTAACCGTCAACGTATCTCCTGGATCGACATCGCTATCTGCCAGTCCGGGATTCGTGTTTGGTATCACTGCCAGCGCTGTCGGGGTATCCTCCAGCACCGTGAATGAGTCCGCGCTGGCCACCGGAGAATCGTTCACATTATTTATGGTAATGGTAAATGTCTCCGGATTGGCAGCCGGGGCATCTACCGCCTCGGCCCCAGCAAAATCCGTCACCGTGAAGGTGAATGTGCTTGAGGCGAACTGGTCCCCATTGTGTTGGATGGCTATGAGGCTATCTACAATATCCTGCTGGGTAAAGGTATTACCACCTCCCTGAACGCATGGTGCACCGTTGATCAACAATGTCGCTCCATTATTCGGGATTTGGATGACCGTGTAGGTGATCGCCGTATCGGCATCATCCACATCACTCGAGGAGAGTTCCGTGGTCGTTACAACCTTCGCAGGATTCTGGTCCTCGTCGATTGTGATCCCTGGATTCACCGTATCCAGCACCGGCGGGTCATTCACATTCGTAATGGTGATGGTAAAGGTCTCCGGCGCGATAGCCGTGGCATCTACCGCCTCGGCGTTATCGTCGTCTGCCACCGAGAAGGTGAATGTGCCTGACGAGAACTGGCTGCCATTTTGCTCTACTGTTATCCGGTCTTTTACCAAATCATCCTGGGTAAAGGTGTTAGTCGCAACAAGCGCTGCCCCGCCGTTGTTTCTCAATGTCAATCCACTGTTCGGAGTGGTTTGGAGAGTATAGGTAATCGCGGTATCGACATCATCCACGTCACTCGAAGAGAGTGCTGCGGTAGACACTACCAATCCGGACACATCGCCCTCGTCGATTGTGATCCCTGGATTCACCGTATCCAATACCGGCGGGTCGTTCACCGGAGTCACCGTCACCGTAACCAGAGCCGAAGCGGCAAACACGCCATCGCTTATGGTATAGTTAAAGGTTTCCGTGCCAAAGAAATCCCCAAGCGGTGAGTAATCCAAGGTATTATTGGGCAGGGTTCCGTCTATCGATACCGCTCCGCCACTATCTGGGATGTCGACAGCGGAAATAGTCAGCGGATCGCTCTCGGCATCGGAATCTTGGCCACCGCCAGCATTACCAATCACATCCAGCGAGAAATTGATGCTGTCTTCAGGAACCGTAAATGAGTCAGCGGTCGCCACCGGCGCAGTATCGTCATTTTGAATCGTTCCCAAGCCTACCCCGGCTCCAGAACCGGTATCTACCAAGGTGAAATCCCCGCCCAAAATTGGAGCGCCAAAGGCCATTCCATTACTCAGATCGACCGTGAAAGTCTCGTCTCCCTCGATGAGGTTATCGCCAGCCACCGCAACCGTAAAGGGCTTTGACTCAGCCGCACCGCTGAGGGTCAAAGTGCTGCCCTGATTTGCCGTATAGTCACTGGCATCCGAAGCCGACCCATTATCAGCCGTATCGACATTCACCGTAACACCGCCCTGCACAGCCGCAGAAAGTGTCACCGTGAACCCAAAACTCGTCGGCCCGGAGTCCCCTTCAAGCTTTGACACATTACTAACCGTCAAGGTAGCGCTGTCATCATTGGTAATCGTGCCGGTTCCCTGAATGGTAGTGGGAGGAGGCGCAACACTGGCGCCTATAGACTTCTTGCCAGACTTTCCACCGCCGCCTATTGACAAGGCCACCATACCGCTATCAAAGGACACATCGCGCCCACCGGCCAATAAGTTGGACAGGTTGGCAAAGAACGTCTCATCATCCTCCACCTTGGTATCTATGGTCGGGGTCACTGTAAATGTAGTGGAAGTCATACCCGCCGTGATTTTTTGCGCAGTGACCGGTAACATCCCATAATCGCTATCCGCTGTCTTCGCAGTGTCATCGGCGGTGGCCGCATCGAACGTCACATCCACATCCACCTGCCTATCCAGGCTCGCCGTAAAGGTGATCGGCCCACCATCTTCAACATCCATCGGGTCATCGATCGACAATATCGCAAAATCATCGTTGACGATCGTGCCCGTCGCCGTCGAGGCGCCGCCGTCGAGCACTAAACTGGAGCCCCCGCCAGCAGTTGGGCTGGCAAGAGTAACCAATATGCCTTCATCCAGCTCCACGGTATTATCACCATTTACATCTACGGTGATCACCTTTGAAAATTCAGCGCTCCCAAAGTTTACTGCCACCGCTGATGGGAATGTGCCTCCCGTCATGTCATTTGCTATGGCAGCACTCCCGCCGCCACCCGGGACTGCTCCCGTCACAGTGTAATTAACGGAAGGCGTATTTGCCGGAGTTCCAAAGCCCATGGCTGTGCCGGAAAGCCCCGTTCTGGCCACAGTAAACGTTAAATCAGTGGTATCGCCCGCGTTTCCTTCATTTTTGGAGGAAAGCAATGGAGTGATATTTACCTCCTCGTCATCATTCAGGATCGTGCCCGTGGCGCTAAGTGGAAGACTATCGGTGACATTTCGCCCGCCATCGGTGATCCCGCTAAAGGTTATATCGAAGGTTTCATCCGGCTCTAATTCGGTATCTCGAACTGGAGTTACTCCAAAAGTAGCGCTCGTGCTGCCGGCCGGAATATTTACAGCCACAGTAGTTTGGATCGGATAATCCGTCGTCGGCGTAGCGGTGCCGCCACCCGCCGTGGAGAATGTGAAATCCACATCGAAATCCACCAGGTTGTCCAGGCTCGCGGTAAAGTTGATAGGTCCGCCGCCAGATCCACCACTGCCCTCAAAGTTAACTTGACTGCCGATAGAACCAGACGCCTGGTCGAGTGACAACGTAGCCGAATCGTCATTTCTGATGATCCCGGTCGCCGTCGCCGTAGTGATCACAGTCCTGCTCGCCAGGTTTTGCCCGGAAAGCGTAACGATGAAATCTTCATCCCGCTCCAAAGTATCATCCGGGCTTACCGGTATCGAGATTACTTCGGATGGGCTATTAGGATTAAATGTCACCGTTCCCATCGGGAAACCACTGGGGCTGAAATCATTGGCATCCGCTGGCGGAAGGCTCATACTGCCGGTTACCGCGTAATTTACGGTGGTTGTGACGCTGAGGTCACCGGCCCGCGTGACCGTGAAGGTAAATTGAGTCGCAGCTCCACCGCCGTTGCCCTCAACTTTATCCGCATCCGTAGCGCTTATCGCCAATTCCACATCATCTTCCAGGATCGTGCCGGTTCCGAAGCCCGTTGATGATACGCCGGTAAAGTTCACACTTCGGCCAGCCGCCTGGATATTGCTCAGATCCACAAAGAAGGTCTCGTCACCCTCCTGCAAAACATCATCCAGTACCGTGACAGTGATATTCTGTGTTTGGGTCGCTCCGCCATTGACTGAAAATGCCGCGGAAGTCATCGAGGAGATGGCCGTGTAATCGACACCCGAAGTCGCGGTGGCACCACCTGTATCAGAAGTGACAAAATCATACGTCACGGTATTATCAACCACACCCGTAAGGGTCACCATGAAGACGAAATTCGCTGAGCCGCCGGTCGGCTCCTTCTGCATAACATTATTAATTGATATAACCGCCGTATCGTCATTGGTGATCGTGCCCGTGGCTTGCTCGGTTGCTTGACCACCTGCAAAGGTCACACCGCCGTTTGATGGATCTGTAATGCTGAGTAAATCCACGTCGAAATCTTCGTCCAATTCCACCACATCATCGCGATTGACCATCACCGTGATCTGCTGAATGGCGGTTGACCCACTGGGGAATGTCACGCTACCGCTTGTTTGGGCCACATAATCACTATCGGAAACCTTCGCCGTGCCATCGACAGTCGTGAAGGGAACGACAACAGCACCCTGAACCGCATTCGACAGGGTCACGTCGAATACAAAATCCGTCGTCCCTGCCGAATTTCCTTCATCCAAAGTCACACCGGTGATCGATATGGTCGCAGAGTCATCATCGTTGATCGTTCCCTGACCATCGGTAACTGTTGTGATGCTAGCGACACTGGCCTGGCCTGCAACAGTCGCCAAATTGCCAATGTTAACAGCAAAGGTCTCATTATCCTCGACCAAGGTATCACCATTTATTGTGACATCAAAGCTGCCAGTCTGATTCTGCATTGTCTCACTGCCGAATGAAAAAGGTGTGGGCCCTTTAGCAACGTAATCCGAAAGATCCGATGCCGTAGTGTCCGACGTGCTCAGGTCGAACGTTACGCCCCCCTGCACGGGGTTGGTCAAAGTCGCAGTGAATCCCAGCGTTTGGCTTCCAGTATCCCCTTCGGTAATGGGTTCATTACTCACCGTCAAGCTCGTCGTATCGTCATTGGTGATGATGTTCGTTGCTGTGCCGGTGGCAATATCGGTTCCCGTATTGGAAACGGCCGTGAGCACAACCTTAAAACCTTCATCCAGTTCCACCGTGGAGTCCGCATTTACCTGAACCGTAATCGTCTGCGTTCCCCCGACATTTGGCGCAAAGCTGACCGTTCCAGACGGAAATCCTGAGGGAAAATCATCGGCCGTTGCAGGGTTGGCGGTATCTCCACTGGCAACCCATGTCGCGCTATTGGCGCCGGTAATTGGTCCCGTTCTGCTTACCGTAAAGGTATAAGCGGTCATGCCGCCCCCGGTTCCCTCATCAAGATCATTAACATTGGGCTGGTCCGCTGCAATAGACAGCCCCGCGTCGTCATTGAGAATCGTCCCGACCCCATCGGGCGGACCAGTTGCATCCGTCACACTTCGCAAGGTCCCGACATTGGTTATCGCGCCAAAATTCACATCGAAATCCTCATCCGGCTCCGCACTTGAATCCCCTTTAATCGTTACATCGAAAGTTTTACTCAGAGTTCCCTTTGCGATGGTAACATTCTGGGCAGTCAGGGCGGTATAGTCACTGCCTGCGGTGGCAGAACCATCCGAAGTCGTCACCGGAACCGTCACATCGACATCCACCTTTAAATCCAGCAACGCCGTAAATGTCAGAACTCCACCCGGATCGTCTTCAGCCACGCTCGGGCTATTCAACGTCAAGAACGCATCGTCGTCGTTTTGAATCGTGCCCGTGCCGGGGCCGCCGGGAATGCCCACATTCCGGGTCATTGGACCCGCGGTTGATAGTGTGACAGTAAAATCCTCATCCAATTCCACGATCGTATCGCCATTTACGGTAACCGAAATCGGCATGGTCTGCCCCGGAGCACCCACAGGAAAATTCAGCGTGCCGCTGGTAATAACGTAATCAACTCCTTCCGTCGTATCAACATCTGCGGTGGCAAAATCAACCGTCACCGGAATATCCACCGCAGCATCCAAGGTCACGGTAAAGCCGAAAGTCTGTGATCCAGAGTCACCCTCAGCAGTAGGACCAACATCATCAATCGAGAAATTAGCCATGTCATCATTGGTGATCGTGCCCGTGCCGTCAGTTGTGCCGATTGCGTTTGCGGTAGTTGCCACCACACCGCTCAATTTGACGTCAAAATCTTCGTCTGCCTCCACTACTTGATCACCGGTCACAGTAACGTTGAAGGTCTCGATTTCTTCCCCTGATCCATTGACTGGGCCCATTCCATCAAAGTTCAAAGTGGTAGAATTCATTGTGTAATCGCTACCCGCCAAGGCCTCAGGCGTCATCAAGTCCGCCGTGGCAATATTAACCGCTACGCCCCCCTCCACTACTGATGACAACGCTACATCGAAGGCAAAAATCGTAGCCCCATTCGTCTCAGGCAGCATCAAAGAACCCACCGTCAAAGTCGCAGTATCATTATCGTTGATCGTTCCTGACCCGCTCTGGGTGCCGAAAGTGGGCAACCCGCCTGCGCCGACCGCATTGCTGACTGTCGCCATAAAGGTCTCGTTTGCTTCTACTATGGAATCATCGGTTATGGGTACATTGACCATCTTCGTTTCGGGGGTCCCTGCAAAGGTTAACACCGTATTCACAACACCGTAATCAGTGACAGCGGTCGCCTGATTGGTGCCAAAGTTGCCTGTGTCAAAATTCACCATAAAACTGGCATCCGTACTTCCACTCAACGTCACATTAAAGACCATATTCCCGCCATCCTCAGCAAGCGTCGGACTACTAACCGCCAAACTCGCCAAATCATCATCGGTAATAGTGCCCGTGGCGGGGGTGCCTGTGATCGTTGTATTGGGGGATGGCGCGGTAAGCGTCACCGTGAAATCCTCATTCAACTCCTTGATGCTGTCGCCGTTTACATTGATCGTGACGGGTGCGCTGGTCATTCCATCTGGCACGATTACCGTTCCAATCTCAAATGAATTTGATGTAAAATCATCCGTCGCCGCCGGATTGGTCGGCCCACCGCTCACCGTGTAGGTAGCCGATCGCGCTCCCCGAGTATCACCGCCACGAGTCACCGTGAAAGTAAACGCCGTTGGCGGCGAGGAGCCGAAACTGCCTTCTGGTTTAACAGCGCTGTTCGGTGTGACCGACAAAGTCGCTTCGTTGTCGGCAATCGTCACAGTGGCTGAACCGCTGGCCGTCACAGACGCATTGTCCGTGGCCGCAATTAATGTCACGTCCACCATTTCGTCACCTTCCAACAAGAAATCATCAACTACTGTTACATCAATTGTCGCCTGCATATTGCCTTTGGTGATACTCACCGAGCCAGTCAAGGCCGTGTAGTCACTACCACCAGTAGCCGAGCCGCCAATCATGTAGCTCACCAATACATCCACTTCCGCCACGTTATCCATAGTCACCGTAAATAGACCATTCGTACTCGGCTCCGAAGCCTGCGTCGTAGGAGCAATAGTCACCGCCGCCGTGTCGTCATTGGTGATCGTGCCGGTGCCGTCCACACCTACGATGCCTTCTGTCACATTGCGACCGCCAGTGGTTAATGTGTTAAACGAGACATTGAAGGTTTCATTTGCCTCCACCTTCGTATCGCCGGTCGGGGTTACTGTAAAGATTTCACTGGTGTCATTGGCCACAAAGGTCAGGAGCTGGTTAGTCACCGCCCCGTAATCACTGTCGGCGGTGGTCGCTGTACCGTCCGTGGTGGATACCTGCACAGTTATAGTGGCGTCCACTGCGCTCGATAGTGTCGCCGTGAAGGTCAGCGCACCGGCATTTTCATTGCCGCTCTCACTGCTCAGAGTCAGTGTCGCACCGTCATTGTCGGCGATGGTCACGGTGGCGGCTGTGGTGGCGTGGGTGTAGCCGGTGCCGTTTGCCGTGGTGAGGGTTGCGGTCTCGCTGGCTTCAACTATAGCGTCGTTGGCCGGTGTCAGGGTGATTGTGCGGGAGGTTGTGCCTGCGGGGAAATCTACGGTGAGACTGGGGCCGCCGAGCCAGCTAAAGCCGGTGCCGCCATCGGCAGCGAGCGTGTAATCCGTTCCGGATGTGGTCGAGGCTGTGCCGGCAACGCTGAGGGTGGCGGTTATGGCCTGGTTACTGGTGCCGCTGAGGGTTACGGTATAGGTGCCGGTATTGGTTCCCGGTTCGGAAGCCGCGTTATCCGCTGCCGAGCTGACGCTCAGGGAGGGCTCCGAAACGGTAAAAGTGGCCGTGCCATCGGGGCCGGTGGTATCGTAGGCACCGGTCGCTCCAGCTTGTTCGCCCCGCACACGCCACCAGTATTGCGTGCCCGCAACCAGGACTGTCATGGCATCGCCGATATTGTAAACATCGCCACCAGTGAGGGCCTGACCAACGACAAATGTATCGCTACCGCCCAATGCCGCCAAGGCGGACGTATAGGAGATTATGACTCCTGTGAAACCGGCGTCAGTAGATATTTCCACCCGGTGGCTGGCGGTATTATTTTCCGGGTCCGACATGGTGAAATTCAGGGTCGGTGTAGTACCGAAAACGGTTTCATTATTATCCGGACCGGGGGCTGTAATGGCCGCCACGGGAGGATCGTTGACGGGCGTGATGACGATGGTTTTGTTGGAGGTGTTACTGGCGTTGGTGCCGTCGTTGAAAATGAAGGCTACGGTGCGGTTGCCGGTATTGAGGTTGGCATTGTTGTTAAAAAAGGTGACCGTGCGGAGGGCGGCCTGAAACTCGGCCACAGTGGCTTCTTGACCGCCGATTACACTGAGTGTGAGGGTATCGGTCGTCTGGCTGCCCGAGATTTTCGATGTGGCGGGAACTGCCAGCACGTCATTTCCGGTATCAAAATTTCCCGTAATCTGCACCGTAGCTGTGAAGGCGGTCGAGGGGTCGTCGCCAAAATTGCCATCGGGATCCACAACGGTGAGAGCGGCATCAATGACGATGGCCGCAGCGGCCTCGGTATAGGCAGTATTGCCACCGCTGGCTGTGACCACTGGGATATCATTGGCATCGGTGATATTTACCACCACCGTGGCAGTATCGGTTTTGTTATTGCCGGTATCGGTAACTGTGATGGTGAGGGAGTATTGGGTGGTGGTCTCAAAATCGAGGTTGGTATTGCTCGCGACGGTGATCTGGCCCGATTGCTCTTCATTCGCCCCACCCGGATCTGTGGTGACGTCGGCAATGCCAAAAATTCCGTCTCCATTACCCCCTGTGATGGTATAGGCAAGAGTGGCTAAGTCACCAATCTGGTTATTGGCTTTAACGGTGCCCACAACTGTGGCGTTGGCCGCATTTTCCGCCAAACTGAAGATCACATCATCAAGGGAGGGCGGAGGGCTGAAATTATTGGTTAGACCAAGGAAACCGGCTCCCGGAGTATTATCGGCCACGGCGGGGGTGGCGGGGTTGGCGAACTGAGTGTTATTGCGCTTCCAGTCGTCGGCATCGTTGGTATCGGTGCCATTGGGGATGCGGGAGGCAAGGTCCGCCCGACCACCGGGAAAGGTGGTGGAGTTGAGCTCTTCGCTGGTACCATAGGTGAAATCGAATTTGCTGGTGCCGAGAACGCGGACATCATCCACAATGGCGGTCCAGAGAACATTGTCGAACGCGCCGAGGTTGGCCACATCAACATCATTGTTTACTACTGCCGTATTGCCGGTAACCAGCAGCATGGTTAAGGACTCGTTGGAAAAGGTGCCATCGGCGAATTGATGGACAAAAAATCCATTAGTCTGCACATTGACCGGGATTACATGGTCGACGTTTCCAGGGTTGAGACCGGGCCCGAAACGGCCGTTGATGACTAGAATCGTGTAGGTGGGGCCGGTAACATCCCCGGCGACCAAGCCAAATACCTCGATAAACTCATTGACCTCGGCATTTGCCCCATCCCCGCTATGGGTGGTGGCGTATTCGTTGAGGACGGGCGCGCCCCACGACATCGAGGAAAGTAAGGTGGTGGCGAAAAAAACGGAGGCGGTTTTTTTAAACCTGGATAGGGCAGATTTAGTATTCATGGCAGACAATTATGATTATGATATGTGTAAAAAAAGTATCGGTAGGTTAGGCGTATTTTAAAAACGATTGTTTCCTGAAAAAAATTAAATGCCTGCATTATGACAATGCAAGTTCTTGGTCCTCAAACGGCAGGTTGTGGCAAAAGAGCTTAAGTGCTTATTAAATAACAGATAAAAATACTTTATCGCCCAAAAATAGTCGAGCAAAAAAAGAACTGTGGTTTTTTTACAATTTTTTAAAAAATTGGCCAATGGCAACGGCAAGTTTTCCGACTTGGCCAATTTTGGTGTTCTGAAGTTCCGATTTAGCCATTTTTGCCCATAAATCCTCATCCAGAGACCGGCCAAGGTCAATTTCTTTGGATTTTTTGCCACAGTCCCGCGAATGATGAAAAAAGTATTGGCTTTTGCCAAAATAGTCTTTTGTTGTCACAGGTTAAATAGACACAGGCGGGCCTGGACCCGTAAAAATGATTCTTTCTTTAATTAAATAAGATAACTCAAATGATGAATAAAAGACTCACAGCAATTACGGTAATTTTTGGCGCGCTTGCCGCGGTTCTTGCAACGGCCCAGTTAAACAATCTGCAAATTGATGACGATTCTGCGGCCGCGGCACAACCACAACAGCAGCAAAAATTTATCCGCGTCAGCACCCTGAACACCAGGGAAGCCAACCAGGAGTTCGAGCAAAATGTGCGCCTCGTGCAAGCTCAAAGGCAGCAGGCAATCGAGCTTAATAACGCAATCCAGTCGGCACAAACCGATGCTGCCAAAGAAGCCCTCCAAAAAGAGCTGGACCAGGTGATGGCCAAACTCAACGAAAACAACCAGAAAATGCTACAGGCATATGGTTTTACCCTCACCCGCAGCTATACCCGAGTCATCGAAACCTCCAGTATTTTCATGCTGGTATCCGATGAGGAGGCAAAGCAATTCGAGGAAGCCCAAAACAATCAACAAAGCGATTAATCACAGTAGACTTTATTCAACTTCGACGAAGAGAACCTCTTTATTATATATCATGCGCCCCAACATAAAAATCATTTCAGGGTCATTGCTCTGCGCGGGAATCTTCTTTCTAGGTTCCTGCTCCAAACAGGGCGCTACCGAAAAAGATGTGGCCAAAGCCGCCTCATCCGCTGCCCCAGCCGAAAAATCGGCCCCTACCCCTGCGACTACTCCACCTGCCGCAGTTGATAGCGGTTCCGCATCCCCTACGAACACACCAGCGCCAGCTACAGACGCAAGCGGTCAGCGCTATGTTCAAGTTTCCACCATCAATGGAATCGATGCCAATAATGAATTCCAGCGCAACACCGACTTGGTCCAGGCCCAGAGGCAATTAGTGATTAACTTGAATGACCAGATTGGCTTGGCCACCTCGAATGAATCTCGCGCCGCCCTCCAGGAGCAGTACGATCAAGCGTTGGCCAAGCTTAACGAAAACAACCAGCAAATGCTCGAGACCTACGGTTATTCACTCAATCGGAATTATGTCAGAGTGATTGATAAATCACAGATTTTTATGGCTGTAAGTGAAGAAGAAGCAGCCAGAGTCGAGGCCGATAGCCAAAAGCAGGAAGAAGAATAAAGCCCTTCGAGAAAGAATAAATATCGCAAATCCAGAAGGATTAGCGGTCCAAACCAGGCTATTGAGAAGAAGAGGTTTCGCCCTCTTCTGCCAATGCGCTCGCATCTTTCACACCCATCGCGATATTAATATCCTCCAATTCGGGATAACTTACTTCCGCAAGTTCCTTTTTTTGAAGCACTTGCAAATAATCGGCAATGACGGCCAAGGTTTCGCGTAAATGTGAATCTTTTTCCAGAGATGGTTTCGCATCCTCATCGGCAACCACCTCTTCCTCTTCTATTACCGCTTCAGTTTCTTCCCCGAGGTCGTTTTCGGTAACCAAAGCATCATCCCCATTAACGTCTTCGTCTTCGCCAGTTTCCAGGCTCTCTTCGGCAAGAAGGGGCGAGTCGGGATGCTCTTCTTCATCCTCCTTTTCCTCTTCTTTCAGGCTGACCAAAGTACGGGTGGCCTCCTTGGCCCGAAACTCGTTGATGTCCTCCATGATTTTATGAAAATCGGGGTCGGCCTGCACCCTGCTCTCACTCGCAGCCCTCAACGGCTCCAGCCAGTTATCAACCAGATTGAACCTGGCAAAGGAGGCCTCTTCAATTTTCTTCCAGGGCAGGGCATAATCGTAGAACTTTTCACCCACCTTGTATTCATCCACTATATCCGGCAATACGATGTCGGATAATACCCCGCGCAACTGTGTACTCGACCCGCCCGGTCTGAAAAACTGGCTTATGGTGACTTTGATGGCTCCCAATTCGCCATTTCGCACTTCCCTGACATTCTGCACCGTCCCTTTTCCAAAGGTATGGGAGTCGCCCACAATAATCCCGCGCCCGTAATCCTGAATGGCCCCGGAGAAAATTTCACTCGAACTTGCTGAATTCCGGTTGATCAAAACCATGAGTGGCCCGTCGTAGTAGGTCGCGGAATCGGTGTCGGCCAATACCTGCTTGCCCCCTCCCGTATTTTCCACCTGCACAACCGGACCGCGGTCAAAAAACAATCCCGCTATGGCCACCGCCTCATCCAGACTCCCGCCAGAATTATTCCTGATGTCCATTACCACCGCATCAATTTCCTCGTCCTTCAATTTCTCGATCAGGCGGCGAACATCGGCGGAGCAGCTTTTATAGTCGGTCTCCCCATTCTTGCGACCCGAAAAATCGATATAAAAGGAGGGCAACCGTATCACGCCGATGAGGTATTGCCGGGGGTTGTTGGGGTCTTCGTGAACTTGCACCGGGTAGGTGTAGGCTTTGGCCTCCCCGTCCTTTATGACGATTTTATCGCGCACAATCGGGATTTCCTTGCGCACTGTTTTATCCATTTCCTCTCTCACAACTGTGAGCAAAACCTCTGTGCCCCTTTGGCCCCGGATGTGTTTGACGACATCTCGCAATTTCATGTCGATCACATCTACGGATTCCCCATCCGCCTGAGTTACGGTGATTATTTTGTCATTCACCTTGAGCAAACCACTTTTTTCGGCAGGGCCTCCGGGCATGAGCTTTTGCACCTTCGTCATCCCATACTCACTGCGCAATACCGCGCCAATGCCTTCCAGAGACAGCGAGGTCGCGATGCGGAAATCCTCCAGGGCGTCGGGCGAATAATACGATGAATGGGGATCGAGCGCAGTCGAAAAGGCATTCAGAAAAATTGACGCGATTTCCATGCTGTCCAGTTCACTCAGATATTTTTCACCGAGGTCATACCTTTTGTGGAGTTTTTCCCGGGCTTCCCCGATTTCGCCGAGGGTTTGCTTGAGGTTCAGCAACTGATATTTGATACGCCGCCGCCAGCGCTCTTCCATCACAGTCTCATCGGTGGCGAATTCTCTCTTTTTCCGATCGATTTCGAGGCTCTCATCGATACTGAAATCATGCGCGGCATCGATCCACTTGCGGATCGTCGGCTGGCGCTTCGTAAACCGGTTCGCATAGCTGCCCAGCACAGCGTTCAAGGCGCTGCAACTCGAAGCCCTCGCCAGATCGTCGAGCCTTGTCCCGTAGCTGTCACGAAGCCCTTCCACATCGGATTCGAGGAAATAAAGCTTACCCGGATCGAGTGTCTTGATGAAGTTATCCAGAGTGCGTTGGCTCAACTCATCGTCGAAAACATCGGCCTCGTAATGCATTCTCAAATAGCCTCCGATAAAATCATTGATCTGCCTGCAATTGAGGGCCAAAGACTCGGAACTGGACGCAATCAAGGCGATCACCCCAAGCCACATGGGGGCAAACACACTTTTCCGGTCAAACCGATGGCGTCCAAAATATCGCATAATTAACTCTTCAATGAAATCCGCAGACACGGACACACCGCCGCCACAACCTTAACAGGCTGCCCGGGCCTCTGTCAGACATTGATATTCGTTGTGATTAGTAGCGAATCGAAGCGGTGGTTATATCCTTGAGGAAGTTCTTCTTCGCATCGTTCTTCTTGGTCTCGCGAATCTCGTTCTTCTTCTTGTTCTTTTTCGCCCGGAAAGGATCATCCTGCTCGAGGAGAATATTCACATCGAAGGGCTCGTTGACACCCTCGGGCATTCCATGAACTTTCACCCCGCCTTGGTTGAGGAACTCAAAGGTAACCACCTGCGGATAATCGGAGGCGTTCAGCACCACCTGATGGGTGAAGAAGAAGGGCCACAGTGAAAATACCGGGTTTTCGTCACCAAGCAACATGTTGACCTCAAGAATGAAATTCTCTGACCTCAAGTCCTTGATGAAGTCGGCTTCCGGTGCGCCAATCACTACGCCATTGTAGATGATGACTCCCGGAGGATCTGAAGTGAGACCGCCATAGATCGGGAAATCTGGGTTTGTGTCACCCCGAACCTGACCGTTGACAATCGTCCAGAATGTTGGCCTCAGCCCTTCGCCCGTGAAGGTGAAGACGAGGTTCTGACCAGCATCGACATCCAGCGGATCAATAATTTCGCCAATATACTGATCCGTGTTCAACAGTATGCTGTCACCGGCGAATATATTGGTATCCTCGCTATCGCCCGCATCCAGAATATTGCCGCTTGCGTTGATGACCACATTCGCGTCGGCCCAAATGCTTCCGGTTCCGACATTGATCTGCGAGACACCCGTGGTAGTCAGAACTACATCATGGGCATCATTGAACAATCCGTTGAAGTCGTCGGCTGTCTCCGCGATACCATCGGTCCCGCCGGCCACATCGTGGGCCCTTACATTGATCGTATTGATATCGGCATCGTTGGTCACCTCGATGTCACCATTCCATGTCACGAGATCGTTCAGATTGAGGGCCGTGGCACCAGTCGATCCGACGATGATTGCGGCATCCTCACCTCGGGTCTGCGCCTCGATGTCGATACCGTCGGCATCCGTGATGTTGCTAAAGCTCAGGTCGATCGAGGCATCGTCACCGCCCGTGAATGCGGTCACTGTTTCCGAGGTATCCGCATTGTCGTCGATCAGGTTCAAATAGATGTCTCCACCGTCGCCAGAGGTATCAGCCTGGACAACGGGAGCGTCCACTGTGATCGGAATCGCTCCGGTCCCAATATTAGCGACCGCATCAAGATCAGCCGTTCTCGCCGTCAATGTGGCGGAAGCTCCCACCGAGGTGATGGCTCCACCAGCGGCAATTTCAATTTCACCCGAAACCGTGCCACCATTTACATCGTCCCGAATATCAACATCGCCTCCGGCATCCACATCGACGCGCCCGCTGACCGCTCCGGCGTCCACCTGAGCATTCAGGGTGGTGTCATTCTGAGAAGTGATCGCGACGTCGCCGTCACCATCGGCATCACCCGCATCGGCGGTAAGGGTATCGGCAATGACATTGTAACCTTCCAGGGAAATGCTTTCGGCCTCCAGAGTCGATCCGCTCACCAAATTGACCCGTCCGTCAGAGTCGAGGTTGCTGTCCGCAGTAAAGCCAACATTGCCAGTACCGCTGCTGTCGGCGTCACCACGGATGGTCACCGCCGCGCTCACCTCCACGCTCTCTTCAGCGGTCGCCGTAACATCGTCATTGGCCGTAATCGCTCCGCCCATATCGATACTCCCGCCAAGTGAGGTCAAAATCACGTCAGCTCCGATTGCCGTGCCGGCCCCGATTGTTCCGTCAAGGTCCACACCTGCGCCGCCGTCGATGGTCACATTGCCCCCTGCCAGGATGTTGTCGGCGGTCTGCCTTACCATACCCTCAGTCGCATCTATGTCCACATTACCACTGATATTACCTGCGGTGATGTTGGCGTTTAGCGTGGCGTTATTCTGGGCCGTCACTGTCACATTGCCGTCTCCGGTGGTCACATCAACATCGGCCAACAACTCAGACACCGTCACATTGTAACCGTCGATGCTGATATTCTCACCTGAAATGGTATTGCTCGTAACCACATTGCCGGAATTGCTGTCATCCACATCCGATGAAAGATTCACATCGCCGACGCTGTTCAAATCCGTATCCGCGCTGATCGTGCCATTCACATTGATATTCTGGCGAGCCTCGGCGGTCACTGTGCCGGATGCGCTTACATTACCATCGACCAAAACATTACTCGCATTGACAATCCGCACATTCAGGTCGGTGTCGCTATCGGCCACCAATCCGGTGCCTCCCGCTGCGATATTTACCAGACCCTGACCGGATACGAGGATCGCGTAAGTTGCGTTTATTCCGTTCGCCATGCCTTCGACATCGCTCAACAGAACATCGCCGCGCGCGCTCACTGATACACCTCCGCTGGCCGTAATCTCGCCGCCCAACTGATTGACGAACGTCGCCGCCGTCATCGTGATGTTGCCTTCGTCACCGGCTGTGGCCGCAACAACGACCACATCGCCATTGGATTCCACTCCTCCGCTGGTTGAAACAACCCGGATCGCATCGGCTGTCGTATTGGTGGTGGTGAGGTTGCTCAGAACCACATTTTCATCGGCGCTGACAAGAATTGTTCCGCTGCCTGCGTCGACAGCCGTATCGAGATCCATCGTTACCGAGCCTTCATCACCGTCTGCGATGCCATCGGCATCCGCGATGATGTCCACATTGCCCGCGCCATTGGCGATCACATCGCTATCGGTGAAGACGATGTCGTCGTCAGCCGAAATTGTGATACTTCCGCTTGCCGTCGTCACGTCGGCATTTACAGCGATGGAACTTAATAAGCCATTTGAGTCCAGCAGGATATCGCCTAGACCAAGATTGGACACATCGTCATTGACCGTCATATCGTCCGTCGAACTGACGAGGATATCGTCTCCAACGGCACCTGCGGCCGATAGAATCAGGCCCACGGTGGCGTCGAGAGTCCCGATCGTGAGAGTTCCTGTATCGCTCACCGCCAAGTCACCCGCTGCTGTGGTTGCGGCAAGGGTATCGACACTGGTTTCAATGGCATTTCCATCACCGATGCCGGTTACGGCAATCAGGCGTGCGCTTCCGGCGGTGATATCTACTGTGGCGTCTCCACCGTCAATGATTCCTCCGGCGGCGTTGAGTATGACCGCATTGCCTGCCGAGCTGACGGACCAAACCGTGATGTCTCCATCATTGGCCGTATCCAGAGCAAATGTGTCCGTGGTGGTAACACTCATCACGTTAATTCCATTTTCCTCGGAGACAAATGTCGCTCCTGCGGTCGTGATATTGAGGTTGCTCACGCTTGTATCGAACCAACCCGCATCCAAATCATTGTCCGAACCGGCATCGGCTCCCACCGTCAATGCATTCGTAATGGTCAAGGTAAAGCCCTCGACCGCATCAGCGGTATCGCTGCTAGTCGTCAGCGCGCCCGTTGCGCTCAGGGTTACAACGCCGTCTGTGGTATCACCGTTAAGATCGATGATGTCGATATTGGCGTCGTTGCTGATGCTCACATCGCCATCGGTGAGTGTCGCCAGAGTCAAAGTGAGATCCTGTCCACCGGTCTGCGCGTAGCTGATGTTGCCTATCGTCGTCGTCAGGCTGTTGACCGTCACCGCTGAAACAGTTTCGCTGTTGGCGAGGTCGATATCGCCCGCATCCGTATTTGCAGTGAGGCTATTCACATCGGCCAACTCGAGGGTGCCACCGGCTCCGATTCCGGTATCGGCAGTCAAAACAGCGGTGTCCGCCGTGATGTCGGCCACGGCATCGGCAGTGGAATCCGTAATGGCTCCGCCCACCGAGTCGAGGGTCACGCTGCCGCCGGATCCGGCGTTCACGCTGCCGATCGGCAATCCACCGGCGACATCCTGTATGTCGAAAGTTCCGTCAAGTCCGCTCGAATTGGCGTTCAATGCCGCAGTGGCATCCAGTTCCAAAGTGCCTCCCGTTCCGATGTTTCCGCTCGCTCCGCCGGTTCCCGCCGTCAGGCTGATGGTGGCGCCAACAATATCGGCATCCGCATCGGCCGGAGCCGCTTCTTCGATATCGGCATCCGCCATCAAATCGACGTTTCCGGTGCCCGCGTTGATACTCAGAACATTGAGGTCTCCGGCGGTTTCGCTCAACCCGATGTTACCGCCCGCCGCGCTGCTGTCCGCAGTGACGGAATCGGTGGTATCGATTTCAATCTTGTCCAAAGAGCCGATTCCTCCTGCCGTCGCGGTCAGCACAATGTCGCTCGCCACGATGTCTGCTGCGGCATCATTGAGGGCTCCCGCGGCTTCCTCTATGCTGGCTCCGGTCAGATCCACATCACCGGTGCCCGCATTGATATTATCAACGAGGAATGCTCCTGCGGTTTCCACCAAAGTAATGTCTCCACCACCTGTGCTGGTGTCGGCATTCACGCTCGCCACGGCATCAATTTCAATCGCTCCACCGGCTGCGGTATTACCGATAGTGCCGTTGAGCGCATTCAAGTTGATGGTCGAGCCCTGCACATCGAGATCGCTGGCATCTGCCGCATCCGCTGTCGTTTCCTGGATGTTGCCCGTGGTCGCCGTCACAGCCACAACACCGCCGGTCGCTCCCGTTTCGGTTGCGTCGAGCAATCCACCGGTTCCGTCAAAATCTACATTCGCATCGGCAGTGACATCGATATTGCCGCCAACTGCGGTGCTCACCGCTGCCGAGAGTAACACATTTCCGCCCTCACCGGCATCCGTGGCCAGGGTCACTCCGCCATTGGCCACATAACCCACATTGGCCTGTGCCGTGGTCACCGCCGAGTTAACATCAATGTTATCATTCGCGGTGATCGTAATCGCTCCGGCGTTAACCGGGCCGCCTACGCCTACGCCGATGTCCTTTAATCCGACATCGGACAAGACTGCTGCATTAACAACTACATTGCTGGCTCCACCCGTGGTATTCTCGGCGTCGAGGCTGATGGTGCCGCCATCGCGAGCGGTCACACCGCCGCTGATAGTCAAAGTGCCGTCATCCGTGGAAATATTGATGCTTCCGCTGTTGATCGCTTCCACCCCAACATCGCCTTGTGTGGCATTGAGAACTTCCAGGGCCCCACCGGCGGCCAGCTCGACCAATTCGATATTTGCCGAGGCATTGACGCCGATTCCAGGCGCATTATCCAAATCCACTGTCGTCACGTTGGTTTCGATAGCGTCTCCACTGCCGATTCCACCGACCGCATCGATGACCAAATCGTCACCGGTAATATTGAGGGTCGCCGCGTTGGTGTCCGTGACTGCTCCCACACTGGTCAAAGTAACATCCGATGTCGCTGCTGTGCCAGCGTTGACCGCGCCTATCGGAAATCCACCGGCCACGTCGCTCAGATTGATGGCACCGCTTGCCGCAGAGCTATCCGCGTTCAATTGGGTAGTCACATCCACTTCTACAGTCGCCGCTGCGCCGATACCACCGGCATTCGCCGTCAGGTTAACCGTCGAGCCCACGATGTCCGCTGCCGCATCGTCTCCAGATTCTTCGATGGCCGAAGCCGCCGTCAAGGTCACATCGCCTGTTCCTGCCGTTATCAATCCGGCGGGAAGGTCACCTGTTACATCGTCAATGAGGATGTTGCTTCCATCAGCGCTCGAATCCGCATTCAACGCGACTGTTGCATTCACATCAAGCGGGCCAGCCGCGCCGCTACCGATGCCTTCGGCTGTGGTCACCAATGTGATCGTCGCTGCGCTCACTTCCGCTCCCGCATTGGCTGCCTGTGCGTCAATCGCTCCAGCCGCCGTCAGGCTTACTGTGTCGTTTGCGAGGTCGGCGCTCACAGTGCCGATCAAAGCGTCGTTGCCAGCGCCCGTCTGCGTGTAGGTGATATTTCCGTCCAGAGTCGTCAGCGAATTCACACTCACGTCGGCATCCGAGGCGTTCGTAATATTGATCGCACCAGCCGTCCCCACATCCGCGTTAAGCGAGGTCGTTTCGGCTAGTTGCAGGCCCGTCGTCCCACCGATCTCACCGGCGGCATCAAGATTCACTATATCTGCGGTTACCAGTCCGGCACCGTTGATCGTTCCCACCGAGAGGGCGGTCACCGTATTCTCGTCAGCTGTCGTCGTGCCGGTCAGAATAATGTCTCCGCTCGTCGTCGTCGTGTAGGAAATGTCACCGAGACCACCCGCCGTCACCGGACCAGTGATGGTCATCGTGCCGCTGTCGGATACGAGAGTGATGTCATCTTCGGTGTCCACACCGCCCGCAGTCTGAACTGTCGTCACCGTGCCGAAGCTGATCGCTCCGCCGCCGCTCTGTTCAAACAGGATCGTCCCGCCGCCAGCCGTGCGCAATGTCGTCACCGTCACCGCCGTGCCCAGCACGTTATCCAGATCGATGTTTCCGCTCGTCGAATTGACTGCGCTGATAGTCGTTCCGGCCAATTCCAAAGGATTAGTAGTGCCGATGCCGGTCACCGCTGTCAGGGTAATCCCTGTGCCGGTGATGTCGGTAACTCCATCCGCTCCAGCCGTAAAGTCTTCAATCGCCCCGGCTACTGAGTCCAGGCTCACTGTGCCTGCGCCTGCCGTTACACTCACGATATCCAGATTTCCACCCGCCAACACTTCGCTCAGGTCGATGTTTCCACCGTTGCTGTCCGCTGTCAAAGTGGTCGAATCGATATCCACCGTGCCATTGGCTCCGATGCCGCCGCCGACCGAGGTCAGGACGACCGTTCCGCCGTCGATCTTGACCGATGTGTCAGCAACCGATTCCTCGATCCCGCCGCTCACTGTCGTCAATGTCACAGTCGCATCGCTCGTGCTGTCCACCAATCCGATTACCAGGTCGCCCTCGGTCTCCGTGATATTGATTTCTCCAAAAGCCGTTGCGCTCGCCGTATTTGCGCCGCTGTCGATTTCCAGAGCGCCCGTCACGGGTGTTTCCGGTGTCACATTGGCATCCACAGCCTGACCGATCACTCCGGTCAGCGCCGTTAAGGCAATCGTCTCAGCCGTGATTTCCGCCGTTGCGTCTGCTGTCCCGTGGGCCTCGAAAATATCGCCAAATGCAGTCACTGTCGCTGTGCCAGCCTGCACCGTCGCAACATTCCCGTTGGTCGCATCCAGTATCAATTCTGTTATCGTGATGCTACCGTCGCCTGACCCGAAAATCACATCTCCCAACACCGATTGCACCGTCACCGTGCCGGCGTTGACCACGCCCACGCCTTGGTCTTTCAAGCCAACCGTCACGCTGACCTGATCATTTACCACCACATCACCACCGCCTCCGGCGCGCAGGACGACATCTCCGCTGTCGCGGGCCGCCACATCACCGGTGATAGTCAGGTCGCCCGTGGTCGTCTCGATGCGAATGTCTCCGCTGTTGACCGCTTCCACTCCCACATCCGATTGGGTTGCGCCGAGAACATTCAGGGTGTCCACTTCCAAAATATTGATAACCGTGGCGTTATTTGCTCCGGCCACTGCGTTATTGCTCAATGTAACTGACGTCACCGTGGTATCGAGGGCATCCGCCGCCGTGCCGATTCCGCTCACAGCCGAGATTACCAAATCGTCACCCGTGATATTGAGCGTGCCAGCGTTGGTATCCGTGACTGCTCCCA
The DNA here is from genome assembly GCA_021772515.1 of Opitutales bacterium. GTDB lineage: Bacteria > Verrucomicrobiota > Verrucomicrobiia > Opitutales > UBA2987 > JAJFLU01. The sequence continues at coordinate 49,699 of JAJFLU010000036.1, forward strand.
CGCTTGCCAAGGTCACATCCGAGGTGGCAGCTATGCCTGCGTTGACCGCGCCAATCGGGAATCCACCGGCCACGTCGCTCAGGTTGATGGCACCGCTCGCCGCAGAGCTATCCGCGTTCAATTCGGTGGTCACATCCATTTCCACCGTCGCCGCTGCGCCGATTCCACCAGCCAAGGCCGTCAGATTAACCGTCGAGCCCACGATGTCCGCGTCTGCATCAGCACCGGATTCTTCGATGGCCGCTGCCGCCGTCAAGGTCACATCACCAGCGCCAGCCGTTATCAATCCGGCGGGAAGGTCACCCGTTACATCGTCGATGAGGATGTCGCTTCCGTCCGCGCTCGAATCCGCATTCAACGCGACTGTCGCATTCACATCCAAAGGTCCAGCCGCGCCGTTACCGATGCCTTCGGCGGTGGTCAGCAATGTGATTGTCGCTGCGCTCACTTCCGCTCCCGCATTGGCTGCCTGTGCGTCGATCGCTCCAGCCGCCGTCAGGCTCACTGTGTCGTTTGCGAGGTCGGCGCTCACCGTGCCGATCAAAGCGTCGTTGCCAGCACCCGTCTGCGTGTAGGAGATGTTTCCGTCGGGTGTAGTCAGCGAGTTCACGCTCACGTCGGCATCCGAGGCATTGGTAATGTCAATCGCTCCAGCCGTAGATACGTCCGCATTCAGCGAAATCGTGCTGGATAGCTCCAGTCCGCGGGTCGCTCCGATGCCGCTGACCGCATCCAGATCCACCGTATCGGCCAATATATCCGTCGTCGTATCGGTTGTGGCGTCCAATATTTCGCCGATGCTCGTCAAGGTCACTGTGCCTGCTCCGGCTGCTACCAACCCTATCGGCAGGTCACCGGCCACATCGTCCACTGTGATGTTGGCATCGTCACCAGCATCGGTGTCCGCGCTGAAGGAAACTGTCGCATCCACATCCAGGCTGTTTCCAGCGCCATTGGCTCCATCGGTGCCAATTCCGCCATCGGCAGCGGTCAGTGCGATATTCGCGCCGACGATTTCGGCCGCAACGTCATTGTTGGTCGCTGTGATGGCTCCCGCAGCGGTGATGGCTACCGTGTCGTCCGTGGTATCCGCGCTGACCGTGGTTACGGAAACGTCTGCGGTGGTGCCGCCGGAGTTGGTTACCGTGACATCGCCATTTCCGGTGGTTACGGTGGTCAACAACAGGCTCTGGTTACCGGTCTGGGCGTAGGTGATATTACCAGCCGCAGTGGTTGCGCTGTTGATGGTCACCGCGGCATCGGCTGCATTGGCGATTCCAATGGCTCCCGTCGTGGTATCCGCCTCAATGGTGTCCACACCGGTCGTTTCAAGTCCGGAAAGCGTCCCCGAACCAATTCCATTGACCGCATTGAGGTCGATAAAGTTTGCCGTGATATCCACGGCCGTATCGCCACCATCGAGGATCGCGCCATTGCGTGACGTTACGGTGACATCGGCGGTGCCGAGATTGGAAGTGGTGATGAGCGCGCCGAGGGTAATATCCTCATCGGCGGACATCACGATCGTTCCGCTACCGGCATCGATAACCGCACTATTGCCGTCCACATCGGCCATGAAGATTGCGCCGCCGGATGGTATCGTCCCTGCAGGATCGATATTGGCTACATCGGCATCAGCAGTCACGGTCACATTACCCGCGCCGCCGGAGGTGACATCCCCTCGTGAGCCGAAGTTTATGTCATTATCGGCAAACAGGTTGATGCCGCCGGTCGTGGTCGTGATAACCTGGTTAACAACGAGATCGCTCTCCAGGCCATTGGCATCGAGATCGACCTGACCGCCGATTGCCGTTACACCGGAGCCACCGAGGCGAACCACTGTGATGGTGCCACCGGCATCGAGATTGACCGTGCCGACAGGGGCGTCCTGATCGATCCGAACGACCGTTAAGGCATCGGTTTCATTGATATCGACATTATTAAGAGTGGTATTTACGGCATCCAGAGAAGCGACCGTGGTATCGAGCGCATTGTTGCTGCCGATGCCATCCCGGGCCACAAGTGTCAGCAGGTCACCACTGATATCGACTCCAGCGTCACCATCTTCTTCGATGGAACCAGCCGCAGCGGACAGCGTAACATCATCACCGGCGGTAATGCTGGTGGTTGTGATGCTGCCCAAGGTGGCAGTTAATGAGAAATCATCTCCGACTGTAACATCGTTGGCATCAATCACGGCGACATTGGCGCCAAAGCCAGCTCCCGTGGAACCCGTTTCAACGATTGTGGCGCTACCCGATACACCGGCAATCTGAAGTGTATCGATGGCCGTATCGATCGCTGCGGTGGCACTGCCGACATTTGTCGCGCCATTGATATCGAGGGTATCCGCGATAACATTGGTCCCTGCGGCAACTTCGAGTATCTCGTCAATCGCCGTTAAGGTCACTTCATCGTCCAGAGCGGTGATAACCCCGAGGTTGATTCCGCCATTGCCCGTGGTGGACAGGGTAACATTGCCGTTTCCGGTAGCTGCGGCAGCAGTTCCTGCCGTAATCACGGTTACTGTGAGATCACCGTCATCGACGCTCACCGTGACATTGCCGTTGGCAGTGGTTGCCGGGTTGACCGTCAGGTTACCGCCGCCGACCTGTGTAAAAGTAATATCAGAGCCACTGGTGCCGACCGTATCGACATCGACTGTGGCGTCGATTACTGAGGTATTAACTATCGAGATATCCTCCGTCGCGGCTGCCCCGGCGAAGTTCTGATCGGCTGTGATGGTCTGCCCAGCAGTATCGAGTGTAATTCTACCGGCGGCATCAAGATCGATCGTGGCCGCGATTACGTCCGGCAGGCTGTCGCCCCCGCCCGTGATGGTGCCGACATTATTGGTGCTTTCATTGGCAACCAAGGTGGCGGTGCCAGTTCCTGCGTCGATCAAACCGTTTACGATGATATCTTCGTCATCCGAGGTCAGGGTCACGGCATCATCGCTCGTAACCAGCCTGATTGCCGTGATGTCACCGAGGGTCGTGGTAACGGTTGCCGTGCCATCGGTTCGAACATCAAGGAGTGTCACTCCATTGGTTTCCGTCAGGGTAAGCGTGCCGTCGATGATACCTTCATAAAAATCGATATCGGTGAGTATATCGACATTGCCTCCGGCATTGGTTTCGAGTTGCGCGGAGGTCACCAAATCGACCCCAACATCACTACCGGTAATGTTTCCAAAAACATTCATCTCAACCCGGTCGGCCAAGGCGTTGATAACCTGGAAGTCCAGATTACCGGTATCGACCGTGATGGATACATCGCTATTGGCGCCACCGGCTGTAATCAAGGTGACATTGGTGTCGGGCTCGGAGTTGACCGTGATCGATCCGTCGATGGTTGTGATATTGGTAACGGTAAGCACACCACTACCGGAATGCGTGAAGACCACATTACCCACATCGCCAGCCCCGTCGCCATTGGTTGCGGTCAGGTCCGTTGCCAGATTATTGGTGCTATTAACGAAAATGTTTCCGGTCCGGTTGTCCAGAAGGATGGTTTCCGCACCTTCAACCGCGACTTCGTCATTGTTACCAATTCCGGTATCGGCGACGAGGTTGACGAGGTCGGCTTCAAAAGTGGCGCCATTGATACTTGCGGTGGCCGTCGCATTGATCCGGTCATCCCCATTCGTGCGTGCATTGATGTCGTCGATATTGACGGCATTGAGCGTGATATCGGCATCTGCCGTGGTACCCGTTCCGCCTACGCTTACCGATCCGCCAAGTATATCACCGGTTCCAGCCGCATCCGCATTGGCTCGTAAATCAGCAGTGGTTGCGGCGGTGACTTCAGTTTCGGAAATATCCGTTCCGGCATCAATATCGACATCGGCGGTTACGGAGGTAACGGTCGAGTTGAGGATGCTTCCAGCGGTCGCGGCAAGTGTTGCCTTGGTTCCGGCATCGACTCCCACGCCATCGATATCAACGGCTGCCGTAAGGGTCGCCGTGGTTGCAGCGTTTACCTTCGAACCGTCGATATCCTCGGTCGTCGCTACGAGAGTGACACTGCCCGTGTTGGCCACAAATCCACCATCGATTATGCTATTCCCGGCCAGGGCATCCACGAGGGTTTCCGCATTGGCGTCGGCGCCCACGATGTCCGTTCCGGCATCAATATCGACATCGGCTGTCAGCGAGGTAGCCTCAAGATTGAGAACCGAACCGACGGTTGCATTGGTGGTTACTTTGGTCTGAGCCGTAACGGTGGTGGCATCAATGTCACCCAAATTGGCGGTCAATGTCGCAAATCCGCTGGCAAAGATGGTTCCACCGGTAATGTTGACCTCCGCAGTCATCGTCACATCGACGGCATCTACGGTTACATCGATGATGTTCTCGTTGGAACTTATGATGGTATTGCCCCGGGTGGACAACTCCACACCGGTAATCGTTCCGCCCACTCCGGTTGCCGTCGTGGTCAAGGTAACAAGCTCACCGGCATTGATGGTGCCGCCGGTGATTTCACCGTCGGAAATAAATACCACCGTCTCAATCGCATCGATCACATTGCCTGTCGCGAAGGCCAATCCGCTGCCGAAAACATCATCGAGCACTTGTAAATTAACCGCGCCACCGGAGAGGATGACGTTTCCTGTGAGGAACGAACCCGGAAGACTGGCGAAAGGAGTTTGCACAAGAATCGTGACGTCATCGCCACTATTTATGGTATTACCTTCAACATCCGTAGTGGCAGAGATGGTGACTGCCCCACCCGCTTCGATGGAGTTGCCACTGGAGTTTACCACAGGGGCAGCGCCTCCGATAGCAACGGTCGAGGAGGCGTCCACATCGTTGTTATTGACATCGGCTGTGGCGTCGAGGGTTACGGAGTTATTGCTGGTAATGCTATTGCCACTGGCGTTGCCTGCGGTGGCGTTGATATCCACATTATTGCCTCCACCCACACCGAGCATGGTCACGGTGTTATTGAGAACATCGGTGGCGGTCAAAGTCGCAGTCAAGGCAGAGGTAACATCCACCGCATCGATATCACCGGCGGTGCCCACCAAGGTAACAGTCGAGGTGTTGGAAACCATCGAGCCAGTAAGGATGCTGCGTGCCGCCAAGGCATCGAGAGCGGTTTCCGCATTGGCATCGACATTGACGATATCAATACCGGCATCGAGATCGACGTCCGCTCCGGTTGATGTAATGGTAGAGTTGAGCACCGATCCAGCCGTGGCCCTTACGGTAGCAGTTCCACCGGCATCAACGGCAACTCCATCAATATCACCGGCGGTCGCTATGACTGAGGCCGTGGTGGCTGCATTTGCGGCCGCCGTATCGATATCACCCGTGGTCGCTGCCAGTGTCACACTCGTGGTGTTGGAGGTGAAGGAACCACCAATAATATTTCCGGCGGCCAGGGCATCGACTCCCGTCTGAGCATTGGAAAGGGTATCAACGATGTCGGTCCCGGCATCGAGATCGATATCGGCTGTGGTGGAAGTCACCGAGGCATTGGCAATCGAGCCCACCGTAGCATTTAAAGTCGCGGTAGTTACGGCAACCACTGCGGGACCGTCAATATCACCGGTTTGCGCGACCAACGTAGCCGTGCTGCCGGCATCTACACTGCCGCTAGTAATATTGCTAAAGGCGGTCAACGCTGCCGTGGTGGCGGTGGTGACATCGCTGCTTCCGATATCCGTTCCAGCAACCAGAATAGCATTGGCGCCACTTGAGGTCACATCGGCATTGAGGATATCTCCTGCCGTTGCCGTGAGGGTGGCCGTCGAAACTGCGGTCACCGATGTGCCGTCAATATCGCCCGCTGCGGCCAACAAGGTGGCCGTCGTGCCAGCGTCGACACTACCGGAAATGATGTTTGTGGCTGCGGTGAAATCAACAGAGGTGGTCGCATCGGCCACGAGGTCATCGATTTCACCCGTGGCTGCATCGGCGCTGACGGCCCCGACGGTCGCGGTTGAACTACCGCCGTTGATGTTCGTCCTCGCATTCAATTCCACGGATGCCCCGGTGACATCGGCATTGCGAATATTCTCGGCATTCACAGTGGCCAGCGCTCCGCTCACTACGGTCGTTCCTTCTACATCGCCATCGTTGTCGCTGTTCGAGTCGGCGGTCAAAGTTGCGGCGCCGACAGCATTGACGCTACCGCCCACAATATCGGTTCCGGCGGTCAACAAGGCCGTGGTGTCAACAGTTACATCCGTCGCGCCGATCTGACCGGCGGTTGCCGTTAGAATCGCATTGGCCGAGCGGACATTGACCGAGGAATTGAGGATGTCACCCAAAGTAGCGGTAAGAGTGGCCGTATCACCGGATGTTACCGAGAGACCGTCAATGTCTCCCGCATCCGCGGTAATAGTGGCTGTATCGCCCGCAAGCGCACTGCCGCCTAAAATATCGTCACCCGCCGTGTAAGTTACGGCCTCAAAGGAATCGGATAAGACACCGTTAATATCAATCGCCGCATCGAGAACAATATTACCCAACGTCGTCGTGATTTCCACCCCTACGATGTTCTCGGTGTTCGAAGTCAATGTCACCGTATTACCGGCATTGATGCTGCCTCCTGTGATATCGAAATCGGCTGTGACATCCACGGTATTGCCTGAATCGATCTCATTGCCCGTCACAAATCCATCCGAAGTGATTGCTACCGTGAAATCGCCCAGAATGACGTTTCCGGTGACGAAGAGCCCGGTCACATTGATTGCTCCGGCCACGCCATTCGCGTTGATTACATTGCCCTCAACATCTTCCAGTGCGAGAACCGTCACTGCGTTACCTGCAATGCTGCTGTCAAATAGATCACCGACACGGAACAGACCCTGAGAGGTAACCGTGGCGAGGCCTGCGGCGTTAACCGTGATGCCCTCGATGTCACCCGATTCCGCAGTAACAGTGACCGTGCTGCCGGTCGATTCGAAGAATCCGCCAAACAGACCATCATCGGCAAAAGCCGTTACTGCGCCACCGGCGGAGGCATTCACCTGCTGGATGGTGCCGTCATTGTTGGCATCGTCGTCATTGGCCCGGAGATCAAGAGTGGTCACTGCGGTGGAAACGGTGCCTTGAATGCGGCCGTTGTCCGCCAAAATATTGGTCGAGGTAAAGGAATCTGTGTGCAGACCGATGATGTCGTCGTCTGCATCGATATCTACGTCAGCCGCAGTCGATGTGGCGCTGCCTCGGGTGATTGAGTCCGCCTGCGCGTCCATCCTTGCGGTGGAGGAAGCGGTGATGTCCAGATCGGTGATGTCACCCGTGGTGGCGATGGCCGTGGTGGTGCTGCCGCTCGAAACCATCTGACCGCCATTGAAGCCATCATTGGCCGTGGCCAGGATGAATCCGGCTGCCGTGATATCCACTTCGTCGATGGTGCCTTCATTTCCGGTGGCATCGGTATCGGTCGCCGCCAGGGTGACGGAATCGGTCGCAACTACCACGATATTGTTAATCTCACCGTTCGTCGCGGTCACGGAGACAATATCTGCGGAGATGCCGAGTAGGTCGGAGGTGTTCACCACATCGTCGAAAGCGGTGATCGTAACATCATCACCGACTGCCGTAACCACACCCACGTCGATGCTCTTTGTCTGAGTGGTAAGTCCGCCCGTATTGGTCGTCGATAGCACAATGTTTCCAGCGGTGCCTGCGATGACTTCACCGGCGATCATGTTGCCTTCGTCCACCGTGATGGTTATGTCACCGGCGGTCGTTTCCACGGAAAGGATGTCCAGGTCGCCCGTGCCATCACCAGCGGCATTATCGCGCTGCAGGAAGTTGATCGTCGTTCCGGCGGTGCCTGACAGCGTCGTATCGACGGTGGCATCGTTGATATTATTATAGGATGTCCCCGCCGTAAATGTGATGGATGAACCGGTGGTCCTTGTTTCCAGGGCGGTGCCCGCAGCCGTGCCCGTGCCGATATTAGTGGTGGCCGACAAAATAATATCTGCGGCGGTAATTTCAGGAGTGGCGTCCGCAGCAGCAGTCGGGGTGATGCTGCCGTTTCCAGCCGTGATCGATGCCGTGCCGCCTGTGGCATTGACAGAGTTGTTGGCTACCGTGACATTGTCGGCGCTGGTCACCGTGATGGTGTCGTTCGTCGCCGTCATCGGTCCGGTTACGGTGATATCGCCGCGTGTCAGGGTAGTTGCGGAAATGTTACCCTCGCCGCCGGCAGTAATGGTCTCAAGTGTCAATGTATCCGCCGCTGCGTCACCCGTGTTGGTGATGCTGATATTGCCATCCGCAGTTGTTGAGGTATTGACAGTCAGGGCCACATTACCGGTCTGCTGGAATGTGATGTTGCCCACGCCCGTGGTCAAAGTCGTAACCGTGGTATCCACCGGCGCTCCAACATGGAAAATATCGATATTGCCCGCATCGGAATCCGCCGCGATGGTATCGAGCCCTGTGGCATCCAGAAGTAATTCAAGACGGCTGGCATCGCCGATACCGGTTCCGGCATCGAGATCGATCGTCGCCCCAGTGATGTCCACAACTGTATCACCGATCGCCGTGTCATTCATGGAACCAAGCGCATCCAGACGAACATCACCCGTGTCGGCATCCACCAGTTCTATGGGCAGATCATTGATGTCCCCGATGCTGATGTCCCCCGCGCCGCCAAGGGCAACCGCATTGAGGGATTGGATCACATCCACTTCAAGGAATCCAGTATTGTCCACTGCATCGGCCACCGTGCCCTGTGTGTTGTTGGTTCCCTGACCGATGAATCCGCCATTGGAAACATTGAGGTCGAGCGTTCCTGCAACAATCTCAGCCCCCACATCGCCAACCGCATTGTCCTCAAAAATGCTCCGGTTGGCTTCGGTGGTCAAATCACCGATTGTGGTGTCATTGGCCGTGATGGTGACAAGACCCTGCGAGCGTATCAAACCGCCGGCGCCAATGACCACATCGTCATCCGCACGCATGGTAATCGTTCCTGTATCGGACTGGACGAGAGAGCGGATAATGATATCACCATCTGCTGAATCGTTTGTGAGGTTGAGATCCTCATTGATATCACCCAACCCATGCGCGATGAATTCGATGGTGTGATTACCCGTGACCACAACACCATCGGTAAACTCGATCCGCGCGGCAATAATCTGAACATCATCATCCGCGATTGAATTGGCGATGGTTACCGTGGTGGCAGCGTTGATATTGACATCGCCCGGAATGGCCATCACGCCGTTGACGAATACATTATTGGCGCCCGGTGTGGCCTGATCGGCTGTCAATCGTGTGGCGCCGTCCAGCTCATCGACCGTGTATTCGGTCAGCTCCGTCACGTTGTCCATGAAAATATTTCCGGACCTGCCTGCATCGATACGCAAAATATGTGGTCCAAAGATGGTATTGAGCGGATTGGTCACCGTGTTAGTGCCGCTCCGGGCGAAAATGACATTGGCTCCCTGTCCGGTCGCGCCGCCGAGGGCATTCACCTCATTATCGCTCGTGTTGATCTCTACATCCGTTCCCAAAACCACATTGGCCGCACCGCGAAAATCGATAATCGCATCATTGGTATTCAGGTTACCGAAAAGAGTCGTCGTCCCCTCATTGCTCACCGTGATGGCGCCAAAGCTGGCTCCGGTTAACGTACCATCAGTATCGTCGCCGATCTGATGGAGGATGATGTTGCCGAGACTGGCATTCACCGTGATGGCGGTGGTGTCCGAGCCGGTAACATTGGAACCGATGTTAACATCTCCCAGATCCGACTGGATCGTGGTAGTCGTTCCAGCATTGATGAGGAAGATCGTATCGGTCGTATCGAGGCCTGCTTCCAGGGCTATATCGCCATCGGCCCGCAGGCTGCCGCCAAGATTGATATCCGATCCCGTAGTAGCAGCAGTCACGCTCAAGCTCTGAAGCTGCACTGTCTGCCCAGCCGCGCTGAGGTTCACACTGCCATTGGTATTGAGGATGTTCAGCGAGAATGCGCCATCAATCGAACCAACCGCTGGGGTGGTATCAAACGAGATGTCGCCTGCTCCCGTGCTCGTCATCTCAATGTCGCCCTCGAGATTGACGTCGTTGCTGTCCACAAAATCAATCGCGCCCACGACCGTGACATCGTCATTCAATATCGCCGTGACAGCGGCATTCACATCCATGCTGGTCAGCGGGATGGCATCGCCCACTGTGCCGAACTCGATATTGGTGCCCGCCGTCGCCACGAATATATCGGCCCCGTCGAGATCGCCATTCGGGTTAAAGAGTATGCTCCCCGCGGTCGCGGTCAAGGTCGTCGTGTTCGCGGTGGGGGAGTTCAAGGTCACGAACTCCGCGTCGGAAAAGTCAATTGTGGTGTCAACTGTGATGGCTGCGCCGGCCAGATTCAATGTGCGGCCAGCAACGGTCAGGTTGGCCAATGGATCGGTCGCCCCGCTCGTGCCCGAGAAGGTAGTCGTCCCGCTCAATGTGTTTACCACCAAGTTGGTCGCTCCAACTCCGGCATCCACCGTCGCGTCAAAGGTCACATCTCCGCTGATAGAGGTCGCCGTTACCGTGCCCACCAGATCCACTGTCAGGGCGTCGTTCACATCGATGTCGTTTTCGGATGTCAAATTCGCAGACAGGGTCAAGGTGGTGTCGCCGTCCAGATCGATTGCGTCCGCCGAGACGATCGCGTTATCGATGTCCAGAACATCGGTTGCTGCCAGGTCCACCGAACCCGCTGCCGTCGTCGTAATGTTGCCCGATACCGTGATGTCCTGCGCGTCCGCCGTGATCGTGTCCACTGCATTCAAAACGCCGTCCACCGTGATCACTGCATTGCCGCCATTAGAGCTCGTCGAATTGAGGTCGTAGCCTCCTTCGGTGTTCGTCGATCCGCCAATTGTGATCGTTGTTGTGTCGGCACCCACCGTGTCCAGCGCGTTGATCGTGACATCGTCGCCGATCACTGAGGCGTTCACATCCACCGTGCTGATCGCTCCGTTAAAGGCATTGGTCGCCGTCAACGTCACACTGCTCGTCGTGCTTTCGACCGGGCTGTTTATCGTGATCTGCGTCGTCCCGGCGTCCGGGCGAGTTGAAGTAACCGCTATCGCTTCCACCGCGCGGATTCCATCGCCGTTAATAGCTACCGTATCCGTCGTCGAAGCTCCGCCGATGGTCACCGAGCCACCTGCGATGATCCCGCTCGCATTCGCAGTCGATCCGAAGATCGTCACCGAAGTGTTTGCGTCGATCTGAACATTGCCCGCTCCCGTCGTCTGGATTCGACCGTTATTATCCGGAACGCCGATATTCACGTTTTCTCCGTCTATATCGATCAATCCGTCAACGGCGCTGATCGTTACGTTGGCCCCATCGCCGATATTCACATCGCCGTTGTTGTCGTTGTCCGTATCCGCCGTGATTGTAATTGGGCTCGCCCCTGTCGCACTTATATCGGCGCTGATCGTCACGCTGTCATCGGAGGTCAGGCTCATGTTTCCAACCAACTGCCCCTCGATGTTGACCAAGGCTGTATCGGCGGCTAATGCCGTGTCGGCTGATATGTTCAAATTACCCCCCGCTGTGACCGATCCTGTGGTCGCCACATTGACAGTAGCATTGGTCCCGCCACCGGCGGCCGTGCCATCCGCATCAAAGGTTACACTGGTCACAGAACTCACATCGCCGTCGATCTGAATGAGGGCAATTGCCACCGCGCTGCTGGCCGTCAGGGTGATGGAGTCGCCGGAGTTGATTGAGCCCGTGGCGTCCACGCTGATCGTGTCAGAGGCCGTCACGCTGACTGTTCCCGTGGTGTCGAAGGTTCCGTCAAAATCCGTCAGGCTGCTCGAAGTCACATTCAGGCTGCCGATATCCCCGTTGTCCAGGTTGACTGCGCCCGTGTCCGCCGTAATGGTCAACGCGTTGCCGCCATCGAGATTGCCCAGATTTACATCACCCACGCCGACTCCGGTGTTGATCGTCACATCGTTGATCAATGTCACCAAACCGCCGGCAACGTTGATATTTACATTGCCGTTCGTCGTCGTGATGTCGCCGCGCAGCTCACTGCCGTCGCCGACTACATCAAGAGACTGAACAGTGATTCCATTGAGGCTGGCGATTCCGTTGGCGGTTGTTACGTCCAGATTACGCGCAGCCCCTCCATCGGTGATTCCGTTGGCAACGAAGATATTTCCGTTCGTGCTGAGTAGAATTGTATCTGTTTCAATTGTGATTGGCCCCGTCAACTGCATGTCGGTGTCACTTGTCAGATTCGCGTTGTTCAACTCGATGGCCGTGCTGCCCTGCAGCCGCAGCTCGTCTGCCGCCGTGATCGTCGCATCGGCATCCACCGTGCCAACCGCAGAGGTCAGGTCGATGCTGCCCAGGGTGTTGTTCACCACCGCCGTTACGTTCACGTCACCCGCGTTAGCTTGACCGGTTACATTGTCACCGATTAACGACGCTCCGATATTCAAAGTGTTGGCCGCGTTCAGGCTGACCGCTCCCTGGTTGCTCGTCACCACCGCGCCAATAGTGATGGCTCCAGCAGTCGAATCCACGTCAATATTGCCGCTCGAAGTCAAGGTGCCGGTACCTGCGGTTGTCACGAGACCGCCTGCGATATCAATACCGCCCTGAGCCGAACTGATCGCCGCGTCCACCAGCACACTGGTGCCGCCGTCCAGATTCACGCCACCGTTGCCCGCAACTGCTCCGTCTATATCAACCGTCGTGCCAGCCGTTGCGCTGATGATTCCGGCATTCGAAGTCAAGGTGCCAACCCCATTGTTGTCCACATTTCTACCAGCCGTAAGAGTCATATCACCCGTGGTGATAAGCGCACCCGACACATTGATATCACCGGTGGTCCCGTTGATCGCATTGATCGTCAAGCTGTCCAATGCCGTGCCCACGCCTGCCCCGGAACCCGCGATATTGACCGCTCCGTTGACGTTTGTGATGGTCAAGTCATAGGCGCCGGCCACATCGCCGCCGGTCAGATTGATATCCGTATCCGCACCGCCAGTGCTCGTGATGGAGACATCGCCTTCCAGATTCACGTCCGCGCTATTGGCAAAATCAATTACACCCACGGCCTGTATGTTGCCATTGAGAATTGCGTCACCAGTGGCATTCACATCCATGCTGGTCAGCGGGATGGCATCGCCCACTGTGCCGAACTCGATATTGGTGCCCGCCGTCGCCACGAATATATCGGCCCCGTCGAGATCGCCATTCGGGTTAAAGAGTATGCTGCCGTTGGTCGCGATCAATGTGGTCGTGCCGCCCGCCGCGTTAAGTGTGGCGAACTCTGTATCGGCAAAATTCATCGAATTAGTCACCGTGATATTCCCGTTCGTCAGGTTCATGGTGCGGGCGTTGACCGTCAGATCATTCAGAACCGTCGCAACTGTCAGTGCACCGGCAAAGGTCGTAGTGCCACTCAGGGAATTGACCACCAGATCGCGATTGCCTGCATCCGCTGCCACCGAACCGGCGAACGTGACATCACCGTTGGATGAGGTCGCCGTGACCGTTGCGGCATCCACCGTCAGGGCATCGTTCACTGTAATGTCGTTACCCGCCAGAAGGTCTGCCGCCACCGTAATGGCAGTGCCGCCGTTCAGGGTGATGAAATCTGCCGCCGTTACATTGGCGTCAATATTCAATGTGCCATCATTGGCTTCGAAAGTGGTCCCGCCGATGGTGTTCTCGGTGGCAGCAGTTACGTTGATTGCCTCGCTGACGCTGGTGGCATCTACCGCTGTGATGGTGACATCGTTACCGCTCACATTGGCCGCGATGTTGATCGTGGCGACATCGTCGGCATCGGTATCGGTAACCGTGATTGCGGTCGAACCGTTCGTGCTGGTTACACTGGCGTTGATGTCGATCTGATCAAGCGCATCGATGGTGATGTTATCCACGGCAATCATTCCGCTTCCCGCAATTGTCACGGTGCTCGGGTCAATATCGATTCCGCCACCGGATTGAACAGCGTTTCCGGCCGCTGCTCCCATCGTAAAGGCCGTGGGGGCATTGAGGTCAATATCTCCCACTCCCGTGGTCACTATCTGGCCCGCAAGGGTGCCTGTGCCCAGAAGAATGGAGCCGGTTCCGCTGAGGTCAACGTCAGCCGTTACGACTATGTTACCATTGGCCGAATTGACCGACGAGTTCGTGGTGCCCGATGCGATTGCCACGTTGTTGTCGGAATTCAAAGTGACGACGGCGTTGCCCAGCCCGATAACATCGCCGTTGACAACTACTTCTTCGTCCCCTCCGGCACCATTGGCATCCAGGGTGATATTGCCACCCGAGCGGATCGTGCCCCCTGCCCCGACGGTCACATCGCCATCTGTTGCACTCAGTGTGACGGTGCCGGTTGCGCTGTCGATCACACCTGTCACAGCCACATTGGCGGTAGCGGCAGCACCGGTGGCCGTGAGTGAGACATTGGCATCTGTAGTATCAACACTCTGGACGATGAGGTTGCCGTTTGTCGCCACGACGGTGAGTGTATCGGCAGAAAATACATCGACCAGGGTGAGCCCGTCTGCGGTGGTGGTATCGGCTTCGGTCACAGTCAGCGTGCCCGCGACATCGGCGGAAAGGTTGGTGATATCGGTGGCCGCCGTGGCGGTTACGTTGGTGCTCGAAAAGACATTGAAGTCCTGCGCCGTAATGGCAGTCACGGTGAGGGCGCCAAGACCATTCTGGGTAAAGGTTACGGTGCCGTTTCCGGAGGCCGTGGCGTTCATCGAGGTGGCATTGTTATTGGTGCTGCTGACAAGTATCTGGCCCGCATTGTTATTGGTCAAAGCGATGGTCTCGGCTGACTGGATGGCAACTTCACCGGCATTTCCGATTCCCGCATTGGCCGTCAGGTTAACGGTGTTGGCATCGAAAGAACCGCCGTTGATGGTGGCCGTGTTGCCGACATTGGAAGCGGTCGCAGTGATGGTGTTGGTATTCGCGGTAGAACGAGCCGTGATATCGTCGATTGAGGTGGATGCCACCAAGGTAATGGTATCTCCGGCATCGACCACGCCACCGGCGATTTTTCCGCCCGTGGTGGTCACATCAACGGTTCCCGTCGCGGTAACGTCGAGGTTTTCAATATCCACTGCGGCATCGATATCCACATTGCCCAAAGCCACTACGGTAACTCCAGATACATCGGTGTTCCTCGACCTCAATTGAGTAGAGAGACCGGCAGCGCCCGAACTCAGGTTACCACCAACTATGCTATTACCCACGGTGATTGTGATTCTGCCTTGGGCGTCAATATCGTTGGCGGTGGCCAATCCATTGAACAATAAACCGATGAAACCGTCGTCCGTCAGGGTAACACCGCCTTGGGACTGGATCGTGTTACCAATGAAATTCGCACCACTGAGGGTAACGGAGTTCACCGTGGTATCATCACTGGTAATGACGTTGCCGGTTATGAGGCCGCTGAAATCCTCAGCGTTGATATCGATTGCGGCTGCGGCTGCGGTGGTTTCGAAGACATTGCCGGTTATATTGTCGGGGGTGATTGCATCACCGATATCGATGGCTCCGGCAGCGAGGACGGAGGAATCATTGAAGTTTATCGCAGCATCAATCTCCACCGTGTTGGAGCTCACTACAGTCGTATTGCTGACGGATCCGGTGGTTGCCTCGAGGTCGGCATCATCAAGGGCGCCCACACCGATTACGGTTACACTGCTGTTGAAAATATTAGTTCCGGTAATGTTGGTGTCGTCGGCCCGAACGGTAAGACCATCGATCGTGCCAACCACTCCGGCGCTTGGGTTTTGGCCGATATTGGCAACGTGATCGGTCCCTTCGGTCAGAACCGTGAGGTTGGCGATATCACCGCCATTTCGGGTATCAACCGTCGTCGTAACGCCGAGGGCTGAAGTTCCTGTAACCACGCCGCCGGAGATTGAATTGCCATCCAGATCGATCTGATCGCCTGTCAACACCGCATTATTAACAGCGCCCGCTGCCGCATTAACTACGATGGTTGCCGCCGCTGTGGTGCCCGTTGTGACGGTCAGGTTGCTGATATCCGCAACGCCATCGGCACCGGTTGCGGTGACGCTAACAGCGGTATTGGCCGTGATATCAACGTCGGAAACATTACCGTCGGTCGCGGTGAGTGTTACCGCCAGTGGCGCAATGATGCCAACTTCGCTGATATTTGCATCTGCGGTCAGGGTGACATTACCGGAATTCAAGTTGGTCAGGGTGAGACCTGCAATATTACCATTGAGCGTCGCGGTTGTCGTGAGTGTGATACCGCCTGCCGTATTGACGGAGCCGCCCGTGATATCACGGCGGGCTGCGATGGTAACAGCGCCGTTGCTGTCGATATCGTTATCGGTGATAAACTGTGTAAACCCACCCGAGCCGATGCCGACCGTGTCGTTGCCCCGGATGGAGTTTCCGACCACTACTAGACCGTCGAGGGTCATGGGGGCGTCACTGTTGATACTGTTGCCCACTATGCTTCCCCCGGCATCGATATCCAGAGTGGCCGCGCCGGTGGCGGTAACTGCGGCAACATTAACGCCTTCTACAGAACCCAAGGTTGCCAACAGGACAGTTCCGGCAACACCCGCCGAAGAGGTCGTCACATCGATGATGTCGCCCGTCGTCGAAGTGAGGTTGATTCCCTGAGCGGCAAGAGTCCCTGTAGAGGTAAAAACGCCTTCGGTAAAACCATCTTCGGCATCGGCATCGATATCGCCCACCGCGATGACGCTGGCCTTGTCGATTGTGCCCCTGGTTCCGGCGTTATCGGTGTCGTTGGCCGTGATGTCGATATTGCGCCCGGCGGTGGCGATAAGGCCGAGAATTCGACCGTTGGTGGCGTCGATATCGGTATCGTTGTCCGAAGTGGTTGTGAAATCAATGATGTCCGAAAGAGCCAAAATATCGATATTGTCGGCTGCGGTATTGGAACTGGTGGCCGTTGCGCTGCCACGGACAATGGACCCTGCCGTAGCCGTCATCGAGGCGACACCTTCATCGGTCGTGATATCGAGATCAGTAATATCGCCTGTGGCGGTCTGCACGGTGACATTATCGGTCGTAGCCGCTCCGGTTGAGGTGTAGGAACCGCGATTGATGCCGGTCTGCGCATTTGCAGCTACGGTGCCGGTCGAAGAAACGATGACATCGTTGATCACTCCGCCGTTATCGGTATCGGTATCGAGAACGATGATGTCAGCCTGGATATTGAGAAAACCGGAGGAATTAAAGATATTACCGACACTGGTGACGGTGACGGTGTCACCCGTGGCCGTGACAACACCGAGATCAACATCTCCGTTATTGGAAGGAGTGCCACCGGCATTGGAGTCGATGATGATATTGCTGACCCCGCCCGCGATCACTTCGGTTGCCTTAATATCACCGCCGCCGGAGGTTATAGTAATGCCGCCGTCAGTAGTGCGGGCCTGGAGGACGTCAATATTACCTGTTTCGAGCCCTACCGGCGCAATCACCGTTACCGTGATCGGCGCAGCGGCACCCGTTGTGGTGGCATCGATGGTGGTAAATTTCTCTGTAATCAGGTTGATATTCTGAACACCTGCGCTGGTCATGCCCACATCCGAACCGGTCGTGGTGAGATCGAGCGCCAACCCGGCCGTGCCAATTGTTCCGGCGGAAGTCAAAAAGATGTCCGAAGCGGTGATTTCAGCGGTCGCCGCATTTGCGTCCGCAGCACCGGTTACCGTTATATTTCCCGCATTTGCTGTGGTTATCCGCACAGTTCCGAGACCGGCATCAATTCCCTGATCGGTTACGAAAACATTCCGGTTCGAGGTCATAGTGACATTATTATTATTTCCTGCATCGACATCAACCGCTGTAATATCTGCGGCTGCGGCGGTGGTCGTCGTAATAACGATATCGCCGTCTGCCGTATCGACATCTGTGAGCGTGATGGCCTGCACATTGGTAACATTGATATTACCGATCGAGGTTACAGAGGCATTGAGAGAATTGATTGTGGTATCGAGATTTATGCCGCTGAGGGAAGTCGCCTCCAGGACATCGGCGGTAACATTGTTGCCCGCTATGGCTTCATTGATTTCTCCGAAGTTCGAGACCAGGCGCACATTTTCTGTCGCACTTGCGTTGATCAGGCTAATTGGCATGTCGTTGGGGTCTATAATGCTGATGGTCGGATCGGTACCTGTGCCGGGAGTCCCGTCGGCTGTGGCCGAGAGGGAATCGATAGTATCGATCTCTATGCCCGCCGCCGCCACTATCGTATTGGTGCTATCGGTTGCATCCGTAACCTGGCCAATAAATCCATCATCCACAGTCAGGACAACCGTTCCAGCAATAATCTCCGATGCAGCATCTGCACCACCACTAACCTCCACGATACCGCGACCAGCGGTAGCCCCACCTACACCTGTGCCGGTATTGGCCGTCAGTGTGGCAGTTCCCGAGGTGCGAATCTGCCCCGCCGTATTAAAGACGATATCGTCATCCGCATTCAGTGTGATAGCACCCGATTGCGAGGCGATCAAGTTATTGATGGTGATGTCACCGTCGTTAGCGCCGATGCCGATCCCGGTTGCCGTGAGGTCGATGGTGTGGTTGCCCGTCACCACGATGGCATCCGTCACAGTGATGGAGGCTGCGGTCGTATTGACGTTGTCATCGATTACCGCGTTGGTCAGGGTAATCGCAGTCAGGGCATCGATATCGACCGGTCCCGGAATCGCCAGAACTCCAAAAACATCCACCGTCACCGCGCCGTTGTTGGTGCCAACAGCCTCGATATCGACGATGCTCAAACCGGTCAACTCGGTGACATTACCCAAGTCTACATTTCCGGCGAAACCTGCATCTATCCGCAGGATATGCGCCCCAAAGAGCGAATTGAGCGGAGCGGCATTACTGGTATCAAAGGTCACGTCCTCGCCTACTCCAACTCCGGCGGTATTTACTTGATTATTGCTGGTGTTGATATCGACATCCGTCGCTAATACTACATTGGTCGCGCCGTTGAAATTGACCGCTCCGTCGTTGGTAAAAATACTTCCGTTCAGGGTGGTGGTTCCACCTCCGGTCACCGTTAACGCGCCCATATTGGCCGCATTCCCCGTCACTATGCCGATCTCTCCGAGACTGACATCATTGGCTGCGCTTACGGTGAGACCCAGGTTACCCGCTCCTCCAGTCGTTCGGGTTGCCGTATCGAGGTCAACATTGCCGAAGTTCGAGGTCACCGTCCGGGCGGCACCGCTGAGAGTAAGTGTCTGAGTGGTCACAGTGACATCCCTGTCAGCCGTCAAATTGCCGCCGAGATTAACTCCGGTGGTCGATGTCCCTTCCGTAGTAAGAATATTGATGGAGCCAGAGTTTGCGATAACCGCCGCATCGATATTCACGGCAGCTGCATTTGCGGTGTCCGCTTTTATGCTGATATCGCCGTCCGTGGTCGTCGCTCCAAACAGTGTCGTGATACCGCTATCGACTACCGCTAGGCCTGCCAAAGGAGTCGTCGCTCCCGTCGTGCCAAAGTTCACATTGCCAGTTCCGGCATCGACATTGAGGGCGAAATTGCCGTCCAGGTCATCCGTGGCGGCGTCGCCGAAAAGAACACTTCCATTAGCCGTATCGATATTCACGTCGGTCAGGAGCACCACATTCTGGTCCACTCCTGCTCCTCCGGCCAAACTCACCGCCGTGCCCACCGTCGCTTCCGAAGTGATGTCTCCGCCCAGATTGATTGTGGTGGCGGTCACTGTGATGGTGTTGAGAGCGCCATTGGTACCAGTGCCCAGTTCTCCATTGAATGTCGCCGTGCCTGTGTCAACAGCCACGGTCAAGGTCCGGTCATTAGCAGCCGCATCATCGGCGTTGATCTGGCCATTCGAGATAAAAGTTCCGTCCGTACCGGTGGAAGTGGCCGTCACGGTCACATTTGCTCCCAATTCTGTTGCGCCGCCAAGGGTCACCGTCGAAGCCGTGCCACCCGCTACGCCCGTGCCGCCGTTGCCTGTTAAAGCATCCGTCAGAGTCAATACCCCGTTGTTGCTTATCAAGGTGATCGCCCCGGCATTGCCGCCGTTACCACCAGCGCCGTTGCCACCAGTCGTGGTGACAGCGCCAACATTTGTATTTTCTTCAGCGGTTATTTGCACCGTTCCACCGGCGCCACCGGCGCCTGCTGCGGCATTTGTGCCTACGGCTGTGATTCCGCCCGTGGCCGAAACGGCGCTGGCGAGGGAATTCAAAGAGATTGTACCGGCTGCCGGACCGACACCACCGCCGTTGGCTCCACCGTTAGAAGTGATTCCCGCGTTGGCCGCGATGTCACCGCCCGTGGTGATCCTTAAGTCAGCGCCAACCGTGTTAGCCGCACCTGTGCCGGTGTAGGCTCCTGTCAGGGTTACATCGCCGAGTAGAGCATTCACCGTCAGCCCGGAGGCAGTCGTGTCCGTGATGGTCAGGTCAAATGTCACATTTCCCTGCTGGGCCGTCACGATGCTGGCGCCGTCTATCGTTACCGCGCTGTTGAAATCGATGCTGCCGGTATCGGCCAAAACATTTCCGGCCAAAGTCGTAGTGCCGGTTACGGCTACCGATGCGCCCTGGATCAGGGCATTGTTGTCAACAGATCCACCGGTGAGGGTCACCGCGCCGCCTGCCTGCACCGATTGCGAGGCAGCGATGTCTATCTCACCGCTCACTCCGGTCACGCTGACAAGTCCGCTGGTCACAAAGTCACCGCCGAAATTAACCGTTGCCGAGGCGTCAATCGTCAAGCTGGTAATATCGCCATCTAGCAAGGTGATGACACCGGCGCCATTACTCGCTGTGAGGTCGAGATCGTTGGCTCCGTTCACATCGCCGAGGAGGATTCCTGCCGCGCCGGTGGCGTCGATGGTCACTGTATTAACAAGTGTGGTCAGTCCTGCGCCGGTAAAATCAAGCGCAACCACATCAATATCTCCGGCCAATTCCAGAGTATCTGAATCCACATCAAGCAGTGTGGGATCGGCAGCCGCACCAACGGTCTGGAATGATACCTGGCCATTATTTGCAATCAGGTTGATCGTCTGTGCGCCGCTCAGGTCGGCATTGAAGTCTAAGTCACCGCTCGTCGAGGTAATGCCCCCGCCGGCAATCGTCGTCACAGTAACCGCACCGTTAAACGTCATATCATCAGCAGATGAAAGGGTGACGGCCGCATTATTGATTGTGGTGGCTCCATTGTAAGTTGTGCTGCCCAGAGTATTGTCCTGTGCAGAGCCAGCACCCGTCAACTGGATCGTGGCAGCACCCGCCGTATTAAACACCACAGCGCCGCCATCTACCTCTTCATTCAAATTGACATCATCACCCGCATTCGAGCCCTGCGCTGTAATCGTAACCGAATCGGTCCCGGTAACGATGGCATTTACATTCACCTCGTCACCTACGATCACGACATCGGTGCCGTTCACGGCAAAACCGAGAGTCACATCGTCGCCCGCATTATCGGAGTCACTTTGAATGCTCACATCGCCAACGGATGTGATCGTTGCCGCCGTGTCGGTGTCGATGGTAGTCTCAGCTGCTAGAGTCACACCCGTATCGCCTGAAACCGCTGCCGAAAGAGTGATGCTCGAACCGGTTGAATTCAAATCGACACTGCCGCCGGTTATCGCGCCGTCAAGGTCGATCGCGCCTACTGCATCCACGGCAATGTTGCCGCTCGCCGTCAGTGAGCCCGGTCCCGCCGTGTCCGTCACCAATGCTGCCGAATCAATGTCGATGGCTGCACCGGATACTGCCGCGTTGATATCCACATCGCCGCTGTTCAAAGATTGCAGCCGCACCGTGCCGTCACTCGTGATGGTTGCACCGGCATTGATGTTGATATCGTCTCCGGCGGCCGTGCCTCGGGCTGTCGTTGTAACATCGCTCGTTGCGTCAACCACTCCGGTAAAGGTCACATCATCGCCTTCCACATTCAAAGTTGTTGCGTTGATGGCCGCCACCGACACATCGCCTGCCGAGGCGCCTCCTGTAATTAAAGCGTCGATATTGACCGCTCCGCCCGTCACCGTGCCGCCCAGCGTGATGCTGTCTCCGGCTGCTCCGGCAGTGGTTACCGTGACCAGTCCTGAGGAGGTAATTGCGCTGTCAAGGTTTATCAGGCCGTCTGCGTCGATCGTTACTGCGCTCGTGCCGGTAATTGTCGTGTTACTATTATCCGTCACATCGGTTACCGCATCGATATCGACCGTATTACCGGTTAGCGCCCCTTCTACGTCAACCGTTGTGCTCGAAGCATTCAGCACGATTGCGCCGCTCGCCGTGACGGCGGCATCTACATCCACCAGTCCACCGTTCAGGGAAACTGAATTGAGCGCCTCGGTGGCCCCGATTGCTGCGGCCACATCTACCTCATTGGCCGCATTGCCTGTTATGGCTGACAGGGAGAAAGCGCCATCGATAACATTCAGCAGGATATTTCCGTTGCCGGTCACAAGGCTCACATCACTGCCGAGCTGCACATTGGTCGCGCCGTCGAGGCTGATCGGTCCGTTGGTAGTGCGAATTTCGCCGTTGAGTTCGGTTTCACCGCCGGCCGCATTGATATCCACGCTGGATACTGCTGTGGAGTTCCCTACCGAGTTGCCAAGAGTCACCGCTCCGAGTCCATCGGTTGTTATTGCCAGGGGCTGTTCACCGTTGATGGTTCCAGTGATTCTGATCTGGCTGGCATTGGCGGTTGTCGTAAACGTGCCCGCACCCGCACCGAGCGCTATATTATCTTCAAAAATAATCGCGCCGGCGGAAATTTCAGATCCGGTCAGCGTCGTGGTGTTGCCGTCTCCCGTCACCGTCAGACCACCGGTCCCCGTGTTGGTGGCGCCGAGGGCAATGTCGTTGGCCCGGATGGTCAGGCCTAGCAGGACCGTTGCGCCCGTAACCGTGGCAGTACCCTGCTGCGCTTCAATGGATACAGTGGTATTGGTAATATTGCCCCCTGTGATCGCTGCCGTGGTCACGTTGCCCGCATTGGATACGATATTGGTCGTAGTCGTGGCTGCCGGGTTCACCGCTGCCAGCAAAACATTGCCCGTGTCGGCCGTGAGGTCTAACGAAGTGGCAATCGCCACCGCCGTCGCATTGGCCGTAATACCGCCGCCCGCCGTGATATCGGCGTTCAAAGTTTTTGTCCCCGCACCGGCTAAAGTTACTGAACCGTCACTGTCGATGGAGCCCGAAGCGTCATTCGACATTGCCGTGGCCGCCGTGATGCTGACATCCCCGGTCGTTGTGATGAGCGGATCGTTGATTGCTGCCGTTTCCGTGCTGATCGTCACTGCGCCATCGGCTGTGATACTATTTGTAAGAGTGATGGTTTCCGCGCCGCCGGCGAGTGACGTATTAAGCGATACAGGGCCTGCTGCCGTGATCGCCCCGTCTACCGTGATGGTCTCCGTGCCGCCACCGGCATTTACGGTATCGATGTCAAGTCCGCCCAAATTGTTGCTCCCGGCAAGGGTTATGGCTGCGGCATCTCCTCCGGCCGTATTGCTGGCGTCCACTGTGACGGTCGAGGCATTCAATTCGCCATCGATATCAATCGTGACACCGTTGCCGTTGTTGTTCTGCGTCGCATCGATGTCGATTGTGCCCGTGCTGCTGGCCACATCGCCAGCCACCGTAACTGTCAGAACAGCGGCGGCGGCATTTGTGGCCGCAAGAGTAACACCATTTACCCCGGAAACACTGCTGCCCGCTGTGATAGTAAGATCACCCGCCGTGGTTGTTAGACCGACGGTGTCACCGGCATTTACGGAACCGGCGGCATTAACCGTTACTGCGGTTCCCGTGATGGCCACCTCATCGGTGGTTGCGACCGTGCCCGCGATGGTGCGCACGCCTCCGCCGTTGACGGTGAGTGAGGCGATATCGGCATCGTTGATGGTGACCGCGCCGGTATTGGCGGTGAGGATGAGGTTGTTGGGTCCAGAAATATTGCCCAAATTGATGGCTCCATCTGCGGTGCCGTCGGAATCGAGGGTGATATTCCCTGCAAGCTGGATGGTCTCGGCAGCGCTGAAATTAACACCCGCAGCGGCATCGGTTGAGATATTTCCTTGCAGGGTGAGCGTGCCGCCGGTGAGATTTGCGGTGACACTGTCCAACCTTGCATTCTGCCCAACCGGACCCAATACAATATCGCCGCCCGTAGTGGTGGTGACAGTCAGGGTATCGCCAGCGGCATTGTTGGCATCAACTGCGCCACCACTGAGTAAAATATCTCCGGTCGAGGCGGTGAGGGTGCGGGCACCGTCGATATCGACATCGTTGGCGCCGCTAAAGTCCTGGGTCCCGGTTGTGTTGATGTTGCCAAAAATACCCGTAATGCCGGAGGCATCGAATTCGAGGGACGACAAACCTGCCGCTCCGCCGATCGTGCCCAGTGAGATTCCGCCAGTGCCGGAGCTGACCCGCAGGTTGAACGCCCCGTCGAGCGTATCGGCAGCGGCATTTCCAATGATCACAGCGTCGTTGCTGGTCGAGATGGTAACGTCAGCTGCCAAATCGATATTGTTGGCGGATCCATTACCCAGGGTAACAGCCAGATCCGAGGTGATGTCGCCGGAAAGTGTGATGGTTCCGTCGGTGGCGCCTTCATTTGTAATGGTTAAACCGTTGACTGCGCTTGCGTTGCCTACCGTGCCCAGAGAGACATTTCCGGAGGCATTGCCTACACTGGCCACATTGATTGCGGCGACGCGCACTGTAGCGCCCGAGTTAAGGGTCGATCCCGGTCCGAATAACACGTCACCCGCTGCCTGATTATCGCCTGTTTCCGTGTCGAAAGTCACGTTCTGCACCAATGTGACGTCGGGGGTGTCGGTAAAATCGATATCGGCAGTCGCGCCGCCGTCGGTCTGTATTGTAATAGCCGCTGTTGAGCCGAGGTTGGCTCGGACCGCATTGACATCAAGGCTGGCCAGAGCATCCGTCGTGCCTACACTGCCGGCGAAGGTAACTGTTCCCTGGTTTGCCGTAGCAGTGAGGCCGCGAACTTCGCCCGCCGCGCTATTCACTGTATCAGCCGAAGAAAGGCCGAAAGTAATGTCCCCCTGCGAACTCGTCACCGTGCGATTGGCATCATTGATAGTGAGGTCGTCATTGAAGGTCACATCGTCGAGGGCCGTAACATTTGCCTGCAGATCGGCCGCGCCTGTCACCGTGATGCTGCCAAAGATATTATCGGGGTCCGCAGTAAAAATGACGTCCGGGGCGTTGGTTGAATCCTCGCCCGTAAGAGTCACTGTCGCCGCGCGCAGGGTAGAATTTACGGTCAAATCCTCGGCTGTATTGTCCCCGTCGTCATCTGCGATAACCAAAAGCGTGCCGCCATTACTGGTCACGGCAGCGTTGATGATGACACCCGCATCGGCCCGTAGCTGAATGTCGCCGCCATTGCTGTCAACGGTCGATCCGATGGTGAGGTCATTGGTGTCTCCGGTCACATCGAGCGTGATATCGCCATTGGAAGTGATTGCTCCATTGAAGGTGGCTCCCGCGCTTGTCGTGGTCAGGTTGGCGACATTGGAAAAACTACCTGCTGTCAAAGTGGTGGCGGCCGTGAGGCCAAGGGTATGCCCCCCGCCGTCGGTGACGTTGTCGATAATAAGACCCCCACCCGCCGTCAGGAGGATGTCCTCAGTCAGGACGATGCCGTTGCGATCAAGCGTAAGAGCTGCCGTCGTAGTAACGTCGCCACCCAAAACGGTGACACCTTCGCCGGCTGAAACCGTCAATGCCGCAATGTTCAAGGTTTGCCCGATATCGCCCAGCGTTACTGTGCCGTCATCGGCCGTTAGAGTTAAGGCACGACCGACGCCGTCGTCGTTTACCGCGCCGGTTATGCTGATATCGCCATCATTGTTGGCCACGGCGTCATTGGCACCCCCGCCGCGAGTATCGATAGCTACCCCTGCGCCTAATGTCACCGGTCCGGTAAAAGTCACATCTCCGCCTACGCCAACTGCCGTGGTGCCAGCCCCGCCATCGGAATTCAAATTACCGCCCAGGGTCGTCTCGGTGGAGGAAATTGATTGCGTGCCGCCCGCGCCGCCTGTGCCCGTACCGCCCGTGCCACCGATAGTGTCAGCAGTGGTCAAGGTGACTGTTCCGCTATCGGCAGTCAGATTCAAGGCCCCGCCCGCGCCGCCGGTGCCGGAACCAGAAGTGCCGCCATTGAGATCAATATTCGTGAAGGTCAAGTTGCCAGCCGTGGATTGCGCGGTAAGTGAACCAGCAGCGCCGCCCGCGCCAGTAGTCAGGCCGTTTCCGCCGACGGCTGATACTGCGAGAAATGTAGAGGAACCCGCAGATGTGACGCTGATATTGCCGCCCGCGCCACCCAAATTTGTGGCCGCAGCGCCACTCGTGCCATTGGCAGTGATCCCGGTATTGGTTATCGTAAAGGCTCCTGCCGAATTTATGGTGACGTCGCCCGCATTCTGGCCCGCGTTGCCTCCATTAGTGCCGCCGCTCGTAGTGAGTCCACTCGTGGTGAGGTCACCGATGGTGGACGTAACTGATATGTTGCCCCCGTCGGTATCTGCAGCGCCCACAGTAGAGATCGAGCCAGTGGTCACCGTCCCGCCGGTGATGTCGACTCCTGTCAAATCGCCAGTATCGCCGATATTGCGAACCGAAACCGTGCCGGAACCGGCGTCGATCGTCAAATCAAAGCCGCCGTTAAAATCTTCGGCTACGGCCGTCACATTACCGCCGTTGGTGCTTATGGATGCGTCCGCCGCCAACGTAATGTCATTGCCGTCATCAATACCGCTGAAATCGACCGCGGTGCCAGCGGTGATAATGTCGCCATTGAGGGTTACACTATCAGTGCCCGCTGTGAAAACAACCGAGTTCACATCCACATTATCGATGGTGGTGGTGCTGTTGCCCGGCGTGAGCGTGAGTGCAAATGCGCCCGTGACATCGGAGTTGGTGCCGAAAGTAAGGGCAGAATTGGTACCGGTAAAAGTTACATTGTCCTGTAGGACGACATTTCTAGCGCCGGAAAAATCGATCCCGCCGGAGGCGACTGTGAGGTTCCCGTCGAGAAAGACTGTGCCCGCGGCGGCAACCGTAAGACCGGTAAGGTTCGCCCCGATGGTATCAAGGAGGACATCGCCCTGTGTCGCCGTAAGGGTAAGGGCTTGGTTTCCTGCTACATCCCCGCCGTTGAGGAGAATATTTCCGGAGTCGGAGGTAATCGCGATACCGGCGGTGGCCAGGTCAACATTGGTCGCTCCGCTCAGATCGATATTGTTCTCGGCCGAAATTGCCGCGTTGAGCGTGGTCGCCGCGGTGGTGGTGGCTATGGTCACGCTGTTAAAAGCCGTCGCGCCGACCTGATCCAGGCTGATCGCTCCGTTCTGCGACCGGATCGTCAGATTATTCGTATTCGCCACACTGCTATTAATATTGTTGGCCGCAGCGGCGATATCGATCGCGCCGCTGGTCGAGGATAGGGTAACATCTCCCGCAACGGTGATTGCCCCATCGGTGGCTCCGCCATTGAAGTCGATCCCGCCCGTCGTGGTTGCGACATCTCCATTTAAAGTAATCCCGCCACTGGCAGAAGCCACAGTAAGTCCTGTCGCCGATACCTCTTGTAAACTCACCGTAGAGGTGCCCGCCGTCAAGGTGATCGCACCCATTCCGTTGCCAGTGCCCACGCCATCTTCAATCGTGATCGCAGCGTCGGTGGCCGCATCCGTATTGATCGCCAGAGCCCGCGCTGTGGCATCACTGTCAACGGGGCCGGAGATGGTCACCGACCCCGCAGTGGCGCTGTTATCACCCTCGGTATCGATGGTAACGTTGGCATCCAGTATAATGCTGCTTTCCGCGTCCAGATCGACGTTGCCTGCGGTTCCGTTGAATTCCGTGGTGATATCGCCGCCGAGGCGGATTACATTGGCGTCGACGGTGAGGGCGCGGCCCTGTCGGGTGGCGCCGACGGTGGAATTAAACGCCACCGTTCCCGCATTGGCAGAGACGGCGAGATCCGCAGCAGTGGCATCGGCGGTGGCGTCTACGGTACTGTTAAAGGTCACATTGCCCGTGGTGCTCGTGATCGTGGTGGTTCCGACTCCCACATCGACCGTCTCGTCGAAAAAGATGTCGGTCAGGGAGGTCAGGTCGATGCCAGCGGCGAAGGCCACTTCCCCATCTGTGCGGACCGAGCCCGCCGTGTTATTGGGGTTGAAATTGATATTCACTTCCGCAGCGGCAGCCGTCCCAGAATCCAGGAATACCTCCGTGCCCAGTATCTGGGCGCCCACATTCAAATCCTCGTCTTGTGCGGCATTATCCGAGTTGCCCGTCAGGCGCACCACTCCGCTGCTCGCATCGATCACCGCACCGGTGTTCTGGGTCAAAGCTCCCTGCGCAGTAAGCGTGATATTGCCGCCCGCCGTCAGATCCCCGTTAGTCGCCGTCAGGACGATGCCAGCGCTGGTTGCGTCGGTCGTGGCGGTGATGCTGCCGGTCGCCGTGACTGCTTCATCAAAGGTTAACGTGTCCCCGGCTGTGGCTGAGAGATTGGCTACATTGGCCACCGTGTCGAACATCGTGGTCCCGCTCGAATCCGTGGTCAGACTCTGGTTCGCCCCGGTCACATCGTTCAGGGAGATAGTCGAACCCGTGCTGGTCAGCGTGACGCTGTCCTGCAGAGTGATTCCGTCGCGGTTCAATGCCAAAACCCCGGTGCTCGTCGTGATGTCTCCGCCCAGGTTCGTCACGCTGGCTACAGTGCCCGCCGATACCGTAAAGCTAGTCACCGCCGTATCCTGCCCGATGTCGCCCACCGTGATGGTGCCGTCATCTGCGGTCAAAGTGAGATCAAAAGCGCCGTTTACCTCATTATTGAAGGTGATCGAACCGTCGGATGTGGTGCCTGTGGTGGTTATAACAACGGCCGTTCCGAGGGTTAATGGGCCAGTTACGGCCACATCACCTGCATTCACCGTGGTCGCGTCGCCTGTGTCCAGGTTACCGCTCAGAGTCGCGCCCTGTCCGGAGCTGATTGTCAGATTGCCGCCATCGCCATCGGTCGTGCCTGCGCCCCCCACACTACTGGCGGAGGTAAGAGTAATAGTTCCATTGTTGGCGGTGAGGGAAAGTGCCCCGCCATCACCGGCAGCAGCGTTTGCGCCGCCATCCAGGCTCACTGTGGTTACGACAATGTCTCCGGAAGTCGAGGAGGCCGTCAACGAACCAGCTGTGCCGCCGTTGCCTGCGGCATTTCCTGCGCCGCCATCGGATGATACTGCATTCAGGGTAACCGTTCCCGCGCCCGTGGCTGCGATGATGCCGCCTCCTCCACCGGCTCCACCGGCTGCTCCTGCGCTACCGTCAGCGGTAATGCCAGTGGCCACGGTGATAGCTCCCGCCGAGTTCAGCGTCACATTACCGGCAGCCTGTCCTGCGTCGCCACCGTTTGTGCCGCCCGTGGTGGTAATCGCGCCCGTGGTGGTGGCTCCGCTCGTGCTGGTGAGGGCCACATCGCCCCCGTCGGCGTCTGCAGCGCCCACCGTTTCGATGCTTCCGGTAGTCACCGTTGCGCCGGTAATGGTTACTCCCGTCAGATCCGCCGTATTACCCAAATTATTCAGCGAAACCGTGCCGGTGCCCGCGTTGATCGTCAAATCGAAGATCCCGTTGATATTCTCCGCTGTCGTTGTCACATTACCGCCGCCGGTGGTGATGGTGACGTCTCCTCCCAGCGTAACAGCTGCCAAATTCGAAAAGTTCACCGCAGTTCCAACTGTGGTAATGTCGCCGTTCAAAGTAATCGTGGTGCCGCTGGTTAATGTCAGCGTGTCCACATCGACATTATCCAAAGCCAGAGTAGAGGTTCCAGCGGCCAAAGCCAAGGTATGCGGCCCCGCCACTGTGCTGGAGGCACCAAATGTGATCGGTCCGTCATTATTGGCACCATCTGCGTTGATGGTAACAGCATTGACCAACTGGATATTGGGTGCGCCATCGAGCAAAACTCCGCCAGCTCCGTCGGTGGATATACTACCACCCAGTGTGAGCACTCCGCCGCCGTTGAGATCGACATTGAGGGTGCCAAGAGGATCGGCTTGACCGACCGACCCAAGGGCCACGTTGCCGCCGGTTGTGTCAACTTCCAAAGTGTCCGTGTTGGCGGTGTTGAACCCAACATCGCCGCCATCCAGTAAAATATCACCGGTCGAGGCAGCCAGTGTGCGCACCCCGTCGATGTCCACATTGGTCGCTCCGCCGAAGTCTATCCCGCCGGTTGTGGTCGTTATGTTGCCAAACACATCGGTCTCCCCTGTCGAGGTTACTGTCAAGGAGAGAAGATTCGTGCCCCCGCCGATTGTGCCGAGATCGATAGCGCCGGAACCGGTGGCGAGGCTCAGGTTAAAAGCCCCGTCAACCAGATCCAAACTTGCGGTGCCCATATCGACCGCCGCGTTCGTTGTGGTGATGGACACATCGGCGCCGAGGGTTATGGCCAAATTTATCGCTCCGGCGTTGTCGAAGTCAATTGCTCCAACGCTTGTGATGTCACCGTTAAGGGTGATGGCGCCTCCAGTTCCAACAGCGCCGCCACTGGTATTGATGAGTAAGCTGCCGAGCGCGCTGCCGCCGCCGAGTGTGCCGAGATCGACCGCGCCGCCAGTGCCCGTGCCGGTGTTGGCATTGATTGTCAGAGTGCGAGCAGCCGTAGTGTCACTGTCCACAGGTCCGATTATGGTAACGGAACCGGCGGCTTCGTCGTTGTTGGCATCGGTATCGATAATAATGTTGGCAGTCAGGGTGATCCCTCCCGCAGCGGTGATCGAAATATCACCGGTATCGGCCGCATTTTCCGTGTTTATATCATCGCCAAGCTCCACCTTGTCAGCCGTTATCGTGAGGTCATTGAGTTGCCGTCCGGCAACACCCCCGATCCGGTCCACGGATACCGTGCCGTTCGAGGCGGTCAGCGTGAGATCGTCATCCGCATCGGTGGCAGCGTCCGCGCTAATATCTCCTGCAAAGGTAATGTTACCCAGCGAGCTTGTCACCGCAAGGGCCGTATTCCCGTTGAGGGTAACATCGTCGCTGAAGGTGACGCCGTTCACTCCGGAGATGTTTGCCGTGGCGATGTTAATGGCGCCCGCGCCGGTGTTATCGAATGTGACCGTGTCCTGGCCTGTAATATCGGCGGTTACTGAGATGGCGCCGGTTGCGGTCGTGACCGAGATGGCCCCAAGGGCGCCAACGGTCTGGCCGAGTGTGATGGTGCCGGTATCCAGAACATTAAATGTCAGGCTCCCCAGGCTGTTGGTGAACCCGGCAGCCAAGGTGACGGCAACGTCTTCGTTATCAGCGGTACCCGTAATAGTGGCGATGGGTGCGTCGATATCTGTAATATTCAGTGTTAGTACGCCCCCGGCTGCATTATCGTCGGAAGCGCCTATCTGGGCTTCGGTGCCAGCATCGACATTAGTGAGGTTAGTGGTGATCCCACTACCCAGCACATCGGCGTAAGCGCCCCCGTTGCTGGCCGTGAGGGAAAGGTTGCCAGCGGCCCCGGTGGAGAAATCGACTGCGGTGCCGGTTGCGCCAATGCTTTGTCCGGCGATAACAGTGGTTGTTCCGGCGGCGCCTGTCGTAACATCTGCGACGGCATTATCGGTAGTGGAAAGGAGCGAGCCAGCCGCCGTTATATTAACAGAAGTGGCGCCGACGGCAGTCACACCGGCATCACCCACGCTGATATCACCCGTGCCATTGGTTGTAAGGGCGATGGTATTGCCCGCAGTGCCAGTATCGACATTGACCGCCGAGATGGAGCCGCTGTTGGCGGTGGCGGAGAGTGTTCCATTGGCGGTATTAACGAGTGTCATCGTAATGTCCCCGTTGTTAGAGGTTATGGAAATGGCTCCACCTGCCTGGGCGTCAACATTGGTGGCAGTGACGCCGCCGTTGCTCGCAACCAGAGTAATATCGGAGCCTGCGCCATTGGTATCGACATTGGTGGCCACGAGGTTTCCGTTTCCAGCGGTCAGGCTGATGGTGTCGCCAGCCGTAGCGGTGTTAACCGTGGCAGAAGTGATGCCTCCGGTCGTGTTGACTACTATAGTACCATTGGCCGCAGTTACGCTGGTCAGGGCCAAATCCTCATCTGCCAGAAGCTCGACATTACCAGCGGTATTGGCGGCGATAGTGGTCCCCATCCCACCGGAACCGAGGGCGTTGAGGAAAACCCCGCCGGAGGTAGCGTTGGTGGCCGTAAGAGTAGTAGCATCTACTTCGAGGCTGGCTGCCGCGCCAGTTGCACCGATACCGGTTGCAGCGCTCAAGGTGACTGTGCCACCGATGATGTCATTGCCGGTTGCCGCGTCGAAGTCTGTGATATTTAAGGAAACGGAGGTCACCGTCACCGTGGAATCCGGTCCCGCAAAGAGGTTGGTTACCTGAACGAGATCTTCAGCGGTAACGGTGATGTCGCCATTGCCGATCTGGTTGACCAACGCAGTCCCGTTCATAGTGACGGCGGCTGGACTATTATCGTTGTCGAAATCGGCCGCCAGAGTTATAAGCCCACTATCTCCGGTCTGGATAAGGGATCCGGTATTGAGCACAATATTACTACCGGCGTTGAGAGTGATTGCTCCAGAATCAGATTTTAGAACTACCCCTGTATTAACTGTTATGTCGTCGTCGTCTCCACCGTCGTCGGTTGCGGTGAGAGTAATTGTGCCCGAACCGGTCTGAATATCGTCCGTAGCGATTATTGCGGTTTCGGCCGTGACGCTTATGTTCCCCTGATCGGCATTATTGATCCCATTAATAGAAACCGTACCGTCTGAAATCACTTGCACATTACTGGAGGAACTGGCGACATCCTGGTTTGCCACTGAGAGTGTCAATGAATTGCCGTTAACGCCCGTGCCAGTGAGAATTTCGATCGCATCGGTCGATCCAACTCCGCCCACGGCATCGATGGTGACGGTTCCCGTATCTGTTCCGGTAGCGGCGGCCGCAGTGGCAAATGCGAAGTTATTCGCCCCTGCATTAGTGTCGGTAAGCGCCCCTGTAAGGTTGAGGTCTAGCGTCCGGCCTGTCTGCAAGGTGAGGACGGAACCGGAAGCCATATTGCTGCCGTTAAGGGTGAGGTTGTAATTCCGTGTCGCTTCGTTACCGTCGGCAGTGGCGAAATCGATGTCATTTGGCCCGACGGTGATATCTCCGGCTGCGGCATTGCCAATGGTCAGGGTGGCGGCAGCACCAGTGCGCAGTAATAGTAGTTCCACCGCTGTTAGATCGAGATCCCCGGGGGTGCCCGCATGCCCTAGATTGATGTCGCGACCCGCAGAAACAGGCTGCAAGGTGATATTACCGGCACCGCTTGTGGTAACTGTAGAGGTAATGTCGAAATCATCCGCTGTGCCAACAAAATCGGAACCGGCAAACACTACGATTGCGCCACCGATGGTGAGGGCGTTGTTCGTCCCGAGTGTAACGGTGACGCCACCGTTTGTAGTGGTAATAGGGCCGATCGTGAGGTCGCTTGTATTGGTGATATCAAGCTGGCCGATCGTGGTGGCGGAGATGGTCGTGATATCGAGCTCAATATCATCGCCGCCCACGCCGAATTGCGAGGTGGTTGCGCCAGTGGTGTCAAGGGTCAGGGCGTCCGCCTTGACATTTAGGAGGCCGAGGTTGTTGTCCACCGTATTGGCCCGCATGTTGAGTGTCACATCACCGCCGCCACCAGCCTGGTTGGTGCTCACTTCGGAAATCAGAAATGTGTTCAAGGTGATGGCTTCACTGATATCACCGTAGGTTATGGTAATATTACCCGTAGTGGAACTGATGGTGCCCGAATTATCCGCCTGCTGGATAATGCCATCGCGCAGGGCGTCGATGTCGATGACACCCGCCCCATTGGCCGTAATGGGGTCGTTGACGGTAAGTACCCTGTTTGTTCCAGCACCGTCGGAAGTATCGATCTCCAGGCCGATATCGCCATTGGCAACCGTGAGGATGCCGCTGAAGTTGGTGCCGAGGAGTTCGGATGTGCCGACCGTGACGTCATTTAATTCGACAAGGAAAATATCACCCGATGTGCGTGTGCGCGCGGCGAGAGTGCCTGCATTTATGCGGAGACCGCTGGCGGTGCCTCCCGCCCCGAGGGCGATGGTGTTGCTGGAACCCAAGATGCCGGTGGCCGAATCGAGGGTGAGGACGTCCGCTTCGGTAATGGTAAAGGCTCCGCTGTCGTTGATTACCCCGGCGGATATAAGGGTGAGATTGCCATAGGTGGTGGACCCGACATTGGCGTCAACCCTTATGCCGTCAGCGGTTGTGGTGGACCCGATGACAACTCCAAACCCGGCAGCCGATGTCGTATTCAATGAAGCGAGCTCGGCTTGGGATATATTGAACTCAAGTCCGGCTCCGCCCAAAGAGACCGTGCGGTCGCCGCCAGCACCGGATGTGTTGGGAATAAGAGAGATAATGGCATCGCCAACATTGATGTCACCCCCCGAGGCTCCATCCAATGTAACGTCAGCCGCTGTGATGCTGATATTGGCGTCGGCTCCGGCGGTAGAATCCGCATCGACATCCGCTCCATTGGCCAAGTTAAAGTCATCAGCCCCGGAGGCGTCATCATTATCCGAATCGGCGATGATGGTAATGACTCCAGCAGCGCCGCCAACTCCGTTGTGGCTACGCACGATTCGGTTCGTGCTTACTGTGACAGAGCCGGTAGCAGCCAGTGAAATCGTGCCGCCTTCTGTCAAAATTGCAGACTCATTTGCCTCACTGTCAACATTGGCATCAATATTGGCCTCGGTGCCGTCGGTGCCAGCAGTTACGGTTACCGTGCCTGTACCTTGCGCATCGATAAAGTTATCTGGTGAAATGATAATATTATCGGCTTCGCTGGTTAGGGTAATCGAGCCGTTGTTGGCGGCTCCCGCAGCGATGTTGCTGAGGGTGCTCGCTGTAATGAGGTTAGGCACTCCCACGCCGGTGCTTCCTGCAGTCTCAATACCTACGTAAAGCGTGCCCCCGCCAGCATCCTGGTTGATGAAGGCGTTGCCATCGCCTGTGTTGGCAAAGGAAGCGGCCACCCCAGAGGTAGTTGCCGTGCCATCGGCTCGCAGGTCAATGGCGGCACCCGCCGCACTGCCGCCGATATTCGCGCCTGCAATAAGCGCAATGGCATTTCCGATGATGTATTCGGTGGCTGATACCTGCAGAATGTCCTGGCTGGCATCCAAGGTTATGTCGTCAGAGGCGCTGACTGTGCCGCCAAGAGTAATGTCGTCATTATTTCCCCCGCCCGTATCGACCAGGTGAACGAATATGTCGCCGTCGGTTCCATTGGCATTCAAATCTATTCCGGTCGCCAAGGTGAAAAAGCCTTCCCGCACGGTAATTTCGATATCACCGTTGGTCGTGGTAATGCCGGTCAAGCCGATAGCCTTTCCGGAAAGGTCGCCCACATCAAGACCGGCCTGAGCGGGGGTCGTCTTCTGGTTGAGGAATACACCGGTTCCGGCGGTGGCGGCCACTGTATCGACGTCAATATCGATCGGTGTGGCCGTAAGACCGATGGAAGCATCCGCGCTCAATTCGAGAGTCCCTGAGCCATCGGTGGTGGCAAGGACATCGCCGCCGCCATTGGTGATGTTATCGTCCGAACGGAGCGCAATGTCGCCGGTTCCGGTTGAGATATTGGCATTGATAGCAAGATTGGAATCGGTAGCAGTGCCTTCAGCCGTCTCATTGGCTTCCAGGAAAATGTCGCCAGTTGTTAGGGTAGTTATCGCCTGCGAAACGGTGATGGCGCCTGTCGCGGTGGTGACGACTTCGATGTCGGCGCCAGCGGAGGCGGTGATGCCGACTGTGTTTGTGCCAAAAAGAGTAGTCGTGGCGGTGGCGACGGTGGTGATATTAAGGGCGTTGGCTTCGTTGATGAAGACTCCACCGCCATCCGCATCGGCGGCAAGGTTTACAACATTGGTTTCGATGCGATTAGCAGCACCGGTGGCGCCGATGGCCGTTCCGGCTAGTAGCCGAGCCGAGCCGGAGGCACCGGTAGCCTTTATCTGACCAGTGCCATCGACAATACTGCCTGCCCCGCCGACGGCTGCGCTGATTGTAATCTCACCGATGCCATCGCCTAAGTTACCTGCGTTTGCATTGGTGCTAATGACATCGGCAGACAGGGTGATATTGCCTGAGGTAGTTAAAATAGTAACATCGCCGTCTGAACGGGCATTAACTTCGCTGTTGATATTAATCGCCGCCGTGTCGGTGATCTCGATATTGCTGGCTTTGGTATTGACCCCGGCGCGGTTGGTGCCGGCAATAGTGAGATTGCCGATGGACATGCCGCCGGTATCGGATAAGAAGATATCGCCAGTGCCGGTGGACTCGGCGGCGAGGTTAGTAACCACAAGATCGAGAAAATTACCCGAAGTTCCAATGGCTCCAGTGGCGGAGAGTATGACGCTTGTTGCGGTAACGTCGGCTTCGGCAGCGCCACCATCAGTGATGGCGCCGCTATCGGCAATGAGTATAACGTCGTTTCCTGAGAAATCCATCGCTGTCACTGAAATGGAATTTCCTATAACGGCGATATCGCCCGTTATGCCAGCCGGATTGTTGACACCGCTGATGGTGACGGCGGTAGTATTAGTGGCATCACCCAAGGTGAGCACACCGGAAGTGGTGAGCTTGCCGAAATCAGCATCAGTAAGGTTAAACGCTCCGGCTCCGCCACCGAGCCCCAGGGTGCTTGCTCCGACTGGCTCGATGGTGATGCCCCCTGCACCGGTGGTGATCGATCCGGCACCGAAAACGAGGTCTGTGGCGATTAGGGTGGTAAGATCATTACCTGTGGCGGAGCTGATGGCTTCATTTATGGTAATGGCACCGCCAGCGGTGATATCGATGGTGCCGTTGAAGGTGGAGACACCCACATTGGCGCTAATGTCACCGATGATGAGGCCGTTGTTCTCCGATATATCGATATTGCCCGCCCCGGTGGCGCGAGCCTCAAGATTCGCAACCGTCGTATCCAGGCTAACTCCGGTTACAGAATCAGCAATCAAATTGGCTGCCGTGATGTCGTTAGTCCCATCGGCGTCAGTAATGGCACCAGAACTGCTATCCAGGTTGACGGTAGTCGTGGCCGATATCACGCCGACCGCAACATCACCAGTTTCACCAATCGTCACATTTCTGGCTCCGCTGGCATTGACGGTGCCGAGAGCGTGAGTTCCAAGGTCCAAAAGAATATCATCGGTGGCATTTCCCCCGGCGATCAAAGTTGTCGTGCCGGTTGTCCAAGCGCCACTATCGGTAATAGAGGCATCTTCCGTAATCTGGACCGTTCCGCCAGTTACTGTTAGATCGCCAAATGTATTGGTCGCCGTGGTGAGGGTAATCGCTTTACTATTTTGGGCTGATACGGTCAAAGGAGCGGCGCCCAGTTCCCAGGCTGATGCCTGCGTGATGGCATCGTCCTCAGTAATCGTCACAGAGGAGGGAGTTGAACCAATGGCGATATTTCCAAGAGAATTTCCCGTATTATTCAGTGTAATCGCATTTGCCCCGGCGTTTAAAGTCGTTGTGCCGGTGGTGGTCCACGCCCCGCCGTTGGTAATGGCGGCCGCTTCTGTGATCTGAACGGTACCGCCGGTAACAGTCAGATCGCCGAATGTATTTCCGGCGGTCGTCAAAGTAATGGCATTGCCTGTGGAATTAATGGTTGTCGCGCCAGTCACATCCCAGTCCCCGCCTTGCGTTATGGCGGCATTTTCAACGAGGTTGAGGGAAGATACGTTAGCCCCAACTAAATCTATATTTCCAAAAGTATTACCGGCATTGCTTAGCGTAATACCACCAGTACCGTTCATGGTAAGAGTGGTCGTCCCAGCAGTTATAGCACCTGTGAGATTGATGCTTGTGTCTGCGGTTACCCCCAGCGCGCCAGCGCCAAGAGTCAACGCCCCTGCTCCAGTGACCTGGCCCGTGGCCGTGACCAAACCAGCGCTCATGGTCAGCGTACCGTCTGTGTCGGCATCCAGAAGTATGGTGTTGTTAATAAAAATATCGTCATCTGCATTGAAGATAAGGCTGAGTTGATCATCGGTGCCTCCGCCTTGATTGATAGCGCCTGTGACAATAATGTCATCGTCCGCATTGAGGGTCAGCGTTTTCCCGGTTCCGATAGTATTAAAATTAAAATCGGTAGCAAAGGTTATTATACCGGTGCCAACTCCATCCACAGCCGCCCCCGCGTTGGCGGTGTCAATAACTACATTACCACCTTGAAGTGCGGTCACCAGAGTTCCCTCGCTAAGAATGGATGTTGCAGTATTAGCGCTTATCGGTTGGAACGGAGTCGCCGGTGTAATTTCGGAATCCGCCATAGCATTGCTAATATCGATATCTCCGGGGTCGATAAGGAATGTCCCGTGGTTCCCATTTTGGGCAAGGGTAGTAACGCTGCCTTCAACTTCAACGTAGTCCAGGCCGGAAACTTCCACGTAGCCACCATCGCCAGAAGCAGAACCCCCGCGCGCCTCAATCTCCGCTCCACTTCGAAATAAGGCGATTCCTGGAGTAAATGCTATTACTTCGCCCCCGTCTCCATTGTCCCCGGCGTTGGCTGTGGTGAGGCTATCCGCCCCAATATCAATAACACTGTCGGCGTTGAAAACGATGTTTCCGCCGTGGCCGCCACCCGCGCCGTCGGCATGGACTTCTCCGAACTGCCCGACACGGTCGCCTTCTAAAATCACCGCGCCGCCGTCGCCGTTGACGGTGCCGGAGGTGTCGATGTAGCCGGTGTTGATGACGTCGCCGCCGGTCAGGCCGGAGACATCGATGGTGATTTTTGAGCCGCCTGCGCTATCGAAGTCGAAGGTGGTTTCTCGCGCCCCGAGGGCCACAGTGCCGCCTTCTGCGGTGATCGAGCCTGCGTTGGTGATGAATTTTGCCAAAAGGGTGGCAAAGTCATCTACCCGGATAATGCCTTCGTTGGTGATGGAGGCATCTGAATTACCGGAGAAGATATTGCGCCCGGCGAGGAAGTCGGCATCGGTGATGTCGAATGTGGAGGCTATGAGAGCCCCGGTATCGATGGTGGCATCCTGGCCAAAGTAGATACCTGCGGGGTTGACGAGGTAGAAGTGGCCGTTTGCCTGCAGGCTGCCCAGAATTTCGGAGACATCTCCCCCCATAACGCGCGATAGGAGGGTGGATGTGTCTGCGGGCTGACTGATGATAACGGAGTTTTCGAGGCCGATGTTAAAGCTCTGCCAGTTGACTATGGCGGCATTGGTGGTCTGATCAATATTCATGATCTGGCCATCGTCGCCAATGGTGACACCGCCGTGAATGACGTCAGCACCGGTTGGCAGAGCGGGGTTCGAGTAACTGGCGAAGGGGTAAAATGCCATGATGGCACTCGTAGTGAAGGCGCCGAGTCGCTGGAGGGGGTGAACCCTGAGCGGCGGTGGCGCCTTTTTCCTTCGCTCGACCTTTTTGCGAGGGGGATTTGTTATATTCATTTCTTTATGCGCGTTCAAGAACTTCATATTTGGAAGTGAAAAATCTGTGTGTGTATGTGTGTGGTAACTGTGTTAAATTCTGGTGGTGGTTATGCCCTGGGGAGGGCGTGTGCTTTTTTACCGTCTGTCTGTTTTACGAGGCGGAGTTGGGGCGGGGGTGGTTTGGTTAGGTTTGATTTTGGTTTGGCCAAGTTTCAGAGTTCTCCGGGCGTCCAATAAATCGGGTTAGATCAGTATTGGAGTTGGACGGAGAAGTGGGCGCGCCCGGCTTCATCGGTCTCGGCGATGTTCTGAAGTTGAAAACCGTAATCAAATCGTAATTGGGAGTATTTGGTCAGCCCCATGCGCATGCCTAGGCCGAAGCTGGCAATGGTGGTATCGTCATCCTGCCCGGGCAGGGGTTGGTGGTAGGCGACCCAGCCGTAATCGTAAAACATGACGAACTGTGCGCGGTGCATGGCCCAGTCGTTGGGGTTTTCCTTGAGGTATTCGGGGTCGCGCTTGAGGCGGGGGAGGAAATTCTCGAAGAGGGGGGTGCGTAACTCGACGGTCGAGCTGATCCCGTAATCACCCACTTGGGCTCTTTCGCGGTAGCCGCGCACACTGTCGTGACCGCCGACGCTTTTGTAGAGGGCGGAGGGCACGGAGTCGTTGGTGGCCTGGACTTCGAGGCGGGTAAAGAGGCTCCATTGGCCAAATTTACTTTCTGGCCGAAAGAGTTTCTGGAAGCGGGCGAATGAAAAGCGGTCGATGAAGACGGTGCCTTCTGCCCCCGGGTTCTGGGCGCTGGCATCGCCATCTCCGGTCGAACCAAGTTGCTCACCAAGGCTGAACATGAGGGTATTGTTGATGACATTGCGACCCGCGAATTTGTCATATTGCTTGGCCGCATAGCCGATGGTGATGCGGGGCATGCTCAACTGCACGGTGCGGTCCGCGATGACGACACCATCGGAAAGTTGGTTGATATTTTGCGATTCCTGGAAAACCCAGCCGAACGAGAGGTCCATGCTGTAGGCTTCCGTGTCCTTGAGCTTGCGGTTGAGCTGCAAGCCGTAGTAGCTGCCCTTGCCCGTGATATCGAGGGCCGGGATGATTTCATCCAGCTCGCTGCGGGAAAATCCGGCAAACCCGGTGATGCCCCATTTCTCGCCCAGGGGCATGTAGTAGCTCCCGGAAATGGCGACCACAGACGAGAGATTAATCGGATCGGTAAACCATTCGAGGGTGAAAATTTCATCCCGTTTGAGCAGGTTGATGAGCTGTGCGGTGAGGCGGGAGCGCCAGTCGCTGGTCTCCTGGGTGCCGGAGTTGGACATGCTCCAGGCCATGTGGAGGGGGAAGCGGTCCTTGACATCGAATTCGATATCGACCACCCGTTGGCCGTCTGCATTTACGCGTGGCTTGAGGTTGGTCTCGACATCGACACGGGGCCGCAGGTTGAGGGAGAAAAGGTCTTGGTAGAGGCTGCGGTAGTTGAATGCCCCGCCCGTTTCCCACTCGACCGATTCGAGAACCTGCTCGGCGGAGGTCCACCGATTTCCGATGACGGTTACCTCGCCCTTTTGCCCAACATGCACCCGGAGCTTGAGGAAGCCGAGTTTGAGGGAGGGGCGGTAAACATTGACGGTGGCGAAGAGATAGCCCTGGTCCTGCAAATCCTTGAGGAGCCGCTGGCGGTAAGCCTCGATGTCGGCCTCCGACATGGGCTCGTAAAGGGCGTTGTTTTCGTAGCTCTCCCAATTGTCCAAACTGTAAACGGGGATGCGGTCCCCGGTGACGACGACGGCATTGATGTCGAAACGTTTACCGCTGGCCACTGCGGCTCGGGCAGTTGCGGGAGCTTCACCGGCGATGGCGGGGAAGGGGCCCTGATAGGTGATGTCCTCCTCCTGGGCGTGCCCCAGGGTGCCGCAGAGGAGCAACGCGGAGGTGGCACCGAGAACCATTATTGGCCGAAAAAATCCGAAGCCGTGGGATCCGGTAGGAGGGGGCATCGACAGGTCAATTTTCATGGAGTGGGGATTGGGGTTCGCAGTTTTGGTTTTTTTCATCTGCATGATCGTTCGAATGGTTTAAAAAAGTTGATTGAAAGTTCCTGATTTCCCGCATCATTTTCGCAACAGTTCGCGGCGAAAACAAACGCTGGCACAGACAAATTCACAATATTCCGTTCATCAATATGTTAAATAATTTTGGGGAGTTCAAATTTACAGCTTGAAAAAGTAGGGAAAATCGCAAGGAACGCAACCTAAAAGTGGCCTCGATTTTACCGGGTATTTTTTCCGTGAAAAATAACGGTTGCAGCGATGCCGTAGGGGGTGGCTCTGTCGGGCGAAAATTGTTCCATAAAGTGGCCTCCAAACGAGGCGAATGCCCTCATAATACGCTTTCCAGGTGGTTTTCAGGAAAAACCGCCTTTCTGCCAAGGGCACTCGAATGAGTTGAAAATTTCGCTTGCCTTTGTCGCCGGAAAGTCTTTTTTCCACCCCCATGCCAACTACAACGGAAACTTCCACAACACCGGGACGCTCAAGAAACCCGAGTGATTTTGAATATACGGACGCCGCTTCGCTCTCTCGTTTTGTAACGGGAACAGGCAAAATTTTGCCCCGACGCATCACCGGACTTTCAGCCAAACAACAACGGCACATAACGAAGATGATCAAACGCTCCCGAAATATGCTGATTATGCATTGAGAGGGATCTCGTTTAACAACGTAATTTCCCTCCGCTTTTTGCCGAAAACGGCGTGCGGGGGAATGCGAGCCATCACCACAAGATTCAGGAGGATAAGGGGTTATGGATTGGCGTTTTCTCCGGCGGATTTAGCGAGCCAATCCAAACTTAATCAGGGTGACCAAAATATATGGGCCCGGGGCGGAGGACCTCGATCGAGCCGCCAGAATTTTGGCGGAGGGGGGCATAATTGCGGTCCCCACGGAAACCGTTTACGGTCTCGCCGCGCATGCCTTGGATGAAGCTGCCTGCGGCAGGATTTTTGAGATCAAGGGCCGCCCACTTATTGATCCGCTCATCATCCATATTCACGATTTGATCGGGGCAAAATCGCTGGCTGCATGGAATGATTGGGCGGAATTGCTCGCTCATGCCTTTTGGCCCGGCCCGCTGACTTTTGTGTTGCCCAAGCAAAGCATCGTCCCGGCTCTGGTTACCGCGGGGTTGGAAACTGTGGCCATTCGTATGCCACGACATCCTGTTATGCGTAAGTTGTTGATTAAATGCAACTTGCCACTCGCCGCCCCCAGTGCAAACCCCTTTGGCTACCTCAGCCCAACCCGGCCCGAACATGTCTTGGAGGCCTTGGGAGAGAATCTGGAATTTATTCTCGACGGTGGCCCCTGCGAAATCGGTCTGGAATCAACCGTGCTCGACCTTTGTGACCCCCTCGGGCCAGCTATTTTGCGACCGGGCGCCATTTCTGGGTGGCAAATCTCGGAAGTCCTTGGTATCGAAATCCTTGTTAAGACGCAATCGATGCCTGAAATACCCGCGCCGGTATCCAAAGGCATGCCTTCTCCCGGCCTCATGCACCGGCATTACAGCCCACGAACCCCCTTGGCCATCCGACCACATTTACATGAATTTTGTCGCGATGAGGCTTTAACCAACGAAAAAATCGCATTTATCGCCTTTCAAAAACCGACAGAACGACCGGATTTCACAGACTCCGCCGCCAAAATAAGGTTTTTCTGGCTGACTGAGGACGGGGATGTTGAGGAGGCTGCCCGCAACCTCTACGATCTTTTGCACAAGGTGGATCGAATGAATTTCAACCAGATTTTCATAGAATTGGCCCCGGAATCCGGCCTCGGAGCAGTCATCAACGAGCGGTTACTCCGAGCCAGCGGAAGCGCGAATGATTGAGGGCCGATCCCCGCTTTTTTAACTCAATCAATCATCCAAATCCGGTTTTCGCACCCCCGGTAATATCGCCCACGCCCACAGGCCAATGCCCAAAAACCACCCAATTGCAGCGTAATCGAGGTGCGAGGCGCGTATTTCCGGCAAAAAATCGGCCGTAATTCGGGAAACCATCGCGGTCAGGAGCAGAAAAAGGATTATCCAGACAGAAATCACCCGGCTGCGCAATCGATGGCCTTGGCCGCTGTGACCCAACACCACCCGCGATGCCACCCCGATGATAATCAGGGAAAAACCGCCGATAAACAGCAAATGGTCGAGGGCAACCCGATAACCGGGCCATATCAGGACAGCAATCAGCCACGCCGCCAGGCAAAGCATCCCGGTTTGCAACAGCCGCGCAAGACTCCCCGATGATTTGACCGGAAAACGAATGGGAATTTCGATGATTATGTAAATAATCACCACTGCCAAACGCAAACCACTGCCGATCCTGACCCAGCCCAGCCCTTCGATGAAATAGGAGGCCACCAAAAGCAACGCCACCACCCCCGCTATCCATGCCTTGGACCGCCAGGCCGAGACGGGACTGCGGCTCTCGGGGAAATTGTGCCGGTTGGGTAATCCGGCGCCAAAACCCGGAAAAATAAATGGCGCCACACCGAGGATTGGACAAAGGATGAACCCTTCGTACAGAAACAGTTGTGCGATTCTGTGGAAGTTAAAACCGAGTCCGAATACACTGTTGAGAAGAAAAATTATGCAACCACCGATGGCCATCGAGTAACCTGCCATAGCCAAAATAATCCCCGGGGGCGGCATATCCTGCCTCTTGGAAAATCTTTTAAACAAAAAGAGGCGCAGCAGCAGGAGCGTAACGAGAAAACTGCCATCACCATAGGGCAATTTCCCAAACGCGTAAAAAACACAGGTTATCAGATGAAATCCGGCCAAAATAAGCACCTCGGGCGGTTTTAAATTTGGGGCGCTCAACATCCGGGGCACCGCAGTACTCAAAAATCCGATGATAAAGGCTCCAAAAAAACCCGCCGACATCAACCGTGCATGACTGAACCCCGGA
This sequence comes from Opitutales bacterium, assembly GCA_021772515.1. GTDB lineage: Bacteria > Verrucomicrobiota > Verrucomicrobiia > Opitutales > UBA2987 > JAJFLU01. The sequence goes on from JAJFLU010000036.1 coordinate 94,242, forward strand.
TAATTTTCGATAACTCCCGCATGGTATAACGGCCAGAGACCAACCCCCAAGACAGACACCGCCACACCTATCGGAAAAAACAACCGAAAAGGTTCTTCCAAAGCCATTTTTCTGTAAGAAAACTCTGCGGTTTGCTTATTCATTATTTCAATATTTTTTAACCACAGATTACACAGATTAACACAGATGGGATCGAGGAGATGCTAAATGCAATTAGCGAATTTTATAGTCAGTAAGTAGCACTCCTTATTTGTACATTAACCTATTGTTGAAAACAAGATACGGAATATTTACTAAAATTAAATTGAAATTTAAATGTTAAAATCGTCAACTCTTAGCATTCGGTATATTCATTATTAAATTCTTTCTTAATCGGCGGTTATCTGGGTAATCTGCGGATGAAATCCGAAACTTTCTTTCTTCATGCGTGACTATGTGATTGCATCTTTGGAATTCGCACTTTGGGAAGGTATGTCACTTGTTGGTGATCACCTCTCATATGGGGACAACTTAACAGATTTTATGGTGGGTCGGCTGGGGATCGAACCCAGAACCAATGGCTTAAAAGGCCACTGCTCTACCATTGAGCTACCGACCCGCTTGGCCCGCTGGTTGGGTAAGCAGAATGGGCCAAGGAAAGCCCGCACCTATTAGTTGTCAACGATTTTGTCCCCGACGTGTTTCATTGTTTGCAAATTGAAAAAGGCGACTAACCCCCAATGACCTCAAAATAATCGATGAAACCACCGGATTGGCGGCTTTTTGGCTTGTTTCACTACCGACCAGGATCCGCCCGAATGGGGATAAAATCGTCTTTTTTTGGGTTTATTTGATTATTTTTGAATACTTTTCAGTTCTGAGACGTCTTAAAAAATAGTTGAACAGGGGGAACATTTTCCTTTTTTCAACGCTCCTAAAAGAAAAGTTATACACGAATGGCATCAAAAGCTAAAGAAATCGCCCTCGACAAAATGTTGGTGGCACGCTTCAAAAACGGAGACCAGGCGGCATTTGACGATATTGTCAGCCGCTATTGGGACCGCATTTTTTCGCGTGTCCTGCAGTTGTTGAAGAATCGGCAGGACGCCGAGGAGGTGACTCAGGACGCTTTTGTGCGGGCTCACAGAGGGCTGGATAAGTTCCGGGGAGATTCATCGTTTTCCACCTGGTTATTCCAGATCGCGACGAACCTGGCCCATAATAAATACTGGTATTGGTGGCGCCGCAAACGGGACGCTTCATTCTCGCTCGATCAGAGTATCAGCCACGAGGGTGACATCACCCTGGTCGATATTTTGCCGGCCGAGGGGGAGGATCCCGGACAGGTGACCGCGACCCTAGAGCTGGTCGACCGGGTGAGCGAATGCCTGCCCGAACTGAACGAAAAGCATTACGAAATCCTGACCCTGCGGATCGTTCAAAGCATGACCTACGAGGAAATCGCCCAGCACCTCGAAATCAGTATAGGCACGGTAAAAAGCCGTATTGCCAGAGCCCGTGAGAGCTTGAGAGAAAAAATTGGGAGCGACTTTGCATGACGGACGATAGATTTGAAGAACTTGTAAATTCATATCTGGACAACGAACTTACCGCCGAGGACCATGAGGTTCTCAAGGCCGAATTGGAGTCCAGTTTTGAACGGCGTGCTGAATTTGTCTTCTACCGCCGCCTGCACAATGCCTCCTGCGCAGCCCTGATCGGTTGCAGGGCCGACTCCCGTCAATCGAGAACCAGCCGTGGGCAGTTGGGCATGAAAATTTACTATCTGGCCCAATTCGGAATGGCCGCGGCCTGCTTCGTCCTCGCTTTTGTCGTGCTGACTCCGTTTTTTTCCGATAACGACGACCAATACCTGACAACTGCGAATATTACCCAAACACCTCCTCCGCTGGACCTTCCCTTGGTAAAAACGAATGCAATAACCCCCCCGAAATCTCCCCGCCAAGTCAGGAGAGCGGTTAATCCCGCCCACTTTGTCAATTTGCCCGATTTCAAGGGGTTGACTCTGGAACCAACCGATGCGGATTCTAACGCGTTTACGGCCACAGTTCACTTTTTCAATAAACCGGATATGTTGCTCGGTCAGGTCGATCGGATAGATAACACCTCCATCTCCCATGCTCTCCAAATGCAAATGATGCTCCGGAACCGCAACTTCCCGATTTTCGAGGAGCCCACCCTCTCCCGATCAGGCCGAGTCATCCCCAGAGATTCCAGAGACCAATCCTACCGAACAGAATTAGCCAATTTCTACTTCCCACGCTAAAATAGCCCATCAACTCAAAGCGCCTTTGATCAGGTCTTCGGTGGGGGCGTCGGGGGGGAGTTTGCTCATCATTTTGCGGACGGCTTTATCGGCATCGGGGGCTTTGTAACCGAGGGTCATTAGGGCGGCCACGGCATCTTGAATTCGGGTATCCGCATCGGTCAGGGCAGAGGCAGAAGTTCCCTGGATAAAGGGTGTTTTAGATTCCACGGAAAATTCTGCCCCGACTTTGTCCTTGAGTTCGATCACCAGGCGCTCGGCGGTTTTCTTGCCGATCCCGGGACATTTCGAGAGCAGGGCGACATCGGCGGCGCCAATGGCGGACTTCAGCACCGTGACAGAGAGTCTGCTCATGATCCTGAGCGCGATTTTTGGTCCGATACCGGAAACCTTTTCCACCAACAGTCGGAAAAATTCGCGATCCGATTGTTTGTGAAATCCGTAGAGGGTCTGTGAGTCCTCCCGATAAACGGCTTGGGTAAAGAGCTTCACTTTACAGCCAACTGGCGGCAGCTGCTCCATGGTAGGCAGGGGCAGGTGCACTTCGTAGCCCAGGCCATTTGCCTCAATGGTGGCCAAAAGTGGGTTGACCTCCGTTAAAATGCCTTCGAGGGAAACAATCATGGTGAGGTTTGCTTAAATTATTTAAGGCCAAGGACATCCTGCATGTCGTAGAGACCGGGAGGCTGGGAAAGCACCCAATGGGCGGCGCGAAGAGCGCCTTGGGCAAATATGCTGCGATCCGAAGCCCGGTGGGAGAGTTCGATACGCTCCCCCTCTCCCGCAAAATGAACGGTATGCTCGCCTACAACATCGCCACCGCGCAGGGCGTGCACGCCGATTTGGCCCTCCGGTCGCGCTCCTGTGACGCCCTCACGGCCATGCTGCTCGCAACCGGGTTCCAGCGCGCGGGCCCGGCGGACGATTTCGAGGAGCCGCACGGCAGTCCCGCTGGGGGCATCCACTTTGTGGCGGTGGTGCATTTCAACAATCTCGGGATTATAGGAGGAATCCAGTATCGAGGCGGCTTTTTGGGTCAGGTAAAAAAGCAAATTGACTCCAACCGAAAAATTATTGGCCCAAACAACCGGCAGGGAACTGGCCTCAATCAAAATTTGCTCCCGTTGCTCCGGGGTATGGCCGGTGGTGCCGATGACGACAGGCTTATTGGCCCCCGATGCCAGTTGTATCAGCGAAAGGGTAGCCGTAGGCAGGCTGAAATCGACCACCACATCGCATCCCTCGATACCGGCGGCGGGGTCATCACCGACATCAACCGGAAATGCGATCTCGGCCCCCTGTTGGGAGGCGATACCGGAAATTGCCCGGCCCATGCGGCCATTGCAGCCGTTGAGCAATATTTTTAGAGTCATGGCGTGATGAAATTTGGGAAAAGTGAAACAAAAAGCGTCAATAACCGAGGGTATCGAGAATTTCGAAGAGCCGTTCCCGATTTGGGGCGGTTAAGGGTGTCAGGGGCAGCCGGACTTCCGGGCTTCCAATAATACCCGCTCGGTGCATGGCCGCTTTGACGGGGACCGGGTTGGGCTCGCAAAAAAGTATCTTGGCCAGCGGATATAATTTGAGATGTAAATCGCGTGCCGACTCCAGATCGTTCTCCAATGCCGCACGGGTCAGAGCTACCATCTCTTTTACCACCAGATTCGATACCACGCTGATAACTCCTTTTGCGCCCGAGGCCATAAAGGGCAGCGTGAGGCTGTCGTCACCACTGAGAATGGTGAGGTCGTCGCCCAGAGCGAGTCGCAGTTCGGCCACCCGATCGCAGTCGCCACCGGCCTCCTTGATGGCGTTGATATGCGGATATTTGGTCCGTAGGCGGACGACGGTATCGACACCGATATCGACCACACAGCGGCCGGGAATCGAGTAGAGGACAATGGGTTTATCCGTCACCTCGGCGACCGCGCTAAAATGCTCGAAAAGCCCCTCCTGAGTGGGTTTGTTGTAGTAGGGCGTGACCTGCAACATGCCATCGACCCCCGCCTCGTGGGCCTTGCGGGTGAGCGAAACAGCTTCGGAGGTGGCGTTGGAACCGGCCCCGGCAACGACCGGCACACGGCCGGCGGCAGTTTCGACAACACAGCGGATGACCTCCCCGTGCTCCCGGTGGCTGAGGGTGGGCGATTCCCCGGTGGTTCCGGCGGGGACGACTCCATCGATACCTTGATCAATCTGGTATTCAACGAGTTTTGCCAGATCATCGAGGCTGACTTCCCCATTATTCATGGGGGTGACCAAGGCGGTTAAAACGCCGGAAAATGATGTTGTCTTGGTGGTCATTATGAAGTAGCCTGCTGATTGTCTATTGTAACAATAGTTGATGAACCATCGTGTTTTATTGCAAACCCTATTATTGCCAACAAAAATTAAACAACCGGTAGCCGGGATAATGATATGAGTGAAAGTATTGACACCTTTAACAGCCTCTTGCAGTTGGCCGTCGAAAACGGCGCCAGCGATATTCATATAAAATCGGACAAACCCGCCTTTCTGCGTTTGCATGGCAACCTGCAGGCCGTCGATATGGACCCCCTGCAGGAATCCTTGATCGAGGACTTCATTTTTTCCACCTGTCCCAAGATGTTTATCCAGCAATGGCATGATGAATACCAGGTGGACTATGCCTACGCCTTGGAGGAATTGGGGCGGTTTCGCGTAAATGGCTTCCACCAGCGGGGGACGATCAGCATGGTTTTTCGCCATATCAAGGACCAGCCGCCGACCTTTGACCAACTTGGCCACGACGGGGGCAGCCTGACAAACCTCTGCGGACATAAAGACGGTATTCTGCTCATTTGCGGAGCCACCGGTTCCGGTAAAAGCTCGACCATGGCCGCCATGCTCAACTGGATCAACCACCACAAGGACAAGCATGTGGTCACTCTGGAAGATCCCATCGAGTTTAACTACACCGATGTCAAATCGGTATTCAACCAACGCGAAGTGGGGATCGATGCGCCGACCTTTGAACTCGGCATGAAGGCGGTTTTACGGCAGGACCCCGATATCATCCTGATTGGGGAAATGCGTGACAAGGTGACCTTTACCACTGCCCTGTCGGCTGCGGAAACCGGCCACCTCGTTTTTGGAACCTTGCACTCATCCAATGCCCAACAGGCCATCCAGCGGCTTTTCGAGTTTTTCCCCCCCGAACAACAAATCGGTATGCGGCGGCAGATAGCCGGGGCCTTGCGGGCCACCGTCAGCCAACGGCTCGTGCCGTCGATCGAGGGAAATGGGCGGGTGCCGGTTATCGAGTTGTTCATAGTCGATTCATTGGCGAAAAAAGTGATTGAGGAAGGATCTTACGAAAAAATCCCGGCCGTCATCGAGGCGGGTAAAGATTCCGGTTCCAAGTCCTTCAACGCAGATCTTTATCGCCTCATTAAGGCAGGTAAAATATCCAAGCAGGACGGGCTCGCTTTCTCCCCCAACCCCAAAGCGCTCGAAATGAACCTGAAGGGCATTTTCCTGAGTACCGGCGGGTTGGTTTAACGGAAAATACGGCTGGCAAATCTTTCCTTGATAACAAACATGACGGTTTTCTCAAATATTGGCGGACCTCGGCGGGCAGCCCGATCTTCGGTTGCGGCCTTGGGTTGCTTGAGCCTTTTCGTAATGACTACCGGGGCAAACCTCACGGCTGAAGAGGAGAAGACGGAGGATAAAGGTGATGAATTTAAGAATATGGCCCGCGAGGATCTTGGGAGGTTGAAAAAGCAGGGGGAAAAGACTGGAAACGAGGATTTGAAGGACTCGCTGGGTGTGAATCCGAACTTTGGCGGCCTGCAACAACCTGAATATATGGGCGGATCAAGCCCCTCAGCCGGTCTCACTGAGGCCGAGAAAAAGGAGAAGGAGGCCGAGGAGGATCGCAAGCGGAATTGGCTGGTTGACAGTGTTCGGAAGCTTTCCGGCGAACAGGAGTTGACCGATGAGGAGAAGGATAAGCTAAAAAATCTGTCGGGAGATTTAAACCTCGTCGACCGGTATGTGGCGGAGCGGCTGCGGGAGCAGATTGAGGAAGACGAGGAAAAAGCCACCATCGATCAGGCAAAAAAGGATTCATTTGACGAGTCGGATGCGGAAAACCCGCTTGACCCTTCCGACCATAGACCCGAAATTTCCGGCCTCGCCAATACCGCTCCCACCGACCCCCTGAGGGCGATGGAGGAAAAATTTATTTCAGAGGCATTGGGCAAAATCACGCCCGAGCAAAACAGGAATCCGCAGAAATCCGAAATGGATATTGGAATCGGTGCCGCAGCAACCAACCCTTTTTTGGCGCAATTCGATTTTGCGGACAATCAACTCGGCGATTTCAACTTTTCTGCATCTTCACTTGCCAATACCTCTGCCGGAGCAAACGCCGAACCCACGATTACCGCCCCCGGTTCTTCCATGAAATTAACGGAAGGGCTGTCCTTTGCGTGGCTGCAGGAAGGCAATAACCCCTTTTTAAGTTCCACTATTCTGGCAGCCCCCGCCACGGCCGCTTTCACAAATGCCGTCAGTGGCATCTTGCCCACCTTCACCGATAATAACCTCACAAACAATCTTCCGGCCCTCAATTCCCCAGACTTACCCCAACTGGCAATCCCAAAATTAACACCCAAAATTCCCCCAAAATCCGTAGAAGAAAACGAAAAAAAATACCTCCCCCAATTGAACCGATTTTAAGGGGTGCCGCCATAGTTTCCGATTGCGCAGGGACGCCACATGAAGGCGGTGGAATACTATCCTGGAATGGTTAGATAGTAAGGGCAGCGAAACTTACACTAGCGAGGTCGCCACTGCGGGGCGCTGTCCAGGGCCGTGTTATCAGTCAACCGTCGCTGGTTTTCTCCGTTGGCGTCCATCACGTAGATGTCGCTTTGCCCATTCTGGTAAACCACATACGCAAGACGGCGGCCATCTGGTGACCAGGAGATCCCCAGTTTGAGAAACGTCTCCTGCACTCTGTATTCACGTGGGTTCTCCTCGCTGAAAGTGAGCCGCTTTGCATTCGTTCCATCAGCTTGCATCACATACACCTCAAAAGTCCCGGCCCTATTGGAATAGAAGGTAATCTCTTTTCCGTTTGGCGACATCGTGGGGGCTAGGTCGGTTCCAGCATCATTCGTAAGCCTCTCACGATGTAAATCGTCTAGATCCATGCGAAAAATCTCATAATTTCCCACCTCTTTCGATACATACAACAATCCGCTGCTATCTGGCACCCAGAAGGGTTGGGCCGTCATTTCTTGATAACGATCTTTGCTGTTATCGGTCAATCTCTGTTGATTCGTACCGTCCGCGTCCATGATGTAGATGCCAGGCTTCACGCGGTACTTGACGAAGGCGATCTTCGATCCATCAAATGACCAGCGCGGGGAATCCTCATAAACCGATACCGGGTTTTGTGTCAGCCTACTGATATTCGACCCGTCGGCCCTCATCACAGCGATTTTCCAGCCTCCAAACCGATAGGTAGTAAAAGCTATATGTTGCCCATCGGGCGACCAATCGGGTGCATATTCGCCTTGCCATGTGCGACCTGTGAACGTCACCTGCTTAAGATTTGAGCCTTCTTCATCTATCACCCATATCTCATCATTGCCACTTCGCGTAGATACAAAGGCAATTTGATCTGTAGGGACGCTAGAAGAGGGGGCATTGGCTTCCTGCGCAAGGTCTGTTGGTAATATAGCCTGGACCGGATGAATCATAAAAACCCCGATCCCGCATGCTAAAAGAACCCCTGAAAAAGGGAGTCCAGCAATGTCATTTGTTCGTTTTTTCATGATCTCTGACCTAGATATCTGAGAGGTATTACTAACATATCGTAGGAGGACTTCAAAAAAGCCATGTTGATACTTTATTGGTGAAGCGTCGGTGTTGCTGATATCGGTCTGGTTGCTTTTTTTAGGGGGTTATTGTGTGCGCGCTAATTGGTATCGGCTAAACCTGATTTTCTTGCCTGCGGGCTTTTGCTTATTTTTTGGCACGCTGATGGCTGCCTGGTGGTGTATTTCTGCCTCTGGCTGGCTCTTTGGCCGACGGGATGTGGTCGCTTACCCGTCTTTTTCTTTTTTGGATTTCTCGATTACTTTTCTTTCGTAATCGCGTTGCATTTGTTCGTAGTGGCTGAATTCCTCGGAGTGGATTCCTCGCCCGCCGGTTAGGGAGCGCAGGGTGGTCGAGTAACGGTAAATTTCCATTTGAGGGACCTGGGCGTTGACGATTTGGAAGCCGTCTTTGGAGTCCATCCCCTGGATGCGGCCTCGGCGCGACGAAATGTCGCCCATGACATCGCCGAGATTTTCGTCGGGGACCTGTATCTGGATGTCATAGATGGGTTCGAGGAGGTAGGGCTTGGCGCTCATGAAGGCATCGCGGAAGGCATGTTTGCCGGCGATTTGAAAGGCGACATCCTTCGAGTCCACGGGGTGCATTTTCCCATCGTAAAAATCGATCTTTAAGTCAACTACGTGATAACCGGCGAGGATACCTTCGACACAGGCGGAGTTTACGCCTTTTTCAACCGAGGGGACGAAAACGCGGTCCACATTTTGGCCGACCAGCGAATTTGTAAACTCGACCCCGGTATCCCTCGGTTTGGGCTCGATACGCATCCAGACTTCGGCAAATTGCCCGGCCCCACCGGTTTGCTTTTTGTGGCGGTATTTCGCCGCACCGGGAGAGCGAATGGTCTCGCGAAAGGGGATTTTTGGCTCGACCAGCTCGATTTCGACATGGAAACGCCGTTTGAGAGCCTCGATCATGACCTGGAGGTGCAGCTCACCTTGGCCCGAAAGTATGGTTTGCCGGATTTCGGGGTCGGCACGGTATTGGAATGCGGGGTCTTCTTTGTGGAGAGTCGCCAAACCGGTGGCAATTTTATCCTCATCGCCCTTGGATTTGAGGACGAGGGCGCCGTGGATATTCGGCTTGGGGTATTCGGGACGAGGTAACTCGACCACCTTTTTTGGGTCGCAGAGGGTGTCTCCGGTATGGGTGTTTTTAAGTTTTACAAAAGCCCCGATGTCTCCACCGCGGAGGGTATCCACATTGGTCCGGCGATTGCCGTTCATGAGAAAAATCTGCCCCACCCGCTCGGTCAGGTTATGGGCGCTGTTGTAGAGTTCGAGGCCGCTTTTAATCGTTCCCGAAAAGATGCGAAAATAGGAAAGATCCCCCACATGGGCCTCGCTCACGGTTTTGAAAACCTTGACCACCGGCTGCGGGTCGTCGAGGTCGATCGACACCTCGGCTCCACCGGAATCGTGGCCTTTGGTCACTCCGTGGTCGAGGGGACTGTGGCCAAATTTGGCAATAAAATCCATCAACCGGGCCACCCCGGTATTGGTTTCGCCCGCGGTCGAAAAAAGCGGGATGAACGACTCATTCTTGACCGCCTCGTGCATACCGGCGCGCATTTCCTCCTCGGAGAGGCCGCCTTCGTCAAAAAATTTCTCGAGCAGAGCATCATCAGACTCGGCCACGAATTCGACCAGTTCCTGATGGAGTTTCTCAACGAGCTCGGCCCAATCCCCTGAGGGGTCAGATTCCGTGTATTTCCCGCTCCCGTCAGCCGGATAGGTGACGACTTTTCGCCGCAGGACATCCAACACTTGATTGAAACCCACTCCGGCGTTGATCGGGATCGTCATCGGAAACACCTTACGGCCAAATCGCTCCCTGACATTTTCCAAAACCGCGTCGAAGTCCGTATGCTCCTTGTCAAGGGCATTGATTATCAGTAGTTTGGGAATTCCGCGACGCTTGGAAAAATCCCACATCTTGCTGGTCCCGACCTCGATTCCCTGACCGGCGTGAATGACGATGAGGGCGAAATCGCAAATCTGGAGGGCACCCAAGCCATCACTCAGGAAATCCAGATATCCGGGTGTATCGGCGAAATTGAGCTTCTTACCCAGCCATTCGGTATGCAAAATCGAGGTATGAATGGATATCTGCCGCTTCTTTTCCTCCTCATGGTAATCGGAGACGGTGGTGCCGTTCACCGTGTTCCCCAACCGACTGATGTCATCGCTACAGGCGAGGATCGCCTCGGCCAACATTGTCTTGCCCGACGAGCCGTGCCCGACAATCGCGAAATTCCTCAAATCCTTGGTCTGAAATTCCTTACTCAATTTTTTTCCTGTAGTTGGTGGTGATGGTTATGAAGTTGAAAACGAAACTGACGGTGGAGGTGATTTGCCCCTGGCTTTTCCAATTTTAGATAGGTTCAACGAACGGGAGAATATCTCCTGCAGTTACCGGCAAGATGCGGGAACCTTTGTCCGCGTCCTCTCAATTCAGGCAAAAACCCGATTTTGAAAAGGTTTTTTGTCCAGACGATCGGTGAAACTTAAAATCTTGGGCTCGACGAGGCGCTCGAAATCCTTGTAGGCCATTTTTACGAGATCAGTGTGAGAACCTGCGTTGAATGCGATAACCTCATCCTCGGTAAGGCTTTGGGCGACATATACATCCACACCGTATAAATTGCCAAAAGGAGGCATGGCGCCCACTTCGCAATCGGGAAACTGGCCTTCGAATTCGCTTTCCGCAGCGAGATAAACGTCGAACGTGCCCATTGCCAGCGCGAGTCGATTGAAGTCGATGTGATAACTTGCCGGGAGCACCGCCATAGCCAGTTTACCTTTTACATTTACCATGACCGGCTTGGCCATTTCGCGACCCGGAATATGGGTCATCGCTGCAATTTCCTGGGCGCTGAAGGATGGCGAGTGGCTCATAACCACATATTTCACCGAGTTGGCGTCCAGATATTCCCTTAATTTTTTTATAACCATAATTTCAATTATTGAGTTGATGGGTTTTGGTTTGTCTGGACACCGGAATATTCAATGGATCATTGACCGGTTCCAGATGATTTGCTTGCCTCTCGCAAAAGTATCCGGTTTAGGCCCGGCCAGTCTAGAACTGGCAGGCTGGTTGATATTGGGCAAATATTTACTCTCGCGATCACGTAACGTAAATTGACAAGGGAATGAAAATTGTGCCCCGGCATAAGCCAAAGGCAAATTATTTTTCGTCTTTTTATGCCATTTCTGGGTAAAATTCTGTTTTTTAAACCGAAATTGCCCTGATAAAGAGGCATTGCCCATCAACCCGACCCCCTCCCAGGAACTGATGCTTGACGATTCAGCACCACCACTGGCAACATTGAGCTTTTCGTGATGGATAAAACCCGAACCGAGGCCCTGGCCCTCCTCCAACAATACACCAAGGGCGAAAGTCTGAGGAAACATGGGCTCTCGGTGGAGGCCGCTGTGCGCTGGTATGCCCGGTATTTCGACGTGTCCAAAGAGGAGGAGGAACTTTGGGGAATAACCGGCCTTTTGCACGATTTTGACTACGAGCAAAACCCCACACTCGGAGAAAATGGTCACCCCTACGTCGGCGTAAGCATCCTCCGCGAGCAAGGTTACCCCGAGATCATGCTCGATGCGATTCTCGGCCACGCCAACTACTCCGGTGTGCCCCGGAACTCGCAACTTTCCAAAGTCCTCTATGCCTGCGATGAGTTGACCGGCCTCATCACCGCCTCGGCCCTCGTCCGCCCCGATAAATCACTGCATTCGCTGAAAGTGAAATCGGTCAAAAAGAAGTTCAAAGATAAATCCTTCGCCAAGGCAATCTACCGCGAGGACATCCAAGTCGGCGCCCAAGAGCTAGGCATAGAACTCGGCCAACACATCTCCAACGTCATCGAAGGAATGAGAACTATAGCCCAAGAATTAGGTCTCAACGGAACCGAGGCGAACGGCGGTTAAGGGAGGATGGGGATTTCCGTTCGCGATTGCGAGAGTCTATTCAGGGTAATGCCAGATTTCGTGATTTATTCAAGCAACTCCCGGTTATGGAATTAATCCACGAAAACCTGTCCAAACTGCTAAATAGAACCTATCTCAAATTCGCGGGTCTCAGCAATGCCGCACGCCAGTAATTGTTACAGCGAATTACAGGTCGGGATCATTCCTGCTTTCTCCATCTGGCCTCTCCTTAAAGTACAGAACGTGTTTTGGTATGATGTCATTTACCGCGTTTTCAATCTCGCTTCTCATCATCCATCGAATCCAATACTTTCTTAGGAAACCCGCCTTTTCTATCCTAGGCAGATAAATTTCCTCAATTCGTGTAGTTATTTCCTTAATCTCCTCTTTTGTTCCTGGATCATGGAGTAACCGATAATGGCCATCTGAAACTATAGTGTTCATACTCATCATTGACGATTTTGCGCCGCCGGGTCATTGAAATGGACTTCGTAATCGGCTGATAGTTCTATGGTTACTATCTTTTCGTAAAACCCCTTTTCCACTTGCGCTTTATCTACTCGCTCGGGCCGTTTTCTGCGGGTTGATATCACGAATTCCTCTAGTTCTTCAAGTTCCTCTTCCTTGCTCTTTCTGCGGGTTTCTCTCTTCTTATACGGCTTAAAAGCAATCAGTTTGAGTTTAACGCCGAAACTCTCTTCGTAGAATCTCACTTTGTCATTCAGGTTCTCTTTAGCTTTTTCGATATTGGCCCAAAATGCATCGGGTGAATCTCTGGTGATCGTGAATACTTCATTGACAATAACACCCTTCACGGTGGATAGGCGGTGAACGATGGTATCGACATCGTTAATGTTCACAGCCTTGACGCGAAAACCATCACGATATTCTAGCTCTTTAATTTCTGAGAATGCCAGATCATCGCTCGTAATCGCATAAGTATTGCTTGGTATAAACGATGCGCCTGGAAGCTCGAAAACGATTTTATTTATAGACTCAAAAAGTTTCAAATTCTCATTTTTTACCTTTTGGTATTCTTTCCCACGGGTGTAAACCACGCCTTCGATATGATACTCCTGCGGCTCAATACTATATGTGACAGATCCTTTAAGGTTAAGCCGACTCACTTTTTGCTTAGGCAGAGATTTCGGCTTGGGGTGGATAAATTCCCGAAGCTCTGACTCACTTCCAGAAACCGTGATTGCCCCAGTTACAGTCGAGTGGAGAAACCACGGTAAAATTAATAGTAATGTAAATCTAGTTTTAATATTTATATCGGCGCTAATTTAGGAATTGTTTGTTATTGTTTGGGGTTGGTTCCCCATCCGTCAAATTCGCAATCATGCTCATAGCCAAGATTACACATCAGGCCGGTCCATTCGAGAACTTTTTCAGTAGTCATCTGAATGGGGGTCGTCCAGCCGGTGATAATTTGAATTTTTTTATTGCCTGCAGATTCTCCATACTCAACTACATAATTTTGTGCTTCAAGCTTCTCGGCTAAGCCCTGAGCTTTCTCAATGGTGTTGGTATAAAAGAAAAACTCCAATTTCAAATGAGAATCGTCGGTTACACCAAAACTGCGAAGTTGCTCAACCGTTTGGGGCGACGTTTTCAGGTGAAAAGCCAAGTTTTTTTGGTGGCCAGCCTCCGTAATAAATCGTTTTGGCTGCTTCCTGAATAAATCAAGAATACTCACAACTAACCTTCATTCTTTCGTTTTATTTATCCTCTAAAATTTGCTTCAATAATGCGAGATCTTTCTTATTCGCCCTTTTCATCGCGATTGACATGAAGGGTGTCATAATTTTCGAAAAACCCGTCGGAATTCCGGTATTCCTGAGGATCATCTTGGTGCTATCGCTGCCGCACGCTTCCCATGTGTAGCAAGTTTGCATCGGAAATGGGCCTTGCGAGGTTTGCATCACGAATTTTTGATTCGGCTCATATTCAATTACCTCGTAGGTATATCTTAATTTTTGTCCAAAAAAATGAGCAATAAATGCAATTTTTGAACCCACCCGCAGCGGCGGTGATGTCCACCACTCCACCGAACTGATATTGACATACCATTTTTGCGCATTGTCGGGGTCGGCAGAGAACGCAGACACTTTATCAATCCCACAATTGATAATGATTTCCGTTGAAACATCGATAGCCATTTTGCTCACACTCGATCGGTTTATCTAATTCTCATTTTAGAACCTATCTCAAAATCGTGGATAAATGATGTTTGTAGCGCCACGGTAGCGGATGCGAGGCGGCACAAATTCTTCGGACAGAGGCAATTATGGTTTTGAGCGGCATTCCGACCATACAGCAGGGCTTCCTCCATCTCTGCAAGCCCCGCTCCGCCTTGCTCAAAATATGTAATTGCTCTCTGCATCATCATCGTCGAAATTGAGATAGGTACTAATAATAAGTTTTTAAAGTAAACTTATAGCGAGCAAATTCTAAATATTCAATGTGTGACGCAAAAAAGAGCAGTTTCAGGGTTCAGTTTAACCGCCGAATCAAGTTGGAGTTCCACGGTGTGAAGGTTACCAATGAGGCAGGATTGTTGCTCTACCGGGAACTCGATGAGGCATTCGGGCTGACTGCAATAGGAAGCAAAAATGTGGTGAAGGAGCGCGCGGGCAAAATATCCAGCTTGGCATAGCCACTCTGCTTTGGCAGTCTGTCTTCAATCGCCTGACCGGCTACAAAGACACGAACGATGCAGAGCTCCTGCGCTTTGATCCGCTCATAAGGCAAATTGTCGGGGTTGGTGCCGATTGGCAACCGGCGGCTTCGACCTTTGAAATGAGCCGCTTTGAAAAACAGTTGTTAGCCAAGCCTGAGAATCTGACCGCTCTGATGGGCATGAGCGGTCAATGGATCGGCCGGGTGATATAACCGAGCAGAGCAATTGCGAATGGCCAACGATTCAGGGTGATTAAAACTATTTTCCGAAAAATAGGAATATTTTAGCTGTTGGTTACCCTTTCTAAAGAGATGGAATATTTCCCGCTGGTTTGATCGAACAAGGCGAATATCGAAATAATTTTTTTAAAACTGTCGAATTAATCGTTAAATAACGAAGAATAAGATTGCCAATTCAAATTGAAAACAGGAAGTTGGATTGAAATATTACGAAAGTATCAACTTTCAGCGATTATGAATATCCAATTGGGAAATCTCGGTCTAATCAGTTAAAAAGAGGAAGTAAATATGAAGTTATTAATCCACGCAATAGTCGTGTCATTGTTGTCGTTGACGTTAGTTGGGTCACAAACATTGGCTGCAAAAAAAGAAAGCAACCTGTCCGAGGGGAAGGTAAATATCACTGAGGTTTCAGTGGATTTTGATCTCCTCGCCATGACGATTGTCGTGGAGGTTGACGCTAACGGCGAAGACCAGGATAAAGACAAGGATTCGGACTTTGGCCCTGAGCTTTTGAGTGTCACGCTCGGCGATGCGAACTTTATCGGCAGCGATATCACTGACTTATGCACTGAGGATTTTATTTCAGTCCCGCAAACGATCACATGCGATTTCAGTGTCGAGGGGCTGCCGCCTGATGGCGATTTCCGACTAGTGGTATCGACGGGTAACGGTCAAAATCATAGGGACCAATACGACCTGACCATTGGAGCCGTGGGGGCACAGGGGCCGCAAGGCGAGCAGGGACCCACCGGTGCCGATGGTGTAGATGGGCCTACCGGAGCCACAGGCCCGACGGGCCCGCAAGGAGATCAGGGAATAGCCGGGCCGACTGGCCCGCAGGGCGATCCCGGACTCAACGGCACCGACGGGGCGACCGGTCCTCAAGGATCCACCGGTCCACAGGGTATTGCAGGGGCAACCGGACCAACGGGACCCATAGGGCCGACGGGAGCTGATGGACCAACAGGGCCTGCCGGGACCACCGGACCGCAGGGCATACCTGGACTCAATGGGGCCGACGGGGCGACCGGTCCGCAAGGATCCACTGGTCCGCAGGGCATTACAGGGGCCACCGGACCAACGGGACCCATAGGGCCGACGGGAACTGATGGACCAACGGGGCCTGCCGGGACCACCGGACCGCAGGGCATACCTGGAGTGCAAGGCGCTGTTGGGCCGATCGGGCCGCAAGGAGATCAAGGTCCAACAGGTCCTTCGGGGGTGCTGAGCTTCCCGATCAACAACACGGCGGGAGGCAGCAATGCGTTGGGTAGCAATACGACTGGTAGCGATAACTCTGCCTTCGGTCAAGACACGCTAGCTGGAAATACCACGGGTAGCAGAAACACCGCCAGTGGGACAACTGCGCTCTTCAACAACACCACTGGCGACCAAAACACCGCCAATGGGGTAAGTGCGCTCTTTAGCAACACCACGGGCAACGGTAACACCGCCAGTGGGGATCAAGCGCTCTTGAGCAACACCGAGGGAAGCCAAAACACCGCCAGCGGGATACAAGCGCTCGCCACCAACACCGCGGGTAGCAACAACACCGCCAGTGGGTCAACTGCGCTCTTCAGCAACACCACGGGCTCCGATAACACGGCCAGTGGAGAAAGTGCACTCTTTAGCAACACTACGGGCACTAGAAACACCGCAAGTGGGAAAGATGCGCTCTCCACCAACACCACGGGCTTCCAAAACACCGCCAGTGGGGTACAAGCTCTCTTTAGCAACATCACGGGCAACAGAAACACCGCCATTGGGGATCAAGCGCTTTTGGGCAACACCATAGGTAGCCAAAACACCGCCAGCGGGACACAAGCGCTGGGCGGCAACACCACGGGTAGCAACAACACTGCAAATGGGGCAATTGCGCTCTTTAGTAACACCACGGGTTCCGATAACACCGCCAGTGGGGCAAGTGCACTCTTGAGCAACATTTCGGGCATCAGAAACACCGCCAGTGGGGCAGGTGCGCTCCAGAGCAACACCACGGGCATCCAAAACACTGCCAGTGGAGCAGGTGCGCTTAATCGCAACACCACGGGCAACGGTAACACCGCCAGTGGGGATCAAGCGCTTTTGGGCAACACCATAGGCAGCCAAAACACCGCCAGCGGGATACAAGCGCTCTTCAGCAACGAAACGGGATCCAACAACACTGCCAGTGGGGTAGCTGCGCTCCAGAGCAACACCACCGGATCCAATAATATCGCGCTCGGTTTCAATGCCGGAGGCAATGTTGCTACCGGTAATGACAATATCTTTATCGGGAACCCGGGCGTTACAGGTGATACGAACATTATCCGGATCGGCGATCAGCATGCCGAGACTTTCATCGCGGGCATCCACGGTGTCAACTCAGGAGGAATCACCGTCTTTATCGACTCCGCAGGTCAGCTCGGAACGATCTCTTCATCAGGACGGTATAAGGAAGAGATCGAGGATATGGGCGAGAAAAGCAGCGGTCTCATGCAGCTTCGTCCGGTCACCTTTCGCTACACGGAGGCCTTTGCTAACGGTGCTCGCCCAGTGCAGCCCGGCCTGATCGCCGAAGAGGTGGCCGAGGTTTTTCCCGGCCTTGTGGTGCATAACAGCGAGGGCGACGTCGAAACCGTTCAGTATTATAAGCTGATTCCCATGCTCCTGAATGAACTCCAAAAGCAGGAACAACAGATTGAAAAGCAGCAGACGCTGATTAAGGATATCATGGAACGGCTGACGCGTCAGGAGGGCTTGGACGCGGCTGGAAATCTTTGATCCCGTTTAAGCCTAATAGTTCGGATTGAGTACTTTCAGCTTGGTTACACCCAAAAATCCCCTCGATTCCGGCAAATGCAACTCTCCGCAAAGATTCTCCCGCGCCGCACGCCGCCTTGCTGAAAACACTCTGGGCCTGCCGTAAAGTGGAATTGAGGGAATAGTTATGCCGTAAATCCCCTGCAAATAAATTTCGCAGATCTGCCCCAGCGACGGATAGGTGTTGCGCCCTAATGCGGGAGCTTGGCCTATCCCTTGTCCGATCTCGTGTAATAAAATCAGCCACGCTTGATCCCTAGCTTCACGCTCCTGGAAATTTCCAGTGGACCTTCGAATCTCTCTCTACTGTCGGTCCGAAAGCGCACATGGAAAACACCATTCTTGCCGTGTCGGAAAACATTCAAATTTCTCTTGGATCGAATCACTCGAAAATCAAAAATATTTTATTATTGCCATTCCTTGAGGTATGCATTTGAACATGAAAATTAAAGCCGCTGACTAAAAATCAATCGTCTATTTATCCCGTTTTTTATCCCAAAATTTTTAACACACCCAAGCCTTTAAGGCACACTTTTATGGATAAATATGCAAGAAAGGCGTTCCGCAATCCGCTTAAATAAAGGGCAGTTACTTTATTTTACCCAAACAAGCCTCCGTAGCTCAGTTGGCAGAGCAGGTGACTCTTAATCACTTGGTCGAAGGTTCGAGTCCTTCCGGGGGTACCAAATTGATTTCCCTGAGCCCGACCCCAACAAATTAAGGGTTCAAAAGCATCAGGATTTCCAAAAAAACCCCACCGAAATCTAAAAACACACAACATAAAAGTGGTGGCGAGACCCAGAATCGAACTGGGGACACAAGGATTTTCAGTCCTACTGACTTTTGTTTTGACTTGTTCTAATAAATTCTGTAAAGTCCTGACATAATATGCTTTGAATCAGTATATAACGAAATTTATTGTTGAAATATTAAAACGAATTAGAACAGGAGTAGTTATGAAAAATGGCACATTAGTGGAACATTTCAATCAAAATTCAGCACTTTCAAAAAATGATCCACGTTTTTGGGAATCGAGGGTGGTCCGACGCTCTGGAAGCCTCTTTAGCGTAAGGATTGGACACCTAAAGAGGAGGGATTGGTTCAACACCGGGGAGACCCGAAAATATCAAGCCGCATTGAAGGCTAGGGAAATTTATTTCTACCTCCGCTCAAATGGCTGGGATAAAGCCCTCGCCAAATATAAGCAGAAAGGCGAACCAAGGATGAGAGAACCTACCTTGGGGGAGTTTTTTGAAGCAATTCGCAACCATAGCACCCGGAACGAAAACACTTTGAATATATATTTCAGTAAATTTTGCACCTTGGCAGCAGAAATTAATGGAATACATAAAACGAGGAATATGGCCTACTCAAAGGGCAAAGCTTACAAAAAGTGGCTTTCACAAGTCGAATCAATAAAACTTTCACGATTGACGGCTCCCAGGGTTCAGCTATGGAAAAAAGCACGATTGGGAAAGGCGTCAACGCCCGAAGAAAAGGCCAGAACACGCCGGACGATCAATTCAATTCTGCGGAATGCCAAAAGTCTTTTTGGACAGGGTATTCTTGACGAAATCAGAGGCTCCGGTATTACCCTGCCGAATCCACTGCCACTATCTGATATTCAATTGGAACGGGTAAGTAAAATCAGGTATCGAAGCAATGTTGCTCCACGGGGAGGGATAGATTGGCTTATGACATCTGCGAAAAATGAACTCCGTCCTGAGATTCCAAAAATTAATCCTGCCAAACTTCGGGAAAGTAAAAAGGCAATAGCCGATGCCAAATCAAAGCATGAACAATTCAAAATATTAATTCTTGCTCTCGGTGGTGGGTTGAGGAGAAATGAAATCGATACCCTTACCTGGAGTCAGGTAGATTTTACCAATTGCACAATTCGAGTGGAAACCACCGCCTATACAGATGTGAAGACGGAGAGTTCGGAGGATGCCGTAGATATTCATCCGACTGTAATCGACTTTCTCCGCAATTATTTATCGGGATGCAAAGATATTTTCGTAATTAATAGTGATGTGGAACCAAAGCTCAATTCTTCCAGTTACCATCATTATCGATGCTATCGCCATTTTCGCAAACTTACCGCATGGCTAAGGGCGAAAGGAATCAGCGACCAGAAACCATTACATGCACTTCGCAAAGAATTCGGTAGCGAAATCCTTCGTAAAGGGGGGATTTTTATGGCATCCGCCCAGCTTCGCCACAGCGACATACGAATGACACGAGATGCGTATAGCTACAAAAAACAGCGAGTGACCGTGAATCTTGGGGATGCCCTAAAAGATAATAAACTCACGTTATTGGAGGGTGGTATCAATGGGTAGGAAGAAAAAGAAATTTCTAAGTTCTTTTGGCCTTCATTCCTATACTGACCCGAAATTAATGAAGGTTCTTGAATCATGGCCAGATATTGATCCTACAATTTCTCAACAAATTACACTTACTGCAGTTGCCTGGAATCCTAAGATTTTGGCCAGCAAAGAAGACAAATATGGAGATAAAGAGGTGTTTGAACTACTTATTGCAGAACATATAGATTTTGTATTAGATGCTTTAATACAATTAAGAAAAAGTCTCGACCCTGAAAAGATGAGTATGCGAGATTTGGTCACTCTTTACCTCCGAACACACCCAGAAAGCTGTGGAATGATAGACGGTGAGATTGTCTGGGAATTGCAAAAGAATTATGGGAAGTATGGCATTACATTTACACCCGATACGGTGAAGAAACAGCGACAATACCTCGCTAACTCAGATAAAGAAGTTATGATGAAAGCACTTGAAGAGGCTAAGGGATTTAGAGGCTGATGTAGAAGGTTACATATAAGGGAATGGTAACACCTTTTTTTTCCCCTTGATAAGTTCGACTTCATAATAATTCCTTGTTCTAACTTGGGGTCTTATGATGGAACCCTTACAAACCAAAACTTGTGCTGGATTAGCAGCTCGTAAAGACGCAGCAAGGTATTTCGGAGTTTCCACCGAAACCATAAAACGCTGGGGCAAAAACCCAGAAATACCGCTTCAGGAAATTGTAATTAATTGCCGAGTTGTGCGTTACAACTGGCAAGAAATATACGCACTTGCTGAACAGAGTGTATCATGCAGGAATTAACAATTACGACTAATTCCGAAGCCGAGAATGTATTACGTCAGGCGATGCGAGAGGCTGGGATTGTTACCAGTTATCCAATCATTTCCGATGGGCAATTACATCGGTTTCACATAGAAGGTGACAAACAGGGATCGGAAAACGGTTGGTATGTTCTTTTCGATGACGAAGTTCCAGCCGGGGCTTTCGGCTGTTGGAAAAGGAATATCCACGAAAAATGGTGTTCTATAAAGAAGAAATTGCTTTCACCAAAAAAGCGCGACCGCGTAAATAAGCAGTTTCAAGAAACAAAAATATTGCGGGATAAGGAGCAGGCCAAGGTCCACGCAGAGGCACAAAAGCGAGCCGGGGAAATATGGAATAACGCTTCAGAAATTCAAAACCATCTCTACCTCGAAAATAAGGGCGTGAAGGCATACGGTATCCGTGAAAATCGAGATTCTTTAATTGTCCCGGTGCAAAATTCTGCGGGTAATCTTTCGAGCCTTCAATTCATCATACCGGATGGAACAAAAAAATTCCTTTGCGGTGGCAAAAAGAAGGGTTGTTTCCACTTGATAGGCATGCCTGACAGAATCCTTTACATTACCGAGGGATATGCTACCGGCGCAAGCATCCATGAAGCCACCGGCGAGGCCGTGGCAGTGGCGTTTGATATTGGAAACCTAAAGCCGGTAGCGGAAAGCCTAAAGCAGAAATACCAAGACGTTTCCATTGTGGTTGCCTCCGATAATGATGCCCATACCAAAGGCAATCCAGGCTTAACCAAAGCCAAGGAAGCGGCCCTGTCCGTTGGGGGGAAAGTGGCGGTCCCGGTTTTCGATGATACCATTGGAAACCCTACCGATTTCAACGATTTATGGCGACTTGGGGGCAATAAAAAGGTGAAGGAATTTCTTGATAAGGCATACAAACCCAAACCTTCCCTAGAAACAATAAATGCCAAAATCGCTGAGTTGGCGAAACTCGACCTTGTTGAGTATGAACTTCAACGGAAGCCGACGGCAGTGCAACTAGGATTGCGAGACTCGATACTAGATAAAGAGGTAGAAAAACTCAGGCCAAAGAGTGATAACACCAAACCGGAAAGCGGCAGAAAATTAGTTTTTGAGGAGGTGGAACCGTGGCCCGAGCCGGTTAATGGCGATATTCTTCTTTCCAATCTAGTCAGTTCCATTCTTCGGCACGCTATTCTTCCTAATGGTGGAGAGTATGTGATTCCTCTGTGGGCGATCTGCACGTATTTACACGAAGCTTTCGATATTTTTCCTAAACTGGCAATCACATCACCATTGATGCGGTGCGGAAAAACCACTGTTCTTGAGTGGTTGCAGAATGTGGTTTGTAAGCCATTACCAACGTCAAATATCACAACTGCTGCTTTATTTCGATCAATAGAGCTTTGGAAGCCTACCCTTATCATTGATGAGGCGGACACTTTCATAAAAAAGGGTGACGAAATTCAGGGCATCATTAACAGTGGGCACAGAAAGAGTTCAGCTTTTGTTATCCGAACGGTGGGCGATGAACACGAGCCGCGCAAGTTTAGCACCTTTGCCCCCCAAGTAATCGCTCTGATTGGCAAAATGAAAAATACCTTGGCTGATCGGTCTATCAAAATCCCTATGGTGCGCAAGTTAACCGGTGATCGGGTAAAAAGGATGCGTGGCACCGAGGCTGAATTTCTGGAATTTAGGCGCAAACTTACCAGATGGACACAAGACCTTGACATGGAAGTTTTAAGAACTATCGAGCCGGAAATTCCAGAAGAATTGAATGACCGAGCTAGGGACAATAGTGAGCCACTTCTGGCAATTGCAGAGATAATCGGTGGGGATTGGCCCCAAAAAACAAAAGAAGCAATACGAGTTCTAACAAGAGATGAAGCTGAGGATGATTCCTGGGGCGTAGACCTACTAAAGGACATTAAGGACATATTTGAAGAAAGGGGAACGGATCGTATTTTTACCAAAGACCTGATCGAAACCCTCAAAGATATAGAAGAACGCCCCTGGTCCGACTTTCGTAAGGGCAAACCAATTTCTGTGCGTCAGTTGGCAAGCTTATTGCGCCCATTTGGAATTTTATCGCAGACCCTGCGAATCGGCGACCAAAATTTAAAGGGATACAAAAAAACCAGCTATTTAGATGCCTTCCGCAGATATATCCCTAATGGAGCCGTTACAACGTCACATCGCACTAATGAAGCGGATTTAAGCCCATCTGGAAACGTCACAACCAAACCAAATGTGACGGCTGAAAATCGGCCTCAAGCCGGTATTGATGCGGGTTGTGACGTTGTGACGGCTAAAAACCAGGAATTATGGGAAAAGGCTATATGAAACCCAAAAATCTCATTGAGGAAGTCCTGTCCACTGGGGCGAGCCTGGAAGTAAACGGCAGCAAATTGGTAGTTAAAAGACAGGAAGGTCCGCTGGCCGATTTCCTTCTTGAGGAATTGCGCCGCCATAAAGCAGAGGTTATTTCGGCATTAAATGAAGAGGAAGCCGGGCAAGCCATTGATGCTGGCCAATACCCCGACATCATACCAGGAGAAGAAGGCTATCCCTACAACTTGGTTGGTGAGAGGGTGTCCTTCCTTCTCACGGGCTCTGTCGAGCTATGTTTGGCCACCAAGGGCACGGTCTTTGCTCAGGGAACCATTCTCAGCCAGAGATGGCTTGGATACACAAGGAAAGGCAGAATTCCCGAATATGAACTGCAAATCAAAACCGATAATGGCAAGGTCCACACCCGCCGTCTTGTCGAAGGCTATGTTTCGTAATATAAACCGATCTGATCTGAACAGGAAATTATCAAAAAATGACCAAATTTGCTAAAGGAAAATCTGGAAACCCCAATTCCAACTGTGAGCCCAGGTGATGCCAGATGAAAGACATTGGGCAAAATGGGCATGGGGCGAAGTGGGACCGGAAAAAGGAGTTGGCTATTGCTGCTTTGCTGAGAGAACCGACAATTTCAGCGGCGGCCAAATCTATCGCTGTGAGCGATTCGACCCTCTGGAGGTGGCTCCAATGTCCAGACTTTAAAGAAACCTATCGTAGGGCGCGTCACGCGGTTGTGGACGATGCTGTCGCGCATCTCCAGGGCGCGACCTCCGAAGCAGTCAATACGATTTTCACAATAATGACCGATTCCAAGGTCAAAGCCAACATTCGATTAAGCGCAGCAAAATCCATAATGGAATTGGCCTTGAAGTCTATTGAAACTGAGGAATTCCAAATGCGATTAACCGAATTGGAGAATGTAATAAAAAATAGAAACTTTCGATGAAGAATAAGCTTAAACGAATTACCTCCCAATTATACCCGGAACTCAACGCACAGCGGCGATTTGAACTATGTATGAGGCACCGTGCCCTTGGTAATGAAAAGGAAGCCTCCCTTGTGGCCAAATCATGTCCAATGCTTATCTACAGGATGACAGACGAAAAATTCACAAACCGGATGAATGCCGCTGATTGTTGTGTAGTGGGCCTAACTGCCATTTTAAGAGAGATTTTGGCAAAACTAGACATGATTAAGGTTTTTGTGGATTCTCAAGGGGAGAGTCCAATATCGGAAGTCTATTCTTCATATCTCTTAAAGAGATTAAAATCTTTTTGGGACGGGTATTCTGAATTTTGTTTGGAATATTGCGGTTTAGAGCCGGAGGTTCTGCTAAAAGCTTTCAATTCGCCATTAGTAGATGAGCTTGAGCGAATAAAGGAGGTCAGCGCAAATATACCAGAAATTGAAGCGGACTTTGAAAGGGCAAATGGAATGTTCGTCAACGTCTGGAAAAGAAAAATTGCCTGAATCGGCACGCGAATCCCCCTCCCCAATGCCCCTTCCGCGCATTATATTGAGAAATGGGCTGTAAATTGCGGGAAACTGAAAAAATCCTCTTCTCAGCCGGGGAATAACAAACTTACTTGCAAAATTCTGCCAAATTTTCAATGTGCCCCAACAAGAGCAGGATAGACAGTCTGCAATATGTTCTCCACTAAGAATAAGATCGATATAGAGTGTAATGTTCGAGCAAGCTTTTAAAAATATTGACGACGTTCTCTGGAAGGAGGCCGGGTGTACAACCGAGCTTGACTATACCGAGCAGACTTCATGGATGCTTTTTCTCAAATATCTTGATGACCTTGATCGCGAGCGAGCTTTGGAAGCTGAACTCGTGGGTAAATCCTACTATTTTCTGATTAACGAGCCGCATCGCTGGTCTAGCTGGGCGGCCCCGAAAAAGCCGGATGGCTCCTTTGACCACGACAGCGCGTTGACTGGCGATGACCTGATCGACTTCGTCAACAGCGACTTGTTTCCCTACCTCAAGGGCTTCAAGGAGCGCGCAAGCGGGCCTGATACAATTGAATACAAGATCGGTGAGATTTTCGGCGAAATCAAAAACCGGTTCCAGAGCGGCTACTCACTTCGCGACGCTCTGGAGTATATGGACGCCCTCCGTTTCCGCTCCCAGGAAGAAAAGCACGAACTCAGCCACCTTTACGAGGCTAAGATAAAGAACATGGGCAACGCCGGGCGTAACGGCGGAGAATACTATACGCCGCGTCCACTCATCCGCGCAATGGTCAAGGTTATCAACCCAAAGATCGGTGAGACAATCTACGATGGTGCCTGTGGCTCGGCGGGCTTCCTCTGCGAGGCCCACGATTACTTAAGAAAAGGCAAACTCACCACCGGAAAGCTCAAGAAGCTCCAGACCCGCACCTTTTACGGCAAGGAGAAGAAGTCCCTCGCCTACATCATCGGGATTATGAACATGATCCTGCACGGCATCGAAGCGCCCAACATCATCCACACCAACACACTCTCCGAGAACCTCGCCGACATTCAGGAAAAGGACCGCTACAACATCATTCTGGCCAATCCACCTTTCGGCGGAAAAGAGCGCAAGGAGGTCCAGCAGAACTTCCCGATCAAGACAGGCGAGACCGCCTTCCTCTTCCTCCAGCACTTTATCAAGCGCCTCAAGGCTGGGGGCCGGGCGGCTGTAGTGATTAAGAACACTTTCCTCTCCAATTCTGACAATGCCTCGAAAGCCCTGCGTAAGGAACTGCTCGAAAGCTGCAACCTGTTCACCATCCTTGACTGCCCTGCCAAGACATTCCTCGGCGCAGGTGTGAAAACCGTGGTGCTTTTCTTTGAGAAAGGCGCACCGACAAGAAAGACCTGGTACTACCAACTCGACCCCGGCAGGAGTCTCGGCAAAACCAACCCGCTCAACGACAACGACCTCGCCGAGTTCATCAAACTACAAAAAACTTTCGCCGACTCCGAGCAGTCGTGGACAATAAATGCAAGTGATGTAGACCTGATGACCTTCGACCTATCGACCAAAAACCCCAACGCGCCAGAGAAAGAACCAATCCGCTCACCGAAAAAAATTCTGGAAGAGATCGCAGCATTGGATACAGAAACGGCCAAGGTGCTGGCTGAGATTCGGGAGTTGCTGTGATGGACGGGTGGACGACAAATTCGCTCGGAGAATTATGCGACATATACCAACCCAAGACTATCTCCAAGAAAGAAATGGATTCGGATGGGGATTACCCGGTGTTCGGGGCAAACGGGATTATTGGGCGGTACGACAAATTCAACCATGAAGAGCCTCAATTGCTTATAACATGCCGCGGCGCGACCTGTGGGAGCGTAAACATTAGTGACCCGACCTCATGGATCACAGGCAATGCGATGGTTATTCGGCCCAAGGTAAATGGGCTTTCTCTGCGCTTCTTGGAGTACCTGTTTCGTGGAGGGATTGACCTGTCTTCGGTGATCACCGGAGCAGCGCAACCCCAAATCACGCGAAAGTCGTTAGCGCCTATCACGATTTCATTCCCTCCCCTTCACGAGCAGGAGCGGATCGTGGCGATCCTCGACGAAGCGTTCGCGGCAATCGCGACGGCGACCGCCAACGCCAAGAAGAACCTAGCCAATGCCCAGGAGTTGTTTGAGAGTCAACTGAACAGGATGTTTCGCAGTTCCAACACTGCCAAAGGCGGCGGAAATTCGGGGAATACTGTGAAGGTACGGTGGCCGGTAGTCACGCTAACTGAGGTATGTACTAAGATTCAGGATGGTGCTCATCGCTCCCCACAGGTTCTGCATCCTGAACCTGGGCCAGGCAGATTTCCTTACCTGACGTCAAAGAACATCAGAACTGCACATCTAAAGCTCGACACAGTACAATACTGTGAGACTGACTTTCACAATGAGATATACCCACGCTGCAATTCAGAGCTTGGTGATGTTTTGCTCACAAAGGATGGTGCGAATACCGGAAACGTTGCGATTAACACGTTGGATGAACCCTTCAGCTTGCTGTCCAGCGTTTGTTTATTGAAACCAAATCCATCGAACCTATTGTCAGCCTACTTGTGTTACTACATCCAAAGCAAGGAAGGATTTGAGCAGATAACTGGCCGAATGACGGGAACCGCTATCAAGAGAATCATACTTAAGACAATCAAGTCTTCTCGTATGCCCCTGCCTCCCCTTTCCGAGCAGGAACGGATCGTTGCAGTCCTAAACGAACTTTACGAACGCACTTGTTCGCTAGGAAGAAGTTATAAGCAAAAACTCACCTCTCTTTCCGAACTCAAACAGTCCATTCTTCAGAAAGCTTTCAAAGGGGAATTGACGGCTAATATGGTGGCACCTGCCCCGATTCCGTTTCCCGCGACCATCGAGGACATCACCTCTACCGATCTTCATGCGGGCATACTGGCTATCGCGTATCGCGCACATGAGGCGAATAATCGCTTAGAGGTTTTTGGCCATGTGAAAGGCGAAAAGATCGCGCATATGGTCGAGGCCTACGTCGGAGTTCATCTTGGACGAAACCCGGTCAAGGATGCGGCTGGCCCAAATGATTATCCGCATCTGATAAAAGTGGAACACCGGGCAAATAAGGCAGGCTACTTCTCCGTCAAACGGATCGGAGATCGTTACGAACTCACACCGAAACATGGGTTCGATGGCATTATTGAAAAAGCTTCTGACGCGCTTGGTGACTATCTCGATCACGTTAAGAATCTCATCGCCCTGATGCTCCCGATGAACACGCAGCAATCGGAAATTTTCGCGACTGTTCACGCAGCATGGAATAACCTATTGCTGGATGGGATCGAGCCATCGGACGAGGCAATCGTCCAAGAAGCACGCGAGGACTGGCATCCTAAGAAGCTCAAAATTGATCGGGACAGGTTCGTGAATGCAATCAAGTGGATCAGGGCCAAAAACCTGGAACCCAAAGGGTTAGGGAAAAAAGTGCTCAAACCGAGGCAATTGAAAGCGCGCTCATAAACACGTGGAGAAAGAATGATGAACGAAGCTGAAACCCGCGCGGAGCTGATTGACCCAGCTATCAAAGAGGCGGGTTGGGGCGTTGTCGACGGCAGTCGCGTACGGCGAGAGTTTATCACGCTTGGCCGCCTTCAGGGTGCTGGAACACGGGCGAAGCAGGAAATCGCCGATTATGTATTGGTTTACAAGAACCAGAAGCTCGCGGTGATTGAGGCAAAGAAAAGCAGCCTGGCGGATACCGAGGGTCTCGGCCAGGCAAAGCAATACAGCCAAAAACTACAAATCCGTTTCGCTTTCTCCACCAACGGCGTCGGCATCTACCGAGTGGACATGCAAACCGGCGAGGAGGGTTACATCGACCGCTACCCGACACCGGCTGAGTTGTGGGACGCGACCTTCGGCCATAGCGAGGCAAAGGAACAATTCTGGCGCAATCGATTTTCGGCCATCCCATTCGAGGAAAAAGGCGGCCAGTGGCAGGCCCGTTATTACCAGCATAATGCAATCACCAACACGCTGGATGCCCTGGCTAGTGGTCAAGACCGAATTTTGCTCACGCTCGCCACCGGCACGGGCAAAACGGCCATCGCATTTCAGATCGCCTGGAAACTCTTCAAAAGCCGCTGGAATCTCACAGACTGGCGACAAGGGCTCGGAGAGGGGCAAGAACCAAGCCGCAGGCCCCGCATCCTCTTCCTGGCCGACCGCAATATTCTGGCCGACCAGGCCTTCAACGCCTTCAGCGCGTTTACCGAAGATGCGCTTGTCAGGATCGACCCGCAGTCAATTCGCAAGAAGGGTCGGGTGCCAAAAAATGGCAGCGTCTTCTTTACCATTTTCCAAACTTTTATGACAGGGCGCGACGAGGACGGTAATCCCAAACCGAGTTTCGGCGATTATCCGCCCGATTTCTTCGATTTCATCGTGATCGACGAGTGTCATCGCGGCGGAGCCAACGACGAGAGCAACTGGCGTGACATCATGGATTACTTCGCACCAGCGGTCCAGTTGGGCCTAACGGCGACCCCGAAGCGTCAGAACAACGCCGACACTTATGCCTACTTCGGTGAGCCAGTGTACATTTACTCGCTCAAGGAAGGAATCAATGATGGCTACCTGACTCCTTTCAAAGTCAAACAAATCGCCACCACAATTGACGATTATATCTACACTCCAGATGACGATGTGATCGAGGGCGTGGTTGAGGAGGGCAAACGGTATTATGAACCCGACTTCAACCGCATCATAGAGATCAAGGAGCGGGAAAAAAAGCGTGTCGAAATCTTCATGCAGGACATCGACCAAAAACATAAAACGCTGGTGTTCTGCGCGACGCAGGACCACGCCCTAGCAGTCCGCGACCTCATCAACCAGATCAAGGCAGGCTCGGACCCCTACTACTGTGTCCGCGTGACGGCGAACGACGGGGCCCTCGGCGAGCAATACCTTCGCACTTTTCAGGACAACGAAAAGACCATCCCAACAATCCTGACGACCTCCCAGAAGCTCTCGACGGGCGTCGATGCACGAAATGTGCGAAACATCGTCCTCATGCGCCCAATCAACTCAATGATCGAGTTCAAACAGATCATCGGGCGCGGAACACGACTCTTCGATGGCAAGGACTATTTCACGATCTACGATTTCGTGAAAGCATACGAGCATTTCAGTGATCCTGAGTGGGACGGTCCGCCGGAAGGCCCGGTGATAGTTGACCCTCCCCCACCAATCATTACCGAGCCCCCTGAACCACCCATAACCACAGACCCGCCCGATTACCCCCTGCCTCAGAAAATCAAGGTCAAACTCGCCGACGGCAAAGAACGAACTATCCAACACATGATGGCCACCTCATTCTGGAGCCCCGACGGGAAACCAATTTCCTCCCTCCAGTTCATGGATCGACTCTTCGGCGATCTGCCTGAATTTTTCAAGGATGAAGCCGAACTGCGTAAACTTTGGAGTAGGCCCGACACGCGCCGGAAATTGCTCCAAGGCCTCGCCGAGAAAGGTTACGGCAATGATCAACTGGCCGATTTAAGACGGGTGATCGATGCCGAGAAAAGCGATTTATATGACGTGTTGGCTTATGTCGCTTATACCCAGACACCGATTAGCCGGGAAGAGCGAGTGAACTCCAGCAAAAACCTCATTTTCGCTCACTATGGTGAAGAGAAGCAGCAGGAATTTTTGAGCTTTGTCCTTGATCATTACGTAAATCAAGGAGTGGGAGAATTGGATCAAGATAAGTTGCCTCAGCTCATCGACCTGAAATACCAAGGTGTCACAGGTGCCATTGACGCACTGGGGAACACGGATATTATCAAAGAGATGTTTATCGGCTTCCAGAAGCACTTGTATGAACAACGGTCGGTAGCCTGAGCGAATCGCTGGCTAATCAGGTCTCAAGGATTGACTGAATGGGTAACTCATATCCATTGGGAAAAATATCAGTATCGGTTGCCAATTGATAGAGGTCGTCAAAATATTGAAAATATGCCTCACCACTGCCTAAAAGTGGCACAAAAGTGGCACATTTGTAAAAACACTGTAATATTTTAAATATTACAGTTAATCCTAAGTCATTGATTAACAGTAATATAAAAGTGGTGGCGAGACCCAGAATCGAACTGGGGACACAAGGATTTTCAGTCCTCTGCTCTACCGACTGAGCTATCTCGCCGTGTTGCCTGTTCCTTGAGGAAGCGCGGATTTAGACAAAATCATTTTCTTTCGTCAACCGCGTTTTGTGTTTTCTTTGTTTGCTCTGTGGCTTTCTTCGGATCGCTTCTCGAGTTAATGATGTCTTGGGTTTCTGACAGGCCTACTTTCGAGGTCGCGGCGGCTCTTTCTGCGAGTGTATCTTGTAGCAGAACCGGGCTACAGAACCTATCTAAAATCGATGATGATGACGCAGAGAGCTAATACGTGTATTGAGCAAGGCTCGACGGGGCTTGCAGGGCTGGAGGAAGCCCTGCGGCCCTGGCGGAACGCCGCTCAAGCTCATAATTGCCTCTGTCCGAAGGATTTGTGCGGCACGGTAGCCCCTGCTGCGTTGGGTTGCTGCAGAGGAGCGGGTAGCCCATCTGCTGGCAAAACCGCCTGGCATCTGCCCCTGCGGCGCTACAAATATCATTCATCCGCGTTTTTGAGATAGGTTCTGGCTTGTTGCAATTGCAGGACTTTTCCTTCGGCGGATTGGGTCGCGAGGAATCAGGTGGATTGATTATTTGATGAGATTTCGGATTTCGGACAGACTGACTTTCGAGGTCGCGGCGGCGCTTTCATCGAGTATGTCTCTCAATAGCGTCGATTTGGCTTGTTGTAACGCGAGGACTTTTTCTTCGACGGATTGGGCGGCGATGAGTTTGATACTGGTGACCACTTTTTTTTGCCCAATACGGTGGGCGCGGTCGGTTGCCTGTGCTTCCACGGCGGGGTTCCACCAGGGGTCATAGTGGACCACGGTGTCGGCACCAGTGAGGTTTAGGCCCGTGCCGCCCGCTTTGAGGGAAATCAAAAAAACGGGGATGTTTTCGTCGTTGTTAAATCGGTCGCAGATTTGCTGGCGGTTTCGGGTTTTTCCGTCGAGGTAGCAGAAGGCGTGGTCGCGTGCCTCAAGCGCTTCGCGGATTAACTTCAATACCGTGGTAAATTGGGAAAAGCAGAGGATGCGGTGCCCATCATCAAGCGCTTCGTCGAGAATTTCGAGGAATGCGCCGAGTTTGGCCGAATTTTCGCCTAAGGCTTCCTGGTTGACAAGGCGGGGGTCGGCGCAAATCTGTCGCAGGCGCAGGAGGTGCGTCAATGCGGTGAATCGCAGTTTACCTTCTCCCACGCCGGACATTTCCATTTGAAAGATTTCCTCGCGGGCCTTTTTGATAAAATCGTCATACAATTGCCGCTGATCTTTTTCCATGTGGCAATAGACAACCTGTTCGATTTTCTCCGGCAGTTCGGGCGCGACGAGAGTTTTTGTTCGTCTCAAGATATAGGGGAGCGCCTGTTGTCGATGTCGTTGGTCATACCAGGCCCGGTCGTCTCGGTTTGCCTGTGCTGGCAGCTTCGCTAAATAGCCGGGCAGCGTGAAGTCCATCAGGGAGCGGAGGTCGTCGAGGCTGTTTTCAACGGGTGTCCCAGTGAGGACAAAACGGCCTTCCGCGTGCAGGTTTCCGAGTGCCCGGGCATTGCGAGTGCGCCGGTTTTTGATGTGCTGGGCTTCGTCCGCTATGACACAGAGAAATTCGGTGGATTGAAATAGCTCGATGTCCCTAACGAGGGTGCCGTAGGAGGTGATTACGAGGTGGTAGGGATCGATCGCGGTGGTGTTTTTCAATCGATCGGCTCCATGGTGGACGGAGACTTTTAGCCCGGGAGTGAACCTCGCCGCCTCTCTGCGCCAGTTCTCCAAAAGGCTGGCGGGGCATACTACCAGACTGGTCTTTTTTTCGGCATTCGTTTTTTGTAAACTGGTGAGCAGAGCCAGCGCCTGAATGGTTTTGCCCAGGCCCATTTCATCGGCCAAAATACCCCCGAGGCTGCCGGTGAAAAGGTGGTGCATCCAGGCGACACCTATGCGTTGGTAGCCACGGAGAAGGTCGTCGAGAATTTTGTCTAACGGCGCGGGCTGAAGATGGGCCACGCTCTTGAGGGCGGCGCTGCGTTTTTTCCATGTTTCGGGGGTCGTGATCGAGTCCGTTACGGGTTCCAATAATTCTTCGGCATCACGCAGGGCAGAGGGATCCAGGCGCTGGTAATACCGGGTCGAAAAAGTGTGGCGGGAATCTCCGCTCAAGGAACGCTGGGCCTGGGCAAAACGCTCCAGTTTCGATGGTTCGAGCAGGTAGGTCACCTTGCCGTCGTCAACGTAGGACTGGCCTTTTTCGACCGCCCGCCTGAGCGCTTCCTGGTCGGTGTTGCCAGCTTCGAGCCGGGCCTCGATCACAAATTCGCCACCGCCCGCTTCTTTCGCTTCCGCAGTGACAGTCCCGAATCGAAGGAACGCCGTTCGTTCACTAAAATTGTCGGTAAATTTTGCCTGAAAATCGTTTTTCAGAAGATCGAGGTATTTGGCGAGAAACCCCAAGGTTTTATGCCTATCCCTCAGCCACCATTTTCGATTGGAAGGCTCAAGCACAAAAGCGTTTGTCTTGAGGAGAGCGAGGACATCCTGGTAAACCGAAGAATCACGCGAGGGAAGCGTGATGGCCAGAAATTGTGTCGATCCATCCACGGTCATGGAGGTGAAACTGGACTTGCGGGATGGGGGCGCGGCGGGAACTGGTTTAATCGCTTCGGGCTTTTCCTCCGGCTGTGGTGCGCTTTCTTCGTCTGCCGCAAGGAACTCGTGAACTCCCGGCAATTCACCCCCTACCCAGGATAAGGGCGTTTTCGGTTGGTTTATCCAAAATACGGCAGGCAAATCATTCAAGGCAGTCAGGAGATCTCGCAGTTGGGATCGTTTTAGCTGTAAAAGGCCGTGAAGCCGCCCGCCGCACCAATTTTCAACCAAGGCTGCGGTTTCGTAATAACCTTTTTCGAGACGATAGGCGCGGCCACGATCCAGCTTTTCGGGAGAGATTGGATTTCGATCAAATATGGCCTCGATTTTCACCATAATGGCATCACGCCCGGCAACAGTTGGTAAATTTGGCGGCAGGAAGAGGTTGAAGCGTAGTTCCTTCCCTTTGCTCTCGGACAAGACCAGAGACTGGACCTCCAAGACGGCCTCGGATTTTTCCTCAATTTCACTTGTTTTCGCTGCTTCAGTTTCCGCGATTGCTGCCTCAATCTTGTGAATGCAGAGGGCGATGGCATGGGCGCAGATCATTCCCTGTTTTCCGGTGCGGCAGTTGCAGCGATTTTCCGCGAAAGTGACCGATCTCAGATTCAGGCGCGGGTAGTATTTTACGCCTCCAACCTGAATCATGCCTTGGAGAATGGGCGCCACCCAAACACAATCCTTGATAATTTTTGCCGCCACGAGCCCGCGGGCTTCCTTGAGAACGGTCCACCCGCCCATATCGACCAAGTCGCCTTTTTCGAGTTCGGGGAAAGACAGGTTAGTTTCCACATTCATAACGGGCGAAACTCAGGGATTTGCCTCAGGGTCCGGCAACCTGTCATTTTTTCTCACAAAGGCGATGACAGGGTCGCGCGCCTGGACTGGGATGGGATGAAGGCGGCCATCCGGCAAATCGAGACGCTCGACAATTTCCCGGGCGGCAAAACTATTGGTAATCAAGGTGTAGAGGGGCTTATTCTGAGTGAATTTAACATCTACGCCGCCTACTATTTCCCGAATCTGAGCCTGGTCGAGGTCGAGAATGGCGAGAGTGTTTCCCCAAGGCATAATTTCATAAATATCGCGCACCTGAATTGGGCCCGGGGGGAGATCCTGCATGTTTGCGCCCGGGTTTTGCCAACCGAAATCGGTTTGGTAGGCGGCCTTCCAGATTTGGGAGATCATGGAGCGCAACTCCTCATCGCGGTGGAGGGCATGGGGCGTTTGGCCGATGACAATATTCATTTCCGAGGCTACCTTGCCCTCCCAAAAATCGATTACTTTCAGGGTTTCGGGATCCGGTGGCAGGTCTTTAACCGGAATGGAAACGAGGTTCCACCGGTAATCGATGATGCCGCCGTTATCGGGATCAACCGAAAGATCAAGCCGCCCGACAAAATGGCCAAAAGCGCCTGTTTGGACGATTTTGGTTTCGCCAATTTCCTCGGCTGACTCCATGATTGTGTGGGTGTGGGCTCCGAGGATCAGGTCGAGTCCTTCGGTGTTTTTGGCCAATTCCCGGTCGCGGTCCAACCCGAGATGGGAGAGCGCGATTATGAGATCAGCTTTTTCCCTCAACTCCCCGACGTGTCTAGAAGCCGCAGAGGTGGCCGACTCGAAAGTGAGCGCATCCTGGTAAACCCATTGGCTTGTGGCGAAACCGATGACACCGATTTTCAAACCGCCTTTGTTGAGGAGCACTGTTTCCGCATCGCCCACTAATTGACCGGAGCGCCGGACATTGGCGGCGAGTAGCGGGAAATTGGCGATCTGGAGAAATTTGGCGGTTTGATCGAGACCGAGATCGAATTCGTGGTTGCCCAAAACGGCGGCATCGTAGCCTGCGGCGTTCATCACCTCGAAAATGGGCTCACCTTGGAAGACAGAGCTGACAACGGTACCTTGAATCATATCTCCACCGTCCAGAATAAGCACCCCGCCACCATCGGCTTCGACCTCGGTTTTTACGGATTTGAAATAGGCGGCGATATTGGCCCAACCACCCTTGCCCTCCTTATCGGGCAATAGCCGGGCGTGGACATCGTTTGTATAGAGAATAGTCAGGCGCATCGGTTCGCCGCCAAAGAGCGAAGGAGATACGACACCGATTGAAATCAACATCAGAAAAAGCAAAAGCCTCATGTCAGTAATCAAAGGGGCAAGTCCTGTTGGGTCGACCCTTTATTGAAACCACCTTCAAAGGTTAAGGAATAAGCTATTTTACCGTTTACAATTATGGAGGCAACTCCACTGTCGATGAGCATACTACTACTACTAAAATATGAATAATCCCTTTTTGGATACTACTTTCCACATTAGATGGTCTCTCCTTAAACCCGAACTCGTCGCGCCTGCCATAGAGGAAGCCCTTCGCGAGGCGCAAGAAAAGATTGATGCGGTAGCGGGGCAAAAAGAGGCTGGCATCACATTTGAAGGCTCCTTTTTGGTACTTGAAAAAGCGACCGAAAATCTGGGCATCGCCTGGGGCAAGGTCAGCCATTTGGACTCGGTTTGCAATTCACCGGATTTGAGAGCCGCCTATCATAAAATGCTGCCAAAGGTGGTGGAGTTTTTTGCCCGAATACCACTCAATGAAAAGCTCTGGAGCGTTCTCAAAGCTTATGACGCACTGGAGGCAAAAAAAACGTTGAGTCCGATAGAAAAGAGATTTCTGACGGAGACGATGGCCGATTTCAGGGAGCAGGGGGCCGACTTACCGGCAAATAAAAAGGAGCGTTTACGTTCTCTGGCACAAGAATTGGCACAGGTTACCCAAAAATTCTCCGAAAACGTGCTCGATGGGACCAATGCCTTTGAACTGGTGGTGCGCGATCGGGGAAAGCTGGGCGGATTGCCGGCAAGAGATATTGAACAAGCCCGCCTGGATGCGCGGCGGAAAGGTTATGGCACCGAGGACGACCCCCAATGGCGATTTACCCTGCATATGCCATCCCTTCTGCCGGTGATGAAATTTGCCCACGATGAACGTTTTCGGAAAACCCTGTGGGAAGCCGATGTTGCGGTTGGCCGGGCTGAGCCGCACGACAACCTTGCCCTGATCGGTCAAATACTCGCCCTGCGCCAGGAAAAAGCGGAACTTCTTGGAAATCGGCATTTTGCGGACATGGTTCTGGCCCGGCGAATGGCAAAAAACGGCGCCACCACTCTGCGTTTTATCGAGGATCTGCACGGACGTATTGAGAAGGCGTTCGAGCGGGAAAACAAGGTTTTGGAGGAATTCAAGGCAAAGGAGGCAGACACGCCCCCCGAATCTTTGGAGCCCTGGGAAATCGCCTTTTCGTCGGAGCGACTGCGCCGTGAGAAGTATGATTTCGACGAGGAGGAATTACGCCCTTATTTTCCGATCGAGCAGGTTATCAATGGGATGTTTCAAATCGCGGAAACCATTTTCGGTATCGATCTGGAGGAAAAATCGGTCAAATTTGTGGATTCATCGCAAAACCGATCTCCAGAATCCAGCTTAGACGCAGAAAAAATCGAGGTTTGGCATCCTGAAGTTAAGTTTTACGAGGTCAAGGGGGCGGGCGGCGGTTTGCTGGGGGCTTTTTATGCGGATTGGCATCCACGGGAATCCAAGCGCGGGGGCGCCTGGATGAACTACCTGATGACGGGCCGCCCACCCTCTTCTGGAGGCAAACGGGAGCCGCATCTTGGTTTAATCTGCGGAAATCTCACGCCGTCCATAAACAGCCAACCTGCCCTGCTTACACACCACGAGGTGGAGACCATTTTCCACGAATTTGGGCACCTGCTGCATCACATTTTGGGAGATGTCGAAATCAAGTCATTAAACGGAATTAATGTGCCCTGGGATTTTGTGGAATTGCCCTCCCAAATAATGGAAAACTGGTGTTGGGATCGGGAAAGCCTGGATTTATTTGCGCGGCATTACGAAACGGGCGAAACGATACCCGATGCTCTTTTCAGGAAGATGATCGAAGCGAGAAACTTCCAGTCCGCCCGCAAGACCATGCGACAATTGGCCTTCAGTAAAATGGATCTCGAACTCCACATGTCTCCTACCGCCCCGAAAAGCGATGATCTGGACTCGCGGGTGGATGCCATTTTGCAGGGCTACCAGATTCCGACCAAAACCAAGCCGCCGTCGATCATTGGGCGGTTCACCCATGTTTTTGCCGACAGCACGGGCTATGCCGCCGGTTACTATTCCTACAAGTGGGCTGAAGTTCTCGATGCGGATGCCTTTACCCGTTTTCTGAAAGAGGGAATCCTGAATCCGGAGGTGGGCAGGGAATTTCGTGAGAAAATCCTCTCCCGTGGCAATAGCGCTCCCCCGGAACAATTGTTTCGCGATTTCATGGGCAGGGAACCCGACCTACAAGCCCTGCTGGACCGCGAGGGACTAAGCGCAGGTTAACACTTTGTCTCAAATTAACTTCACTTTTGGAACTGAACCTGCTGAACTCCTGTATTACCTATAGGGGTTACATTTTAATTCTAATCCTCCATCAAATTCAGCATCTTCAATAGCATGAACCTTTTAATCTTCATTATCGTGCCCATCGTCATTGGTATGTGGGCGCAGTCAAAAATTTCCAGCGCCTATAAAAAATATTCACGGATTCCCTCGCGGAGCCGCATAACCGGGCGTGAGGCCGCCTCCTATGTCATGCAAAGCGCAGGGATCACCAACGTGGAAATCGTGGCGGTGCGGGGTCATTTGACCGACCACTATGACCCGGTCAACAAGCGTCTGGCGTTGAGCGAGGAAAATTTTGCCGGTTCCAGTCTGGCAGCCCTCGGCGTGGCTGCGCACGAAGCGGGTCACGCCATCCAGCATGCCACCGGCTACAAGGCACTCCAGTTACGCATGAGCCTGATCCCCATCACCAACATTGCCTCCCGGCTATTGCCAGTTGTCATTATTGGCGGGCTCTTTTTTGGCATGATGGGGCTTATCAAATTGGGCATCCTGGTTTATCTGGTATTGACGGTATTCCAACTGGTAACCCTGCCGGTCGAGTTCGACGCCAGTCGCCGCGCGAAGAAGGTTCTGTCGGGTCTCGGAATTATTGAACGGGATGAACTTCCCGGGGTGGAAAAGACTCTGGATGCCGCCGCTTACACCTATGTCGCCGCTTTCAT
The DNA here is from genome assembly GCA_021772515.1 of Opitutales bacterium. GTDB lineage: Bacteria > Verrucomicrobiota > Verrucomicrobiia > Opitutales > UBA2987 > JAJFLU01. Next base: position 132,919 of record JAJFLU010000036.1, read on the forward strand.
TGCCTCCTTGGGCAACCTGCTTTACCTTTTCATGTTGTCCAGGGACTGAGCCCGCCCTCGATGCTCGCTCACTCCTCTGCTGCGGCGATTAAGTCCTGCCGACCGGCTGCCCAGGCATTGTAGGCAAGGGGCTTGCCGGGGACCGGTGTAAAACGGATCACCCCATCGGCTGCCAGCACGAGCGCCATCCCGGCGGCGATATCCCAGAGGTTGATGCTTTCCTCGTAATAGGCATCCACCCGCCCCGCAGCCACATAGGCGATTGCGAGGGCGGCGCTCCCCAGCATGCGGACTTTTTTGTAACGCTGGATGAGGTCGTTGAGCTTGTGAAGGGCGGAGTCGGAATGATCGGCGCCGGCGGGAAATCCCGTCGCAATGGCCGCTTTTTCAATCCCGACCGCCCAATCCGGCCTATGCCTTTCTCCGTTGATAAAAAGCCCTTGGCCGGGAATTCCCGAAAAAAGCTCGTCCCGGCAAAAATCGTATATGACGCCGAGAATGGGCGTTTCCCCTCTACAAAGGCCGATGCTGACACAGGTCATGGGCAGATCCCGAAGGTAATTGTAGGTGCCGTCCAGTGGATCGACGACCCAGTAAGGTTCAGCGCGGCTCGTCAATTCGGCATCGCCGCCCTCTTCCTCACCGATGATGGGAAAATCGGATGCTACGGTGAGCAGGTTGCGGATCAGTTTTTCCGACTCGATGTCCGCCTGTAGTTTGACATCCCGGGCAAATTCGGCGTTTACCTGCCGGTATTCATCGTTTCCTGCCAATAGGGGGGCTCCAGCTTCACGAGCGGCGTTCTCCGCTGTCTGGAGGAGCGATGGGAAGTCCATGTCGTTCATCAAGGTTTTTTCAAACAATCTGGGAGGATAAAACCTCAGTGGGTCAGCCGGTCACTCTTCCAGGCTCTCGTTTTTATCTTCGATAGCCTCGAAGCCGCCAGCCACAGAATCAATTCCCTGGCTGGTCAGGTAAACGCAGCCCAGAGAAGCGGCAAAGGTCAAAATTAGCGCCGCCAGGGACATCCCCCAACTCACATCCATGAAAACCTTCGCCAGGCAAACCCCGATCCCGAGAAAAAGGATTATCCCCAAGGCGGTCTTCACAGCGACTTGGACAGTCTCCGAGGAAAACCGCTCAACCAGGTAAATATCATAAGCGGCAAGACCGGCCACCACTACCACTAGAGACAGGGCCATGCCCAAAAATACGAGGATAAAGCCGCGCTTGCTCCCGACCACAAACGACGCGATGAGCTTTCCGAAAATCAAGACTGCCCCCCCTCCGACCATCAACAGGATGTTAAAATGAGGCCCATCGGGCGCGAGAAACAGAAGCTGTTCAACGACTGTTTTTATGGCTTCGATCCAGGTTTCCATAACTACTTTATTGATTGCCGGGGGAATCAGTTAATGTCCAGTTGCACAGGCGATTGATGAGGGAAATCAGCGTCTTTTACAAACTAAAAAAATATCCTTCGGCGGATTTTTTGAACGATTCGGGGTGGTTAAAATTCACGATTAAGGACGGTGGTGTTTCGCGCTTCGGGTGATTTCTCCGGGTAGTCGAGGGTGTAGTGCAGGCCCCGGCTTTCCTTCCGTTGAAGGGCGCATTGGACGATCAAGTCGGCCACCTGGATCATGTTGCGAAGTTCCAGCAGGCGGGGTTCCACCTTGAAATTCCAGTAATAATCGTAAATTTCATTCGAGAGATTCTGGATTCGGGCGCGGGCGCGCTCCAGGCGTTTAGTAGTGCGGACGATGCCCACGTAATCCCACATGGTGCGCCGCAGTTCGTCCCAGTTATGGGAGAGAACGACCCGCTCATCGCTGTCTTCGGCATCACCGTCAACCCACTCGGGGGGGATGGCTGTCTCGGACTCGTAGTTTTTCAGATAGCCCACAACCGCATCGGAGCCCCGGTGGGCCATGACGACCGCCTCGAGCAACGAATTGCTGGCCAGGCGATTGGCCCCGTGCAGCCCCGTGCAGGCCACCTCTCCACAGGCATACAATCCGGGAAGACTCGTCTCGGCGGACAAGTTGGTGCGCACACCCCCGCAGAGATAATGGGCCGCCGGAACCACGGGGATGAGGTCGTTGGCCATGTTGATCCCGTGCCGGGCGCAAACCTCGAAAATGTTGGGAAACCGGTGTTGCAAATCCTCCTCGGGATGCCCCGTGATATCCAGCCAGAGATTTCTCGCGCCGGACTTTTTCATCTCGCTATCGATGGCCCGGGCCACGATGTCCCTCGGCGCAAGGTCGGCCAAAGTGTGGTGGTGCTTCATAAACGGACGGCGGTCCGCGTTTCGCAGGATGGCTCCCTCTCCCCGCACCGCCTCGCTGATGAGGAAGCGCTCATCGGTAGAACTGTATAGGGAAGTCGGGTGAAACTGCACAAATTCCATGTTGGCCACCTCGACACCGGCCCGGTAGGCCATTGCGATGCCGTCCCCGGTGGCGATATCCGGGTTGGTTGTAAACTGGTAAACCTGCCCGATGCCCCCCGTGGTGAGCATGATCACGGATGCCTTGAAGACCTCGACCCGCCCCTTGAGAACATTGAGGGCGTAGAGGCCGACCACCTTGTTGCCATCGTTGCGGACGGCGAACCCGCTCTTGGTCAGCTTTTTCTGGGTAATCAGATCGATGGCAAAAAAATGCTCCAGCACGGTGATGTTTTTATTCCGCGCGGTGGCCCGCAGGAGGGCCGATTCGATGGCCTTGCCGGTGATGTCCTTGACGTGCAAAACGCGCCTCCGGGAATGCCCGCCTTCTCGCCCGAGGGAAGGGGTTCCGTCCTCCAGTTGGGAAAAATGCACGCCCGTCTCGACCAGTTGCTGAACCCTTTGGGGGCCTTCATTGATGATCTCGCGGACAACCTCCTCATCGCATAAACCATCCCCCGCCTCGGTGGTATCACTCAGATGACTCTGAAAATCATCGTTTTGGGCGGTCACACAGGCGATGCCGCCCTGCGCGTAGTTGGTATTGGAATCGGCCCGGCGTTTTTTGGTCAGAATAGCCACCCGACGCCCCTCGGAAGCCACCTGCAAAGCAAAGCTCAACCCGGCAATCCCGCTGCCTACCACAATAACATCAAAGTTTCTGCTCATCGGTTCAGTCAATCCATGTTAAAAATTCAGCAAATCAATCAAATAAACTATCCACCGTTTATCATACATTTTCAATTCCAATCCGATCCATCATTCAAACCGCGACTGAACGCAATTTACGTATGAAACTATTGTGATTTTATGACTCTTTGCGGAGACTTTCCAAAAAATAAATCGAACCACAAAATCAGATATGGACCAATTGCGTCACCTCATTCAAGGCCTGAATTTCCATTTCGAAACCGACGAATGACCTTCAGTAAGCCAAGCATGTCAATAAATGTCCTCAATTTGTCGCGAAACGACTGAGCGCGATGCAGGTACAAAGGCTGCAGTATCCTGAAAATCCGTTTCAAACTTCCCCATGAGACTTGCCTATAGTAAACTCGCTCAAAATGCAGGAAAAGTTTCGCTCCGTGCATATTCCACGGGAAACGCTTTTTATGCCCTATGTAATGGACAAGTTTAGCACAAGTAGTCTGGTTATACTGGAGGCTATCTAATTCTGTTGGCTCTGGAGCCGACGTAGCCCAAAGCATAAAGTCCTCTATTCGAACGGAAATTTCTTTTTTAGCGTATTTTTGTTGTATAACTAGATTCGTAACTCCCTGGTCGCCACCAACGAAATACTCGGGGTATTTTAGCCGCGGTGGATTGGAGAACTCGATGTACGGTTCAAAATCGGTCTGCTTGATAAGACCACTGGTCGCCACAATTTGACCCGCGTTGAATGTAAAACCGGGATCCTTGTAGTCAGAGACCATCTCACGGACCGCTTCGCTTTTATAATAATGGCGTTCACGATCTTCCTTTTCCCACTGCGGATCCTTGATCACGACGAAATCTTCATCGTATTGATTCAAACGGTCGAGGACAGGGCCAACGAAAATAATATCAGAGTCGATTACGAGCAATCTCTTGCCTCCGGGCTGGAATAGCACCGGTAGTTTATTAAATCCCCACCCTAAAAATTGACCTTCGTTATGATAGAGGGAAACGTTAAAAATTTTCTCTAGCTCTGTCGTAGAGAAATCACCAAACAAGCACTCCTTGAGCAGGAAAATCGGAATATCCGGGTAATAGGCGCGTACACTTGCGATACATACCCGAGCAAAACGGATATCATATCGATGGCAAGTGACGTATACGGATTCTATTTTCATATAATGCCGAGTATTTCAAGGTTACAGCAATCTATACCTCGTCAACCATTTTCACATCCTACGGCGCGTCGGTCATCGGCTCTTACGTAAATATCGTTTTCACCTTGTACAAAGTGGGCGAACGGTTCCATCTCCAAAACTGCACGAATATCGGTGCTTGAATCTGATTCGTGTATCTCCACTATCAATACACTGATGCGGTCCAACCATCGTTTATAATCACCGGAAAAGAGCGCGTATTCAGCGCCCTCAATATCCAGCTTTACAATATCGATATGATCCCACCCCTGTCTTGCCATGAGATACGGAATATCGAAGCCGTCCACTTGGCCTGATTGGAGACCTGCGGAGTCCGAAAATCTAAATGAATTGGAGGTTGCGCCGGGGTTGACCAACGAGACGGTCGTTGAGTCGCGCCACACTGCCGCATTCAACAATTTCACCCCACCCCAACCAGTCGTATTATTAGATAGCAGCTCGAAATTCGCCTTCTCCGGTTCAACCGCAAGGATTTCCGCGTTAGGAAACCGTTCAGCAAAATAAATAGGAGAACAACCAATATTGGCACCACAGTCCAGGATAGTCATTATCGGTGAGGTGAACTCAATATCGTAGTCTCGCCAAATTAGAGTCTGCTCGAATGTAATGACGTCCGCCATCTCGCGCCTAATTGAAAATCTGATTTTCGAACTATCATAAGAAATCGAGGCACGTCTCCCGTTCCAAGGAAGTATGCGCAGTTTCATGAATGCCTCCAAACCAGCAAAGAATCCAAGAAATCGAAGATAACGACGGAATCGATCAAACCGGTATTTACCCTGGCGCATCCACTGCGGTTTCGTCAGTGATCCCCATCGTTCAAAACTCATGCCCATTAATCTGATTTTCCTATAGATATATATCGATCGCGAATAATAAATTTTATAGTCGACAGTATTATTTTCAAAATTAAAGAAGCGATCGTAATTAGTATTACGACGCTTTTAGTATCTGTTAATCTAAATATATTTAGAAAATTATGAGAGTTCACTGGTGATTTTTAATGATCATTTAGTGTAATCTCAAGGATATTTATTGTTGGAATTTGGTCGGGGCTTGGTGATTAGGTCGAATCCGTCTAATCGGGCTGCTTTTTTGTCCAAGGTGATGGTTTTTTTGCAGTCGTTGGATTCGTTTATTTGGCATAGGTAGGCATCCGGGAAATCTGTGTTTTGTTGCTTCGATTCCTGGAGGGCTGCCCAAGCTTCGGCCGCATGTTCAATGGTTAATTCGCGTACGCTGAGTAAGAATTCAATCACCTTGGCAATTTCCTTACGCGAATACCCATAAGCGCTGCTCAGTACCCAATATAACTCGACCAAGACAATGCTGTTTACGAATCCGGGGTTCGACTGAGTGCAAGTTTCAGTAAGCGCCTTCTTGGCCAAAGTTGCCTGAGCCTCATCGTCTTTAACGATGAAGCGCACGAGCACATTGGTGTCGATTCCTATTCGCGACATCGCTGCATCCTCTCAGATACTGCCTTGTCAATGCCGTCGTCCATTTCCTCGATCGTATGGGCTCTAGGTGGCTTGGGCAGCATTCCCTCCAACTCCCCGATGGATTTGGATACGGGCAATAGCGTTACATGCCCGTCCTCGGCTATAAAGTAGCACAGCTTATCACCCTTTTTCAGCTTCAGCCGTCTTAGAATCTTTCTCGGAATCGATGTTTGCCCTTTTCCTGTAATGGTTGATATTTCCATTAATTATCAATAAATCATGGAATAAATACTATTTCAAGGCAAAATATCAGTTTGTTTGATAGCGATTTACGCTCGTGCTCGATGTTATCATTCCGTTTATAGTGGATTTTTATTTTTTTCTCAAAAAGCTCGAATAGCCGGGCTTGAAAGGAGAGTATTCTGTTCGTGATTCGTATAAATGAAGATTATTTGAAGCTGCATGCTTCTTACTTGTTTGCTGATATTGCACGGCGGGTGGGGGCTTATCAGTTGGCCAATCCGGGGGTGGAGATCATTAAAATGGGCATTGGCGATGTCACCGAGCCGCTCCCGAATGCCTGCCGCGAGGCTTTTCATGGGGCCATCGATGACATGGGGCAGCGGGAAACCTTTCATGGTTACGGTCCCGAGCAGGGTTATCCTTTTTTGCGAGATGCCATCGCCGAACATGATTTTCAACGCCGGGGCGTGGACCTGTCGCCGGAGGAAATCTTTATCAGCGATGGCTCAAAATGCGATTGCGGCAATATTCAGGAAATTTTTGCCAAAGACATCACGGTAGCGGTCCCCGATCCGGTTTATCCGGTCTATGTCGATACCAATGTCATGGCGGGCCGCACCGGTTCCTGTATCGATGGCCGTTACGAAAACCTCGTTTACCTCGAATCGACCCCGGAAAACGGCTACATGCCCAGCCTGCCCGAGCAGCCCGTGGACCTCATTTACCTCTGTTTTCCCAACAACCCGACCGGGGCGATTGCGACCGTGGAGCAGCTACGGCAATGGGTCGATTACGCCAGAGAAAATGGGGCCGTGATTCTCTTCGATGCCGCCTATGAATCGTTTATCCGCGATGATTCCGTTCCGCACTCGATTTTCGAAATCGAAGGAGCCCGGGAAACCGCCATCGAATTTCGCAGTTTCTCCAAAAACGCCGGATTCACCGGCACGCGCTGCGCCTTCACCGTGGTCCCGCGCGAGTTAACCGTCCGCGATTCGGGGGGCATCGAACAGTCTTTGCACAGTTTGTGGTCCCGCCGCCAATCGACCAAGTTCAACGGGGTCTCCTACCCTGTGCAACGGGCGGCGGCAGCCGTTTATACACCCCAAGGCCAACAGGAAGTCGCCGCGTTGACCGATTACTACTTGGGCAACGCGCGTATCATTCGCGAGAAAATCACCCCATTGGGCTACGACTGCGCCGGGGGGGAAAATTCGCCCTTCATCTGGATCAACACGGGCGGCGATTCCTGGGAATTTTTCGATTTGCTGCTGACCAAAGCGGGTGTCGTCTGCACGCCGGGGGTCGGCTTCGGCAACTGCGGCCAAGGGCATATTCGGTTGAGCGCCTTCAACACAAGGGAACGCATAACCGAGGCGCTGGAGCGCATTACCTCGGTTTTATAAACTGCCGAAGATTATCGGAGAATCCGATTCTCCCAAACTCCGGCTGGCGGCGCGGAGAGAATGCCTATTCCGCTTTAGCCTCGGAGGTGGCAGAGAAGCATTTCTCGAGCAGACAATTGTAGAAACAAGCGAAAATCCCGCCACAGATCAAGCCATCCACAAACCCGTAGGCCAGACCGATCACACTGCCCATCGGGCTGATGCAATAACCGGGGTAAATGCGCCCGATAAAAGTAACATCCCCGCTGGCTCCCTCCAAAAAAATGAGCCACCAGGTGGAGATAAACAAACCGACTCCCCACAAAATCCCGGAGGTCAGGGCCAAAGCTTTAGTATTCAGTTTCATATTTTTCCCACGCCTTTCGCAATATAGATAGATGAACCATTGATCGTCCGAGAAAACCACTTTCCCGGTCACTTCCGAATCACCGGTTAGCCAAAATGTAACGAATTTGCTCTATCCGTCAAACGAAGAGGCCATTCAGAGCCATTCTATCGCCCGATCTGCAAGGTTTACGGCAGCGGTTTCTCACAACGTCGCCATGCCATTGAGCATCCCGCGTGCGATTTTTCTTGAAGGGCGAAAGGGCGGAGCCATATTCGGGAGGACAGAAATGAAACTCCCCGCCGGGTTAGCTCAGTTGGTAGAGCGACGCATTCGTAATCCTAACGGGCGTTATTATCCCAAATTCCTCTGAATAATCAGGAGCAATCAAGTCTTTTCAGGCTAAAATCTTGTGGAATTAAATCGTTATCCTGAGTGATCCCGAAATATCCCAAATTTTGAAGTCAGGTACGACTTTGGGGTAATCTTCCTATATTTCTTTGATGAGCAACAAATTTTTCGAAAACCTATCATAAAAATCGTAAAGGAGAAACGCATTCGAATTTTCTCCATATTCGTTGCCTTAATCTAGGAAAACGAAGCCAATATACGTGGATCGTAATCATCTTCTTGATCTTATAGTCCTAATATGCCAAACCTGAGAAAAATATCTAAAAAAGATAACTATGAGTGGTACTCTCGCAGAAGACCGATTTTTTGAGGAGCTAAAACAATTCGCTCTGAGTCTCCATGAAGATTTTTCTTCCAATATTCCCGCAAACCCAGAAGACCAACTCAAACGTCCCGTTTGCACACTAATCGAAAGCTTTTACCCAGATATTGTCCAAACCCGAACCGAAACACCAGTGGTGGGGCTTGGAGCGCGGCCCGACATAGGGGTTTCGGTCCAAAATCTTCTTTGCGGGCATATTGAGCTAAAAGCGCTAGGCAAGGGAGCAAATACAAATCGTTTTAAAGGGGCTGATCGGGAACAATGGAAAAAATTCATAGCACTTCCAAATTTAATATATACTGACGGCTCTGAATGGTCTCTCTATCGAAATGGGGAACGTACTGGGCGGTTAATACGGTTTTCGGGAGATATTCGGGAGGATGGAGCGGAGGCAGTCTCAGAAACTATTGCAGCAAGCATTCGTGCAATGTTCACGGATTTCCTTAATTGGCAGCCGATTGTTCCCGACCGACCGAAGGCATTGGCTGAAATGCTTGCTCCCCTTTGCCGGTTATTACGTGAAGATGTCCAAGCCGCCGCTTCCTTGGAAAATTCCACGATACAATACCTTTACCAGGACTGGAAACGTCTATTCTTCGCTGATGCTGACATCGCCCGGTTTGCGGATGCCTACGCACAAACCCTTACTTATGCCTTGTTGCTGGCTCGTCTTTCTGGGGCTGAAGAAATTAAGCCCGAGGAGGCAGCCGATAGCTTAGACTCGGGACACGGCCTTCTTGCCCAAACTCTTCGGATGCTTGGCCAAAGAGAGGCAAGGCATGAAATGGCCACTGCAATTGATTTACTTGAAAGGGTTATTCGAGCAGTTGACCCAACTCGACTTGCACAACATGGTGACCCTTGGCTCTATTTCTACGAAGACTTCCTTGGTGCTTACGATCCGAAGCTTCGAAAAGACTATGGCGTTTACTATACGCCTGTTGAAGTCATAGGTTGCCAGGTTCGCCTTTGCGCTCAACTGCTGGAAGAGCGATTCGGCAAACCCCTCAATTACGCCGACAAAGGTGTCGTCTTTCTTGATCCGGCAGCCGGAACCGCAGCCTATCCCCTAGCAGCTATGCAGCATGGCCTTGAAAAGGTTGCCTCAACCTACGGCGGAGGAATGGTAGCAGGAAAAGCTTCTGACATGGCCCAGAACTTCCATGCTTTCGAATATATGGTTGGACCTTACGCGGTTGGCCATTTACGGATTACTAAACTACTTCAAGATGCTGGGGCTTCATTTCCTGAAGACGGGATTCGCGTTTTTCTGACTGATACTCTTGATGATCCCGAAGCCGATCCACCCCATTTTGCCTTTGCAGAAAGGCAGATCGCCGAGGAACATATACGTGCCCAGGCGGTAAAGCGTGACACCCGGATTCTTGTTTGCATGGGAAATCCACCTTATGACAGAGAGCAGAAAAATGGGGAAGAGAACGACAATTCTCGCCGCAAGGGTGGCTGGGTTCGCTATGGAGTAAATAGAAAAAATCGTACAAAAACCTCTGGTATTCTAAAAGATTTTGTAGATGGCGCGCCGGGCGTTCATGTTAAAAATCTCTATAACGATTACGTATATTTTTGGCGGTGGGCGTTATGGAAACTCTATGAGAATGAACATGCCTCTGGTCCTGGAGTTCTTTCCTTTATTACAGCCTCATCCTACTTGCGCGGCCCAGGTTTTACTAGCATGAGGCAACGGTTTCGCAAAGCCTTTGATGAACTCTGGATACTTGACTTGGAAGGTGATAATCTTGGAGCGAGAAAAACTGAAAACGTTTTCGCCATTCAAACACCTGTTGCCATTGCAATTGGGGTTAGGTATGGTGAAAGTCAGGCGGATACTCCAGCAGTTGTTCGTTATGCAAAGATAACAGGCACTCGCGGCGAAAAACTCGCAGCATTGAGTTCAGTTCGCCAGTTTGAGGATATTGGTTGGCAGCAATGCTTTTCCGAATGGGGAAAGCCTTTTTTACCCGAAGGATAGGGAGATTACTTTTCTTGGCCTTTGCTAACCGACATTTTCCCCTGGCAGCATTCTGGAACGCAATTTAAGAGAACATGGCCAATAGCAGAAACCCAAAATGGCTTAGAAAGTAGGTGGGATCGTTTTGTTTGCACGGAAAACAGGCAAGAAAAAGCAAGCCTATTGAGGGAAACCGGCAGTAGAACCTTGAGAACCCCGGGGATTGATCTTGTAACTCACCAGGAACTTAATCAATTGGACTCCTTAAATTCCATACGTGCTTCTATTGTTCAATATGCACACAGAAGTTTTGACCGAAAATGGTGCTTTGCCGATGAAAGGCTTTGTGACCGACCTAGACCTCAACTCTGGAATATTCTTTCCCCAAACCAAGTTTTTATGACAAGTCTTTTAACCGGTGTTCTAGGGGAAGGCCCTGCGGCTACAGTTTCTCATAATATTCCCGACTTACACCATTTCAGAGGTTCCTTTGGAGGTAAAGACGTAATTCCGCTCTGGCGAAACGCTCCTGCAACAGAACCAAACATAACAGAAGGACTTCTTCGTCTGTTAAGCGAAACCTACGGCGTAAATGTGACGCCTGAAAATATTTTTTCATACTCCTATGCCATACTTGCCAGTCCTGCATATACCGAACAATTTTCGGAAGAACTCTTCATTCCAGGACCGCATTTACCAATTACAAGGGATAATAGGTTATTTTCCAATGCAGTTGAGGCAGGCAATCGCCTCTTATGGCTCCATACTTACGGTGAACGTTTCGTTCCCGATGAAGAGCAATCAGGGCAGATACCACAAGGTACCGCTCGATGCCGCCAAGGAATCCCTACCTCGCCAGAGGGCTACCCGGAAAATTTCAACTATGGCGAATCCGAGCAAATGCTCCGAGTTGGTGATGGAGAATTTACATCTGTTTCTCCTGAGATTTGGAATTTCTCAGTCTCAGGGCTGGAAGTGGTCAAAAGTTGGCTAAATTACCGAAAAAAATCAGGAGCAGGAAAACGTTCAAGTCCCTTAGATTTGGTTCGCCCGGAGCGATGGACAGCACAGATGACACAGGAGTTATTAGAATTACTCTGGGTAATCGAGCACACAATTGCTATTTACCCGAATCTTGAAACAATCCTAGAGGAAATCGTACAATCAGATTGCTTCACTAAAGATGAACTCCCAACTCCAACAAAAGCACAACGGCTACCCCCAAAACACGATAACCACCCAGAGCTTTTTTCTTAGTACAATAACTAGTCGAACATTTATAAAGATACGACCCCAATCTTAATCTTTCTGATTATGCAGGAAACCCTTACGGCGAAATTGGTGCTGTCCTACTACATTGATCAAACTTCGTTATAAGCAGGCTGAAAAAGCAATTCGACAAATCTTAACTAAAAATAAATAGGAACCGAATAACCACGGATCACAATTATGAGCCCTGACGATATCTGTAAGATTATATGTGAGTTTTTAAATAAGCAAGATACTCGCCCTGTTTTATTTGCAGGTTCTGGTGTTGCTTGTCGAGTAGGTTATCCGACATGGCATGGGTGGTTGGGTGGCCTTGCAAAGGTATGTACAGAATATGATGACGACCTCTCAGGAAAATTAATAACCACAAAATTAGAAGATGAGGATTATTTAGGAGCTGCCACTATTTTTACTACTTGTGGGAAGATACCTCGTCCGGAGAGGTTAAATAGAATGTCGAAACCTTTTCGAGATTTCCCCAGAAATATTGAATTGTTAGAAAGCCTTGTTTCTCTACCATTCACTGCGATAATTACGACAAATTATGAAGCGTCTTTGCACCATACCTACGCTCGTGTTAATAGGCATTCAGCACGCCCTCTAGAACTTGGAGATCATACCCTAAGAAATGGTGGAATCTTAGCGGAGTATTTTATTGCACGCGTTCATGGTAGAGCCGAAATGCCAGAAAGTATGATTGTTAATATTGAAGACTATAATAATTTGGATAAAAATGAAGATTATTCTGATTTTATTATAACATTGTTAAGGAACCGACCAATTTTGTTCATTGGTTTTTCTTTTCTTGATCCCGCAATTAATAATATTCTTACTCTTTTCAAAAATAATTTTGGCCCAAATCATCCTAATTTGCACCTCGCAATCATTCCCGAAAAAACTGGATCACTACTCAATAAGTTTTTAGGCGACGTTAATATACGTACTTTAACATATGAAGAAAACTCAAATCACAAGAATCTATGGAAAGCAATTGGAAAAGCTGCCAATAATTTTGAGAAAGACCCTGTAAAAAAGAAGCTACCATCTGAATTACCTAAAGATTTACCTCAATCAAGCATTCACCATGTCATCGCATTTGCTTATGCAAGAGCAAAAACACCAACTTCAGAAAGTCAACCAGCATTAGAGTTGGTTCAAGATGGCGTTGTACTTTCATTAATTAATGACGACAAAAATTCAGAAGTTAAGATTTCAGTGGCGATAGCGCGTATTCGTAAATTGCTTCGTATAGATGAAATAAATGCAAAACTATTAATTACAAAATCAATAAAGAGACTTAGTTTTTCTAATGATATAGAGGTATCTAATAATGTCATACGAAGAATATCTAAACCTTCAACAGAACTTGATAACCAACTTTCTATGTTATCAGAAAGTGTAAGTGATCGTGTTAGAGTAGTTTATGGTATTAATTTAGATAAGAGGTTTTTCCTTTCTATTAAACTAATTTGGGAGAAAATATTTACTATACGAACTTGGGATTTGGCCGCTCAATACGCAGGATCAGTAATTAGTCGCGGAATTAATATTGAGGAATGTGTACTTGATACTGTAAGGAAATATATTGATTTACCTGAAAAAGAAACACAGTCTATAAGTGAAGGTATTCTTCACATTCTAAAATACCCGGAAGATCGACAAGCAGAGGCTTTAGCGGATATTTCAAGAGCGGCGATAACTGTCCAAGTATTATTTTCCTCCCCTCGGCAGTCCCTGACTTCTAAATATACATTACCAACGAAACTATATTTTGACACTAGTGTTCTTCTTCCAGCAATTGCGAAAGGACATCCATTACAAAACGGATATTTGACAGCCATTAAAAAGTTAAAGGAGGCAGCTCAAAATTCTGGCTTCAATTGCAAATTGGCAATAGGTGAAGTATTTGCAAACGAAATTCTTACCCATCGCACTAAAGCTCTTGATTTAGTTCAAGAATTGGAGTTGGAAAATCCAAAAAATATTGAATTACATATATTATTTTATGGTGCGGAAAATACAAATGTATTCGTAGGAGCGTTTTCTTCCTTGCATTCGGAGACAGATTCGAAACCTATAACTTTTAGTGAATTTTTATCTTCAATTGCCCCATATGAAACAATTGAGGATTTAAAGTTTTACTTGAATAAACATGATATTGTGGTTGAAAAATGGCAATATTATGATGAAGAAAATATTAAATATCGACACATTTATACTGAATTAAAAAGTGATTATTACCAACAGAGTTTAATTCGCCAAAATAGAAAAAAAGATATTCTCATTCAACATGAAGCTAAACAACTTACACAATTGTTTTTGGATGCAACCAAAGTTCAACGAAGCATTTTCGTTACAGCAGACAAACGCTTACAAAGAATAATTCAAGGGAACAGGCAACTTGAAAAATTGACTGGCAGTGTTCTCTCTGAGATTGGATTTCTTGGCTTGGTCGATCTATTAGTTGGGGGTAATCCAGAGAAGCAGATCTTTTCAAGGCTTGTATGGGGTGAACCAAGATCGGATATTCAAAAACAAATACGTGATTATCTTGTTGGTCTTACACTTAAACGATATGAGCATGCTATGGCTAGAGCAATGCCTGAAGTTATGAATGAAGTATTTTCAGAAATGAAAGATGAAATTGATTCGTTACCAGAGAAATTTAGCAATGCAACCGATCCGAATAGTGCCAAATCAATGAAATATTTTTTAGATCGACTAGAGAATAAATATTTTGAAACAATGCGAGCGGTTCTGGAAGACCATGAATAGGTTGACTTTTTTATTTGGATTATTGTGACCGTATTTATTACTTCAAAAACAGAGATTTATCTTATTCAAAGAACAACCTTCCATTTGGACAGTTATTAATCATATTAAACAAGGAAAAGGCGGACGGCTCGCTTGCGCGAATCCGCCCGCCCTATTGAGCCATATTTACTATCATTTTCAGTTAATTCGCTCTACATTTGAGACGTGTACTAGATCATTTCGAACCTTGACTTGTTTTGTCCTTAACAGGACTGACTCGAATTCAGGAATTTTGGGATATTTCCTCAATTCCAGTCCATCGGTTTCAACCTCGGAATCGCGGTCAGGATCGTAATATTCCTCCCAAACCGCCATACCGGGTTGAAGAGCCAATTCATGTTTCACACAAACGAAAAAGCCACTGCCGTCTTTTCGTTTCCAAACTTTGGCATTACTGGAAACCACCACTCCACGGATGTAAATCCCGCTTTCTTTGATATCCGTGGTTTTTCCATTTTCTTTATCGGTTTTATTAACCATAATATTATATCCTCTGTTTTATTTATTTTTACCATTCCATTACCCAAATATCTTCCTTGCTGGGCAATGGAGACCAAATTCCTTCCGAGAATTTCTCGAAATGGAATAAAAAGACTAATTTGCCGAAACCTTTTTCCGTTTTGGAATACGGCAATTCTTTTCCATTTCTCCATTCTTTCACCAATTGTAAGGGAATTGTCTTTCAATTGTCGTTTTTGAATTGAATCAATTGATTCCTTTTTCTTTTGTTCTAATTCAATATAAAATCCCTTAGAAGCCTGAGTGATCCTGAGTCTTTTTCTTTCCTTTACCCAATTAGGTAATTCACCATTCTTTGTAATATATTTTAAAAGGTAATTAATTCCTTTCAAATCGATTCTTTTTATATTCGTGCGACCTATTTTCCACAAATGATTTATCAATTCCCCAGGTAAAAAACGATTTGTGAGAAATACTATATGAAAATGGGAGAATTCATTTTTATGGAATTCAACTTTTACCCAATAGGGAGCATTCAATTGATAAAATTTCCCTTTCCAATAAACTCCTTTTCTGAGGTGATAGAAAACCCTTCTTATTCTATCGCGGGAGTAATCAAAGGCCGAGGAAGGGTTTTTGAATAGGTTTGGATTAACCGTGAGGGTAATCAGTAAATTACCGGAGATTTCAGGAAACCGCGATAATACCCGTTTTTTTGCTTTGAAAGCACCTTTATCGTGAAACCATGAATCGGGAGTGTATTCCGTCAATACCGCATCATACTCATTTTTATCAAACTCCCTTGACGAAAGGAATGATTTGTCTTTTCTATCTAACAGTGTCTTGTCCTCTGGTAGCGTCTCCCCTTTCCGAGGATCCGTCTCCCCTTTCCGAGGATCAATTGTACTGGATATTGTCAAGGTATTGCTCGCCTTCGGCTGCGCTCCACCTTGACAACTTCCAGTGGAATTCCTTTTCGGGGAAAGGGAAAAAATCCGATTAGAATTCATAATCAATCCCAGCCCTTGTATCGTCGAGGAAGCGTTCAAGCTCCTTAGCGGAGTAAAGTGGCCTTCTCAGAGCCCTCGACGGCCTCAGAAGGCCACGTCGCGCAAGCCGGTCAATCGTTACCGGGCTAATACCCAGGACTTTCGCCGCTTCTGTTCTAGTGTAAGCCAGGCGAATCCTTGGCCTACTTGGATGTACAATATTTTTTGTCATGGAATAGTTAAATCATATTCCAGGACAAAAAAATAGGGAAAGCTACATGCCCTACTTTTCCCTATTAATTTGATTATTTGGCACTCTTTTTGCGCGGTCGGCCAGGATTCTTCAATCGAAGGTGGATAGAATTACAGTATTTCCTGAACGTATCAAACGTGATTCCCTTGATATCATGCTTGGCCATCGTGTAATCAAAAAGTTCTTTAAGACTCTCAAACTGCTCAACAGAACGCCAATTGGCCCCAATATCGAACATCAATAGAAATTTTCCGCCTAACCTGTAGTCAATGTTTTCGTAAGGTTCTTTCTTCTTTAAACCCTCCGAAATGCCTTTTAAAAGTTCAATCTTTTGATCAATGATATTTTCACTTTTCAACGCGTCACCCACACCATTAAATGTTTTTGTTAAAATTTCATC
The DNA here is from genome assembly GCA_021772515.1 of Opitutales bacterium. Classification (GTDB taxonomy): domain Bacteria; phylum Verrucomicrobiota; class Verrucomicrobiia; order Opitutales; family UBA2987; genus JAJFLU01. Next base: position 149,544 of record JAJFLU010000036.1, read on the forward strand.
CATAATCGGAACAAAACTTTTCCATTCTGTATTAATTTGAATATCGCTATCTTTACTCGCTATTCCTTGAAAAATCATTTTATATTGCCGATCTCTAAAACCATCGGCTTTTTGTTCAATTAGTTGGTTCCTATAAGTTTCTACTCCTATTATATAACTTCCAAAAAACATACCAATCTCGAAAAAAGATTTTTCCTTTTTAAGTTTTAAATAGTTTATTGGTGGAAAGAATTCAGATAAAAAATACGATAAAAGATTTTTTAGCCATTTAGGTGAATCTTCCAAAGTTGCCTCATTTAAGCATCTTTTAAACAAAATAGATACCTCAGCAAACTTATCAAGTTCATGATCTTTTAGGTCACTCATTAGTATTTCGATGAATATTAAAAATAATTATATACTATCTTCACTCTATTTGTAATTATTGATTTTTCTAATAAATATCAGGAGAATATAGATCGGTAGATTCTATCTTATTTCCTCTCTATTAAACATTGGCGTGATCTCATACTTTCGGACATTTTCTTTCTTGCGAGTTGGAGTTGTTTTTCAACGTTCCATTTTCTTTTCGGCAAAAATGATTCAATCCATTGAATAATTGCTCCAATTAATATAGCTTTGAAAGTATGTCTGAATGTGTTGTCACCTACATTTAACGCTAGTCCTCGAAGCTCCTCGTTTTTCCAATCTTGAATACTTCTTCTAAATTCTAATTCATCAAAAGTTGTTTTAGAAATAGACACAATTGTAAATCCATTGGAACGAGCTTCTTTTAATAATCGTTGGTGAAAACTCCATAACTCGTTTGTAGATGTCGATTCTGGCATATTAAAACTGAACCCCGAAAGTGAGTTAGGCATGAAACTAACAGATTGTGATTTATCCGTATAAATAGAGTGGTCAGGTTCTAAATAAGTACGAATAACAGTGCTAGTGTGATATGGTATTACATTAGTTTTTATTATACTAATTGCTGCAGTCGTTGAGTGATTTTCATGTAAATAGATTCTCGATATCAATTTTGATTCGCCATCATCGATTTTGTTTTCTTCTGCAAAATTGACAAATCTTAATCTATTTAAATTTATTTCTTCCTCCAATAATGTATCTGGAAAATCACTCTTATGCGTTTCACCAAATTTTCGTTCACATATCCTAACTTCAAAATAAAGCCGTCTATATACTTTAGTGATAAGATAGATAATTATAATAACTTGAATGACTAAATAAACACTAAAGAAAATTGTAGTAACAATTAAAATTTCTTTCATTTAATTATTTCCATATTTTAGGATGAAAAATTTTCGATACCCTTTGGTTTAGAAATTCATTAAGCGTGCCATTTTTACTGAATGATCGTCTCTTAAATGGCCGTATGTTTTTGCCACAAGCAAGCCACCATCTTTATGCCCCAACCATGAAGCAACTGTTTGAAAATTAATACCTTTTTCAATTGCGTTGCTAGCAAAATAATGACGCATACAATGATGGTGAAAGTTTGGTAATCCGGCCATACGGCAGGCTGAGATAAGAGCCTTTTTTGCACTACTGATGGGAATTATTCTTTCCTCTTGGTGAATTGTTCCTTCCTCATTTTTTAATCGGTTTAAAAAATCACGCATTACAGGAAATAAAGGAATAATTCTGCTTTCATGGTTTTTTGTGCCAAGTTCTCCGCCTGTGATTGTAAATCGATTATTCACAAAATCCACCTCTTCCCATTTTAAATGAATCGCCTCTCCTAATCGCATACCGGAGTAAGCAAGTAATTCAACAAGATTGGCCGCAGATCTAGCGCGAGCATCTAAATTTTTGATCGTTTCGATCAATTCTTTGAATTGTTCTTTTGTTGGGATTGTGATTGGTTTTCGTCTAATTTTCCTGCTTTTAATGAATTTGGTAGGATTTTCCATAATCAGACCGTCTTGAATCGCATAATCAAAAATTGAAATTAGAGTGTTGCGGTCATAATTGAAAGTACTTGGAGAAATAGAATTTCCCCTCCATGACTCCCAATTCTCACAAACTCTTTTATTAATCTGATCGAAAGAAAATCCTTCAAAAAATGGCTTCAATTGATTGATGCACGTTCGCCTACGTTGATGCGAGGATGGCTTTAGCCTACCCTCTCCTGTTTTCATCCAGCGTTTTGCCACATCCATGAATGTTACACTGCGCGGGCTTTTCCCAGGATCGAGAATGCCTACCTTGCTTCGAAGGTCTCTCAACCGTCGATTGGTCAAAAGCCTGTCTTTGGTCTTTAAAGATCGGCGAATTTGCTTGCCAGCTTTTTTTACCCATCCGTAGTATACGCCAGAAGATTTGTGGCGATAAAGGCACTCACCTACCTTTAAAAACCGGGACTTTTCATCCTGTTTTGTCGTCTTACGATGATTTGAGGTCATAAGAGATAATACAGGGTTAAACTTGGGGGTTACAATACAAATATTTATAAATTTTTGATATTCATAACACATTGAATATCAATTAGATGCCGGGTTAGCTCAGTTGGTAGAGCGACGCATTCGTAATGCGTAGGTCGTCGGTTCGACTCCGATACCCGGCTCCATTTTGTGTGCACTGGTTACCGGTAAGTTTGGGGAATAATTGAATACACGAATGGAGAACCTGCCAAGGGTGGGGGCGTTGTCGAGGAGCCAGAACAAATAGGGGCGTGTTGCGGGACCCGATCAGGGGTTGGTTCGTTGGCTGGTATTTTTTGCGTTTTTTGACCGCCTGTTCGACTGCTAAATACAAGGTCGCGACATTTGACAATGCCCATTGAAAGGAGTAAAAGGTACTCGAAAACAAACAGGGGTTTGTAATTTTAACTTTTCATACCCATCCGCTGGAAAATTCCGAATGAATTACCCCATAATTTTCAGACTGCTCGGAAACATTTTTTTGGTTGAGGCAATTGCCTTTCTGGTCTGTCTGGGTGTGGGCTATCCCTATCGCTTTTTGCATCCAGAACAGGGTGCTTTGACCGGTTTCGGGTTAAGTTTCGTCATCGCTTTTGCCATGGCCATCGGATTTCTCTATTTGGGCCAGCAGGGTGATTTGAGAATGTTTCGCAAGGAGGCCCTTTGCGTAATCGGCTTGGGCTGGATATTGGCCAGCCTGGTCGGCGCCCTTCCCTATTTTCTTATTATTCCGGGCTGCTCCCTGGCGGATGCCATTTTCGAATCGACCTCAGGCATAACCACCACCGGAGCTTCGGTTTTTACAAATCTGGAGCAGTTTCCGCGTAGCCTGTTATTTTGGAGAAGCATAAGCCAGTGGATCGGGGGATTAGGGATAGTGGTTTTTTTCGTGGCCATTTTGAGCTTCCTGGGTGTGGGCGCGAAAATTCTCTACTCGAGCGAATCGTCAGCCCATTCCACGGATCTCGATTCGGGTAGAGTGCAAATGGGCGTATTGCAGATCATGGGCCTGTACATGGGCTTGTCGGCAATCTGCGCGGTAAACTACTGGTTGTGTGGACTGGAGTGGTACGACGCCGTATGCCACATGTTTACATCTGTGGCCACAGGGGGATTCAGCACAAGGAGCACCAGTGTAGCAGCTTTTCAAAATCCGTTCCTGGAGTGGATGGTCATCCTGTACATGGTCTTGGGAGGAACCAGTTTTATAGTCATGCTCCACTTCCTCAAGGGTAATTGGAAAACGGTCCGCGAAAGCACCGAAACAGGCGTCTTTTACCTCATTATAGTGGTCGTATCTCTTGTCAAAACTTGGCATCTGATAGTTTTCGAAGAAAGCGAGTCCTGGCAGGAGGCATTGAGACTGGGCGCCTTTCAGGTAGTTTCCATTTCGACCGGGACCGGGTATACCACCACGGATTTTGACTCCTGGGCACCCTTTACCCATTCGATTCTCCTGATTCTCATGATGATTGGGGGAAGCTCCGGCTCCACCTCTGGTGGCCTCAAGGTGATCCGCATCGTAGTGGCAGTGAAAGTATCCCTCATCAACATCGAAAAAGCTTTTCGCACACGGGTTATCCGCACCGTTAAAATCAATGGGAGAACTCTCGACCGAACCGCACAGGAAGGGGTTTTTAGCTATTTGGTACTCGCTGCCCTGGTGGCTACTGTGAGTTTTATCTTGCTGGTATTTTTTGAGCCGCTGCTGTCGGTAAAAGGGGCCATTTCCACCATTCTGGCTTGCCTGTTCAATGTTGGCCCTGGCTTACAGGAGATTGGCCCGGCCAATAATTACGCATTTTTTCAAGGTTACACAAAATTCGCCCTCTCCCTTCTCATGATCATGGGAAGGCTCGAGCTTTTTGCCATCCTGGTCCTCTTCTCGCCCTCTTTGTGGAAGCGATTTTCCTGACTCCTCCATCTTTTTTATCTGATTAATCCAGTGCCGGGGGTCGTGTATCTCAGCCAGAGGAGGTTCACGAATAAATAGAATTCCAATCAAAAACTTTTTACAAAAGGAAATGGAAACGGGAGGCTGATTAAATTTAATTGCTTGTAAAATTGCCGATGAAGCAGGAGCTATTCGATTTTCAAAATGGGGTTGACAAATCAGAATTATTCACAGATTTTACTATTAAATTACCTGTTATAGGTTATTGATTTTCAAACTCCCCCTATAGCTTAGGCGTAGGGTGCGGGGCTACCCAAAAGGTAGCCCCTGCTTATTTATGAAATCGCCATTAAAAACATTCGTTTACGTGGATGGATTTAACCTCTACTACGGATGCCTGAAGGGTTCCGCCTACAAATGGCTGAATATTCCCGAGTTATGTGATAAGATTTTGCCAAATAACAAGATTGAAAAGGTTTACGGTAGCGGTTTCCCGCTTGTTTTAGAGGTTTAGAGGCTGGAACAGGAGACAGGAAAAATGGAGCCTAGATGCTTTGAAATGAATAGTTTTGCCAATAATGTTAAATATTAGGCAAATGTCTCGATAGAGGGAAAGGGGGTCTTACTTTAATACCAACGGCCATACTTGTATTATTAGAATGCCGATCAAAATTTTATTTCTAAAAGAAAAAGGAGCCCGTTCATTGTGGGTTAAAATTAGAGATAGGGTGATTCCCAATCCTCTTCTCGATACTCGCCCTTCATTCTTTGCTCCCTCTGATATTCTTCTGCCTTCAATCCATCGTTGACGATATACAGAAGGTGTTCCACCCCGCCAGGAATTATCCCTCCATCGAATATACTGGTCTCTTGCATATATTCTTTTGAAACCTCGTTCAATACTTCAGCAATTGCCTTCAAGGCATCATCCATATTGATTCGAGAAGCCTCTTCCAAGGGCTTTGCCCCTTCTTCAGTGGCCAATTTGAGATCACTGTGTGCTATTCGTCGGTTACGCCAATCTCGGCAGAAGCCTGATTTTTCAATGGCATTCTGTATTAACTTATCAATTTTCATTGCAACCCCGTTGTCAGATAACAAGCCGGTCAACCGCTGTATCGTGAGATTATCCTTATTACTAGTCTTAGGCGGGTCTGTAAGTCGTGCGATATGGAGAATAGTGTCATACCACAAGGTTCGTTGAACTACATTAAAAAACAGTGGGGCCGCTTTATTTACCAAAGCTACACGGGAGGGTTTCGTCCCATACAAACAGACGTATTCTTTCCACTTCGTATGTACCCACGCTACTTCATTCCATAAGGCATTGAAAAGAGTGCCAAGTTCCTCTCCCATGCACTCAATTTGATGCTGTCTGACTTCTTCGGCTGTTTTGTTTCTAGCCATTTATGGGCAAGCTATCTTTGACCGTTTCGGCAGTCAATCTTGATGAATCTGACTTATAATTCAATAAAAAGACGAAACTCCGTGCGTAGTCCAAAACGAAGGACATACAAACTTTCTTGCAAATATAGCTAACCCTTTATTCTATCTATCCATCGGCTCCACGCTGCTGTGCGGTCGTCACCTTAGGAGGCAAGTATGGAAAACACTTTGGGAACAGATGAAACGTCACAATATAAACTCTATACATTAGGACAAATTGGCGTTGCCACTTATCTTGGTGGTCCAATCGCTGGTTGCTATTTAGTGAGTGAGAATTTCAAACATTTCGATAATACGCGACTTGCAAATAAAATTCAAATTATCGGGATCGTGTCCACGTTCCTCTTATTCGCTGGCATATTATTAGTCCCGGAACGGATAATGGACTCCATTCCAAACATGGTAATACCTTTAATCTATACTGCGCTCATTGCGGGCTATGCTCAAAAGTCGCAAGGTGAAACCATCAAAGAGAGCTTGGCGATAGGTTATCAGAAATATTCTGGATGGAGAGTGGCCGGAGTGAGCTTGGGATTTCTTTTTTTAGAATTATTGTATATAATCGCATTAGTAATTGTTATTCCAGAGGAATTTCTCGCCTGAGGTTTTACTTTCCGTTGTCCGATCAGCAGCAAAAAAGAATGGACTTAAAACCAGTAGGCTACTGTTTAACAAGAGGTTGTATGCCCTTCTAATGCCTTTCTTTCCATTTTGTTTTGGATTGTTCATAAATCTGTAATGGATCGAGAATGCCAACAAACATGTCGGTTTTAAAGGGCGTGAGCTTATGCCACGTCCCAGCTCGGTTATTTCAACTCAGGGCACCGGCTATGGTTCCGGTCATGAGGGTCGCGCAGGTTCCCGCGAGGACGGCTCGGAAGGCGAGGTTTGCGAGGTTGGCTCTCTGGCCGGGGGCGAGGGCTGATATTCCGCCGATCTGAATCCCCATGCTGGTAAAACTGGCGAAACCGCAGAGGGCGTAGGTCGATATGAGGATGGATTTTTCATCCGTCAGGTGGCCGCCATCGATCATGTCCCTAAGGTGCGAATAGGCGACGAATTCGTTGAGGACGAGCTTTTCCCCGAATAGCTGCCCGACCACCAGGATGCTGTCCACATCGACCCCCACCAGAAATGCCACGGGGGCAAGAATCACTCCAAAAACGAAACTCAGCGTGAGGCCCTCGAAGGCGCCACCGGTTTTTGCATTGATGAATTCGTTGATATGGGTCCACGAGCCGATCCACTCGATCGTTATGAAGTCGAGCATCGCCATCAGAGCGAGAAAAACCAGCACGATGGCCCCGACATTAACGGCCAGTAGTATGCCCTGAGATGTGCCCGCCGTAATGGCGTCGAAGAGGTTTAAGCCGGTGCTTTCCTTGGAAACTTTCAGGTTGGTATCGATTGGCTCCCGTTCGGGCAGGAGCATCTTGGCACAGATTATGGCGCTCGGGGCTGCCATGATGGAGGCGCTGATGAGGTGTCGGCCGATTTCGACTTTTTTGACCGGATCGTCACCCCCCAGAATCTCGATATAGGTGACGAGGACCGCACCCGCCAAGGTGGCAAAGCCTCCCGTCATGAGGCAGAACATTTCCGAACGGGTCATTCGCTCCAGATAGGGCCGAATAATCAGCGGGGCCTCGATTTGACCGACAAATACATTGGCCGCCACGACGAGGCTTTCGGCCCCGGAAAGGTGCATCGTTTTGTGCATGATCCAGGCAAAAACAAACACAATTTTTTGCAATATCCCAAGGTAATAGAGCGCCGAGGTCAGGGCGGAGAAAAAGACTATGGCGGGGAGCACTTTAAAGGCAAAAAGAGCCCCAATCGTGCGGTTGATCGGCAGTTCACCAAATAAAAAGGAGGATCCCGCCACCGAAAAATCCAGTAGTTGACGGACAAAGGAGGACATCCAGTTAATCGCGTCGCTGATCGGTGGCACCTTCAATACGAGAACAGCAACTACCATTTGCAGCGCGAAGCCGCCTGCCACCAATCGCCAGTTGATGTTCTTGCGGTCCGAACTGCCAAAATAGAGTAAGGCATACAACCCGCCGAGCCCCAACACCCCACGGGTTAAATTCATTAGCGTATCCGACATCCGACCACAGATTGGACGAACTTCACCGTCGGGACAAGCGGTTTAATCGTGCGGCCACATCTTCCCGGAAACGCTCGATGAAGCCGAGGACGAAGTCATTCACGGGGAGGTTGTCATCATGGATGAGAGGGGTGACATCCATTGCCCAGGTGATGGCGTCGGTGGCGTCGCCTTGGTGGGGATCGAAAAAGGTGGCATTGGCTCGCCGCCGCCCTTCAATGGCCAGATCGTAGCGTTTGCCGCCGGAAATTTGGGAGTCGAAAATGCTGGTCAGTTTTTCGGCAAGATCGGGGTATTTACTGGCATCGAGGGCTATTTTTTCGGCATCATCGAGCCAATCGAGATCTCTCCAGCCTTCAAATGCGAGGGCTCTGGCGGGTCGTCGGTCTCTGGGTAAGGAACGTATCGCCTCGAGGCTTCGGAGGAAAACCGCGACGTGGGTATCGTGTTTATCGGCGGGGTTATGGAGGTAAATGGTTTCGGGCCGAGCGATTTCCAGAATTTGCCTGAGGTCATCGACCACATCGGGATCATTCCTCACCGCCGCGCTGGAATACGCCAATTGAAACTGCACGTTGTATTTGCCAAGCGAGGCGGCCTTGCGCTGCTCCTCGCGCCTCAGGGCAATCATTTCCGCATTGGTAAAGTCAGCGTATTTACCCGTGCGTGAACTGCCCGCGCCATCGGTCACGGTGACGCCGGTAAACCAGCGGTCGGGCTTTTCGTAACATTCCGCAACCGCCGGATAGCAATTGATCTCGATATCGTCCGAGTGGGCGCCGATGCAGAGGTGGGTCGTCCGCCTGAGGGCTTCCTCAAGCCCGGTGGCATCGGGGACAAAAATGTCGGCCTGTTTATTTTTTAATTTCAGTAACATTGGAAAATACTGCTTTCTACCTATCGTAAACCCCTACTATCATGCTGGTATTTTGTGAATCATCAACAGAAAGGTTCATCGACAAGGTTGAAAAACTATGCCAAAGAATATTCTCGGAATTTAGAGACGATAATTTAACGAAAACCATGCCTGGAATTTTACTCGACGGAAAAGGGTTGGCCCTGCAGATCGAAGCGGATTTGGCGGTGCGAGTAACCCGAATCAGGGAGGCTGCCGGTTGCGCAAAGCCCGTTCTAGCCACTATTTTGGTGGGTGATGACCCCGCATCGGCGACCTATGTGAAGCTAAAGGGTGATGCCTGCCGCCGCGTGGGAATGGAGTCGCGTCCAATTTTTCTTCATCAGGAAACCACCACGGAGAAGCTGCTTGAGGCCATCGAGTCTCTGAACGCGGACGAGCATGTGCATGGCATCTTGCTTCAACATCCGGTGCCGCCACAAATCGATGAAAGGCAGTGTTTCGACCACATTGCGATTGAGAAAGATGTTGATGGCGTGTCGAGCCACGGTTTTGGGCGAATGGCAATGAAAGAATCCGCCTATGGGTCGGCCACACCGGCGGGAATCATGCGATTGCTCGGCCACTACGAGATCGATTTAAGCGGTTTGCATGCCGTGGTGGTGGGGAGAAGCCCGATCCTTGGCAAACCGATGGCTGCGATGCTGTTGAACGCCGACGCCACCGTAACCGTCTGCCATTCGCGGACCGTGAATCTGCCGACCCTTGTCGGCCTTGCGGATATCGTTGTGGGCGCGGTGGGCAAACCGGAGTTCATCAAAGCCGACTGGATTAAGGACGGGGCCGTGGTGGTGGATGCGGGCTACAATCCAGGCGGAATCGGCGATATCGAACTGGAGCCGCTGAAAGAACGCTGCCGAGCCTACACGCCAGTGCCGGGAGGGGTCGGCCCAATGACCATCGCCACCCTACTCACACAAACCGTCGAAGCGGCCGAAAAAGCCCTGCGCTGAATGACGCGAAATTAAGGCTAATATCGAATTTGCATAGTACTAACTTTTTAAACTTTCGATTCTATGCAGATAGAAATTCTGGAAGGATTTGGTTGGGGAGTTCTTCAACGCTTCAACGGGAAATATCGATACTCCTTTCTGCCCAAATATTTACGGCCATCCCGCCAACTAATACTCCCAAAGATTCACTCTCTCGGAGAACGTCCGAGAAGTCGTCAGGTCCGTATAATTTATTGGGCTTTCCTCTTTGGGGCATACGTCCAATCTATTTTCGCTTCCACGCCTACGGGAATTAACCATCTATTCTCACGTCGGATGTCATCGGGTGTAGCAATGCCACGAATAACACGCTCGGAATTCCATCTTCTGAGATTCCTATGGTATTCTTCAAGCTGTTCGAGAGTGTGATTCTCCGGTAGCTTTGGCTTGGTAAGTTGCTTCATGGTAATTGTGAAATCTACGTAATTGGCTAACATTTGTCAATGAAAGCTAATTGAGATGTTTTTACCTCCGACTGGCGAATTTTGCCCCTCGTGAGTATTTTAGATACGGGTAAGTTGTGACCAAACTTTCTCAAAATTTGGCGGCCTTGGGTCGGCATTGCCCATTTAGGCGTCGCTCAAACCGAGACGTTCCCGCTGGTATTTTCCGCTGTTGATTCGATCGCACCATTCGGTGTTGTCCAGATACCATTGGACGGTGGCTTTTAACCCCGAGGCGAAATCATATTTGGGTGCCCAGCCGAGTTCGTTGGTGATTTTATGATAATTCATGGCGTAGCGCCAGTCGTGTCCGGGGCGGTCGCGGACAAAATTTACCAACGACCTGCGGCAAGCTCCGTCCGGCTCCGGTTTTAACTGATCCAAAATATCGCAGATGGCTTCCACGACCTGCAAATTCGTTTGCTCGGCATCTCCACCGATATTGTATGCCTCCCCTGCCCTGCCGTTTTTCAGGACTTGCCAAATGGCCTCGCAGTGGTCCTCGACATGTATCCAGTCCCGAATATTTTGGCCATCACCGTAAACGGGCAGGGGCTTTCCATCGAGGGCATTGAGAACCATGAGGGGAATCAGCTTTTCGGGAAATTGCCACGGGCCGTAGTTGTTGGAACAGCGGGTAAACACCACGGGCAATCCGTAGGTATGGTGGGCGGCTCTGAGGAGAAGGTCGCCAGCCGCTTTCGAGGCAGCATAGGGGCTGTTGGGCGCGATGGGGGTTTGCTCTGTAAAGGGGGGCTCTTCCGGCCCGAGCGAGCCGTAAACTTCATCCGTGGAAATATGGAGAAAACGAAAGCGATCCGCACGGGTTTGGGGCAGTGATTTCCAGTGGTTGCGGACAACTTCCGCCAATCGGAGTGTGCCGATGACATTGGTTTCAAAAAAGGGCTCGGGTGAGTCGATGGAACGATCCACATGGGATTCGGCGGCGAAATTAACCACCGCATCGATGGCATGTTCTTCCAAAAGTGATTTCACCAAGCCGGAATCGCCGACATCTCCCTGCACGAAACAGTAGCGCGGATCGTTTTCAAAAACTTTCAGGTTTTCGGGATTTCCGGCGTAGGTCAGCTTGTCCAGATTGACCAAAATCCTTTCGCCGTCGCAATGGGATCCAGCAAGGATTTTATGCACGAAATTTGTGCCGATAAACCCGCATCCTCCCGTTACTAAAAGTTTCATTTTTGTTTCGTTTCCGATTTGGGACTATACTTCTGGCTGCCAGTTTTTCAAGGAGTCGCGTATGGCATCCTTGACGGGGGTGAGCGAAATTCCGGCTTCGATAATTTTTGCGCTGTTGAGAACGCAGCTTGAGCGGGGTGTTTTGGCGGCGATTTTCATGAAATCCGCCTCCGATTCAAAATAGCTAGGCTCCCATTGTTTGATGCCGCTTTCCCGTATCAGTTTGACGACCTCCCGCGTGGTAACGCTGCCGGGGTTTGTCATATTGTAGGTGCCGAAGGATAATTTCTTTTGCCAACATTGAAGGGTTGCATGGACGAATTCACCCAAGTGGGAGAGCGAGTTTTCCACATCCAGCAGCTTCTCGTAACGCATTAGCTTGGTGAGATAGTTACGCGCACCGTCCTTTTCATCGAATGGAATACGCAGTCGCCAGATGTAGCATCGAGGCGCGTTTTCAAGAACCTCCTCCCCGAGCGCTTTGCACCCGCTGTAGAAGCTGCAATTATTCTGCCGAAAGGAAAAATTGGGCGGATCCTCCTCCGTAAAACCGGCCCCATCAGACCTTCGCCCACCGTAAAGACAACCCGAAGAAACATGCCCCCAGGGAATCTCGGCGGCGGCACAGGCCTTTCCTACAATGCCGGGCAGGAGCGCATTTCCGAGCAGGCAATCGGCTTTATTTTCCTCACAGGCATCCACGTTTGGCTTGCCTGTATATCCCGCCGCATTGATTAAAAATTCCGCCGCATTATTCCGAAGAAAATCGGTTAGTTGATCGACATTTGCGCAATCCAACTCCCGGCGTCCGGGGCTGATAAAATCCAAACCACTACGTTGCAAATATTCACGATAGGCGCCACCGACATAGCCATTACCTCCAAGAAGAATGATCATGAATCGAGGCGCACCAAGCGTTTGGGTGGATTAGAATTTTTAGGGAAAGAAATCTTGGTCATGGTCGAATTGGTAAAAGCAAATTGCCCGAAAAAATGAACCGGCGCAAGTTCTAGCCGCGAAAAATATTAAGGTGGTGATGGGGTCGGGAATCGATGTAGGTTTTGATCGTGAATGACTTTGTGGCTCTTGGATTCGACGGCGGAGGAACCCGTTCGCGGGCGGTTCTGGTTAATTCCGGTGGCGAGATTATCGGGGTGGGCTCGGCGGGGCCTTCTAATCTCAAGAGTGTCGGGTTGGAAATGGCTATTCGGTCACTGGAAGAGACGGTCTCGTTGGCCTGGAAAGATAGCGGGTTGAGGGAACGCCCCGCCGATGCGGCCTTTCTGGGGTTTGCGGGGGCGGGGGCGCAAGAGGATCGCGAATTATTGAAACAAAGTGTGATTCAGGCCAAGGTTTCGCAGCCGGAGAAGTTGGCGGTGGATCACGATTTGCGGATCGCATTGGCGGGAGCTTTGGGTGGTGATCCGGGAATCGTAATCGTTTCGGGGACGGGGTCGGCTGTTTATGGGCGAACCGCCGACGGGCTCGCCGGACAGGCCGGTGGTTGGGGTTGGCTTTTGGGCGATCCTGGCAGTGGCTATTGGCTGGGCAGGCAGGCTTTGAAAGCGGTGGTCAAGGAAGCTGACGGGCGCGGAAAGCCTACTTCGCTGACCCCGGCAATGGCTGCGCATTTTGGCCTCGATTCCATTCATGGATCGAAGGAGAAACTTTATGAAAAAACTCGAGGACAGGGGTCGGTTCTGAGGATTGCCGCGCTGGCTCCTGTTGTCATCGCTGCCGCCGAAAACGGTGATGAAGTTGCTGGTGAAATTGTTCGCTCCGGCTGTTCGGAACTTGCCAATATGGCGCTGGCGGTGGCGCGTAAGCTCGGTTTTGAAACGGAACCTGTGGCGATTTCGGCCATCGGCGGGGTGGCCGGTTCCGGTCGATTTTTTACTTCGGCACTGGAAACCGCACTGGCCGCGATTTTACCCGATGCGAGCCTCCAACCCCCACTGCTGCCGCCGGTTTTGGGAGCGGCTTTATTCGCAATGGAAGTAGTTTACGACGGGCCAATCCAAGATCTAGCGGCCAGTTTGGAAAATCATCCGAAAGCCAGTGGGCTTTGGTGAAGGTTGCAACAGGTCAATAGGACTTGGCGAAGAGGACGCGGCGTTCGCTTTTCTGGCCTGAAAAGGGGCAGATTCCGGCTTCGGGTTCGCCCAGCGGCAGGCAGCGGATGGTCACTTTGAGGTCTTTGGCAATCTGCTCCTCGACCTCCGTGGAGCCATTCCAATGAGCCAACGCGAAACCTCCGTGGATTTCCGGCTTTTTTTTGTTTTCGGCGGTGAAAAATTCGTAGAATTCCTTTTGGGAATCGATTTTTACGGTATGTTCATCGCGAAACTTTCGGGCTTTTTCGAAGAGTCCGCTCTGGATTTCGTCGAGAATGCTTCCCACGGTTTGGACGAATGCTCCACGGTCGAGGTTGACCCGTTCACGCGGCCCTTTGTCGCGCCTTCCGAGGGAGACCATATTGCCGGCGACATCGCGGGGACCCACTTCCAGACGCAGGGGGATGCCATTTTTTATCCAATGCCATAATTTTTCTCCACCGCGCAGATCCCGGGTGTCGAACTCGACATCCAGCGGCCTGCCGTGCCAGTAAGTCGCGTGCAATTCCTTCCGTAAACTTTCGCAATAGTCCAGCACCTCGGCGCGGGTTTCATCTTTCGGGGTGATGGGCAGGATGACGACTTGGGCGGGCGCTATGCGGGGCGGCACGATGAAACCATCATCATCGCTATGGGTCATGATGAGGCCCCCGATTAGCCGGGTGGACACGCCCCAGGAGGTTGTCCAGGCATGGACGCTTTCGCCGCGTTCATTGAGAAATGTGATATCGCTTCCTTTGGCGAAATTTTGCCCCAGAAAATGCGAAGTCCCCGCCTGAAGAGCCTTGCGGTCCTGCATCATGGCCTCGATGGAAAATGTGGTCACGGCGCCGGGAAATTTTTCCCCCTCGGTTTTTTCTCCCTGGATAACCGGCATGGCCATATAGTTTTCACTGAAATCGGCATAAATCCGCAACATCTGCCGAGTCTCTTCGAGAGCCTCCTCGGCGGTGGCGTGAACGGTGTGACCCTCCTGCCAGAGAAATTCGGTGGTGCGCAGAAAAAGGCGGGTGCGCATCTCCCAGCGAACCACGTTGCACCATTGGTTGATGAGCAGGGGCAAATCCCGATAGCTCTGCACCCAGCGGGAAAACATCTCCCCGATGATCGTTTCGGAAGTCGGGCGAACGATGAGCGGTTCCTCCAGCGGCGATGCCGGAACGAGTGTGCCATCGGGTCCGGCTTCCAGTCTCGAGTGGGTGACCACGGCGCATTCCTTGGCGAAACCCTCGACATGCTTGGCCTCCTTTTCGAGGAAGCTCTTGGGGATGAAAATGGGGAAGTAGGCGTTACGGTGGCCGGTCTCCTTGAACATGAGATCGAGCTCGCGCTGCATGTTCTCCCAAAGCTGATAGCCCCAGGGCTTTATCACCATGCACCCGCGGACGGGCGAATTTTCGGCCAAATCTGCGGCCCGAATCACCTGTTGATACCACTCCGGGTAATCCTCGGCCCGAGTGGGCGAAATTGCGTTTTTCTGATTTTTAGCAGCCATTTCCACCAACAAAAACTGAACCACCGGCCAAGACAAGATAAGAAAACAAACCATGATACTTTCTGACTGCTTGCCAAGTGAACATAAACGTTTACGATGCCATTTATGAAAACCAGCCACCAATATACTGCCATTATCTATCGTGAAGAAGATGGATTTGTCTCCCTGTGCCCGGAATTCGATGTTGCCAGTCAGGGTGAGTGTGTGGAGGAAGCCCGCAGCAACTTGACTGAAGCCCTCGAGCTGTTTTTACAATCCGCATCGAAGGAAGAAATCCAGGAGCGCTACAAACCCGAGACCTACATCTCCCGGATGGAGGTTTCAATTGGGTAAACTCCGCGTTCTGTCAGGCCAGGAAGTTTGTCGAATTTTGACCGGACAAGGATTTGTTAAAAAGCGACAGGCAGGCAGTCACGTCGTAATGCAACTGAAGTTACCTGGTAGCACGATAACCGTCCCCGTTCCACAGCATGCCACTTTAAGAAAAGGCACACTTAAATCAATCATCCGTCAATCCAAACTGGCTGCCGACCTATTCGAACAATCCTAGGCTTCGATGCCATTATTTTATTCTAATCTTTTGCGAAATGGCTGAACAACCTCCTAAGCAACGGCGTAAGCTGGCCGCTATTTTGATGGCGGATGTTTCCGGGTTCAGCCGGATGATGGGGTCCGACGAGGAGGGCATGACGGTGCGGATTCGCGATTTCCACGCCCGGACCAAAGCGATTGTGGACGACCATGAGGGACGGGTGGTCGATACGGCGGGCGATTCGGTATTCGGCGAATTCGACAGCGTGGTCAATGCCATGCGATGCGCCCAGGAAATTCAACGGGCGCAGGCGCAGAAAAACAGGGGCCAACCGAGGAGCAAGAGGATCGACACCCGCATCGGAGTGCATGTGGGTGATGTCATTGTCGAGGAATACCAGATTTATGGGGACGGCGTGAATATCGCGGCGCGGCTTGAAGCGATTGCCGAACCGGGCGGGATTTGCGTATCGGAGGCGGTTTTTCAACAGGTTCGCAACAAAATGCCGGTGGAATTCGAGGACATGGGCGTTAAGGAGCTGAAAAACATCGAATTCCCTGTGCGGCTCTATCGGGTGCCCCCGGAGAGTTATTTGGGGTCGGACAATACGCCACCGCCGCCTTCCGGCGATACATCCCAAAGTGAGATGGAGGACAGGCACCCGGCTGATTCAATCAAGGATGAGCTTTTCGAAACAAAAAACTTGGTCAAACTCGGAGTGGCGGGATTTCTATTGCTATGCCCCATCTTTTTAGTGGAAAGCGCCGGGGTATTTCCGCTGGCCGGAGTCATCATTATCGCGCGTGTAATCGTGTGGCCGTGGGCAAAGTATTATGATATGCCGGGAAATCTCCGAATCGCTACCGGCGTCGCCCTCATGCTAGGAGCGCCCATCACCCACTGGAGCACCGCAACAGACATCATTTTCGCATTTGCCGGGGCCATTCTAATATCAAAAGGGTATAATCAAAACAAAAAGCACAAGCGGCGTAGGTAGAATTGTGAACCAAATTTAACGCGAACGTGATTTCGAGATAGTTTCAGGGGCCAAGATTTGGACTAGGCTATAAACTAACTAACCTATTCTCCTCCACAGCCGGAGAGGCTGATCGGTATTTTGTTTGCATATTGAATTTGTGATCAAGAGAAAAACCTTGAAATCGTAATGTTTAAATAATATGCCAAGGTATTATGAACATCGCAAAAACCGTACCCAACATTCCCACACTCGTAGAACTGAAACGAATTTCGAGTGCTTATGTAATTGATTTTCGAAATCTTTCGGAGGAAGCTCTGAGAACAGCCCTGATAAAGACTGCGCCGCAATACTATTTTAAAACGAATGTTCAACAGGCTTTAGAAAGATGTTTGTTTCATCCCGAAAGAAACATCCGAACACTAACGCCTATTTTTTTGAAACATGTCCTTTTACAGAAGGATAACTTCATTTGCGCAAAGGATGTAATAAATGATGAGATCGTTAGCTGGGAACAGTCAATTATTGATCGATCAAACGAGGACTTGATTGAACGAAGTGGAGAAAAAAGCAAATATCTGGAGCTTTTCCAGTTTGTTTTAGAGGTCGCATGGGAACGGAATGAAGATATTTCGCCCGATGAAAAAAACCTGATCGAGAAGATCAGACAACGTTTCAAAATAACCGAAATAGAGTATCGGATAATTGAAGCAAAACTCAGTAAGTTTCCCAAGAACGGTAATAAGCTTCACTCCTACGATGAAATAGAAAAAGTAAGAAGATTCTTACAGTGCAATGGATTACTCTTTTCAATCCGGGATCAGGACCGAACTACGTTTGATCTAATTCCTGAAGAAATTGCGGATACGCTACGTAATATTCTTGGCTTGGAGATAAGAAATTACGGTTACAGTGAACTTCTAAAATACAAACTCGTTAAATCAAAAATATATCTTCTGCAGACCTTGAAGAAATGCGACATTTTGATTGAGCGTGGTCAAACTTTGAGTAATCTTCAGGCCAAAGTTTTGGCACAAGTGCCACCTTCAAAACTATTGGGAGGAATTTCGCCTCGCGATGGACTAGAGACAGGTAAGCTCAAAAGTTGGTGCAGCGATCTTAAGATTAAATCTTCTGGAACCAAACAGGAACTTATTGAGCGATTGATCGAATTTTACGATTGTTTGTTGGAAAAAGATGAGACAATTTCCGACGAAAGAGAAATCTGGTACCAATTTTATGATCAATTCGGAAAGCGTGACATTCAATTCCTGCGCGAGCAGCAATTGATTACTAAAGACATTGAGATTGAAAAGAAATTTGAGGAGGCAACCAGATTCCTCTTTGAAAAGAAACTGCGGCATAAACCACTTAAATTGGTGGGCTCTGCACACGCCGATGGTGTAGTATCGTATCAAGATAAGATAATCTATTGGGATAACAAATCCAAAGAAAAGGAAGTAAACCTAAAAGATCACTTAAGCCAGTTTGATGGCTACATTCGCAATGCCGACAAAAAGGTTGGCGTTTTTCTGGTGATTGGACCCGCATTTACAGATGATTCGAGTGTTCTTGCGATGCAATATCTTGTAGAAAATGGCACAACTATCTCTTTAATTACTGCCACTGAATTGAAATCCCTGGCAGAGGAGTGGGCAGGTCAAAAGGGAGGAAGTGCCGATGCTCCTTTTCCGTTGGGTTATCTAATTCAACCAGGAAGGTTCAATCGAAATTTAATGCCGGCAATCAAGTAATTACTTGAAAAAGCGAATTTGGCATTTTTTTGAAATAGCTCAAGAGGGAGACGAATGGGGGCACATCTTTGATGTTTCCCTTGTTATACTGATAATTGCTAACGTTTTTGCTGTAGTAATTGAAAGTCTCCCCTCTATCGGAAGCACCTACCAGAATGAATTTTATTGGTTTGAGGTGTTCTCCGTTGTCATCTTCACCGTTGAATATCTTGGTCGTATCTGGGCGTGTACTGTTGATGAAAAATTTCATGGAATGCTGAAAGGCCGATGGAGATTCTTTTGGCGACCGATGAACTTAATCGATCTTGCGGCTTTTCTGCCATTTTATCTCCCTTTTATTGGTTTGGATGGAAGGATGCTTCGTATTCTTCGACTTTTGCGGATTCTCCGAATTGCGAAACTTGGAAAATATTTTTGCGCCTTTCAGTTGATGAGCAGAGTGATTCGTGACAAGAAGGAAGAACTTGTTATCACGACAGCGATAATGGGTTTTGTGCTGATACTTTCTGCCGCTACGATCTACCAATTTGAGAATGCGGTTCAACCGGAGGTATTTTCCAGTATACCAGCAGCTATGTGGTGGGCAGTCATTACATTGACCACTGTCGGTTATGGTGACATTTACCCGATCACATTAGGTGGCAAAATAGCAGCCGCAGTTATCGCGGTAACCAGTGTTGGATTTATTGCCCTTCCAACTGGCATCCTGGGTGCTGGATTTGTTGAAGAAATCTCTAAACAAAAGGATAATACGTCCTTAAAATGCCCTTTTTGCGGAAAATCAATTTCAGAGGAAAGAACCTAAAGAGCCATTCCCTGATTGAATGAATTTGTGGCTCAGGAGATTACCAGTTCTACGGTATTGCCTTATCAGCATGCGAAGTGGGGTGTATTCGACAACTGTGCAAATTAGTGATTTTCGGCTAATTCGCTTCTAGGATTACGATTAGGCTGAGGGAAGGAATGAAATTGACAATGTTGCGGATTTATGCTTTTATGTTTATATGCGCACTACTGTTGACCTTGAAGATTCACTCATCCGCCGCGCTAAATCGGTGGCTGCGGAGCATGGAGAGCCTTTGAAGAAATTGATAGGACGGGCAATCGCCCGTGAATTGGGGGCTCCTGACAATATTAAAACTTCCACTCTTCCCAAGCGTGTTGAACTCCCATTGATAGGGGGCCGACGCAACAAGAAATACGCGTTTTCAGGAAAAGATCTGGAACGTATTTTAGCCGATGAGGATTCTCGACCCTACGATGGCAGAAAGGGGAAATGATTCTACCGGATTTAAATATGTGGCTGGCGGCGGTCTGGAAAAATCATTCGCATCACCAAAAGGCAAAACAGTGGTTCGATGGGGAAGAGGATTCGATTGTTTTTTGCCGTGTCACGCAAATGGGGTTTTTGCGTCTGATTTCCAACAAAAGCGTGATGCGAAGTGACGTGCTGACCCGGTTGGACGCCTGGAATAGTTATGAACAATTAGTATGGGATGAAAGGATACAGTATATCGCTGAACCGGACGGGATGGAGATGTTTTGGAAAATGTTTTCAAAAAAACCGGATCACTCCCATTTGCTTTGGACCGACGACTATCTGGCCGCCTTCGCGCTAAAAATAGAGGCCCGAATTGTCACCTTTGATCGAGCGATGAAGGACCATTATCCTTCGGTGGATATATCGATCGTGTCTTGAAATGGGGAGGTTTCGGCTAATTCGCTTCGAGGATTACGATCAGGTTTCCTCCTTCGTGGGAGGGGCCTCCGAGGATCGTGGGAACGCCCTTTTGCATGACCAATACTGTGTTGATGAGGTTTCTTTTACCTTTTACCCAGCGGACTCCGGCGCGGATCTGGTTTTTGGGGGCGGGGGAAACATCCACCTGCATGCGGTAGCCGTTGCCGAGGGAAAAGGCTGCTTTTCCCGGAATCTCGATTGAGGCGCCGCCGTGCCCGAAATGGCGGTATCGCTTGAATTTAAAAAGACGCCGCAGTTTCCCTTCGTATTTTTTTAACTGGGCATCCGTTGGCCCGCTTTCATTCGAGGCGAGAATCATGGTACCGCTGAAGGAAACCTTCTTGGCCGCCTCGACCCGGGCGGCGCCGAGAGTGATTCCCATGAGTAGCCCGATAACGAGCACGATTGATCGACCGTATTGTTGGGTGTTCATCGAAAATCCTCCATTTTGGATTGCACTGATTTGCGAGCGTTGTGGATGCGTGACATGACCGTTCCGATTCTGCATTTCATGATATTTGCGATCTCCTTGTATGGCAATCCCTCAACTTCCCGCAGGACCAACACGGTGCGCTGCTTCTCAGTAAGTGAGTTCAATGCGATTTGGAATTGTTCCCTGATTTCTTTTCGCCTGAGAGTATGGGAGGGCGATTCCCGGTTACTTTGGGATTGTGCGGGATTATTTTCAAAACTGCCTTCCGGCGCCTCGAAATACGACACTTCGGCCCGGCGTTTTTTCTTTCGAACAAAATCCCATGCGGTAAAAACGGCGATCCGGTATAGCCAGGTGGTAAAGGCCGATTTGCCCTTGAAAGAGGCCAGGTTTTTCCAGGCTTTTACCCAGGTTTGCTGGGCCAGATCCTTGGCGTCGCTCTCGTTGTTTACGATGCGGTAGAGGACGCGGTAAACCGTGTCGTGATGGGCGGTCACGATCTCACCAAAGGCATTTTGGTCACCCTTTTGAGCCTCCTCCACCAACCGCTGGAAATTATCCATAATTTTTGATTAGAGCGATATTTTGCCAGTCGCGTTCCCTTAAATTGTCTTCCACCAGATGAAAGTCTGGCTCGACACCCGCAAAATACGCTCTTTATTTCTCTCGTGGCAAGTTTATCAAAAACTTGCGCCTCCGACGATAACGACTTATTGTAATTGTTAATGAAAAACGACATCTCTTCAAAAAAATCAGGCAGGGGCAAATGGGCGCTCTCGACAGGTATCCTTGCCGGTTTATTACTTTTAATTCAACTCGAAGGACGTGGTGACGGTCTGCCTCTGGACAAGATTCAACTGCCGGACGGGTTCCAAATCGAAGTCTTCGCGGATCAGGTGCTCAACGCCCGCTCCATTTGCCGAAGCCCATCGGGGGTCATTTATGTGGGGTCTCGCCGGGTTGGCAAGGGCCAGGTATATGCGGTTGTCGATCACGACAAAGATAACAAGGCGGATGAGGTGATCATTTTGGCCAAGGGGCTCCACATGCCCACCGGCGTGGCCTTTCGCGACGGCGATCTCTACGTGGCCGAAGTCAGCAGGGTCATCAAGTTTCCCGACATCGAGAAAGATCTGCACCACCCGCCAAAGTATGAAGTCGTCAACGACACCTTTCCCAATAAAGAGCACCACGGATGGAAATTTATCCGCTTTGGCCCGGATAACCGGCTTTATGTGCCGGTGGGCGCGCCCTGTAATATCTGCAACGAAGGCGACCCCTTTGCCACCATCATGAGTATGGAGGCGGACGGTTCGGATTTGCAGATTTATGCCCGTGGTGTCCGTAATACGGTCGGGTTTGACTGGCATCCAGATACCGGCGACCTCTGGTTCACCGAAAATGGCAGGGACCATCTCGGCAATGATATTCCTCCAGACGAACTGAACCGAGCCTCGAAGCCGGGCCAACATTTTGGCTATCCTTATCGGCATGCAAAAAGCGTTTTCGACCCCGAGTTCGGCCATCTTGCGGAGAACTACGATATCACTATCCCCGAGCAGGAGCTTGGCCCCCATGTGGCCTCCCTCGGCCTCCGTTTTTACACCGGCAAGATGTTTCCCGAGGAATACCGGGGGCAAGTATTTTTCGCCGAACACGGATCCTGGAACCGGGATGAGAAGATCGGCTACCGAATTTCCCTCGTTAAACTGAAAGACGGCAAAGCGGCGAGCTATGAAACCTTCGCACAAGGCTGGCTACAAGGTGACAAAGCATGGGGTCGGCCAGCCGATGTCGAAGTTCTCCCCGATGGCTCGATGCTCGTTTCCGATGATTTCGCACATGTAATTTACCGCATCACATACAAGGGTGATGGAAATTACTGATACAGAAAGACAGTTCACGTTACTGGGATTGCGGCGCAAGGACCTCAAGGAGGAGCCCGTCGAGCAGTTCGAGATGTGGCTCAAGCAGGCTTGGGAGGCCAAAATACCCGATGCCCACGCAATGAGCCTGGCTACCGCTTCGGGGGAGGGCGTTCCCACCGTGAGGACGGTCTTGCTGAAACGTTTCGACCGTGAAGGGTTTGTTTTTTATACCAATTACGAAAGCGCCAAGGCCCGCCAGATTGAGGAAAACCCCAATGTCGAATTGCTCCTTTTTTGGCAAGCCCTCCAGAGGCAGGTGCGGATTTCAGGAGTAGCCGAAAAAGTTCCCACAACCGAGTCCCTCAAATACTTTTTGAAGAGGCCTTTTGATAGCCGACTAGGGGCTTGGGCTTCTGCCCAGAGCAGCGTAATCTCCACCCGTGGTTTGCTGGAAATGAAATACGAGGAGATGAAACGCAAGTTCGCGGAGGGCGAGGTGCCGCTGCCTTCATTTTGGGGTGGCTACCGGGTATTGCCGAGCAAGATCGAGTTTTGGCAGGGGCGCAAAAACCGGTTGCACGACCGCTTTCTCTACACACGAGCCGAGGACGACACCTGGAAGATCGAGCGGCTCGCTCCCTGAAGTTTCGCCCCCATGAAAATCGATTGCCACATGCACACCCCGCTCTGCGGGCACGCCAACGGTTCGCCCAGCGAATATGTCGAATGGGCCGCCAGGAAACGCCTCCAACTGGTTACTTTTACCTGCCATATTCCAATGGATATGGGCGGATTCGGAAACACCGGAATCCGCATGAAAGTGAAGCATCTCCCCAAGTATTTCCAAATTGTGGATGCGGCCCGAAGGGTCGGTGAGCGCCTGGGAGTCGAGGTTCTTTGCGGCATCGAAGCAGAAATTTACCCCGATGAACAAGTGTTGGCTCCCATGGATGACACCCTCAAGGCCAACGACTTCGATTTCATTCTGGGCTCCCTCCATCATTTTATCCCCCGTTATCAGGATCGTCTTCGAGCGGCCCATGCCAGAACCGATTTTCAAAAAGTGGAGACCTATTTCGAGGATCTCGCAAACGGGGCGGCGACCGGCCGTTACCACAGCATATCCCACCCCGATGTTATCCGAATATACGGAACCGTCTCCCATTTCGACCCCGCAGACCACGAGCCAAGCATCCGGCGATTTCTGGCGGAGGTGGTCACGGCGGACATCTGTATGGAGGTTAATACCAGCGGTTTTATCAAGGAGAGCAGGCAGGTGCATCCCGATCCGCTAATTCTCGATTGGGCCTCCGAAATGGGGGTTAAGCTCACCATCGGGTCAGACTCCCACAACCCCCAAAGCGTCGGGCAATTCTACGAAACCGTCCTCCCCCTCCTCAAAGAAAAAGGTTTCACCCACCTCCACTACCATCGTGCCGGAAACCGGATTGCCATCCCCATCGAAACTTGATACCTATTGGGGCTGGATGGCATTCAATTGAAAAAGGCCGATGAGTGGTTTTGGGCTGATTGCGGCCGCCCGTGCGTTATCGGGAACCAGCAATGCCTTGGCCAACGCGTTCACCTCCTCAACCGTCTCGGAGGTAAATTCATATTCCTTGAGAATTATGGCATCCTCGAGGGATTCGGGATGCTCCTGCGCCCGTTTGAGCACAAATTCCAGTAAAAAATTGTTGGAGCGGATGGCATGCTTCAACTTGAATTTTATCGGGCCGATGTACTCCTTGGCCTCCTCCTCGGTAATCCCCTTTTTCCCGATTTCCTCTGAAATACTCAACATGGCCTTCGCAATGGAGACAGCCTCATCGGGCGAGCAGTCGATCTTGGCCTCTATAAACGCATATTCCGGGTATTCGGGAAATTGTTTGAACTCGGCTGCCGGACTGTAACTGAGGCCCAGATCCTCGCGCAGTCTCTCCCAAAGGCGGCGCTCGATCAAGTTGCTGAGCACTTCCATAGCGATGCGTTGGCGGATTGTCAGACGCTCGAATACCGGCCAAAACCCCACCACCATTGCCAGATGCTCCTCACCGATAAACTCGAGTTGACGAAATCCCGGCGGCGCATCGATTTTTACCGGATCGAGAGTTGCCGGTTTCAGCTTTACATCGCGCCGTTCTGACAATGAACCCAAAGTTTGCGAAAAACTCTCGACGATGGTCGCTCGATCGACATCTCCCACGATGCTCACTTCGATATAACCTTTTTCGAGAGGCTCCTGGAGCCAATTTCGCACACTTGAAATACCGATCGCCCCATAATCATCCAAGGCTCCCCAGGTAAATCGCCCATCACCCTTATACAGGTAATTCTCGAATGCCCGATAGCCCTCAAATATACCATAACTCGATGTGTAGCTCGAAATGGCAGAGACTATCAGGGCGCTTTGAAAGCTCGATCGATGTATTCGAGGCCGGTTTAGCAACTCCGTCACGATGCCCAGAAACGAATCCAGATCTTCGCTTCCAAAAGTTCCATGAAAACTAAATGCATCATGGTCTTTTAGGTCGAAACTGGTTCGAAGCATGGGGGAATTTAAAAAGGAAAGCATTTGCGTGGCCTCATAGCGACTCGTGCCACTTTGGAGAAAAGCCTGTAGCGCAAACTCCCTCAGCCCCGGCTTGCTCTCTTTCAGGTCGAACAATCCGCCCCCAACCCGCACTATCGCTTTAACGATACCCGGTTCTTGTTGGCTCTCTATGAAATTCAATCGCACATTATTGGAAAACTTCATCATCTCAGCCCCGTACTCAGGAACGGTTTTTGATTCGACTACCGTCCCCCGGGGCCCCCAGTTAGTCGCCTTGAAATGGCTTTCCGATTGGTAGAGAAACTGGCTGATTATTGCCTGCTCTTCCCGACTTTTTACCACTTCCTTCCGGATATTGCTCGAATTATCATAATCGGGAACCGAACCGGACAGGTGATACGACATTTGTTCAAAATCCCAGCACTCCTTAAAAGAGCGCAAAACCGTCTTGGGGTTCAACTGCCGTAAAAATTCCTCCTGCCAGGCGAGTTGCTGAACGGGACCAACGAACACCCTGTCCTCATAAACTGAGGTAGCCAGTTTTTCACTGATAAAAGAGGGATCCAGCTTTGGATAATAGGTCCGAAGCTTTTCGATTTTGGTGAATTCGCGATCACGCATCCAACTGATTTCCTTTTCCGAAAACCCCTTCGCCAGACTGACCCGGATTACTTTGTCCAGGGCTTTTACACCCTCGGCCCACTGTCCCCCGCCGGTATGGATTATGGCCATGGCCGCATCATTGTCGAAAAACTTTTGATACTCCACCGAGCTGCTCGATGATATCGGTATGGTTTTATGAATCCGCTGCTCCAGCAAAGCCATCGCAAATGAGCGGTTGTAACTTTGTTTACGCAATTCCTTCGAGTCCGCAGGTTTACGGCGGGGTGGCGGGATGACCGATGCGGCCAATATGGTGGTAGAGTTCACATCGGATATTCGGTAACTCGAGGCCCGCAACCCCCGGGATCGCTGGAGCTTTCCAATATTTCGCGCCGGCAGCGGTGTCGTAGCCGCCTTCATATCGCCGAATTGCTCCCTTACAAAACCGGCCATCTCCTCGGTCTCCATATCGCCCACCACCACCAATACCATGAGGTCTGGCCGATACCATTTTTGGTAAAAATTCACGAACTGCTGCCGGGTCAGATTCTTGATCCTCTCCGTCGTCCCGATGGGAAGCCGGTTGGTGAACGTCAAGCCCTTGAAGAATAGCTTAAACGAGTCCACCTGTGTCCGGTAGGCCAAACCATCGCGGCTGCGCATTTCGCTCAGGACCACCTTGCGCTCCATATCGATCTCCGGCCCGTTAAAAAGGACCCCATCCGCGATGTCGCGTAAAAAAAGCAACCCCTTTTTCAATAACTCTTCATCATTTTCCCAGAAATCAAGGCTATACAAGGTATGATCAAAACTCGTAACCGCATTGAGATCCTTGCCATATTCCATCCCCACTTGTTGAAAAAACGATGCCAGCTCGCCCGGCTTGAAATGCTCCGTCCCGTTAAAAGCCATATGTTCGATAAAGTGGGCGATTCCAAGCTCCTCCTCGGTCTCCTCAACCGACCCCACCTGCACCAACAGTTTCAGGCTCACCCGCCCCGGTGCCCCGGGGTGATTCAAAAGCGCATACCTCAACCCATTGGGCAATGTCCCCCACAAAACCCGCTCATCTGCCGACAAACTACTCCGCTCTTGGGGCCACGAAAGCTCCCAACCCTGCCCCACGGCCGCAATCGGTGCCCACAAGGCAAAGGCAAAAACCAAAACCGCTGAACGAATGAAATTCATGGAATCAATAAATTGTCGCAAACAAAGCAAAAGGCCACAAAAGAAAGCGCCGCAGAAAAAACGCCCCCACCGTCGCCCCCTTCTACTCAAATAGCATTCGATTCCGTCCGGCTGAGGCCGCAGTCGTCGTTTCCGTTGTTCGTGTACTGTTGTCGGTGAATAAAACATATGAGAGCACTTTAACATAAAAAAAGAATACCCACAATGACTGCGTTGGCTGCGCGTGCTGCGTTGGCTGCGTTGGCTGCGCGGACTAAAAAAAACGCCAAAAACACCCAAAAATACCCAAAACCGAGACATTTTGTCCCACCAAAATCCCCAAAAAATCACCTTTCCTCTCCATATTTCGGGAGATTTACCCGACAGTTGTTATTTTTTCAAAAAAAATGAATAACCCGCTTTTTTGTCCGTCCAATCTACAAACCAATCAATATTTGGAAGGATAAATAAAAATGAAATCAACGATCAGTATATTCTTAACCGCGACTTTTTTCTTAGCAAGCACTCCCAAAGCACAAGCCGGTGATGACGGGTGGGCCGCTTTTGGAGGGTTCCTCGGGGGAGTCATCGTCTCGAGCATCAGCCACGATATTAAAAATCGCCACCACGATCGCCATCGTGAGGAGGTGGTTTACTACGACCTGGGGCATAATTCCTACGGCCATTATGAATACCGCACCATCAAAACATGGGTGCCCGGTTGCTGGACCTATCGGGAGGATCACCACGGCCGGACGATCAAGGTGTGGGTGGAAGGCTATTACACCTATGAAAAAGAACGAATCTGGGTGCGGGACCGCTATCGCAGCCGCAGCTATGGGCATCGCGGCAGCTACTACTCTCGCGGCTACTCATCCTCGCATCACCGTTCACGTTCACGATCACGACACCATTGACGATAATTAAATATCAAGCTGGAGTCTTCTCGAGTAAACTGCCATTGCAATACTCTCCGAGTCGAACAGACCACCCAATTCAAATTCTCGAAACATGAACTGTAAACAGGCAGAAATTCTGTTGAGCCGCTCCCTCGACGGGGAACTTGACTCGCCGGAACAGCAAAAATTGCTCAAGGAGCACCTGGAATCCTGCGCCACCTGTCGGAAAATCGAGAATTCCTGGACAACCTATGGCCAATACATGCGCGAATTGGAGGTGCCATCCCCCCAATCAGCGGTCGAGGCTTGGCAGGATATTCGTAACGAAATCCAGGGGGCGGAGGAATCGCCGGAGTTGCCAAAAACCAGCGGAAACCCCGGATTCAACTGGAATTGGGGCATCCCCACGGCCATCGCGGCCCTCCTTGTTTTATCCACGGCTCTCTATTTTGGTCTGCCAACCTCAAATGATTCCACGGAATCTCTGGCCGCCGGAACTAAAACCAAAATCGAGTTTCTCGAAACCGACATCCCCGGAGCGAGCACAATGGTCTATGTCGATCAGGATTCCGGCCTGACAGTTCTCTGGGTCGTCGAATCCGTCGAGGGCTGACCCAATCTCCGCCACACAGAGCAACCAACCCGTGGTTCCGGGTCAGCGAGGTCATCCCTTCAATCCACCGCAATAAACCTGCGTGTCGTATTCAAAATCGATCTTCCCCTCGACATTGTGCAAGGCGAAAATCTCGTGGATGCGGTCCAGCATGGCTCGGTAATTGGGGTGATCGGGCGTCGGGGTGTATGAGGAGGAAAATACCCGGCCTTTGAAGCCCTCCAAATCCAAATATTGGTGGTATTCAAATTCCCTAAAACAAATATCGGTATGCCCGAAAAACTCCTCCATTTGCCTCAAGCCGAGATCGCGATGAAGAACATTTTGATAGTCCACTCCGTATTCGAGGAGCATTTCCTCGTAGTCCCGCAGAAAGGCAGTTGCGTCGTTTTTGCGGGCATTCCAGACCACGGCGACAGCGCCATCCGGTTTTAAAATGCGTGCAAATTCACTGCGGGCCGCCTCCAGTTCGAACCAGTGAAATGCCTGCGCCGCCGTAATCACATCGACCAACGAATCGGCAAGGCGGGTCGCCTCCGCACGGCCTTCGATGGACTGAAAACCACTAAATTCTGCAAGAAAATCCTCCGCCGCCAGACGCATCTCCCGGTTGGGCTCGATCCCAAACACTTCGAGGCCTAGTTCCAGCAGCAATTTGGCAAAAATACCCGTCCCGCTCCCAAGATCTGCCACTTTGGAACCCCTTTTCAAGCCGCACGCGCGCAAAATAAAGGCGATTGCCTCGGGCGGATACGAAGGCCGGTATTTTCGATAATCATCGACCCGGTTGGAGAATCTACCAGTGGGATCAAGCATGGTTTCACCGATTATTGGTAGAACCTATCTCAAATTGATTCTGCAAAAAAAGCAAGGCACCCGTAAATTTCGACTGCGCTTTTTTCTCGAACTGTGGCCCGCCCTTCTCTAAGACGCCCTCTAACCGACCATCCTCTCATGGAAACATTGAATTTTATCACCCCCACTCTGGCAGAAGATATTGCCACCCGCTTCGGAACGCCCGCCTATGTCTACGACGAGCGCTCCCTCCGCCTTGCCGCCGAAGCCCTCCTCGACTTCCCCAACGCCTACGGGTTGACGGCCAGATATGCCATCAAAGCCTCTCCCAACGCCGCCATCCTGAAACTTTTCGACCGCTTGGGCCTGCAATTCGATGCCAGTAGCGGATTCGAATGCGAACGGGCCTTTCGGGCGGGAATCAATCCCGAAAAAATCAGCCTCAGCAGCCAGGAATTTCCGGAAAACTTTGCTTCATTACATAAAAAAGGCATTCATTTCAACGCCTGTTCCCTCCTCCAAATCGAACGCTTCGGCCAATTATTTCCCGGTCGAGAACTAGGCCTCCGTTTCAACCCCGGTCTCGGTTCCGGGAGCGCCAACCGTACCAACACGGGCGGCCCAACGGCCAGTTTCGGCATCTGGCATGAGCAATCGGCCGAGGCTAGAGGTCTGGCCCAAAAATTCGATTTAACGATCAACCTCATTCATACCCATATCGGCTCGGGCAGCGATCCCGCCGTCTGGCAGCGCGCCGCCGACCTCAGCCTCGACATTGTCCGACAGTTCCCCCAAGCCCGCGCCCTCAACCTCGGCGGCGGTTTCAAAGTCGGCAGAATGCCCGATGAATCGACCACCGACCTTTCGGCAATTGGCCAGCCGGTGTGCGAAGCGTTCATCCGGCTCTTCGAGGAAACCGGGCGCAAAATTCACCTCGAAGTCGAACCCGGCACCTACCTCCTCGCCAATGCGGGCGCGCTTTTAGCCAGCGTGCAAGACATTGTGGAAACCGGTCAAAAGGGCTATAAATTTCTAAAATTGGACACGGGTATGAACGACATTCTGCGCCCTTCCCTCTACGGCGCTCAACACCCGATTATCATTCTACCCCGCCGAAAAACGGGGCAGACGGGCTCGTATGTCGTTGTCGGGCATTGCTGCGAAACGGGTGACCTGCTCACCCCTCAGCCGGGACAGCCGGAATTGCTTGCCTCCCGGGAATTGGACGAAGCGGCTGTGGGCGACCTCTGTGTCGTCGAAGGAACCGGCGCTTATTGCTCCTCCATGTCGGCGAGTAACTATAATTCCTTTCCCCAATCCCCCGAAGTGATCCTCCAGGAAAACGGCCCTCCCTTGCTCATACGCAAACGCCAGACGCTCGATCAAATGCTCGATAACGAGGTTTAGTTCAAACTTCCTGCAATGCCTCTGCCACTGCCGGGGGGAAAATCTCGCCCACATCCCCTTCCAACCGTAGCGTCACCAGCGGATCGCCATCGTGGTCGGTCGGTCCCCGGTTGATGATGACATAGGGCGCTCCCCTTTGAGCCGCGATCAACGGCAGGGATGCCGCCGGATAAACCGACAAACTGGAACCCAGCGCCACCACCAAATCGGTTTCGATGGCTGCTTTTTCCGCCGCCCGAATGTCCATTACACGCAGATTTTGCCCGAAACTGATAGTCGCCGGTTTCAATAGCCCACCGCATTCGCATCGGGGCGGCTTGCGGCTTTCCCGGAAGGCATCGAAATGCGGCCCCGGCTCGGAACGTCGCTGGCAGCTCTGGCATTCGATCTCGGCGTTGGTCCCATGCAGCTCGATGACCAAATTGGACGAAGTTCCCGCCTTCTGGTGCAGCCCATCGATGTTCTGAGTGATTAACTTGCGAAGTTTCCCCGCCTTTTCCAAGGCCACAATGGCCTTATGCACACGATTCGGACGGGCATCCCTAAAATCCTCCCACGCTTCCAGTTTATAATCCCAATGTTCGATCCGAGCCGTCTCCGAAGTCATAAAATCCTGGTAATAAATTGGTTTCCGTCGGCTCCACACGCCCCCTGGTCCTCGAAAATCAGGGATGCCGCTCCCGGTCGAAATACCAGCCCCCGTAAAAACCATAATCTTCTTACCGAGGCGCAACATTTCACTCAACGAACTGGAAGATTCAGCAATCATGCATCAAGATTACATGTCTTTTGGGCAAATTGGAAGTCAATGCCAGTACAATAAAACGCAACACAGATTGTCAATTAACAATGGATAAAGACGAAAACTCAAGTGGCGGTCGTGCATATCTTTATTGTGTGCCGCACTTTTTTAATGGGCATTTGAATAATTTCGGGCAAGCCGTTATTGAAGCCTGGATCACTGACTTCGCATAGCACATATTTTTCCCCCGTTTTTAAATCATGAATTTTGCTTATTATTATAGATGCGGAACCTATGTTTGTTAACGAGCGGATTACTTTCACAAATTTTGGCATATGGAATATCTAAATTTTTTATGTGATATTATAGACTAAAAATCAACCAAGGGGCAATCGAAAAATTCCTTAGTTGTTTAGTTAAAACCCCTTACGTAATTCTACTAATACTTTAACTATTGGGCAAAAACACAGAAATTCCTCTCTCCCACCGCAATTTCAACGACAAATAAACGAACTGGAAGAATTAGCGATCATGCATCAAGATCACAAAATTCCCCGGAAAAATTCCACCCCATAACCTCCAGCACTCAGAAATTTGCAGTTCTGAGAAAGCACACCCTAAGTCAATGCCCGGTATCGTGGTATTTTTTCTCGCCTGCGGTGATTCTAAGGGGCAATCGATTTTCGACCGAGGGCAGGGGGCAGGTTGCGAATTCCGTAAAGGCGCAGGGCGGATTGTAGGCTTTGTTAAAATCGATAATGTAGTCCTCCGAATCGCTCGATTTTTTCACATAAAGATATCTCCCACCCCCATAGGTATCGCTGCCATTCGATTCGTCGCCAAAAATCACATAGACCATCTCCTCAACCGTATCTTCGACAGCCGTAGCTTCCAATCGATAGACTTCTCCACCCACATGGAACACAAGGGTTCCCTTTGAAGGCATTTTGAGTTCGGTTCCCAACACCGTTGGAATACGCAGAGTTTTGGGAGTTTTGTGAACCTCAAACTTGGCCGCAATTCGCCAGGCCGGATCCACCAGAAATTGCGCGACACCTTTAAAGTCCCTCAAAATTTCACTATCGCTGTCACGAAGCCGAACCCCAAATCTCCCTCCCCGCTCGATAATAAACCAGCTCAATGAGCCAAGTGTAAGCACCGTTGGCTTCCCGGTTTGATCATTTTTCAAATCCAGGGGCGCAACAACAGCTTTCTCCCCGTTTAATACAGGAACGTCGGGATTTACCTGAACCCTTACTGCCCCATCCACCAGAAAAAACGAGCCCATAAAAGCAGAACCCATTCCCGCCGGGAAAACGATGTCGTTTGCGGGATCGGCACCAAAGGTATTTTCACCTTCTTCAAGCCAATATAGCCCGACCAAACTCAGCCAACCCGTCGAACCCTTCAACTCATCAAACCGCTCCTGACGCCATTCCTGAATTTCTGCGACGTATGAACCGTCAACGGCGGAAACCGGTTCCATTGAGAAACTAACCAACGGTCCCACACAAATTATGAAAAGGGAACGTAGGGAAAACGCAGGAGCAAAGGCTGTATATTTCACGGCACGCAATTAGAACCTGTTTCAAATTTGCATTACTCTTACTCTCACTCTTTGTCTTCCATTTCCACATCCACTTCCACTTCCTCAATTTCCACCGGGTTTCCGGCCTCTTTCCAGGCGATAAACCCGCCATCGAGATGGTAAATTTTCTCGAATCCCAACTCCTCCATCATCGCCACCGAACGCTGGCTGCGACGCCCGGACGCACAATGCACCAAATAAGCCTTTCCCTTTTTCAGCTTACCTAATTCCTCTTTGAAGTTGTCCTCAAAAATATCGATATTCAAAGCGCCCTTAATATGCCCCGCCGAATATTCCTTCGGAGTCCTCACATCCAAAATCGTAACATCGCTCCGCTCAGCCAGCAACTCCGCCGCCCCCGCAGCATCCAAATAGGCAGTCACGTCCTCAACCGCAGCACCAGCCAAACCCACATCCACACTATTCTCCCCAGCAAAGACAGAAAACATCCATAAGACCAAGAAAAGAGGAACAATTAAGATAATTTTTATGATTTTCATTTTAAAACAATTTAGTGACAGGTTTTTTTGATTTATTAAGAAAGGTTGGAATGAATTGGAAAGTGCTCATCACCGAAAGAATGAAGAAAATCATCTGGGTTTCAGGATAATTTGGGCCAATCAAAAATATTTCGTAAAATACAACCGATTCGGACAATGCTATTCCAATGATAAAGAGAACGAGAGCCTGCCTTATCACTTTAACTTTAGGAATCAAAATCCATCTGATGAAGGTGGCTATGAGAATGGAGCCAAAGCAAACACCGTAGAAGGCGGTGTTTATTGGTTCAGACGCATTCTCTCCTTGCGGAATCCCTCTTCCAAGAAAAAATTGGTAGATAAACAGTGAACTAAATATCGCTACCCAACAAACCCAAAAGGCCACGTTCATACCTTGCCCTTGTGCTTTTTCGCTATTTTCAATCATAGTTAATAACGGGAATATTCAAAAAGGGTTTCTACTGGGGCTTACGCACTTTTTTCTGTAACTTCCTCATAGGAGAATTCTGGAAATTTCGCGCGATCTTTGGCATGCTCTATTGTCATACTAACCAAATTACCGTCTGCATCCAAATCAGCGTAAATATTTTCTGTTATTTCGCGGGTTTCCGAAACATCTTTATCTGATAACTCAAAAAGAGCCGTATCTGTATCCTGGAAATATTTAATCTTCATCTTTTTTCACTCCTTAAAATTTCTGTCGAAGAAGGCGGTGTGAATTGTTTCACCGTCCTCCAATAGTATAACTCGTAAAAATTTATCTACTTCTTTTATTTTTGTCCACTTTCTTATTCGTCCATCTAATTGGACCTCGGTCCTTATTGGATTTTCGATCACTTGAAGGATCCATTCTTCCTTGATTTGCTGGCGGTCAAGCCGCTTTTTTGTGTAAAAGAAATAACTGGTATATTTCATACAGATTTCTCTTTAAGAGTTTTTTCCCGCCTTCAGCAGACATGCCCCGCCGATCAGGAATAATACCGATACCGCCAGGATACCGTAGCGGGGTTCTCCGCTGAGTTTGGCTACGGTTCCCATGACCAGGGGTCCTAAAAGGGCGGCGGATTTCCCGATCATGTTGTAGAATCCGAAAAATTCGGCCGCTCTTTCCCTCGGGATCATCGAGGCGTAGTAGGAGCGGCTGAGGGATTGCAAGCCGCCCTGGACCGAACCGATGAGAAAGCCGAGGATGTAGATTTTGCTGATTTCATAACCGAAAATGCTGGCCGGTTCGAGATCCAGCAGGGAGCCGTAAATGGTTACCCCCAAATAAACGAGGATGCCGGTATGGAGCAGCTTGGTGGGTCCAAGTTTCTGCCCCAGCCAGCCGAAAATGAGCGCAAAGGGCACCCCCACCACCTGGACCAAAATGAGCGTCTTGAGCAGGTCGCCGGTCTCGAAGCCAAGCGTTTTGCCGTAGTTCACGGACATCGTTATGATGGTGTTGACCCCATCGATATAGAACCAGTAGGCGACGAGAAACCAGAGCACCCCGCGCATTTTGGTAATTTCCCGCAACGTCCGGGCGAGTTCCCGAAAGCTGGCGCCGATCACCTGGCCAAAGGGCTGCGTTTTCCCAACTTTCGGCTCCTTCACCCTGAGAAGAAGGGGGATCGTAAAGAGCATCCACCAAACCGCCGTGCAGAGAAAGGCCAGCCGGGTAGCCTGGATATGCTTTTCCGGCCCGAGGGCTTCGGCTTTTTGGATGAGGATGATGTTGAAAATAAACAAAATCACGCTGCCCAGATAGCCGAGTGAAAATCCCAGACTGGAGACCCAGTGGGTGGTCTCCGGGTCACTCACCTCGACCAATAGGGAGTCGTAAAAAAGATTGGCACAATAAAAACCGATGGCCCCGCCAATAAATGCCAGGCTCGCCCATTTCCATTGCCCCTCGCCCGGAAGCACCATCAACGAGGTGGAAAGCGCCCCAATGAACGCGAAAATGAGCAGCATCCTTTTACGTCGCCCGCCCTGGTCGGCCATGGCTCCGAGAAATGGTGCCAGCACAGCCACCACCAAACTGGCAGTCGTCACCGTAAGCCCGTACCAGAAGGTCTGGTCGGGGGCGGACATGCCCTTGGCCCAGAAAGCCGGGTAAAAAATCGGGAAAATGCCCGCCAGAATGGTCAGGGCAAAGGCCGAATTGGCGGTATCGTAAAGCGCCCAGCTCAAAGCGCCCTGGGGTAGTTTTTTCATGAAGCGATTTTTAACAAAGGAGAGAATTTCGAAGCGGGAAAACGGCCTGATTACCTTGTCTTTTAGGAATGGTTAGGTAAATTGAGTCAACCGAATTTAAACTTCCATTTCCAAGAACTAAACAAAAGTATTGAACCATGCAATATATCAAAGAGACGGAAAAAACGGCCCAACAGGCTGAAATTGATCTCCGGGAGGCCGTCGCAAGGCATAAATTCGGCGTCCTGCATGTCTATAACCTGAAGGAAACGCTCAAAGGCAAGGGTTTCGATCTTCCCGCAGAATGCCGCATCCTCGAGGTCTGCAATCCACAGCAGGCGATCAATGTTCTCTCCGCCGACATGAGCATGAATATGGCCCTGCCCTGCCGGATTTCCGTTTACGAAGAGGGTGGCAAAACAAAAATTGGCATGATCCGGCCAACGGCGCTCCTAAATTTATTGTCGCAGTCGGAAGATTTGGGAAAAGTGGCCATCGAGGTCGAGGAGCAAATCATCAAAATGATCGACGAGGCCGTTTGAATACAAATCCAGGAGCGTAATTTATGAATAAACACGATGTTATCATAGTTGGATCCGGAATCAGCGGATTAAGCCTCGCTCATTTTTGCGCCAAAGAGGGCCTCAAAACCCTCGTGCTCGAAAAAGCCGAAAGGATTGGCGGCACCTTCCACTCCCACCGCCTCGAAGGCGAAGGGGAAACCGCTTTCCGAATGGAATTGGGCGCCCACACCTGCTATAATTCCTACGGAAACCTGATTGGCATAATTGAAGATTGCGGTATCCAATCCGAACTCGTTGCCCGTGAAAAAGTACCCTTCAGGATGCTGGTCGAGGGCAAAATTAAGTCGATCCCATCGCAGCTCAATTTTCTTAACCTGTTCGCAAATCTGCCGAAAATATTTTCAGCAAAAAAAACGGGTGCCAGTGTCGAATCCTACTACTCAAAAGTGATGGGCAAATCGAATTTTGACAACGTTTTGCAGCATATGTTCAACGCGGTGGTATGTCAAAAGGCCAACGATTTTCCCGCCGACTTGCTTTTCAAAAAACGAAGCCGCCGCAAGGATGTTTTGAAATCCTTCACTCTCCGCGGCGGCATCCAGACCATCACCGATGCCATCGCCGCAAACCCGAATATCGAAATCCTTTCGGGACAGGAAATTCAATCCATTCAATACGACCACGGCAATTTCCAGGTTTCCACCAAAGACGACGGCGGCGGCTATGTGTCCCGTTTTCTCGCCCTCGCAACCCCCCCGCCAACGACGGCCCGGCTTTTGCCGAATCCATTTCGAGAAGTCTCAAATCGATTATCAAAGTTGCGGGCAACAAACGTCGAATCACTGGGCGTCATTGTGCTAAAAGACTCACTTTTGCTCGAACCGGTGGCGGGAATCGTTTCAGCAAACGACAGTTTTTATTCCGTCGTATCCGCCGACACCGTAAAACACGACACCTACCGGGGTTTCACCTTCCATTTTAAACCGAACACCCTCGATTATGAGTCCAAACTGGCTAGAATAAGCGAAGTTCTGGGCGTCCCCCAAGATCAATTCATTCATATAGCCCAAAAGGAGAACACCATCCCAACCCTCGGTCAAGGCCACCACAAATTGGTCAAAGAGATCGACGATTTACTGGCAGGAAACCCCCTCTTCCTGACCGGAAACTACTTCAACGGAATGGCCATCGAGGATTGTGTTTCCCGCTCACAGACTGAGTCCTCCAGAATGAAAAAACTACTGACCACGGCCAATTGACGCATGTTTACAACGAGCATTACTTGACATCATTGTGAAACATGTTTCACTCAGAACATGAATTCGGTAAACATCAGGACATTGCGCCAAAACTGGCCTGAAACGGAAAGGCGACTGCGGCAGGAAAAGGAGTTATTGATCACCCGAAACTCGAAACCGGTGGCCAAGCTGGTATTGGTAAAGGATCAACCGGCCAAGCCCAGGAAACAATTTGACGCTGAGGAAAATCGCAGATGGCTAAAGAAGATGTGGCCGGAACCACTCGAAGGTTTCAGCTCCGACGAGGCTCTCAGCAGGGATCGCGACGATGGGTTATCTCATCTGTTTAAATAGTTAAATATGCCATTGTATCTGGATACCAGTTGTTTTCTGAAACTTTTTTTCACGGAACCAGAAACCGAAAGTGTGCATGAACTTTTAGCGACAGAGCAAAGGGTTATTATATCGTTCATTACGGAGTTGGAGACCCTGTCCCAGATATACGGAAATTTTGTCGGAGGAAGGTATTCTAAACGAAAACTAAATGATTTTCTGAGCAGACTGGAAGGCCACAGAAACAAGAACCCCTTTGAATTCCGGGTCGTTGATATATCGATATTCCAAATCGCTAGACGGCAAATTAACTCAACATCAGTTCATTGCCGCACCCTGGATCGCTTACATCTGGCCGCAATGGAGGAGTTGAAGGTGCGGCGCCTGCTGACCAATGACCGCATTCAAGCCAAGGCGGCAATCGATTTAGGTTTCCAAGTAATTTTACCTTAATCCAACCGGTCATCAAAACCCCTGTCATC
>JAJFLU010000037.1 GCA_021772515.1 Opitutales bacterium
AGTTAATTTTTTTGCGGCCTTCCAAGCCGCGTCATTAAGAAGAAGTCTTTCTTTTTGCATAACAACGACATAGCGTCATATAAAGTAGATATAGTCAAACAGAAAATTTACCTAAATGAGACTTTTCAAACACACCCTAGAGTAGTTTGTTTACTAAATGCTGCGATTTTTTCTACGCTTCGTGCAAAATTGGTGATAAGTGTGGGGGTTTTGAGTTTTTTAACCGCGAATGACGCGAATAAACGCTAACGAATTGAGTATTTAATATTTTTTGCGGCTGATTATGCTGATGAACATAGATAATTTATTTAATGGCTTTTGTTGGGAGGTTAATTTTCGGATGCTGGCCTTGGTTGGTAGGCGGGTTGGTTATGCCTTTGTGGGCTTGATTTTTTTGCTGGTTGATGGGGCGTTGGTATTTGGGGATGAGGTGGCCATTCAGAGTTCTATGGCGCGGTTTCATCCGGCTGTGGGGCGGGCGGGTATGGTGGTTACTCAGGAGGAGCATGCCACTAGGGCGGGGCTCGATGTGCTGAAGGAGGGCGGCAATGCGGTCGATGCGGCGGTCACGGTGGGGTTTACCTTGGCGGTTACTTCGCCCCGTGCGGGTAATATCGGGGGTGGCGGTTTCATGCTGGCGCATTTGGCGGAAACGGGGGAGACCACGGCTATCGATTACCGTGAAAAGGCGCCTTCGAGGGGTTTTCGCGATATGTTTTTGGATGAAAAGGGGAATGCCGATCCGGAAAAATCCCGCTACAGTCATTTGGCGGTCGGGGTGCCGGGAACGGTGAGGGGTCTGGCTCTGGCTTTGGAGAAATATGGCACGATATCGCTTTCACGAGCATTACAACCGGCAATCGATCTGGCCGAAAACGGATTTCCGGTCACGGAGGAATTACGGGAATCGCTGCTTGAGGCCCAAGGGCGGTTGCGAACTTCGCCTGCGGCCAATGCGGTGTTTTTCAAGGCCGATGACGAAACTTATCAAGTGGGCGAGCTTCTCGTGCAGAAAGACCTTGCCGCCAGCCTGCGGCTGATTGCCGAAAATGGCCCCGATGCTTTTTACACGGGCGCCATCGGCAAAAAAATCGCCGCCGACATGGAATCGAAGGGCGGGCTCGTCAGTTTGGAGGATCTGGCAAACTACCGGCCGGTGATTCGGCCCGTGGTAAAGGGAAATTATCGGGGTCATGAGGTGATTTCGATGCCGCCGCCGAGCTCGGGAGGCGTGCATCTTATTCAGATTTTAAACCTGTTGGAAGGCTATGATTTGAGGTCGATGGGGCAGCATTCCGCAGAGTCCATTCACCTGATGGCGGAGGCGATGAAACTGGCCTACGCGGACCGCTCGAAGCATTTGGGGGATCCTGATTTCGCAGAGATTCCCGTGGCGGGTTTGATTTCGAGGGAATATGCGGATCACCTGCGACGCCTCATAAAAAGAGATCGCGCCAACCCGAGCAGTGCAATACAGCCGGGGAGTCCGCAGGATTTTTTTGAAAGCGATGAGACGACGCATTTTTCCATCATCGATCAGTGGGGTAACGCGGTGGCCAACACCTATACGCTTAATTTAAGCTACGGGAGCAACTATATGACGCCGGGAACGGGAATTTTGTTAAATAATCAGATGGACGATTTTTCAGCCAAACCGGGCACGCCCAATGCTTTCGGGTTGCTCGGAGGGAAGTTCAATGCGGTGGAACCGGGCAAGCGTATGCTGAGTTCGATGACGCCGACGATCGTCCTGAAAGATGGCAAACCTTTTATCGTGACCGGAGCCGCCGGGGGGAGTCGCATCATTACGACCGTTCTCCAGATCATCGTGAATGTCATAGACCACGAATTGAATATTGCAGAGGCGACCAATGCGCCGCGAATCCATCATCAATGGTATCCGGAGGAACTGCGGGTGGAGAGGGGCCTGAGTTTGGATACTCTGCGTTTGCTGGAGGGGAGGGGGCACCACATCGCCCGGAAGAAGACGATGGGAGCTTCGCAGAGCATTTTAGCGCGCGATGGGATTCTCTACGGGGCACCCGATCCGCGACGGGAGGATTCCTTGGCGGAAGGTTATTGAGACCGCGCGGGTTGACTGCGGAGGGGATTTGGAGTATAGTAGTAATGTAATGGGAGCATTGCTAATAATGGACGAACATCATAAAAAAATTTATGATCATTGCCACTGGGGCGAAGAGATATTCCGAACGGATTTCCACCGGGCGAAAACGATCTCGCTGAATCGCTTACTGTCAAAAGCGAGGCCCAACAACCCCAACCGGCCCCGCCTGAAAAAGACAAAAACATCATTAAAGTAATTTAACGGAACTCCAGGTAGCTCAATGATTTTAGAGAAACTCCCGAATACCCGGGAGTTTAGGGTGTTATCGTCATTTTACAACCGATTGAGGAACTAGGTAAACCGTTGACAGTTGAGATTTTCCCTGCCAAAAGCCTTGCTTTCACATTATTGGGGGCTTCATTAAACTCGCCCCGCGACCCGGAGAAAAACGACTATTATGACAACTATTTTTGATATCAGAGGAAGGGAAATCATCGACTCTCGCGGCAACCCGACCGTGGAGGTGGATGTGGAACTGGAAAGCGGAGCCATTGGCCGCGCGGCGGTTCCTTCCGGAGCGAGCACGGGGCAAAACGAAGCCCTCGAATTGCGCGATGGGGCGCTGGCAGCGGAATTTGCGCCGATGGGCGCCGATGCAAAAACGCGCTATGGAGGCAAAGGGGTGCTCAAGGCTGTCGAGAATGTGAACGAAGTCCTTTCTCCAGCGCTGGTCGGTATGGATGCCTGTGAACAGAATGCCATCGATCACGCCATGCTGGAACTGGACGGCACCGAGAATAAGAAGAATCTCGGGGCAAACGCCATTTTGGGGGTATCCCTGGCGGTGGCCAAAGCGGTGGCAATGACGCTGAATCTGCCCCTTTACCGGTATCTGGGTGGGGTGAATGCGAAGGTTTTACCTGTCCCGATGATGAATATTTTAAATGGGGGCGCCCATTCCGATGCGCCCATCGATATTCAGGAATTTATGATAATGCCGGTTGGCGCCGCGAGTTTTCGGGAGGCGCTTCGGATGGGAGCGGAGGTTTTTCACACGCTAAAAGGAGTGCTTCAGGCGAGGGGACTTTCCACGGCTGTCGGCGACGAAGGCGGGTTCGCCCCGAATCTTGAAAGTAACGAGGCGGCCCTCGAAGCCATCGTGGCGGCGGTCGAAAAGGCGGGCTACAAAATGGGTGCGGATATCGCCATTGCCCTCGATGCGGCGGCCTCCGAGTTTTACGATTCCAAGTCAAACAAGTATGTTTTCTCGAAGTCGGACGGCTCCACCCGCACGTCGGAGCAAATGATCGAATTTTATCAAGACCTGGTTGCGAAATTTCCCATCGTATCGATTGAAGATGGGCTCGATGAAAACGATTGGGATGGCTGGAAAAAACTGACTGATGCCCTCGGCGACAAAACTCAGCTAGTGGGTGACGATCTTTTTGTGACCAATGTCAAATTCCTGAGCAAAGGGATACAGATGGGGGTGGCCAATTCCATACTGGTAAAAGTCAATCAGATCGGCTCGCTGACAGAGACGCTGGACTCCATCGAAATCGCCAAGGAAGCCGGTTACCGAAATGTCATTTCGCATCGCTCGGGAGAAACGGAAGACACAACAATCGCCGATATCGCCGTGGCCACCAACGCGGGTCAGATTAAAACGGGATCCCTTTGCCGGACCGACCGTGTGGCCAAATACAACCAGTTGTTGCGGATCGAAGAGGAACTCGGCAGCCGGGCCATTTACGGCGGAAAGATACTTTAGAATCAGCGCCTGTTGCTTGCCTTGGCGATTTTCTTCTGCCTTCTGGCAACCGTCAAGGAGTGAGTCAGTAATGTCCCAATCGAAACCGGTAGCGCCCCGCGTTTGCGATTGGCCGCCCCGATGGCGAATGCGATGCGCCACTGTTCAAACAGCGTTTTGTAGGCGTAGAAAAGGCTGTATTTCGGGTCGTAGATATGGGTGGCTTCGGAGGTGACTCCATTTACCTCCAGCACTTTGATCTCCCGCCCTTCCCTGAAAGCTTCCGGTGTAGGCGCCTTGATATCGAAACGCCCGAAATAAAATCCCTCGTAGGGCTTGCTCACGGAGTCCATCGCTGCAACGAGGGCAGGACTGTTCAAATGACCGCCATCGAGAAATAGAGCCCCCAGAGAATGGGTTCCCAATTCCGCGATGGGCAGGCGTTTCCCCGATTCGGGAACCTCCGAAAGCCTTTTGCGAAACCATTTTAGATAGGTTGGCGCCATGCAAACCGCACGATCATCATCGAGTATGAGACGCTCGATTGTCCTCCGCCCATCCCCGGTAAGCTCGGGCAGGATTTTTGTCGTAATGGAGAAGACACTGCCGGTTGTCTCACCGGGAAAACGAAAGTAGAAAACCCCAAATTCATGGCCGGGCACATATTCCTGGATCAGTGTATCGACAATCGCTTTTTGCAGATAGGCTCGCCCTTGTTCAGCCGTGTGTATGATGGAAACGCCCAACCCCCTTTGGCCTTCATTGGGTTTGAGAACCACCGGAAAATCCAAATCGTTTTTCCGAAGAAATTCTTCAAGTTGCGCGATCTGCTCTTCGATGTTGGGGGAATGGGGTATCAGTTGCCAGCGGGCCAGCCGTTTGTCATCCTGTGCGGCAAGATCCGAGAGAATTTTCGATTTTTCCTCGCCGATAAAGCCTCCCGCAGGCATGGCAGGATTGGCCGCCGTGA
Source organism: Opitutales bacterium (assembly GCA_021772515.1). Classification (GTDB taxonomy): domain Bacteria; phylum Verrucomicrobiota; class Verrucomicrobiia; order Opitutales; family UBA2987; genus JAJFLU01. The sequence goes on from JAJFLU010000037.1 coordinate 4,786, forward strand.
ACAGGGTCATCGAGCGGTGCCTGAGCCCGAGATAAATGATATAGAGAATGACTGGCGGGTAAAACATCCACAGGGGCCAAAATTCCCATACCGTAAGCCGCCGCCAACGGGACAGGAGGAGCCTTCTTTGTCGGTGACATTTTGGCGACAACCCAATCCATAGGGTTACCGTTGTGAACAGCACGAAAAGACCGGCCAAAATATACGGCCAAGGCATGTTTTCTTCAGTCACAATGTGAAACCTGATTGGGAACCAGGGCGGTTGTTACCGGTTCGGCTAAAAAGTCCCCATCGATCGAATCCCTGTCGCGATAGGAGAAAACAATATTTGCCTCATCGACCGTAATGCGGCTCATGCTCACCGTCTGGGCATCCTCCCGCTCCATGCAGACGGTTACGGCGCTGCGCTTCGACGATTCCGAGTAGTGATAGTTTTTCAGAAACTCTTTCGATGTGGGAATCTCCAGGGGCAGTCCCCTGCGGTATTCTTCCACTCGCTTGTCGATGATTTCCTCGGTCTTAAAAGAGGAGGTCGTCAGAGGAAGGTCGTCGTCTTCAACCTTGCGGCAACTGAGTTCATGGCCGGACCATGTCCATTGGAGGGCGGGCTGATCGGGTAGGAGAGCCACCAGAAAAAATGGCTTGTAGGGTGTCAAAGACCTGCCGGTGAGGCGTTCTTCGATGTCGTTCATGTATTGGCAGGAAGCCAGATCGCGCAGAAGATGTCCCCGGCTGGCGTGGGCGGGCTGGTTTTCCGACCCGTGGGATTGGGCAGGGTAATTGTTGAGGATGCAAACGGTTAAGCGGCGCTCATTTACCCATATCCAAGTGCCTCCGTAATCCCCGTCGACGGGCGCCGCGTAGCTGACGCCATCGACATGCTCGATTTGTGGGGGCAAGCCGGGCTTCCTGCTTTTTAGCTCATCCCGATTGAAAAATAATTCGTAAAATGAAGGCTGCCGCCGCCAGGTTACCGTGCACATTGGGCCTGCTGGTGCTTGAGGGTCGATGGGGCCACACCGAAGTCCGGGGGCGTCGCCACTCCCTGCAGATTACAGATAACCGCGATAAGGGCATAGTGGTGGATGGTGTGGCTGAGGAGAAATTGTAGCTCCCTTCGGATGGTTGACTGGCTCCACTCCTTTGCTGATTCGGGGCTGCCGCAGTCCATTTTTACTTCCAAAGAGTTATCGAAATCGGAAGGATCGATCCGCTTAAGCTCTTCGGAAATACGGCTCAATTCATCGATGGCGAACTTCGGATCGGTTTCGACCCGAAGATCACGAAACCTTTCGTCATAATCGACACGGCCCTTGCGAAACCCATTTAAAAAGCTCGAGTAGTGATCGATGTTATGCCTCAGATGGCCACCGATTTTACTGTCAAAACACTGGGCGCTGGGCCTGGTGTAATCCTCTGAATCGAGCCGACTCAGCAGGTTTACACCCTGTTGAATACATCGGAGATTATCTAAAATTAAAGTATGCATATTGTGTGTTGGCATGCCTGTTTCAGAAATGGCATTAAACCATTCCATAGGCCAATTCAACGTAAATTTATCGAGAAGACAAAGTTGCCTTGTCCTTTTTCCTCTGTGAGAGGTCTGGCGACCTCCTTTTTATTCCGTAAATATGTGAAATGTCCTCGAAGCGGGTTATTTCTGGACAGCAAATCGATTTGAAAGTTATTTCTATCTGGGCGCGAGGTGCTTCTCTAATAAGGCGTAGAGATCATTGCTCTCGAAAGGCTTGGGATGATTCTTCCGGCTCATCATTTTTTCCCTTCGGTCAAAGGCTCTTTCATTTTTAAAAGGGGTAATGTGAACCAGAATTTACTGCCGATCCCCAGCGTGCTCTCAACGCCAATTTCGCCCCCCTGCAATTCAACCAACCGCTTAGTTAAAGCCAGCCCGATGCCCGTGCCCCCAAATCCCTCGTCACGTGCCCTGTCGGCCTGGTGAAACTCGGAAAAAATTTTATCGATCTCCTCGGACCGAATCCCAATACCGGTATCTTCGACTGAAATCCTGATTGCCGCGCCCTCCACCATCTCTGTGCGGATTTCTATGCTGCCCTTTGTCGGAGTGTATTTAATCGCATTGGAGAGCAGGTTGAGCATGATTTGCTTGCACTTGCGAAGATCCCCCCAAATCACTTCGATCGCAGAATCGGTATCTAAATTCACGGTCAAATTTTTCTTACGGAACTGGCTTCCCAAAAGTGATACCATCGCATCTAACAGGTCGGTAGGAAGAAAGATTTTCTTATTGGTTTCCACCTGCCCGGCATCGATTTTTGCCAAATCCAGAAGATCGTCTATCAAACTCAACAGATGACTTCCGCTCTCATCGATCATTTTTATGTAGCCGGTTTGTTTTTCGTTCAAGGGGCCAAAGGATTGTCTCAGCAAGAGGTCCGAAAACCCGATTATGGCACTGAGCGGGGTGCGCAGCTCATGGCTCATGTGGGAAAGGAATTTGCTTTTGGCCTGATTGGCAGCTTGTGCTTGCAGAGCAATCGATTCTGCGGCGTCTTTGGCTGCTTTCAATTCTACCTGGGCGTGCTTCAGTTCCGTTATATTGAAATTCGCTATAATGACCCTCGACCAAGTGCTCTCACAACCTGGCATAACGGAAAGATTCAATATGAAATTTAATTTTTCACCTGATAGTTTTTGTACGATAAATTCGGTGGTAAAATTCAATTTTCCTTCAATCAAAGCAATCAACTCCTCTGCAAAAACAGGAAACGATTCGTCTATAAAAAAATCATTTAAATTGATAAAAAAATCGGCTTTGCAATCAGCATTGTGGAGGTCGACTGTCGCCTGGTTGACATCAAGTATCTTTACAAGACTTGCACAATGTGAGATGGATTCCGGATGTTTTTTGAAATAGTCCCTAAAATCTGTGACCCCGCCGTCCCGGAGTTTGTCGAGGTAGCTCTTAACCTCCGAGAAATCCTCCTCCCATACCGGAACAGGTATATTTTCGAACAGAACCCGGTAGTGTAATTCGCTCTCCAACAATTTTTTTTCAGCCTGTTTGCGCTCGGTAATATCCCTGACCACCCCGGTGAACATTCTATGGCCATGCAATTGAAATTCACTGATTCCTAATTCGAGGGAAAATTCCGAGCCATCCTTGCGTAATCCGACCACCTCCCTACCGATTCCGATAATCCTTTTCTTCCCCGTCTTTATATGTTTGGCGAGATAAGCATCATGCTCACTTCTGTAGGGTTCTGGCATCAGCAGCTTAACGTTTTGGCCAATTACCTCGGAACTTCGGTAACCAAAAAGACGCGCGGCGGCAGGGTTATATGATTGGACGATGCCTCGCTCATTAATCGTAATAATGCCGTCCATTACCGTATCGATAACCGATCTAAGCTTTAACTCACTATCCTGCAATGCCGCCTCCGCTATTTTTTGATCCGTAACATCGCGCCCTACGCCAAGGTAGCTGGATATTTTGCCATCATCATCGAATAGAGCCGTTTCTCTCCAGAGAATCACGCGTTTGCGGCCATCGCGGAGTGTAAACTCGGTTTCGTGTCTATATACGGGATTTTCGACGGTTAAACTCTCCAGGCTGTCGCGGAAGGATTTGGGAATATTGATGCTCGTATGCTCGCTGAATATGTTCAATCCCTGAATATCGTTCAGGTCCAAGGGCATGGTACCGACCTCCCGTGAAAAGTCTATATAGGCTTTATTCGCGAAAATGACTTCTCCATCTGGTGAAATCTGGTCGATAAGTTCCGACTGAAAATCAACCATCAGACGGTGCTGCTCCCGGCTGGCTTTAAGGGCATCCTGGTATCGCAAGAGTCGCGGAATCAAGGAGCGGAGCAAGTAGAGAAGTCCTGCTGCCCAGAAAGAAACTGCCACAATCGATACCAGCCAGGCTCCATCTATATGCAACTCCATCGTTATCTGGCGGGCCGCATCGGGTGGCAAAAATCCAAGCAGAATGTGCTTCAAGACAAGGTCTGACAAATAAAACAGCCCCACGACAAAGAGCCCGACTTGAGATAGCAACAAGCCCCAATAAAGGCCGACCCTTTGCGCTTTGTGCCTATGCAGGAACAGAATAATCAGCGATGTCAGAACGAGACCAATGATGACAATGTCCAAGATTGTCATCAGCCATATTGAATCCCAAATCATGTCCCAGATTTCCTCTATCTACTTAGAATATCTCTCACCCCGCAGTCACGCGGGCTCCGCAATGCCCCATTACACTAACGTAAATTCATCAAGTCAAGCAAAAGATAAAGGCCACGGAAAATATTGTATCAACCCGGTATCAGTATTTACATCGGGTGATCGAAAAGACCAGGTTACGAGGAATCCCGGCTATTCCTTTTCCTCGATCATGTGCGCCCAATTCAGGCGGGCCTTTATCAAGTAGGCATCGGGATTCGTCCGCCAGATTTCAAGGATTTCCTTGTTTTTCATGACGTAGAGCTTTCCGTCGTCGATAAAAAATGCCTCGGGGTCACAGGTCACGGCTTCACCCTCCGCAATCGCCAAGGCGCAGTATCCGCCGAAAGTAGGCGCATATTTTTCAGGATTTTTTTGAAAAAGCTTCATATTGGTCTTGGAGTGAAACCGCCATACCGCTCCATTCCACTCGACACGATTCGCGGGGCTCCCTTTTACGGCCCGTCCCTCCTTGAAATAGGCCACCGTGTCATATCCTTGCAGGGCGATATTTTCCTGCGACACACTGATCGGGCGAAATCCCGCCAAATTGCTGCTGAAAAACATCAAAATCCCCAGCGAAATCAGTCCAAATCTCTTGTAAAGTGTGGGGTAGTTGCTTTGGAAATTCATGATGGGAAGTGGGGGAGTAGTAAAAATATTTATCAGGAAATGTCGCCTCGCTCAAGAGTGTAATCTGGTATCGGCTAACAATAAGACGGGCCAGAGCGGTATCCCTTACAGAATTAACTTTTTACAGGTAAGATGCCCGGATGGCCGAATGTATTCCGGTCAAAAATATCACAATTTCTGTAATAAAAGCCGGAAAAGGCCGATGAAAGGTTTTTATTGTGGACAACTCAAACCGAATTAAGTTTATCATCGGCCCAATGGAAGAAACTCCGAAAAAGCTCATTTCAAAAAAAGGTATGGCCATAGATCTGGTAGTTACGGTCTTGTGGTTCGCTTTTTTCTCGGTGGCGCTGCGCCCCTATGTTCCGGCCCAAACCGAAACCTTTCGGGCGGTCATCGCAGTCATTACGGCCGCCTCGATAACGGGAGTCTTTTATTTGGCGATCAACATGTTCCGGGTCGTCCGGGTTGATCAGAAAAACCGGGCCAACGACTAAACGGCACAGAACGGATATCAAGGGATTCGCCTGGAAACTCAGGAATTCGCGGTCGAGCCGAGGGTTCGTTTATACAGGTAAACTATCACTGCGAGGGTGAACAATACGCCCAAAACCGCCGCGCCGGGCAATTCTCCGGGCATCCGATCCTGAAAATACACCGCTGCCACGGCCACTAAAACTCCCATCAGGGCTTCTCCAGTGATCAGCCCCGAAGCCAGCAACAGGCCCGAATTTGCGCGTATTTGCCTGATTTTCTTCGGTTCGGCCTTTGATTTACGTTTCACAATATAGGCCAGCACGCCCCCGACAAATATCGGCACCGACAGCCCGAATGGCAAATAAACGCCCACTGCCACCGCCAGCACTGGAAACCGAAAGGAGGAATCCCGCCGGGCCTGAATTACATCGAGAATAATTAGCACGATTGCCAGTCCAAAGCCCATGAAGATGAATCTCCAGTTGATCCCGGCCCCGAAAATACCGGTTGCCAAATCCATCATCAGCCCGGCCTGAGGCGCTGCAAGGGGCGCCACACCTTCCCTTATGGGCCGTCCAATTCCCTGGCCCGCATCGAGAATTTGCAAAATAATCGGAATTGTAACCGCTGCCGATACGACTCCGATTATCTGAAATAGTTGCTGCTTCCAGGGTGTCGCGCCGACAACATGGCCGCATTTGAGATCCTGCATATTGTCCCCTGCGATGGCCGCCGATGAACAGATTAAACCCGCCATGTAGAGAACGGCAATTGGTCCGAGGGTGGCCGCTATTCCCGTATTTCCCATCAATTGCAGTAAAATGAGGGCGGAGATCACCACCGTGGCGATGGTCACGCCTGAAATGGGATTATTGGAACTGCCGACCAATCCCGCCATGTAGCCCGCGACCGAACTAAAAACAAACCCAAACACCAGCATGAGCACGGTCATGATCGCTGCAATCATGGCTTTGTCGGGATATTCTCCCAAGACATTGTAAAAAATCGCGAAAACGGGGATGATGCTCAGAAAAACCACCCACCCAACATAATTGATCGGCGTATCGAATTCCGTCCGGATCTGATTCGCGCCTTCACCCGAGGAAACTGCCCGATAAACCGCCAGACTTGATTTCATGCCGCGAAAAATTGGTTTGCAAAGGGAAATTAGAGACCAGAGGCCCCCCACCATCATGGCGCCCACCCCGATGCGGCGGCAGTTTTGCCAGGACTCGGTGGCCAGGTTTCCCCAATCGTCCACCGACAATGCCGACATGGGTGTGGCGGGATCCAGCCCCACCGCCTGCAACAATGCGGCGCTATTAAATATCCAGTTTAGCGGCACACCGACTATGGTCCCGATGACGCCTCCGAGAAAAAGGAGAAAAGCGATATTGAAACCAACAATGTAGCCGACTCCGAGAAGCGCAGGGCTCAGTGTGATGTTGCCCATAAAAAGATATTTCCCCTGGAGCCAGACTGCGGTCGAGGCGATATTTCCGGCCAGCAAACCGACACCCGTTTCGAGAAATTTAAAGAGCCCGCCGATGCCAGCGGCCTGCATCAACATACGAAAACCGGAGGCCGAAGCCGAGCCGGAATCGTCTCCCGACTCTCCACGGACATGTTCCACTCCCCCGGTTTTGAGTACCTCGGCGGTGGCCACTCCTTCGGGAAATTTCAACCGCGCTTCGATTATGAGAGCCTTCCGCAACGGAATGGTAAAAGCCACCCCGAGAATTCCCCCCACGAGGGCTATTCCGACCATGGGCCAATAGCGGTAGCTTTCCCAGGCCCCCATCATGACCAATGCGGGAATGGTGAAAATTATGCCTGCGACGAGGGATTCACCGGCAGAGGCCGAAGTTTGGACCAGATTGTTTTCCAGAATGTTGCTGCGTCGGCAACACCTCAGCACTCCCATTGAGACTGCCGCTGCCGGAATGGAGGCCGAGACCGTCAATCCCACCAAGAGGCCAATATAGGCATTGGCGGCAGCCAGGGTCATGGAAAGGAGGGCACCGAGAATCAGCCCCTTTATGGTTATTTCCGTCAGCCGAACACTGGGGTCGACGACTGGAGGGGAAAAGGCGATGTCATTATTGTTTTCACTATTCTCGGGCATGGAGGATGGGGTATTGGGTTGAGTTAGTTGGCGCGGTGGAAATTCTCTTCAAAATCGATCAATCTTTAAAACTGCGGTTTCACAACGGATATCAGAATCAGGGGAATGAAAATGAGGAGGCTGGATTCGTTGAATATTCGGTAGAAAATACCTTTTCGGATTTTTCCTTTTTGAAAATCTTTCATAATAATGAAGCACAGGCTGTGATAAATTAGAAGAAGAAGGACAAAAACCAGTTTCAGGTGCAGCCAACTCCCGGAGAAACCATAACCCTGCCAAAGCCATAGTCCAAACCCCATTGCGGGCATGGAGATTATAGACATGAAGCGAAAAAGCCGGAATTCCATAATCACCAGCCGCTGGGCATCCTGGCCTGCCTTCAGAGCCTCGGCATGATGCACAAAAATCCTTGGTAAATAAAAAATACCAGCCATCCAACTGGTAAAAAACAAAATATGAAATGCCTTAACCCACAGCATAACCACTCGGATACCCCAATTTTTTTCGAGTCATTTCAGTTAACGGCTCCATTTTTTTGAAATCGGCCTTAGTTTGCAGCCAATGTCCCACAGGGCAAGCCTTGTGTAAGTCCGAAAAAAAGTATCTTCTATCTCGGAGCAAAAGCCGAAACTACTTCTTGAAAACCTGTGGTAGCCCCATTGCACAAATTGAACATTCAATGAAAATTCAAAAGTTTGGGGCATATTTCGGGTTTTTGACCTTTCTGGTCATCCTTTTCGCGTTTCATCCGGTGCCCGAGCAGCCTTTGGTGGGCAGGATGGCTGCGGTGGTGGCCCTCATGGCCATCCTCTGGATTACGGAAGCCGTGCCGCTGGCGGCAACCTCCCTCATCCCGATTGTGGCCTTCCCGACTCTTGGCATCCTCGACGGCTCCCAAATAGCCAAAGCCTACGTCAACTCCATCATTTTTCTCTTTATCGGCGGTTTCCTCATCGCGTTGTCGATGGAAAAATGGAATCTGCACCGGCGAATTGCTCTCAACATTATCCACCTTATCGGGAAACGGGCCGATACCCTTATTCTGGGTTTTATGGTGGCCTCAGCCTTCCTCTCGATGTGGATATCCAACACGGCCACGGCGGTCATGATGCTGCCCATCGGGCTGGCCATTGCGGGTAAGATGGAGGAGCAATTCGGCAAGGATCGGACCCATCCACTCATGTTGGCTCTCATGCTTGGAATTGCCTATGGCTGTTCCATTGGGGGAGTTGCGACCCTCGTTGGAACCCCCACCAATCTCGCTTTTGTCCGTATTTTCAAGGAGATTTACCCGGAGGCCCCGGGGGTCAGTTTCGGACAGTGGTTGATCCTCGGTATTCCCTATTCCCTGTTGCTGCTCGGTATCACCTGGTTTCTGCTGACGCGGGTATTTTGCCGTTTCGACAAGGGCCTCTCGCTTGATCGGGCGATTATTAAAAAGGAGCTGAATTCTCTCGGCGCGATGGGTTTCGAGGAAAAAGCAATTACGGTCGTTTTTGTGACCACCGCCCTTTTATGGACCTTTCGGCGCGACCTCCAACTCGGAAATTTTACCCTGCCGGGTTGGTCGAGTCTGTGGGAGCCGTTTAAAAGCCTGGATGATGGTACGGTGGCCGTCGCGATGGCGTTGATCCTGTTTTTCATACCGGTAAAAAATAATCGGAACGAATCGAAAAGAATATTGGAAGGCGATGTTTTCGGGAAATTGCCGTGGGCGATAATCCTTCTTTTCGGCGGTGGATTTGCCCTCGCCTCCGGGTTTGGGGTCAGTGGGCTTTCCCGCTACATCGGCGAGTCCTTTACCGCTCTCGGTGGTCTGCCAATTTTTGCGATAGTGGCCCTCATTTGCATCTGTGTAACTTTTCTAACCGAACTGACTTCCAATGTGGCCACGGCATCGATGCTGCTTCCACTATTGGCGGCATGGGCCACCAGCCGGGAGATTCATCCGCTGATATTTATGATTCCGGCCACCATCTCCGCTTCGATGGCGTTCATGATGCCGGTGGCAACACCCCCCAACGCCGTGGTTTTCGGCAGCCAGCGCATTCGCATCGCGGAGATGGCGAGGGTCGGGCTATTTCTCAACCTGATCGCCGTCGTCCTGACAATCGTGGCGGTTCAGTTGCTGATTCCAATAATCTTCGGCCCCGAAATCGGCACATTCCCCGATTGGGCAAAGTGATTTTTTGCCATCCCCTCTCTTCGTCTTTGTCTTGCTCCTCCTCTCTTTCAGTAACAACCGAGTCATCAAAATCAAAATCAGAGGAAGACAAAGAGGTCGTGTTGCCTATGTTAATGCCATTCGGATCAAGACTCAGAGAGCAAGCTTAAGGCCGTTTTATTATTTTCTCTCTTCGTCTTTGTCTTACTCTTCCTCTTCGTCAGTTATTCATTTATTAGCAACACTTTACACAAAATCAGAGGAAGATGAAGAGGATGAGGACGACGAAGAGAATTTGCCCAAATTCGCGCCATTCCATGAGGCCTTTTTATTTGTGGCCGAATATATTGTCGATTGACGCCGCTTTGATTGCCGTTTGCTGGCAGTATTTTTTGGGTGTTCAGTTCGGCCTGTCCCTCGACTGGAGCCGCCACCTGATTTTGGGTGCCGCCGTCTGGTTGGCCTATGCCGCTGACCGCTGGATCGACGGGCTTCGGATTTCTCTCGAAAAAGTGGGCACGGCGCGGCATCGGTTTTATATCACTAACCGTTATCCTGTCCTCGCCGCGTGGCTGGTGGTTTTGGTTTCGGCGATTGCCTTGGCTCATTTCAAGCTGGAGCGTCGGGAGCTTCTGCTTGGGTGGGCGCTGGTGGCCGTTTGTCTAATTTATGCTCTCTTGATTCAGCGGCCGGGAATTGCCTGGGGTTGGCTCTTTCCCAAAGAACTCTGGGCCTCGGTTCTATTTACTGCCGGAGTCTTCTTTTTCCTCTGGGACAAAGGAATTCCCCACTACGACACCATAGTTCTAGTTCTGGTGGTAACGGCTTTTTTCCTACAGTGTTTTGCCAACTGTAATCTGATGGCGAAATGGGAGAGCGAGGAAGACCGAAATTTGGGCCAAAAGACCCTCTGCCTAAAATGGCCGTTTTGGGCGAAGAAATGCAAGTGGTTAGCGGTGGCTGCGGGCCTGATTTCTTTTGGACTCTGGTTTGTAATGCCCTTCGAGCGGGGTTTGCCCCTGATTATCGCATTCAATGTTTCCGGCTGGGCGCTGTTTTTTCTGGATTTAAATTGCCACCGTTTTTCCAGTGAGGACTTGCGGGCTCTCGGCGACGGGGCGCTGTTTTCCCCATTGGCAGCGCTGGCGATCGAGTGGGCATGGTCGCTTGTCGCTCTTTGAGTCTTGACCCAAGCGGCATTGATATAAGCAGCACGAAATCTTCGTCTTGCTTGTTCATCCTTTTTGTCTTCCTCGGATTCTTATATTGAGGACTCGGTTGTTACTGTAAGAGAGGAGGAGGAAAAGGAAGAGTTAGAGGATGAGGAAGAGGAGTATCTTTGGAAAACGGTCTGGGGTTCATGTCTTTGAGTCTTGACCCCCAAATTGATTGAACCAACCTTTGTTCGCTTATGTCTGAGCCAGAGCGACCTTCATCGACCGTGAGCATGGAAACCCTTGTCCCTTTGTGCAAGCGGCGTGGTTTTATTTTCCAGTCATCCGAGATTTACGGGGGCATCAACGGGTTTTATGATTACGGCCCTCTCGGGGTGGAACTTCGCAAAAACATCAAAGATGCCTGGTGGCGCGACATGGTGCAAAAACGCGAGGACATTGTCGGACTGGACGCCTCAATTATCATGCATCCGAACGTCTGGAAAGCCTCCGGGCATATCGACCAGTTTACCGATCCCATGGTGGATTGCCGGGAGTCGAAATTGCGCTACCGGGCGGATCAGCTTTTTTTCTCACCGGTCGTGGTCGATGGTGAAAAAATTGGCTATGTTTCCGTGATGGAAGGGGCGGGCATGGAGGAGGAAGCCGCCGGGAAAGCGGAAGAACTCAAGCGCAAACTCGCCAAACAGGGGGCATTGGAGCCACCGGAGTTGAAGGATTACACGGAAGCCGCCGAGGGGGAGCGGCCCCTCATACCCTCTCCCGCCACGGGCAAACCCGGCTCTCTGACGGCCCCCCGGGATTTCAACATGATGTTCAAGACCTATGTGGGGGCGTTGCAGGACGACTCCTCGGTCTCCTATTTACGACCGGAAACGGCCCAGGGGATTTTTGCCAATTTCAAAAATATCGTCGATACGGGAAGGGTGAAAGTTCCCTTCGGCATTGCCCAGATTGGGAAGGCTTTTCGCAACGAGATCACCCCGCGAAATTTCATTTTCCGCTCGCGTGAATTCGAGCAGATGGAAATCGAGTATTTCATCCCTCCCGATGACGATGTTTGGCCCAAATGCCATCGCGAGTGGATCGATACCCGGCTGGCCTGGTTCGAGGGCATCGGGATTCCCCGTTCGCTGCTCGCCGAGGATGTCCACCCGAAGGAAAAGCTCTCCCATTACTCGCGGGCGACCACGGACATCACTTTCCGGTTTCCCTTCGGAGTGCAGGAGTTGGAGGGCATTGCCGCGCGCGGAAATTACGATCTGCTCCAGCATCAGAAGTTTTCGGGGAAATCGATGGAATATTTTGATGAATCCCGCCGCGAACGCTATGTGCCGCATGTCATCGAGCCTTCCCTCGGAGTGGATCGGACATTTCTGGCTCTTCTCTGTTCGGCTTACGCAGAGGACGAGATCGATGGTGAAAAACGCGTGGTATTGCGGTTTCATCCACGGGTGGCACCCTACAAGGCGGCAATTTTTCCGCTTCTCAAAAACAAGCCGCCCTTGGTCGAAAAAGCGCGGGAAATTTATCACTCCCTGCAACGCCGCTGGAATGTATTTTACGACGCCTCCGGGGCCATCGGTCGCCGCTATCGTCGGCAGGACGAAATCGGTACCCCTTTCGGCATCACGGTGGATTTTGACACCATCGAAAAGGACGGCACGGTAACGCTCCGAGACCGCGACACAACCAAACAGGAACGCATGAGCGTTGAGGATGTGAAAACGTATCTCGAAGAAAAGATCGAAGGGTAGGGCGAAGGAGGATGCGTGATATTTGATGCTGGATGCATGATGCTGGATTCTTGCTATTTTCTAAAAATTTACAGTTTTCATCCCGTATCTTGCATCTTGCATCCCGTATCCTGTAATTTTTTATCCCTCATCCTTTTCTGACTCATGAAAAAAGTCCGCATCGATTTATTTAGTGATACCATGACCCGCCCCTCGGCTGGTATGAGGGCGGCGATGGCGGCGGCGGAGGTTGGGGACGAACAGTTGAGGGAAGACCCGACCGTCAATCGTCTGGTGGAAAAGGTCAGCGAATTGCTGGGAAAAGAGGATGCCGTATTTTTGCCATCGGGCTCGATGTGTAACCAGATCGCGATGCGTGTGCATTGTCAGCCGGGCGACGAAATCATTTGTGAAGCCACCAGCCATGTGAGGAACTTCGAGGGCGGTGGCGCCTCGGCCATTAGCGGGGCCTCCATATACTCGCTGGATGGCGAAAATGGCATTTTTACGGCTGACCAAATGGAGGCGGCGGTTCGCCCGCTGGAAAATCATTTCCCGGTGTCCAGACTCGTAACGATTGAGCAGACCGCCAATATGGGCGGCGGCACCGTCTGGCCCCTCGAAACCATTGAGGAAGTTTGCCAAAGAGCCGCAAAATTTGGCCTCGCGAGGCATATGGATGGGGCGCGGCTCATGAACGCGGTTGTGGCTAGCGGAATCCCGGCGGCGACCTACTGCGATTGCTTTGACTCGGTTTGGGTCGATTTCAGCAAAGGACTCGGAGCGCCTGTGGGGGCTGCCCTTGCCGGGTCAAAAGATTTCATCAATAAAGCCTGGCGGTTCAAACACCAATTCGGTGGGGCCATGAGGCAGTCGGGCATCATTGCCGCCGCCGCCCTCTATTCTATCGAGCATAATATCGAACGCCTGGCCGAGGACCACTCCAACGCCGTGCTGCTTGCGGAGGGCTTGGCCAATATCGAAGGGATAAGCGTCCAAACGCCAGAAACCAATCTCATCTTTCTCGATATTTCCGAATTGGGGGTCAGCTCCGAGCAATTCAATGAACGCTTGATGACCCACGATATAAGAACCTGCGTGACCGGAAAAACACAAATGCGGGCCGTCACCCACCTCGATGTTTCCACCCCCCAAATCAAAGAAGCCATCACCGCCTTTCAAAAAGTGGCTCAAGCTTACAGACAATAACCTGATGCTAAAACCTCTTATTATTGATAGTGATCCCGGACAAGACGATGCTATCGCGATCCTTGTTGCCCTGGCGTCTTCTGAGCATTTAAAAATATTGGGAATAACAACTGTAGCTGGCAATGTTTCTCTGGACCTAACGCAAAGGAACGCGCGCTTGATTTGCGATTTAGCTGGACGAAACGAATCTAAAATTTATGCGGGATGTTCTAGACCACTAATACAAGACTTGGTAACAGCTGAGGATTTCCATGGTGCAACTGGGCTCGACGGTATTGAAATCTATGAACCTGATCTACCTCTTCAAGAAGAGCATGCAGTCGATTTCATAATTAAAACTTTATTGGCAGCTTCTGAAAATAATATTACAATAGTAGGCATAGGCCCATTAACTAACATTGCGTTAGCGATGATTCGTGAGCCTAAAATTATTCCAAAGATAGCTGAAATTGTTATCATGGGAGGAAGCGTATCGGAGGGAGGAAATATTACTCCCGCCGCAGAGTTTAATATTTATACTGATCCCCATGCTGCGGACATCGTTTTCAAATCCGGGTGCCCACTCGTTATTATCGGGCTGGATGCAACACACAAAGCTCGCGCCACTGAAAAACGGTTGGCAAAACTATATGAAATTGATACTCCTGTATCAAAAATGGCGAAGGCGTCCTTTAAGTTTATTTCTGAGACATATCTAAAGGCTTACAATCAAAGCTCTGCGCCGTGTCATGATGCTCTAACGATTGCCTACCTAATAAATCCGGATCTATTTAAGGGTGTAAATGTCAATGTTGCTGTTGAGATAAATTCGGGATTAACTTTAGGTGCGACGGTTGTAGATTATTGGCATGTTTCAGGTCGCGCTGAAAATGCCTACTGGATTACCGACGTTGATGCTGACGGTATTTACGAATTGATAATTGATCGTATCGCCAGATTTAAAAAATAATAATTATGGATTACACTATATACTTTGCTGGCGAATTATTCGATCATAAACATCTCACGGGAAACGCTACTTTGGCCAAGGCAATTGCTCGGCAGTCTAACGGAAAATTTTTGTCCAAATTGCCTCAAAATTTCGAAATTCGCGAGATGTCCGCTCACGCCGTGCGCGATCTAGACATAGAGACACTGATTAATTGCGACCTTGCTTTATTCAACTTCGATGGCACCCAACTCGACAATGGAACAGTTGTTGAATACATGTTTGCCAAATTTGCCGACATTCCGTCGGTTATTCTACGCACCGACGTTCGTACCGGTATTGCTGATCATGGGGAGTATCCGTGGAACCTTATGGTTAGCCATTTCCCCCGAACCGAGCTTGTATTTCTGGATGTTCTAACTTTTTATCAGGCATTGGCGCGCGAGAGTCGTGAAATGGATCTGACTAAACTTTACGATGAAGATCATTGTTACCAATACTCGATGGCAACTACAGACTGGATTGCAAAAGAAGTTGTGGCTGCGTTTGAGCGGGTCTTGGAGATGCCGGTTCAACTCTCGCCGACCCTGACTTCACCGGTATTTGAATGGATTTCAAAAATGCCCGGGTTTACGGGCGAAACCAGGAAAGCGTCCTTTCTGGAAGCGTTGACGAGCAAGCGAACTAAAGGACTGCTTTGATTAGAGTTTTCAACCTAATCTTTAAATGAAAGATTCAGGGGAGAGGGATTTGTTGAAGCTGCTGGCGTCGCTTGATCCGGTTTTGGTTGAGGGTGTTTTTGTTTTTTGTCTGCTTGATGAAGAGGCCTTTCGCTCGCTTGCCGAGACACCGCTTGGGTTTTTTCGGGAGGCGGAAGGGTATTCGGTAATTTTAGAAAAATCGGAGGCCGATGAATTGGGGTTATCTTACGATTCGGAATGGGCGTTGATTACCTGTCGGGTGCGTTCGAGTTTGATGGCGATTGGATTGCTGGCCGAAATCACCGGCTGTCTGGCGAAGGCGGGCATCAGTGTGAACGCGGTTTCCGCCTATTGCCACGACCATCTGCTGGTGCCCAAAAACGAGGCGGATCGGGCGCTTGATTTACTTAAAAATCTTCGCTTGGACGCCAGTCGATAAGCTCCATCTGGAGGTATTTGCGTCCGTTCCAATGGTTCCATTTCAGCTTGGCAGCGAGGTCGATGGGTTTATTGATTTGGGGAATGTTGTCGGCTTTTTTCCACGCGACGCCGAAAACTCTTTTTCCGTTGGGGATGTCCAGTTGAAAACGAAAATGGTCCTGTCCAAATACATCGGGCCTTTTTCGCAAAAAGATGTTCCGAATGCCAAAAACAGGCTCGGGGTTTTCCTGCCCGAAGGGGTGGAGGCATTTCAATTCATCCAATAAAGATTCGTTTATTTCAGTGGGATCAATCCAGCAGGCAAGCGTGATTTCTCGCGTGGTATCCGAGTTTTTTTGCACCTCGGTGATCGCATTGTGGAAGGCCCGCTGCAACGCCTCCAGATTTTTCGGGTCGAGGGAAATACCGATGGCCATGGGGTGCCCTCCCCAGTGGTCGAGCAAATCGTCGCAGGTTTGCAGTATTTCGACCAGATTTACGCCCTTGACGCTCCGCCCCGAACCTTTGGCGAGATCACCCTGAGCGCCCATCACGATACAGGGGCGACCGTATTTTTGGACCAACCGGCTGGCCACGGCCCCGACCACGCCGGGATGCCAATCTGCGCGATGCAAAATAAATCCGGCCTGGTCAGAAAGATTTTTGGCGATGATCTCCTCGGCCTGTGAGCAAATCTCACCCTCGATCTCCTTACGCTGACAATTCATTTTTTCGAGGGATTTGGCGGCCTCGCCACATTGCCCCCAATTTTCGTCGAGGAGAAGGTCCACCGGCAGGGTGGCGTCGCCGAGCCGTCCACTGGCATTGATGCGTGGCCCTAGTCGGAATGAAATGTCAATCGGTGTAACCTCTCCTCCAAGGGACATGCCGCTTGTTTCAAAAAGAGCTTTCAGCCCCAGCCGCTGGGTATTCCGAAGCTGTTCCAGGCCCGCTTTGGCGAGAATCCGGTTTTCCCCTCTCAAAGGCACCAAATCCGCCACCGTGCCCATCGCTACAAGGTCGAGGTATTCCTTGAGGTGAATACTTTCGGCCTGTTCATCGCCCTCCTGTCGCAGTCGTTTGAGCAATCCATGGACGAGCTTGAAAACGAGGCCGACCGTGCATAGATCGTGCCAAGGCTCCTTTTCGTGGTCGAAAACGCGGGGGTTAACGAGGATGCAATCGGAGGGGAGGTTCTCCTTGGAAGAGTGGTGGTCGATGATGATGACATCGATTTGCTTCTTACGCAGAGCGGCCACCTCCCGACAGGCATTCGTCCCGCTATCCAGAACGATGAGGAGATTCGGCGTTTTGTCTTCAAGTATCTTCTCGATGGCTTTTGCGGAAAGGCCGTAACCCTCATGCAAACGCCTCGGGATCATATAGCGGGGATAAATTCCGTAGTGGCGTAGAATACTGACGAGGAGTACTGTGCTGGTCACGCCATCGACATCGTAGTCCCCAAAGACGAGGATTTCCTCGCCATTTCTCATGGCCCGCTGCAAACGGTCGACGGCTTTATCGAGATTCGTCAAGCGAAAGGGGTCATCCAGGTTTTGCAGACGAGGTTCCAGAAATTGCCGGGCGGCTGCCTCGTCATTAAACCCGAGGCGAGCGACCAAATTGGCAATTATCGGGTGGAGGGAGAATTGCTGGCGGAGGGCGTTGACCTGGTTTTCAGGGCCAGGGTGGTGGGTCCAACGCATACTGTTATGCTATGCTAATTGGTGGATTTGGAAGGTTTCCGGGAGGAGGTCTGCCATTCATATTCGGGAAGAATATGGCGTTCCTCGACATGTTTACGCTCGCCCTTATGGTACCAGAAAAAGACCGGGCTGGCGATGAAAATAGAGGAAAATGTGCCCGTGAAAATTCCGATGATGAAGACGAGGGCGAAATCGATGACGACGCCGGCTCCCCAGAGGTAGAGCGCGGTGGTCGCCAGCAGGGTGGTGACACTGGTCAGCAGAGTGCGCGAAAGTGTGCAGTTGATCGCCAGATTGACAACCGCCTCGAGTTTCAGGCTGGGGTTGAGGGTCAATTCCTCCCGGATACGGTCGAATACCACGATGGTATCGTTTAAGGAGTAACCGATAATCATCAGCACTGCCGCGACCATGGGGGCGGAAAACTGGCCACTGCCAAAACCGAGCGAGCCGAGCAAAACAAACAATCCGATACTCATGAGAATATCGTGAATGGTCGCGATGACCGCCCCGATTCCGTAGCCGAATTCAAATCTCACAGCGACATAAAAGAGAATAAAAACCAGCGCCAGCGATATGGATTGGACGGCGCTCCATTTAACTTCGTCACCCACGGAGGCGCTAATGGTCGATTTTCCGATAAGGTCCAGCCCGGCATCGGGAAAAGTGGTCTGGAGGGCCGCCAGCATCTCATCCCCCCGATCGTGCTGAGTGGTTATTTTAAGGTCTTCAACCCCCTGGCCGATGGTGGTTTGAAAAACCACATTGACCTCGCCCAAATTGTTATCCGAAGCAACCTTGTCCACCTGTTGAGAAGTCAGCTTTTCTTCAAATTTGAGGATCAGCTCCTCCCCACCGGTGAAGTCGGTCCCGAAAATGTGGTCCCTGTTTGCAACGACCGCCGACATCCCCACGAGAACGACGATCCATGAGCAGGAAAATGCGTATTTACGATAGTTGAGGAAGGGTACTTTGGTGGTTTTGAAGAAGCTCTTCACCATCATCTTTTTGACGGCGCCGGTGTTGACGACAAATTCCAGCATTGCCCGGCTGACGAGCAGGGCGCAGAACATGGAGGCCACGATGCCGATCGCCAAGGTCACTCCGAACCCCTTGACCGGTCCCGTTCCCAGCCAGATGAGGATTCCCGCAGTAATGAGGGTGGTCACATTGGCATCCACGATGGTCGAGAGCGCTTTTTCATAGCCTGCGGACAGGGAAGTGGATAATTTCTTGCCCACTCTCAATTCCTCACGAATTCGCTCGAAGATCAGGATATTGGCATCCACGGCCATACCGATAGTGAGGACCAAAGCGGCCACACCGGGTAAAGTAACCGTGGCGCCAAGGCTGGAGAGAGTCCCGAAAACAATGACGATGTTGATGCCGACGGAAATCACCGCGATCAATCCCGCCGAGAGGTAGTAAATAATCATGAACAACACGACGAGGGCCGCGCCGATTTTAAACGCGTTCAATGAGGCGTCGCGGGCGTCCTCGGCGAGGGAGGGGCCGACTTCGTACATCTCATCGACGGACAGACCGACCTTGAGGGGATTATTGAGCACGTTGGCCAATTCGAGGGCTTCGCGCTGGGAAAACCTACCGGTGATCTCTGCTCCCCCGCCGGTGATTGCCTGCTGGACGGTGGGAGCGCTGTAAAGTTTTCCATCGAGAATGATGGCCATTTGCCCCACCGTGCCAGAGGTTTGGTTTTCCTGGGCGATCCTACCGGTGACATTGCCAAAAGTATCCGACCCCTCATCGGTAAACCTGAGATTTACGCGAAAGCCACCAAAATCGTTGGGGGCAGCGAATGCTTGATCGATGATTTCCCCGGTCATGGCAGGGGGTCGTTTGATGTAGTAGGGGACCTCCGTGACCTCTCCGGTGCGGGAGTTTTCCCGCTCTTCGATCATGGGGACATAGCCGAGGGGAGTATCTGGGGTGTTATTTGGCCTCGCCGTGCGGTGAACCATGCAAAATTCCAGTTTGGCCGGTTTGCCGATGGTTTTAATGATGTCCGGGTTATCCTTGGTGGAAATACCCGGCATCTGCACCTCGATGCGGTTTGCTCCCTTCAGGCGTATAATCGGCTCGGCAACTCCGAGGCTGTCCACCCGCTTGCGGATAATTTCCATGGCCTTGGATAGCTGTTCCTGGCGCACCACCACATTGTCATCCAGATCGGTTTCCTTTACCTTGAAGGTGAAGGCGATGCCCCCTTTGAGGTCGAGCCCGAGTTTGACTTTTCCGTGTGAGTAACTGAGTAGCTCGCCCAATAAAACATCGTTGCGCTTGGTGCGGTTTTTGATGTCGGTGCCATCGATTTGCGGCACAAATTTTTGAAAATCGATCGAATCCTCGATCATCATGTTTTTGAGGGCGGCGAACAGACTCGGCTCCCGATTGCTTTCGACGCGCTCCATGGCCCTCGATTTCAAAACCTCGAACTCTTCGACCTCAGCCGTTATTTGAGTGTCGATATAATCCTCGAAAGGAGTATCGGTCGGCGGGATGATATTAAGAACCGCCCAGGCGACCACGGCGATGGTCAAAAGGCTTTTCCAAATGATGCTTCCGGTCATTGTATTAAATTAAATTAAATTGAAATAAGTTTAAAAATTGGGTGGGCTAAATCGCAGTGGTCCAGGGGGAGGAGGTGGACTATTTTTTGGGAACCAGGTTTTGGACGGAGGCTTTACTGATTTCCACCTTGGTGTTTTCTGCTATCTTAACGATAAAGCGGTCCTCTTTGACTTTGGTGATTTCTCCAAAAATGCCTCCGCCGGTCAAGACCGTATCTCCGATTTTCAGTGCCGTTAGCATTTGCTGGTGCTCCTTCTGCCTTTTCTTATGCGGCGCCATAATCAGTAACCAGACACCTCCCATGAGCAGAAACATAAAGATCATCGAACCCATTCCCTGATTGGGGGCATCTCCCTGGGCGATGAAACTTGTGGCAATTGAATGTATAAATAGACTTTCCATTGAGGCGGTGATTTTAAAAATGAGACAATGAAGATGACTGCCCCTCAAATAGCAAGTAAGAAAAGCCTGATAAAGTCGGGCAAATATTTTGAAACGGTTTTGGTCTGGCCGGTGTTTTACCGCCTGTTGAGGTTAAAACCAACAAGACACTAATAACCCCATGCTGCCCAAGTTTTTTCTCGCACTGGCGATATGCCTTTGGGTCACGCCCGCATTGTCGGCGGCTGATCGAAAATCGCCCACAATTTATGAGTCCGCGTTGCGTCCTGAAATCCGGGATTATGTTTCCTCCGGCACCTATCTCGCGCTCGGCTTGGGGAGCGATCTTGTCAAAGAACCGGAAATCTTTTTGGGGACTCAGGCGGAGGGCCAAGTCAGCGCGACCCTGGCATCGCGAGTAGGCATCAACATCCGCATGGGGGACGATCCCTCAGAATTGCCCTCCAATCGGCGTCATCAGGCCGAGCCTCATATCGCCCGTCACCCGATGAATCCGAGACTCGTGGTGGGGACATTTCAGGAGGGCAGGTTTACCGATGGCGGAGCTGTCAACTGCGGTTACGCGATCAGCGCCGATGGCGGGTTGACCTGGGACCGGGCGTTGATTCCCGGCCTCACCACGGTCTCCGGGGGAACTGTGGAGAGGGCGTCCGATCCCGTGGCAGCGGTCGATCATCTCGGCAATATCTACCTGAACACCCTGGGATTTACACCATCTTCTACGGGTTTGATCTATATGAGTAAAAGCTCCGACGGCGGAAACAGCTTCGAGGCTCCCGTAGTGGCTGTCCGACCACCAAACTCAGGTGATTTTCTGGACAAGAACTGGGTTGCCGTGAACTCCTTTGCGGCCACTCCCACGGCGGGAAGGGTATTCACGACATTCACCAATTTCAGAAACAACGATACGGGATTTCCCATCATGGCCTCCTATAGCGATGATGGCGGTGAAACCTGGTTGCAGAATCCCATTAGCATCACTCCGCAAAACTCTTTTTGCCAGGGTTCCCAACCGGTTTATCTGCCGGACGGGGATTTGGCGGTCGTTTATTGGAATTTCATAAGTGATCCAGTTGGTCCCAATAGTTTTATCGATGATCGAATAGAGGTGAGAATTTCCCAAAATGGCGGCAACTCCTTTGGGACGTCTCGCGTGGTGGCGGCCAATTTCCAAGCCTACGATGACCCGGTTCTGCGCGGTGGCGGATTTTTGCCATCTGTAACCGCAGACCGAACCGAGGGAGTAATATTTGTGGCCTATCAGGCAGTGGTTTCGGGGGTTCCAAAAGTCATGTTCACCCGCTCAGCCAATAACGGAGCAACCTGGTCAACCCCACGGGCGGTAAGCAATAACCCCTCCGGTAGTTCGATCGCCACACCAGCCATCACGGTGTCAGCCGATGGTGAGCATGTGACGATAGTTTTTCTCGACACCCGGGACAACGCGCAGAATGGCAATCTTTTTCATCTTTACCTCGCCGAGTCCCTCGATGGGGGAGATAGCTGGGAGCCCAATAATACCCGGCTCTCGGAACTCCCGACGAACGCCCTCCTGGCTCCACTGACTCCGGGAGGGCGTATGTTGGGCGATTATTTGGGAGTGGTTCCCGCTCTGGCCGGAAATTCACCGGGGGTTGCCATCTGGATCGACACCCGCACCGGCTCCCCCGATCCCTTTGGCGTGGCCATAGACCGACCCTTTCCGGATCCCTTCGGCGGGGATGAGATTACTGGAATTCCCGAATGGAATTCATCGCCCTGGTATGAAAACTATTTCACGGATATTTGGCCCTGGATATTTCATGACCAGCACGGTTGGCAATGGGTGTATCCCGGCAGCGAATCCGGCGCCATTTTCGTCTGGGATTTCGGTCTCAATGAATGGCTGTTTCTGAACGAGTCCACCTACCGATGGGTATATCTGTTCGGGGACAACCCCGGCTGGATTTGGTCCTTCCCCGGTGGAGGTCCGGGCGAACGCTTATTTGCCCGCGCCGACGATGGTTGCGTATTCAGCGAAACGACCGCCTGCGGGGAGTAGAAGGAAGGCTAGTTCGATTTCGGTATTGGAATCCATTTGACCGATGGAGGGCGATTCTTTCGTATATTTCGGATATTCAAAAAAAGGCTTGCCAAGCTTGTTTTTAATTAGAATAATTCTAAATAACAATTATTTAAGAAAACCACATCATGATCAGCAAAAAAGTAGAAGTCGCCCTGAACCAGCAAATCAACAACGAACTCGCTTCGTATTATTCCTACCTCGGGATGTCCGCATTTTTGGAAACCACTCCATTTAAAGGATTTGCGAGCTGGATGCGAATGCAGGCCGAAGAGGAGCAGGGCCATGCCATGAAAATTTTTGACTACCTCAACGACCGCAGCGGAAAGGTGGTTTTGGAGGCGGTTGACCAGCCGCAAACGGATTTTTCCTCGCCTCTGGAAATTTTTGAAAGCAGTTTGGGGCAGGAAATGGAGGTGACCGGCCAGATCAACGAGATTTTTCAACTGGCTCAGGAGGAGAAGGATTTTGCCACCCTGGAATTTTTGGGATGGTTCCTGACGGAGCAAGTCGAGGAGGAAAAATCGGCCCAGGATATGGTCGATCTGTTGAAACTGGCCGGTGGTAGCGTCGAGGCGCTCCTGCGAATCGATTCGGAAGCAGGGCAGAGATCCTCGGAGGAGCCAGAGGCCTGATTTTCAGCAAACCGCCGACTTAGTCTCAAGTTTGGCCAGGATTTCTGATCCTATGCGGTCGGCGAGGAGGAATCCTTTAGTTGTGAGCTTGAGGTATCCATTTTCGGATATTTCGAGCAAACCTTCTCCTTTCAAAACCTGCCAGAAATTTGCCAACAAATCCGCATTGGTGGGATTGAAGCGATTTATCAAATGGGTGAGGTTTACTCCCTGGTTCATGCGTAAACCGAATATCAGGCTGTCGGCGAAGAGTAATTCGGAATTCAGCCGCATTCGGTCCACCTGCCTCGGTTTTTCTTCGGAAATGCCCTTCAGCCAGTCATTGAGCGAGGGAACATTGGCATAACGCCAGCCGTGATATTGGGAGGCGGCAGAGGGGCCGAAGCCAATCCACTCGC
This sequence comes from Opitutales bacterium, assembly GCA_021772515.1. Taxonomy (GTDB): domain Bacteria; phylum Verrucomicrobiota; class Verrucomicrobiia; order Opitutales; family UBA2987; genus JAJFLU01. Next base: position 28,352 of record JAJFLU010000037.1, read on the forward strand.
CCATGCGCCAGGTGTTGAGATTGTGCGTGCAGGCAAATCCGGAGCGGGCAAAATTGGAAACCTCATATTGCGGGTAACCATTGGCAGACAGGAATTCGGCCGTTTTTTCGTAAAAAACCGCTTCCTCCTGTTCCGTGTAGCCTTTGGTCTGTCCTTTTTCCCGGCGGAGCCAGAGGGCGGTGTCTTCCTCGAAAGTCAGGCAATAGGTCGAAAGGTGCTGCGGGGACAAATTTACCGCCTCATTTAAATCCTCTATCCAATTTTCCACGGTCTGTCCGGGAATTGAAAAAATGAGGTCCAGATTCAGGTTGAGATTTTCAAATGCAGCGCCCCGGATCGTATCAATTGCGCGGAAAATTTGTTCCTTCGAGTGAGAACGGCCCAATACATCGAGCATTTCTGGTCGGAAACTTTGCACACCGAGGGAGATTCGTGTGACCCCGAGATCGCGAAGCGCTTTAATTTTATCCGCCTTCACGGTGGAAGGGGCCATTTCCACGGTCCATTCCTTTGACGGAATTCCCAAATGCTGCAACATCGACTCCCCAAGTCGCTTCAAATCGCGGGCGAGAAGCAGGCCCGGAGTGCCGCCGCCCCAAAAAACCGTGTCCACCGGCCGGTCGATGGATACCCTGGAAAGTTCCCTTTCCATGCCCTCAATAAAGCGTTCGATATCCCCTCGGCGCGGCTCTTCCTGATAAAAAGCGCAAAAATCACATGGACGCGCGCAAAAAGGTATGTGAAAATATACGCCCAACGGTGTTTGTGGGTCAGCTTTTTCTTGCAGATTCATAAAAGGTCCGAGTAACCTATGTCAGAACTTTTTCCCATGAAAGCAATTAAACAGATTTTTCCACTATTGGCAGCGGTAATTTCCCTCGGGTTGGGCGGCTGCGCCACCACGCTGACGAACCTTACGCCCCTTAACATTCCCGAAAATCCCTCGGGCATATACACCTTCAGCGTTTCCGCCAAAATACGGCAGACCAACGCCGATATGGAGTCCATCAAAACCACCATCGTCATAAACGGCGAGGAACATAAGATGGAGTTGAGCGATATCGGCAGCGATATTTATGATTTTGATTACAAAATGCCGCGCGACCTGAATGAATTGGGCTATTATTATGTGTTCGAGTACGATTTCTACACCGATCGCGAGCCGAGGCATTTCAAAAAGTTCAGCGATGTTTACAAGGCTCAACTCGTCAATCGCTACATCATCCAACTGGAAAGTGACCGCGCTCCGGTCGGCTCGAGTGTGGCCGTGGTGGGGAGAGGTTTTTCCGAGCACGATGTTATTCTTTTCGGAAACAATGAGGTGCCGACCGAACATGCTTCGTCAAACGCCCTGAGTTTTATCGTGCCCTCCATGGCTGCGGGGAAGGACTACCATGTTTCGCTCCGCACCGGCCAGGGGGATATCTCCATAGGCCTGTTTCGGATCGATTCGGCCAGCATCAACGCCTTTCTCGAAAATTCGGCCATCACCAGTGGCGAACGCACCATGATGCTTTTTACAATCGGCTTTGCCGCGCCTCCGGGGGGCCTTTATGTGGAATTGACCACCGATATACCCGAGAGTATCATCATGCCCGAAGTGACGATTCCCGAGGGCGCCCGATCGGTCAATGTTCCGCTCGAGGGCGGTGTGCCGGGCCGGGGAACACTCTATGTGGATGTGCCGGGTTTCGACACCGTAGAAGTGCCCATCACCGTTTTTTAGTCGGGAATTTCCAGGTCCGCATAGACCATCCGGTGGTCCGAGGCGGCATCCATTTCAGGGGAATCGACGACAACGCCTTTTTCATTCAGAAACATCGGAAACAGGGCGGGGGAGGCCAGAATATAGTCCACCCGCGAGTATTCCTCATTTTTGGCATAAAAATAAGTCCATACTTCCCCGCGAGAGTCATGGGCCTTGATTTCCTTGGCTAGAATGCTCTCGCCTCTTTTCTTCAGAAGTCGCAAGGCGGGGGAATTGCGGGAATCGTTCAAGTCACCGACGATCAGGTAGTGATGGTTTTCCTCGGGCGGATATTTTTTGCGGATGACATCTCTCACCGCGAGGGCTTCCCCACGTCGGCGGAGGTTGGACTCGATATCATCTGACCGCGTTTCGAGGCGGCTTTTGAGGTGCAGGTTGAAGAGTGACCAACGCAAACCACTCTCGGTTTCAAAAACCACTTCGAGCAAGCCCCTTTTGACCAACCCGCGTCCCTCGAAGTATTTGAAATCGAGTTCGGTTTCCCGAATGACCTCCCGAAAAGGCAGTTTTGAAAGCACTGCGGTATGCCTGTCGGGGTCATTTCCCACCATCAATGCGGTGTGGGGGTAGTCGAGCCCCTCGAGGCGCAGATCGCGCTGCAATTCCAGCAGAAACGGCTCGGTTCCCATTTCCTGAACCGCCAGGATATCGGCTTCGGTAGCCAAAATAACCGCCCTCAAGGCCGATTTTCTGGCTTCCGGTTTTGGGTAATCCGGCCGGTAGCCTCCTTCGACCCTGCGGTCGGCGATGAGGTAATTATCGAGATTCAAAGTGGCCACACGTATCCGCCGACCTTCGACGTCAGTTGGGAAACCGGAAATTAAAATCAAAACGAATACCCAATACCATGCAGCCTGGAATTTGGCGGATTTTCGACCCAATGTCATCGGCGGTGAATTCCGTTTCGGCCCTTAATCGCTTCCGATCGAGGCGATGGCGGCCTCGCGCTCAAGCAGGGTGGGGTGGGAATAGTAAAAAGCGCTGTAGGTGGGATGTGGGGTCAGGTTGCTGAGGTTTTTTTCATGCAGTTTACGAAGGGAGCTCACCATGGGTTTCCCGGATTTTACGGCATCACGGGCAAAAGCGTCCGCTTCGTATTCATGTTTGCGGGACCAAAAACTCATGGCCGGTTGCAGCCAGAAAGTCACCAAACCACCCAAGAGGCCAAAAAGAAGCAGGGCGGGAGCGAGACCTTGAGCGGGGGTAAACCCGAACCCTTGGTAAAACCACGGGCTCTCTGCCAGGGCTGCCAAAATGCGAAAGCTGATCAATGTCGTGACCGCCGATACGGCCAGGGTTCGGGTAATGTGGCCCAGTTTGTAATGCCCGATTTCGTGGGCCAGGACCGCCTCAAGTTCGTCCTCCTCGAGTTGCTCCATCAAGGTGTCGAAGAGCACGATACGGCGGAAATTACCGAAACCGGTAAAAAAAGCGTTCGAGTGGCCGGAGCGTTTGCTCCCATCCATGACAAGGATCGCTTTGGCTTTAAATCCAGTCTTGTCGGCCAACGCCATCAGCCGCTCACGCAAACCTCCCTCGGCCAAGGGCTCGAATTTATTGAAAAGCGGCATGATAAACATCGGATAGACCACGATCATCAACAACTGAAACGCAAAGACCACCGCAAATGCCCAAAGCCACCAGACCGGCAGCTCGACCAGCCAGAGAAGAACGCATAAAACCGGAAACCCGAATAGCAGGGCGATAATCATGCCCTTGATATTGTCGCTGATCCAGAGCTTGAGGGTGCTTTTATTAAAACCGAATTGCTCCTCCAACCGAAACTGCTGCCACCACTCGAAGGGTATCGAGGGAAGGGAGAAAATTATGCTTATGGCGAGCAAGGCGAGGCTTTGGCCCCAGAGGCTGTTGCCGATCAGGCCGATCAATTCCCCATAGAGCCACGGGAGCAGACCGCTCATCAGTATTATGGCCAACAGCGCTGCGTCAAAATAGGTCACGAGGAACCCGAAGCGGCTTTTGGCCAGGGTATAATCGATGGTTTTGGCATAGGTTTTGGGGTCGATGAATTCCCTGAACGGCTCCGGGACCGACCCCGATGCGGCCCGCACATGGCGGCGGTTGAGAATTTCAAGCCAGGTTTCAAACCCGGTCTTGAAGACGAGCAGAATGATAAAAGCGTAAAGTAGAAGATGCATGGTGATTCGCTCGCGATAGGCCCCGAGGTGTCGAGAACCCGTATTCGGCGGGTAAATTAGACCTAAATTTGGCTAGACAACAATCCCAATCACGGGAACATTCAATACAATTATGGCTAGCCCAAAGGATAAGGATAAAGAAAAGGCCGTCTCCTTTGAAGAGGCGCTGGAAAAACTCGAAACCATTCTCGAGTCCATGGAAAGCGGTGATATTCCGTTGGCCGATCTGGTGGCAAAGTTCGAGGAGGGCAATACCCTGCTGCGCCTTTGCCAGAAACGCCTTCAGGAGGCCGAACTAAAGATCGAAAAGCTCAAAACCGTCGATGATTCCGACGATGCGGAATTCGAAGATTTCGAACTTCGGGCCGATGATTAATTTCCGGCTTCAGTTGACCGACTCTTGCTGATTGAGCGTCGCAAAAAACGCCTCCCAATCCCTGTCGGGCAAGGTTTCGGGCGAAAAGAAATTCTCGGGAAAATCAATATTTGGCCGAATCCCCGTGATAACATAGGTCTCCGAAAGATTCCGCAGGTGGTGGGTCATTTCGATCCGGGAGGCCTGTTTCGGACTGGTTTGAGTCGGCCCGACAACCTGGAAGTCCATCATGCGCGCGGTCTTCAAGAGCCGCCCTTGTTGGTTTAAGAAATTTACCTTGAGTACCACATTTTCCTCCTTGCTGACCCAAAACCGACGCTCTCCATAGCCGCTGATCTGCCGTCGGGCATCCGTAGCAGGTTTGGCGGTGACTTGGTAGCATTCAACACCGTCGAGTTCTCCATCGCCCAGGCGCGCATATGTCTCGGAGTCTTTTGTCTCGTATAGAAAATCCATGTAGGACCAGTTCATGGTCAGCAGGTAATTTTGTAAAAGCCTCCCCGTGATCGCCTCCGGTTTTGCCAATCCTGGCCGGTGCAGAAACACCCCATCCGCGCGATTTACCCCCTGATTCACCAGGAGCGAGATGCCCGCCCATTCAGCGGGCTCGGTAATATGGAGAATCATTTTCGACTCCTCGGGCCCCATGTCGAAAAACATGACCGCCTTTCCGGATAATACCTCCCCCTTCGCGTTGATCGAGACCATCGAGTAGTAGAGCGCACCGGAGGTTTTTTTCGCCACCACCTGAACCTCCTCAAAAACTTCCCAGCCAGTCTTCAGCCGAACCGACCGAAACCCCACCAAAACGGCACCCACAAGGATCAACAATCCAGCCACCGCCAAAATCTTTCCAAAGCTCAATCTTCTCACGCTCATTTTTCTATCAGGCATTAAATATACTACAAATATCCGAATTAGGAAAGAAAAGGATTTCCCCCGCGAGCCGAAACGGCGGGAATTTATCCAAAAACAAATCCTCGCACTAATCACCCGCCGCTATATAGAATTCGTCTAAGACTAAAGGTTCCAATATCAAAAAGATAAACATGGCGTCTTTTGAGTTCGCTTGAGTGCAATGAAGATCAATACTATAGAAGAAGCACGCAGATTCGTGTTACAGGAGCGTATCTGCACCGTGTTTTCAGGGAAGTCCAAGAGCCTGAAATCCTTGTGGGATGCAGTTGACCTTCCTGAGAAGCAACCGGGCGAAAAAGGCTGGGGACAGAAAATCAGCGCGGTTTGGGATTGGAAAAATCGGCTTCCAGCAACTTATCCCGATGAAATCTTCTACGGAAAGATTAAAGGCGGCACTGTGGCCCTAATGACGACCGACTATCTCGGAGACCACCATTACCCCGAATACCACAAGGATATTGGCGCCTGTCGCTGGCTTTCCCAACAGATTCATGAACTTATTCGCCTGGATCTTTACGAGACGCCCGCATTGCGGCGGGACAGCATTGCAAGATTCAGCTGTACGAAAAGCCAATTTGATACGGCATTGAAAGAACTTCAGATCACCTTAAACATAGTCCGTTCAAACGACATCGAGGTAGAAAAAGATACCTGGCTGCCTCTTCAGGAAATCTACCCCGAGATCTACAACCAAAATCACAAGCCGCCAGATTGAGGGAGTAGAAGACTTAGGAGTCTAATATCTAAAAGACGAAGATGTTCCTCTTTTGAGTTCTTAAAAGTTGGCATTCCATTGTCTATGGATGTGCCCTCACTTCTTGTTATGTCTTCAGTCTCTTCCTCGCTATTTCAATTCGCTTTTGATCAACATCAGACATTCTCCCTTCTAAATACTTTGAGTAATCAAGGACAATATCATAATTTCCTTTTCTCAATTCCGACCCTATTTCAGTTCTCAAGATATCTATCTGTTCCTTGATCAATCGACCTTTCTTTGCATCAAACAATACACGATTAATGTCATAGTAATCAAGGTTTGACGGAGAGCTCGGATCATACTCAGTATCTTTTAGATATTCGACTGGAATACGGTAGGGGCGGCCAAGGTCTTGCTCCAAATCATGAAAAGCGACCTTGACGCCAATAATGTTGTAACCTATGCGAGCGACAAAAACTGGATAGATATTGTCGTCAACAGTGATTGTCAGACATTTAGCAAAGCTACCATCAGCGGCCTTCAAAAAAAGGCCAAATACACCGAAGTCAATTGGCAGCAACCCCATGAACTTATACTCAAAAGATCGAGAAGAATTAGATTTCAGCTCAAAAAGTAAAGGCACTCTTGAGCTTTTGTAAAAAAGCGCGATCAATTTTACATAAAAAAGTTCCTTTGAGGCAATCGACTTCGACTCGTTCACCCGACGGCTTTCCGCTTGTACAGTCGGATAGGATAATTCCATGCCTAATATCTACTATACTCATCGCCTTTAGAATGGGTTCTTCTTAAATATTGTGTTTCTTCGTAAATTATTGTGGGAACATCACAGGTGTCCACGTACCAAGCCATATAGAATGCCTCAAGACTAAGGGGGCCAATAACAAAAAGATAAACATGGCTTCTTTTGAGTTCTATGGATAAAATCGCCCCAGAAGCCATTCCCGATGGCAATGTAAACGCATTATTGAAAAGGGCGGTTGATTACTGTTATATGGACGGGATTGTTTGGACAACTTTGACGTAGGATTAGGGTGGAAATCGTATTCAGGCATAATGAATATTTATTGTCTTTTCACGGTAGCCGGGCATGTAGATTCCCGCTAACGTTAATGCCGATTGAAGGAATTTGTTCCAATTTCATGGCCACGTTGAGGGGCCAATTTATGCCCCGTCGATTTCCAACTGGCACCGCGTTTGAGCAAACGCTACATTCGGAGATAACCTTATCATTCTTCTTCAGATTTAGTATAATACCGCTGTAAAAAGAATAATGAGAGACAAAAAATCCTGTAAGTTATTGGTTTACAGGATATTAAGAAAGTGGCGGGATAGACGGGACTTGAACGCGCTTGCATACTTTCCAAGGCGTTCAAAGTGATAACAATCAAAGATTTATCTGCTCGAAGCAGTAAATCTTGGAAAGTCTAACGAATAATGCCTAAAAAAGAAAATGCAGTAGAAGCGTTCCTTATGGCGGCCCGTGATGAATTGATGACGGTCGATGCCGAGGAAACGCTGGACAGAAAAATCAAAAGACTATGGATGTCGCTTGACCATCTGATCGAAGCGATGGATTCAATGCGGACAGAAATTGACTGCCTCGAATTCATCAACCGTTCACTAAAAATCGACGGTTACAGGCACCCTGAGACGGAGGAAGAATTAAACCGTTTTGAAACTATCACGGGGGCGCGGCCATGATGTCGCGATCAACGAAAGAGCGGTTAGGAAAACGCATTGAGTATAGCCGTGAAATAGTCCAGCAAGGCAATTTCGATAAGACTATTCCACAGTTAAGGCAAACGCATTGCATGGCTATGAATGAAATTATCGGTTGCATAATCACACTCATCGGGAGTCAACCGGAGAAACCGACCTCTGTGCAATGTCTGGAAGCTCAAATAGGACTCATGCACGGGAGAATTCAGGAATTAGAAAGGCGCGACGATGTCAACCCATAGCCACTCGGTCGAATCCCTCACGCGCTTGCGCCGGTCACAGGAATTATCACGCGGTGCAGGGCGCGTCGCTCACAAAAACGGAATGCCGTGGTGGACAGCTTGGGCATGGTCATGCAATCAGTCTGGGACAACCGATCTGCCGGTCATCAAATCACTGGCGCGTGAATTCCTCATCGGATGGCGTGCCGAATACCTCAAAGCCAACGAAAACAAAGAACCGGAAGCGGTCACTGCGCAAATCGGCGAGCTTATCTGAAAAACTAACTTTTCAGATAGCGGACAAAATTCGCCAAAGCCTCCGTCCCTTCATCTCTGAGCGCATAAATCATCTGCTTGACAACAAAAGATTCCTCCTCACTTAAAATTAGAGTAATCCGTTTCGGTTTCCTCGATGGCCGCCGATGGTGCGAGCCTAGAAGTCTAGCCGCTTCCCTTTTCTCAGCAGGCGTCGGGCCAGCAATGCGGAGGATTCGGGAAGCGGCGCGGCGTTCCTCCTGAGTTCCTTCCGGGGGAAGTTCTCTCCCTCGAATATCCGACGAACGCAAACTTCCAACGCTATCAACGCTCACAACCCGCGCCTTTCCCGCTCCAAATATATGTGATGATTCGCAATCTCGATCTCTGTCTCATCGAGCGACGCGATCCACTCAAGGACTGTAAAAAACGGCGGTATCGAGATGCGCCCAAGGTCAAGACCAGTCCGTGCCGCGATAGCGAGCACGTCCAATTCCGCGTCACTCAACGCAACCAACGAATTGCCGCTAATGTGCCAGACTCCGGGAATGTCCATCCGTTCACTATACCATGCCCGTCAATCTCCGCTTCAAACCCGGAAAATTTTTCCTACTACTTCGGGCAAATACTCCAAAACCGCTCTGCCTCACCCTTCGACTTCACATCGAGGTAATACCGGCGGCAAACCGCTTCCGAATTACCAGCCTGAATCGCCGCGTCACCGACCGAGCGGTATTTCCCTACCAGCATCGAGATATAAGTATGCCGTAAAACATCATACCCAATCTCGAAACACTTCCGAATATCGAGCCGCATCTTAGCAAACCCCGGCGGTAGAATCGGGAACCGCGCAAGTGGATACCTCTGCAACCAATCAGCCAGGCATTTTTCAATCCTCACATTCCGCTTCTCATTGACCTTAGATACCTCTGGCTCGACGTGGATCACACCAGTATCAAAATTGATATGCTTTTCGGTCAATTTCCCGATCTCCCCACTCTCCCAATCCGGTCGAATTCCCGCGAAAAGACAAAGTGCGAAGTAATTGACCATGATTCCCCGATAGCGTTTCAAAGTCCTCTCCCGGCCAGAGTAGTCCTCAAGAAAATTCATCAACTCAGCGCATTTCTCAGCGGACAGCGTCTCAGCGGTTCCTCGACGAAATCTCAAGCGATACTGCGGTAAAGACACGACAGGATTTCTGGTCACATAGCCTCTACGCTCACAGTAGCGGAAAAAGCTGTTCAGATACCCGCGTCGGTTATTCCAAGTCTTGAGCGACGAAGCCCCGACGCTCAAATAATCCTCAAGCCTCTCAGTATCGATTTCATCAACCATCGAATTCTCAAACCACTTCTCAAAGCGTCTCAATTCAACCCGGAAACTCAAAAAGTAGCGGCGAGCAATAATCCCCCGATCAACCTCCATAGAGCGGCGGCGCAAGTATTCATCACAAACATCGCTCACAAGCTTACGATGATCAAATTCCTTAAAGTTTCGCAGGAAAAAATCCACTGCAAATTCAATCGATTTACCAGAAGGCTTCAAGCGATCAACGGCGTTCGACAAGTCGGTGTCAAAACGATCATCCACGGGACTAACCACTATCGACAAAGCCGCGAAAAACTTAATCACAAATACAGGGCGAGTCATACGGTTGTCAGTAACCAAGCGCGTCGGGCGCATACTCCGTGCCAGTCCTGAAATACAAGGACTGTCACGCAGTATGCTTTATCCTTCCTCGCACTGCTGGCTCCTCGGATTAGAGTCAGGCGGCCCTGCTTAGACTGCCACAGATAGCCGCTCCGCTTCGCTCCCCCGTATCTGTGGCAGGCAGGGTTCCCTTTAGGCCGCTCCGCGCTCCTCCACTCACGGGCCCTTGCCCACGGTTCACATCGAATACCGGTGTAGGTTCCCCCGCTGTGCCCTGTTCCCCCGCGCCCCGCAACAATTGCCCGCTATTCAGTCCGGGCCGCGTTAAGATTTTTGGCGAAGGTGTCTATACCGGCGCGGCCAATATGTTTTTCCGTGCAGCTTAGACCCTGCGGGGCTGCACGGTGAGCGGGCTTGCGCGGGGAAGGGGAAAGAATAGACCTTCGGTGAGTCGGCTATTGCATGACGGGAGAATCCACCGACCGCAAAAACAAATCGATTATTCCTGCGCCCTCGATGCCGACCGGCGACCGAGCCCTCGATGCCGACTTGCGCAAATCGATTATTCCTGCGCCCTCGATGCCGACTTACGCAAAATAGATTATTCCAGCGACCGCGCCACGGCAACCGGCGACAGAGTGTGAACAAACTGTGAAAAGCGCGTGAATCGATTGAGCATATCTAACGCTTGAATTCGCAAACCATTGGTGCAAATTATACACTGATGATGCGCGGCACAAAAAGCGCGAATCATCAGTGTATGGAAAAAACGCGCCACAGAAAAAATGAGCCAAGAAAGCGAAACAGGCCAAAGAAATCAACAAGAGCAAAAACACCGACCAAGAATAAGAAAACGTAATGCCAAAGAAAGTGGCGGGATAGACGGGACTTGAACCCGCGGCCTCCGGCGTGACAGGCCGGCGCTCTAACCAACTGAGCTACTACCCCTTTTCCAGCGAGCGAAGGCTAAAAGCTATGGGTTTCTTGTTGCCTGTCAAGTGGTGTTTCTCAACAATTTTCCAAATCGGCAGGCCCCGTCGAATCTCCCTTTGGCCGTGTGTCGGATGTTCATTTTGCCTTGTTTTCCGGTGGATCGATCAACAGCATTGGGGTTTTACTTTTGCCTCTGATATGAGTGGTCCGAATTTTGGTGAGAAACTGGGTGATTATGCCCGCAGGGTTTGGGAATTTAAAACCGGGTCCCTGTTTTTGGCCGTTTTATTGCAATGTTTGATTCTCATTGGCACCGGTTTTGTGGTCGTTTTCGTTCCGGGGTTCGACAGCGATCCTGAGTTTGTTGCCAAAAAAACCATTTACCTACCCCAGCGAGAATTGGAGCATCGGGCGTCTGTGGCGGAACTACGGGAGCTTTCGGCACCGTCGGCAATGATTAGCAAGTTGACAACTTCCGCTCTTTTGCCGGTTTCCTTGCCGGATTTGCCGATGCTGCCCTCAATGACATCTACCAGCGGTTTCGGAAGTGATTTCAACCCGCAGATGGGGGAGTCTCTTCTGGGTCAGAGTGGTTTATTAAGTGGGATTGAGGGGATCGATTTTGCGGCCTCCGAATTTTCCATCCTGGGCATTTCCGATCGAGCCCGGCGGCTTGTCATCGCCTTCGATATTTCCAGCTCCGTGGTTGATAACATGGCAAAAAGCGGGATGGATATTTTGCTGGTTCGAGATGAAACGGCGAAGGCGGTCGATACCCTCAACGCCAATACCCTGTTCGGGCTTATCCAGTTTAGCCGCAGATACGATCTATTTTCGGACTACCTCGTCCCCGCCACAAAAGGCAACAAGAGGGTGGTCCAAGATTGGCTGGAGACGGAATTCAGGACAACTGGCAGCAGTGGGCGCGGTTGGGTGCAAAAGGAGCCCAATGGAATTCAGGCGGTTCTGAAGGCCGCCTTCGAGTTCGATCCCGATGTTATTTTATTGATATCCGATGGCTCCTTTCAAAGAAACCATCCCGACAAGAAAAGTTACCAAAACGTGTCTTGGGAGGAGCTTTTAAACGATTTGGAGGAACTCCAGCAGCCCTTGCCCCAAAAAGTGCGTATCCATTTCGTCGGCTTCGGAATGAAGGAGGCAAACTCCAAGGCGATGCAGAGTATCGTCCGCCGATACAAAGGCAGATTCAAGAGTTTTTGATGACTTTGCGGAAAATTTCCACCTCATCGGATATTCCGTGGGTGTCCAAACCGGAAACGATTTCGTCGATGTCGGGCTCTACGATGATGTGGTTTCGGTCGGCCTCCAGATGGGGCATTGTTTGACGGACAATATACCAGCAAGCCCACGCCCGCCATTTGATTTGATTGCTTCTTTTGCCCCGAATTCGGCCCGCCTGATGCTGGTAGCTGAACCGTGGGTTTCCCAAAAACCCAAATTCCTCCTCATAATTTTCCAAAAACCATCGCAATGCACGGTAGGGCAGAGGCCATTGGGTTAGCTCACTCTCCGAACCATCAAGATCCGCGTAAAGCCCCCGCGTCATGGCCAGGATCGCTCTCGCGGGAAAGCCCTTCAACCAGAGAAATTGCGCGTAACGCAGAGCCGTCAGGTAAAATTCGATATCTCTGACACTTCCAAAAGCATTCAGACATCGCCAGTCCATGTTTGGAAGAGCCTCCGGGAGATAGGGGCAAGGTTTGGGCGAGGCTGACATTTGTTGGCGATGATTTTAAATGGATTCGGAACCGAAAGAGCACAAGCCAGCCTATATTCCAAAAATGCCGGGACAAGCTTTTCAGGCAATTTCTCGGACCCCCAATGGTATTATGATCCATAACATAGACACTCTCTAAGAGATTGCCTTTGACCGGGTTGAGGCTAAATCCTGTTCTCACGCTTTTTATTGAAGTATGAAAACCATCCATGAAATCTCCGGCTGGCGTCGGTTGGCATTATGGCCGTTGAGCCTGCTGGTGAGGCTCTGGTGCGCCACCATCCGTTTCGATGTCAGCCCCGAAGATAGAGAGATTATCATCCGCAAGGATGTTCCTACCATCATCATACTCTGGCATAATCGGCTTTTTCTCGCGGCCAGTGTCTTTCGGCGGTTTCGCAAGCACCGGCCGGTTTGCGGCCTCATCAGCGCGAGCAAGGACGGCGCCTGGCTGGCGGCTTTTTTCTCGCTCATGGGCTTGGGAGCGGTTCGAGGTTCGACCAGCCAGCGCTCACTGGGCGCCACCCGCGAGTTGATCAAAGCCCTCGAAGCGGGTAACGACATCGGCCTGACCCCCGACGGCCCCCGGGGGCCCCTCTACGACTTCAAACAAGGCGCAGTCCGCGTCGCCAAGCAATCGGGAGCGCCCATCCTGCTGGCCTCCGGGCGGATGAGGCATGCCTGGCGCGTGAATAGCTGGGACCGCTTTTACCTGCCGGTACCTTTTTCCACCGTGGAGATGAAATTACGCTACTTTTCCAGCTACCAAGCGCTTGAGGCGGATAGCGTTGAGGAAGCAGCCCAGTTTTTACACCGGGAGCTAATGAAGATCTCGCCCGACCCGGAAGACTGAGTCGGAAACAGAAAGGACTTAGGAAAAAGTTGGTTCGAAAACCAATTCCCCGCCAGCCTTGAGAGTCAGATTATCCCCGGAGGACCAGACACGGTCATTGATCAGGAATTTGCACTCGATATCGTCCTGGATTTCCCCCGAGGTGAGTCGCCATTCATTCGGAGCCGTATTGTCCAATTCGATCCCGCGATCCCAATTGAGGTCGGCACCATTGCCGCGGATGAAAAGCTGATTGCCAAAACCAACGTCGATTTTTGCGACAATGGTGGTGGCAGGTGCCGCCTTAACGGTCTTGGCAACCACTTTTTTCCTCGTGCGGGATACTTTGGCGGTTTTCTTAGCGACTTTTACGGGTTTGGCGGCAGCCGACTTTTTGGCCACGGTCTTTTTTGACGCCGATTTTTTGGCAGCGGTTTTTTTAACCACCTTCTTAGTGGCGGTAGGTTCATGCTTTAAAGGTTTCTTATTCATAGTGTTATGTGTTTCAATATACGAATTTTTATTCGGTATTGTATTTGTTAGTCGGTTTGATAATTATAGCCGGAATGGCCTACAAAACCAGCGTGGATACCGGACTTTTCCTTAAAATCAAGTTTATAACGAAAAATAAACCAAATTTTAATATTCCAGAGGAGAACAAACTGGAATTCCCTCTTTCATCAAACAACGGATTGACTACCCGCCGCCGGGCAGCTACAGCTGGAAACGTTCAAAAAATGGGGCCGTAGCTCAGTCGGAAGAGCGCGTCGTTCGCAATGACGAGGTCGTCGGTTCGATCCCGATCGGCTCCACCAAATTGGTAGTGTTTCATCCTCTATGAGGGATCTTTATTCATTTTAAAAATGAGTAATAGAGTCAAATTCATCTGGGCAGCATAAATTAATGTGCGATTCCTAAAATTTACTGCGGGAAGAAAGATATTTTTATCAATATAAGTGAATCACTTATATTTCTCTTGACCTTATGAGTGAATCGCGTAGTTTTTCAGAGTGATTTTCATTGAAACTCCGACATTCACTAAACAGGTAACTCAGTTGATCACCGATGATCAACTGGTTCAGTTACAGAAAGAGTTGATCGAAAATTCAAAAAAAGGTTCACCTATTCGGGGTGGCAAAGGATTACGCAAAATACGGGTTGCTCTCACAGGCAGAGGAAAAAGTGGAGGCGCAAGGGTCATCTATTATCGAATTGATGAAAATCGCATTTACTTTCTACTCATATACACTAAGGCGAAGAAGGAAGCTCTGAACAAATCTCAAGTTAAAGATATTACAAAATTAATGGAAGAATAATCATGGACAACGAAATTTTCACACAACTCAAACAATCCGTTCAGGAGATGAAAGCTATTGAGCGCGGGGAAATTAAGCCTGGGCGGGTGGCCAAGATAAATGAGCCTTCACTTGCTGAGGCTCGTAGAGCGCTTAAGATGACACAGGACGAGTTCTCCACACTGATCGAGGTTCCGGTTGCTACTTTGAGAGGATACGAGCAGGGCCGGTATAAAATTCCAGGGCCGGTTCGGTTTATCTCTCGGATTGCCACTAGGAATCCGGAGATATTGTTAAACGAATCGACCCATCGTCGCGCGATTCTCGATCACCACAAATCCAGAAGGACAACAATAAAAGTTAGTCCAGTGCGCAAGAAAACAAAGCCTACGCCCCAAGCAAAGTCTTTAGCCTGAAAGAGTTAATTCAGTAATACTTCATTCCCAATCGGCTCCACTTCGCGTTATTCGATCATTTTCAGGATGCCGCCGAGGTATTGGCTGTAGAAGTCCATCATTTTTATGCCAGCGTAGATGGCGATGACGAGAAATATTAATTTCGGATACCAGGCGCTGGCTACGCTGAGGCTTTTTTCGGCTTGTTCTTGAAATTGTTTTGTCAACAGGAGAAGGTTGGCATCGAGTCTGCCGGTCTGTTCTCCGGTTTTATAGAGCGTTACAAATTCCTCGGGAAATACATTGTGTTGGGAAAGATAATTTCCCGGCGGCTGTCCCGATTTAATTTGCCTGGTGATTTCGATGGAGGCCTTTTGCAGGGTGGGATCGCCCGATACCATGCCGGAGGCGAACCAGGATTCGGCCACGGGAGCGCCCGCGAAGAGAAAGGACTCCAGGGCGAATGAAAAATCTGCCAGAGACTTCGCTTTGCTATAGCCCTTTAATCCTGGCAGGGCACGCATTATATAGAAGATAACCGGGCTGCGCCTGCGGGTCAGAAATATGATGGCGCCGAGAATCAACCAAAGAGGCCCGAGAAACATGAGGACATTGCCAAAGTAGGCCTCGAAATGAAACTGCATACTGCCGCTTTCGGAAAATTCTATGAGATCGAGCACGGGGAATATGATGGCTCCGAGGTGAAGAACCCCGAGTGGATAGAGGGTGGCAAAAATCGTCTTTGAAATATTTTCGGCGGCCAACTTGTGGCGTTCACTCAATTTATTCAGGGCATCGGGAATTCGGCCACTGGTACCGGCGGCGGATATCAGGTAGCGGTCGGCCTCTGGAAGCCACCGGGGGGCGTTTTTGAGCATTTCATCGATCGATAGCCCATCCTGCAATTGTTGGGCCATTGCGGTGACATCCTTTATCGGCGCGCCCCCCGCGCTTTTCAATGCTTGGCTAAAAGTAATTCCGGCATCCAGGTTTTGAGCCGTTTGCAGATACCAGCGGGAAAGATTTTTGTGGGAAACTCCCATGGTTGATCGATTATCGAGTCTTTGAAGGAAACGGCTCCGGCAGTGTTATTTTATTATGATTCCCGATGTTCAAGAGCCTGAAATATATTGTAGGCGTGATTGCCGATTGTTTCAAAATGACTGAGGATATCGATATAGAGCATCTCCGCCTTGATATCGCCCGTTTCCTTTATCCGTTTCACCGCTTTTTTCCTGAGACTGTTCAAAGATCTCCCGATATTCTGTTCCATTTCTTTGGCCGTCACCATATCCTTGTTCGATAAGGGGCCAGTTAGTTTACCGCGGTAAAACTGGATAAAATCGAGCACCTGTTCCGAGTATTCGCGAATTTCCTGCCGTGTTTTGGAAGGCAGCGTACGCTTTTTTCGGTATTTTCGCTGGGCCAGGAGAACCAGACGGTAGGAACAGTCGCAAATGTCCTCAAGCTCAGTCACGATACGCATCATGGCGGTAACATTGGCCGCGCTTTGGAGACTGAGCTGATCGGTCGAACAGCGGATAAGGTAGTCCGTAAGATCGATGTCGTATTGGTCGCTGATCTCTTCGAGGTTTTTGAGCTCCTTCACCTTATCGCCCATGTCCTTGTCGGGATTATCGTAAACATCGATAAAGCCGCGAAACATCTCCTCGGTCAACTCGGCCATGCGGGCCACTTCATTTTGCGCCTCGGAAATGTTCAGCTCACCGGTATGGATAATATTGCTCGCGATGTAGGGAATCCGTTCTTCCCTCTCCGTCGTGGCGCGGACGGGCAGCAACTTTTGCACGACCTTGGATATCTGTGGCACAAAATAGATGAGCAGGCAAATGTTGCTAAAATTGAACAAGCTGTGAAAAAGCGCCAGATGTTCGGGCATATGCATGGCATCATTGATGTTGCCCGGCATTATATAATCGACCAAACCGAGGAACCAATGGAATACAACGAGCATCCAGATCACCCCGGTCACATTGAAGATCAAATGCGCCGCTGCGGCCCTTTTAGCGTGGGTATTGGCACCCATAGAGGCCAGTATGGCCGTAATGGTGGTGCCGATGTTTTCTCCCAGAATAATCGCCGCCGCAGTGGGAAAATCGATCCATCCCTTGCTTGCCAAGGCCAGGGTGATCGCCCCCGCGACCGAGGAGGATTGCACCATGATGGTCAGAACGATGCCAAAAAAGAGGAAGAGGAAAATGGAGCCGTAGCCGAATCCGGTAAACTGTTGCACAAAAGCAAATGCATCCGCGTTGCCCTTAACGTCGGGAACATTGTTTTTCAACAGGTCCAGACCCAGAAAAAGAAGACCAAACCCGATTATGGTCTCCCCGGTGTCACGGGTGCGTGCCCGGCTGAAAAACAGCAAGGGCAGCCCCACGCCAATTGCCGGCAGAGCGATGTTGGTCAGGCTGAATTTCGCGCTCAACCCCAGATAGGATATAATCCAGAAAGTCGTCGTTGTCCCAAGGTTGGCCCCCATGATGACACCGATTGCCTGACGCAGGCGGAGCAGCCGAGCATTGACGAAACTGACTACCATGACCGTGGTGGCAGACGAGGATTGCACAATCGTGGTTACCATCAAACCGGTAAACAGACCGTAAAACCGGTTCTTTGTCATGGTGCTCATTATCGAGCGTAGGCCCTCGCCAGCAACTTTCTGGACGCCTTCGCTCATAATTTTCATGCCAAAGAGAAAGACTCCCAGGCTTCCTAGAATCTCGAAAACAGCAGTAATGGCAGACATCGGTAGGCGATCGAAAATGGAACTACATGATGCGGATTTTTTCCGCGATGGTTTTCAGATTCCGGTTGATGAAAGAATTGCGGGGGATTGACAAACTTTTAATGCTCCCAGCCGTCAGGTTCTGCAAAAAGTTTTGCCTGAACGACGAATTTTAGTATATTTCGTGAAAATTATGAAAATAATCCGCTATCTCGACCAGGAGGGAAAACCTGGATATGCCCGGCAAACGACAGAAGATCTTTTCTTGCGAATCGAGGGTGATATTTTCGGTGATTTCCAAGTTACCGGTGAATCTGTCAACCCGGTTCGCATACTTGCCCCGCTGGCGCCGAGGGCCATCCTCGCGGTGGGCCTCAACTACAGGGGACATGCCAAGGAGATCGGCAGCCCGCTTCCCAAACGGCCCTTGCTTTTCATGATGCTGCCCGGCGCGGTTCAGCATCCCGGCGGCCCCATCCTCCTGCCCAGGGGGCTGCGCAGCGACAAGGTTGACTACGAATGCGAACTCGCGGTGGTAATCGGCCGAAGTTGCAAGAATGCGACCAGAGCCAATGCGCTGGACCATGTCCTCGGCTATACCTGCGCCAACGATGTAAGCGCCCGCGATTGGCAAAAAGAGTGGGGTGGGGGTCAATTTTGCCGGGGCAAGACCTTCGATACCTTTTGCCCCCTCGGCCCTTGCCTGGTTACGAGGGATTCCATGCCCGACCCGCATTCGCTAACAATCCGCTCGATGGTCAATGGGGAGATCCGACAAGAATCCTCAACCAGCGACCTGATTTTCGATGTCCCCACGCTGATCGAGTTTCTAAGTGGCTCGACAACACTCGAACCGGGCACCGTAATTCTTACCGGCACTCCTCCCGGCGTGGGAGTTGCCCGCAACCCGCCAGCATTTCTCCAGCCCGGCGATGAGGTATCCGTCGAAATCGAAGGCATTGGCCGATTGACCAACCCGGTGCGGGAGGAGGAGGTTTAGTTTTAACCCGGCGATAGTAAGTGTTGACGGTTGACCCCCTCCTCCGTAAATGTTTGCCTCCGAGATGGAAGGTTGCCTCACCAAGCGGGTTCTAGTGCTTAACCGCCTCTGGCAGGCGGTTAATGTAATTGGCTCAAAACGGGCCTTCTCCCTGCTTTCTCAGGAGCATGCGAGGGTGATTCATTCCATTGATGACGATTTTCACGTCCTTCAATTTACAGAGTGGGTCGACTACTCGATTACTCAACATTCCTCTGATGGGTGGGACTGCGTTCGCACCGTCCGATGGGAGATTCGAGTGCCGAAAATCCTTCTTCTCAGCCATTACGACCGCCTGCCCATGAAAGAGGTCAAATTTACCCGGCAAAGCCTCTTCGAGCGCGATAATTTTACCTGCCAATATTGCCGAAAGACCTTCCCCCAGAAGAATTTGAATCTGGACCATGTCATCCCCCGCGAACGTGGCGGTAAAACCACCTGGGAAAATATTGTAACCTCATGCCTGCGCTGCAACGGACGAAAAGGCAACCGCCTCCCCCACGAAGCCAGCATGCGTCTGGTCAGAAAACCCCAAAGGCCCAAATACCGTCCATTTATCAACTTCGTTCTGGGCTCCGACCTCGACGAATCGTGGCTCAACTTCCTCAACCTGCCAAAAAACAAGCTCCGGCAGGTCGGGTAAGAAATTTTCTATGGAAACCGAGTCATTTCAAAGGATCGAAGGCATCCTCTCCCGCAAAGAATGTGTGATCCTCGACGGAGGCATCGCCACCGAGTTGGGCCGCCTCGGCATCGAAGGTTACCAAGTCGGTGATGGTGGACTCTGGGGAAGTTGGGCGCTTTATCATTCGCCCAATGCCGCCCTTGAGGTTCACCGCAGCTATGTGGTCGCCGGTTGCGATGTTATTTCCACCGCCACATGGGGCCTCATGAATGACCCCCAATTCGATTCCCATAACATCGTTGGCAATGAGGAACCCGGACACTGGATGGATGCCGCCCGGTTGGGTATTCGAATGGCCCGCCGGGCGATTGATGAAGCCGGTAAATCCGGTCAATGTGCAGTCGCCTACTGTCTCAATGGCGATATTGACTCTGTCGAACGCCTGGAACGCCTCCGCCTACTCGGTCGAATCTTCAAACACGAGGCCCCCGACATCATTTTGATGGAGACCATGTCCTTGTTTCGGGACGGGCTCACCTTTCCTGCGGTCGAGTGCATGGTGGAAACCGGAATACCGGTCTGGCTTTCCTTTCGCCGATGCCGAAGCGGCGTATGCGGCGTATATGGCCAACATTGGGGCGGTCCGGAGGGAGACCTGTTTGGTCGTGCGGCCCAAAAATTTGAAACGATGGGCGCGCGCGCATTGCTCCTCAACGGCATCCCCGCCGCCCATGTCGATGGTGTGATTCCCTGGTTGCGGGATTTCACCGATCTGCCGCTCGGTGCCTATCCAAATCTCGGGTTTTTCCGAGATCCGGGATGGATTTTCGACGATGCCATCGGCCCCGCAGAATATGCCGAAATGGCAGCCCGCTGGCGGGAAGAGGGCGCAAGCATTCTCGGTGGCGGCTATGGTGTGAAACCCGAGCACCTCGCCGCGATGAAGAAAAAACTCGCGAATTTGCCGCCTGTTTCCTCGGGCCAAGCCCCTGCTGCTGAAACCCCGCAGATCGAAACGAAGACGGCGTCAGACCAACTCTGGGCCGATGAGCAAGACCGCTGCCTTTACCCCCTCCCATTTCCCCAGATTGTTTGCGACCCGGAAGTATTTCAGCCAACCCAGGGCAGTTTTTTGATATGGAAACATCTGTTCCGCACGGGAGCCGGAAAAGGCAAGCGATGCCTCGATGTAGGCTGCGGCACGGGAATTTTAACCGTCCAGCTCGCTTTGAATGGCGCCCAACAGGTTCACGCCATCGATTTCCAGTCCAAAGCGGTGGACAATACGCTCGCCAACGCCTTTCGCAACGGAGTCTCCGAATCTGTCAGTGGCGAGATCATCGATCTTTATACCGCCCTGCCGGAGGAAAAATACGATTTGATTGTGGCCAGCCTCTACCAGACCCCCGTCGATCCGCATGGCGGTGAATCCTGCCTCCGCCCGGCCGATTTTTGGGGCCGCAACACCTTTGATCACCTGATAACCCTTTTGCCCAAAATGATGGCCGAAGGGGGCACCGCCTACATCATGCAGATTTCGGTCCTGAGCAGAGCCGAAACCGAGAGACTTTTGCGTGGAGCGGGTCTCACCTGCAAGGTAATCGACTTCAGTTTTTTCAATTTCGGGGAGGGATTTTTGGCCAATCTCGATCAAATCCGCCATGTCGAAGAGCTATCCGATGCCTACCACCTCAGCTTTGCCGACGAACAGGTCATGGTCATGTATTTGCTCGAAGTGACTCGGCAAAATTGAGATTAACCGCCTTCCGCAGCCAGGGGCAGTGTCATTACCAAGGTGGTTCCCTCGGGCGAACTCCGCACAAGCTCGATACTCCCATGATGGCTGTGCAGAATGCGCTCGACTATTGCCAACCCGAGACCGGCTCCCTCTTTCCGCCCCGAGAAGCAGGAATCGAAGATGTTTTCCTGAATCTCCTCCGGGATACCCCTTCCATTATCAGCGAATTCAATAACTGCAGCAGGCTCATTATTCTGGTTCTCGGTGCGGAGGCTTACTTCGATGGTTCCGCCCTCGGGCACAGCTTCATAAGCGTTGAGGAACAGATTGAGGAATATTTGCTGTAATTGACCTCGATTCCCTGAAACCGCCACGGTTTCAGGTGCCGGTTTGTAAGTAAGGTGGATGCTTTTTTGGGCCAATTTGAGGCGAACAAGGGTCATGGCGTCTCTAATCAGTAGATCCATGTCCAGTTTTGTGTGCTCGTAATCGCCGGTTTTACCGAAATCCAATACGCGATGAACAATCTCATCCAGATGGTTCAGTCTTTCACCGATAATTTCCACATCTTTGCGACGAAGATCACCGGTCGGATAATCGAGATCCAGCGACTCAAAAAGCAGTTTAATGACCGTCAATGGATTGCGAATTTCGTGGGCGATTTCCGAGGTCAGAAGCCCCAATGTGCCCAGCCGCTCACTTCGGCGAAGAATTTCCTCCCCCGCGAGTATTTTTTCATAGAGGCGGGCGTTCTGGATTGCCACCGCGACCAATCCCGCGAGCGCCGCAAAATGGCTTTTTTCACCGTCATCGAAGCGGTGCCGTTTTTCCGTATAGACATTGAGTACGCCAACGGGCTCGTCGTCATAGGAAATCGGTGTGGCCAGCATGGAGACCAGGCCCTCGCTCTGCACAACTGGCACAAAATGATGCTCCTCGGTTTTGCGCAGGTCGGGAATTTCCACTTGTTTATGGTATTGAACGGCCGAACCCAGCGCGCTGTCCTCCAGATTCAAATTTTCGGTATAGTCAACCAATCGCGGAGCCCCCGCAGCCACCTGCAGGGTGAGGCTTTTGCCGTCCGGGCTAAGGAGAAAAAGCGCGCATACCTTGCAGTCCATGATATTGAGAGCCTCGCCGGGAATCGTTTTCAGAACCTCCCCCAAGCCATGCCGGGAAACCAGATTTTTCCCTGCCGCCAGGAGGGAACCGAGCTGCCGGGCTTTTTTTTCCAGCCTCTGAACCAGCCATATCCTGTCCAGGACCAGAGCCGCCTCGATGGACAGCTTTGAGAGTTTTTCCACATCCAAATCATCGAAAACCGAACCCCTTTTCCAACCCACACTGACCACCCCGATGACGGACTCTTTTTCCACCAATGGAGCCGCCATTTCCGAACAGATGAGGTCTCCGGGGGGAAGGAAGCGCGTGGTTTTGGAAAAATCCGCTATCGAGATCGGTTTGCCGTGGAGAGTCGCCCAGGTGGTTAGGCCCTCCCCGAGACGCGGGGGCGGGGTATCGGCGAGTTGCCAAAGACCGCAGGTGGCCTCGATTTCGAGGAGACCGCAATCGGGGTTGACCAGCGCCAGAAAAGCGCCCTCGGCGCCCAAGGCTTTGGCGATTGCTTCGACTATCACTTCGCTTGCTTGACCGGGGTCGATATCCCTCGTGGTCAGCGAACTGATTTCGTAAAGGGCGTTAACCAGGGCCGTATCCTCCTCGCTGTGGTTCATTGCGGGCCATTCTTGGTAACGGTTACGAGCGGGTAATTTTCTGCGGAAATAACCGATTCCAGATCTTTCTTCAGAGTTTCAAGCAAGTTTTCATCGGTGTCCGAAGTCTGGTCGATTCCCTCGATGGTGAAGGTGTCCACGGCGATGCCTCGCTCGGTTAAAATCCGGGCAAAAGCAATGTCGAAACCATGCCTCGAAATCGTTTTGGCAATCCGGTAAAGAAGACCAATCCTATCCCGGGCCTTTACTTCGACAAAGGTTCGCTTGAGCCGTTCATCGCGGTAAACTTCCACGGTTGAAAGAATATCGGCGGGCAAATGTTCCTTTTTCCTGAGATACAGCGGAGGGCTTAATTTCTCGGCATTCTCAACGATTTCCGGTAAAATATCGCGGTCGTGGAGCAATGAATCGGTCAGCCCATATCGAAACACCTCGCGCGCTTGATCGCTCTGGGCCACTCCGCCCCCCGGCTCGCAGACGTAGAAGGTATCGATCATTATGTGGTCGTCGCGCGAGATCGCCTTGCTGCTGATAATGTTGAGCCCCGCCAGGCTGAAGGTTCCGGCCAGTTTGTAAAATAATCCCGGTCTGTCCCAGGTCACGATTTGCACCTCGGTGACACTCAGATTCAAATCATTCCGCCAATCGATGATGGGTTCGAGAGATTCCAGCGCATCGGCTTTTGAAAGGTGGCTGAGGAGAGCGTTGACCATTCTCAGGTGCAAAATGACCTCCTCCATATCATAGCTGGAAAAGTAGCGGTCCGGGAGGTGTTGGCAATGCGCTTCGATTTCCTCCACCGGGATGTCCGTGACCAGTTTTGCGAGAGATTCCCTGGTTATGCTCGTTTGAATTGGCAGGTCGGCGGCGGTGGAAGCGGTTGCCTGGATTTCGCCCAATGCGGCCAGTGTACTGTCAAAAAGACGGGTGTGGAGCATATCCTTGAATCCATTCCACAAAGGCGCTGAAGTGCCCCTCGCATCGCAATAGGTATGGACATAGAGAAGGCGCAAATTTTCCGTATTGCCCACTAGTTCTGCAAATTTTTCGGCTGCAATGGGATCATCCACATCGTGCTTTTGCCAGAATCGAGACATTTCGAGGTGATTTTCGATGACAAAGAGAACCTGCTTTTTTTGCCTGCCGCTCAACTGGAGGCGGTCGATCACTCCCGATGCCAGAGCCGCCCCCCTGGCCGCATGCCCCTTGATACCGACTCCTTTTCCGATATCGTGGAGCAGGAGGATGATATAGAGGAGCCCGGGCGTTTCCGTTTGATGAATCTCCCGGTTATATCTATTTGCAAACGGGGATTGGCGGCTGAAAATACGATCGAGCCGGTGGATAGTCTCCAAGGTATGAATATCGGCTGTGTAGCGATGGTAGTATTCATGCTGCACAAGGCAGGTGAGGGCATCGAATTCCGGCACGAAACGCCCCAAAACCCCCAACTCGTGCATCAAACTGAGGGTTGGGTAAACTTCTCCGGGGATCAACAGAAGGGAGCGAAAACTTCGATTTGCGGCGGGCGAGTTGATTACCTTACCGGTGATGAGGGGCAGTGATTCATTGACCAGGCTCTTCAATTCGAAATCGAGATCGGCCTGAAATTGCTGGCTATGCCTGAATACCCGTATCAACCGCTCAGGATCTTCCTTGAATACCTCCTGCTTTTCAAAAGTTAAAACACCCTCCCGCAAAATAAACCCATCCACTGTTTTACCGGATCGGGAGCCGCTTTTTTCCGAATTTTTTCCGACTGATTTTTCTGTTTGCCGGGTAAGGCCCTGTTCCAGAGTCGTTGATATTTGGTAAATTTTGCGGGCCGCGCTGTAATAGTCCTTCATAAAGGCCTCCACCCGTGGAAAAATATCCTCCTCGCGATATCCGAGGTTCAGGGCCACCTCGGGCTGCCGTTCGATACAGAGCACATCGCCGGGCCTCCCGGTTTGAAAATGCAGCTCGTTGCGCACCCGCAGGAGAAAATCATAGGCCTGCTCGAAATCCCTTTTTTCATCCTGCCTCAGGTATCCCTCTTTCTCCAATGCTTCCAGATTTCCCGCGCCCAGCTTGATCGAGCTCATCCAGAGAACGCTCTGGAAATCCCGCAAACCGCCCACACCGTTTTTCACGTCCGGCTCCTGCAAAAAAACAGTCCCCCCGAAGCGTTTGCGGCGGGCTTTCTGATTTTTCAGCCGATCCTCAAAATAGACAACCGGGTCATCCTCCGCGCAAAAACTCTGATACCTTTTTTGGAAATTATCGAAAAGATTCCCCGAACCGGCCACCAAACGGGCTTCCAGCATGGCGTTTTTCGACTTAATGTTATTTCTGGCCTCCCCGATCGATTCCTCGACGGTCCGGGTCGAGTGGCCCACTTTGAGACCTAGATCCCAGAGCACATAGAGCAATGTCTCGGCCAGCGCTTTTTGCAGAGCTTCCAGTTTTTCGCCACCAGAGCCGTCCGCGTCGGCATAGAGAAACATCAGATCGATATCGCTGTAGGGGCAAAGCTCGGCCCTTCCATAGCCACCCAGAGCCACCGTGCAAACCGCCCCCGCGATGGTCCCGGATTGATCCTCGAAGGTATTCAAGGCATGGGCAAAAAGGGCTTCGATGATGACATCCATCAAACAAGCCCGGGCGAACGCGACCCGACCGCCGCCGTCCCCCTTGCGATGGTAGCGCAGACTCATCTGGTTCTCCAGGCGCAAAAAATCCTTGCAGGCGGCCAAAATGACCTCCCGGTCAGCCCCCGGCAAAAAGCGAAGTTTTTTCTCCGAATGCAGCCGAAGGCGTTTAAAAAGCGGATCCTCCATCAGAAATTAAATAACCCAATCATTAAGAAAAATAAACCAAAGTAGTAAAACCCCCACCTGTCAAAACACTACGGGACGGAGCCGAAATTACAAAACCCGGCAGAATTCCGCCAAAAAATCCAAGATCACATCAAATGATGTGACGCGCCCAATTAGAATCCTGGAGAAATGCAGTTAAATAGTATCTGTACAAAATTTGATATTTGAACATTGACCCCATTTGGCTCTCTTTTTCGCGGCTTCTACAAATCCACCCTATGCACAATACCTAAGAAATTCTGAGAAAGCCCTCTATTTTATTCTCCATCTACAAAATATGAAATATGAACCTTCAGGTTCGTAATTGACTTGGGAACTGTTGGCTGTTTCATGAATTTCTAAAACGCCGAGCATCCTTAATGAACCACTCCACCATTTGCCATTGATCAAGCTTTGTGGTCTCATTACCCATGCTCCTCCTGATTTCAAGAAGGAGTTTTCCTACAAGAGCCATCATGTCTTTAACATCGCTTTCTGTGACACCTTGATCAGCGTTAATACCAAACTGAAAGAAATATTGCATGAGATCGTTGTAGGATGTGACTACTGCGTCTGACCCAACTAAGGACATTTTGAAGGCCTTACGACGGTACTCAAGGGAGAGCAAGGCCTGTTGAAGGGTGATATCTTTGTTCTTATTCTTGTTTTTGGAGGAAGTTTTCCAAGCTGTTTCAGACATGAAAAGTATAACGAATGGCTCAAGAATATCGTTGTATGTCTCAATGCGGTCTTCTCTCAGTTTATTTTCTAGCTCGAAGCGGCGCTCCATTCTGGCACGAAACCGCCAAAAAATTGCACCCAATATAGCAACGAAGATTGGAGTCAAAATAGCTCCTGTTGCCGTTAAGTAATCAATCCAAGTTGGGTTGCTTTCCATTTGCTGTGACCTCTCTATTTGCCTTCACATATTGTAAGGAATATTTACGCAGACTATGATTGGGCACGATAGTATTATAACTTAAATTTGCAAGGATGATTGTAAATTCTTGGCTGGAAAGTTTGTCTATCCGTTATTTCAAAACTTATAGCTCCTTTATTCGACTAAGGCTTATCTCGGATTATCCGTTATTTTGCTCTTGATAGTCATCTTCTCCATCTGTGCCCATCTGTGTAATCTGTGGTTGAAAATATTCGGGTTTTCACCCAAAGGCATGGAAGCCGCCAGCGGGGGATTGGGGATTTGTGGTGCTCTGCACCTTGCCGCCGCGCCGGGAGCACCCGTGGTTTTTACTTTGACACCGGCTGGCAACCCCTTTCCTTCAATACGCTTTCGTTCAAAATTGGCCGATGACGCAAATTTCCAAAGTTTATGATCCCAAGATAGTCGAGTCGAAGTGGTATAATGCCTGGCTCGAGGGCAAGGCTTTTGCCGGTCGCCGCACGGAGGACAAGGACGATGCCTACTGCATCATGATTCCGCCCCCAAATGTCACCGGTATGCTCCACATGGGCCATATTCTGGACAATACCTTGCAGGATATTTTTATCCGAAGGGCACGTTTGGAAGGGAAGGGCGCTCTCTGGTATCCGGGGACGGACCACGCCGGCATCGCCACCCAAACGCGGGTCGAGCAAAACCTCCGGGCCGAGGGCAAGACCAAATACGATCTGGGCCGTGAAGCATTTTTGGAAAAAGTCTGGGAATTCCGCACGGAAAAAGGCGGCATCATCCTCGATCAGCTTCAGAAACTGGGCGCCTCCTGTGATTGGGACCGCACCGCTTTCACCCTCGACCCCCATTATGCCCGGTCGGTTTTGAGCGCCTTCGTGAAGCTCTATGAGCGCGGTTACATCTACCGGGGGAAACGTATGGTCAACTGGTGCCCCGCCAGCCTGACCGCCCTGAGTGACGAGGAGGTCGAGGTGAGGCCGCAAAAGGGCATCCTTTACAAAATGCGTTACGAAATCGTCGAACGCCCCGGCCAGTATCTGGAAATTTCCACCACCCGCCCCGAGACCCTCATGGGGGACACCGGAGTAGCCGTCCACCCGGAGGACGACCGCTACCGTGATCTTGTCGGCTTGCACTGCTGGCGACCTTTTCCAAAAGCAAAAATCCCCATCATCGCCGACGATTATATCGACAGGGAGTTCGGCACCGGAGTGCTCAAGGTGACCCCCGCCCATGACAAGGCGGATTTCGAAATCGGCCAGCGACATGGGTTGGCCGCCATTGATGTTTTTAACCGCGACGGCACCTTGAATGCCCATTCCGGTGAGGAGTTTGACGGTATGGAACGTTTTGCCGCCCGGAAAAAAGCCGCCAAAAAGCTGCGCGACATGGGCCTGATGGTCGAGGAGGAGCCCTACGAAAACCGGGTCGGGTTTTCCCAGCGGGCCAATGTGCCGGTGGAGCCGCGCCTCTCCGAACAGTGGTTCATGCGCTACCCAAAGGTCGAAGAGGCCAAGGAGGCCGTTTCAAAGGGTTACATAAAATTCCACCCCAAGCGTTGGGAAAATGTTTATCTGCACTGGCTCAATAATATCACGGACTGGTGCATCAGCCGACAGCTCTGGTGGGGGCACCGCATTCCGGTGTGGTATAAAAAAGGCGCCGATCGCAACGACGAGGCAAACCGGCATGTCTCCGTGGATGGCCCGCCCGACCCCGAAAATTGGGAGCAGGACGAGGATGTGCTCGATACCTGGGCCTCCTCCAACCTCTGGCCACTGGCCAATTTCGGCTGGCCGGAGCCCGACGAAAATCAGCAGAAAGACCTGGACTATTTTTACCCGACCAAAGTGCTTGTAACCGGTTTTGACATTATATTTTTCTGGGTTGCCCGCATGATTATGGCCGGTCTGGAAATGCACGGACCGGAAAAGAAAACCCTCACCGACGAGGAAATCCAGGAGCGTATCCCCTTTGAAAATGTTTACATCCATGGATTGATCCGCGACATACAGGGCCGGAAAATGTCCAAAACTCTCGGGAATTCGCCCGATCCGCTCGATTTGATTGAGAAATTCGGGGCGGACGGCCTGCGGTTCGGCATTGTCAACATCGCCCCCACCGGGCAGGACATCCTATTCGGCGAGGACCGGGTGCAGATTGGCCGGAATTTTTGCAACAAACTCTGGAACGCCGCCCGCTTCCGCCAGGTTTCCGGGCCGCTGTGCGATAATTCCAGCCTCGAAGCCATCATTGGCCGTTTGGAGAGAGATCAATTCGACGAATACGACCATTGGATTCTGACCCGGCTTTTGGCGGCAACCCAACAGGTTAATAAATTATTTGATACCTATTTGATCGAGCGGCTGACGGGGGTTTTGTATGAATTCTTTTGGGGGGATTTTTGCGATTGGTATGTGGAAATCTCCAAAAGCAAGTTGAAGGATGATCGATTGAGGGACAACTGCCTGGCGATTCAGGATCTCGTGCTTCGTCAATTTCTCCTTTTACTGGAACCGATTTGCCCCCATATCACCGAAGAACTGTGGAACGATCTTGGTTACGCATCGGGTGATACCTTCATGCAGGATAC
Organism: Opitutales bacterium; assembly: GCA_021772515.1. Lineage (GTDB taxonomy): Bacteria > Verrucomicrobiota > Verrucomicrobiia > Opitutales > UBA2987 > JAJFLU01. The sequence goes on from JAJFLU010000037.1 coordinate 57,559, forward strand.
CGAAAATCCCTGCCTCCAGAGTCAGGCGGAACTCCGGGAGTGGATTGAGCAGGGCGACTTCAAGATCGATGCGAAGGCGGCTTCGAGAATTCTCGATTTGCAAACTTTTGTCATGAAAGCCCGTTCCCTCAAAGCCGAATACGGGGTCGCCAACTCCCGCGATGCCGCATTTTATTTCACGGCCCCAGAGTCTTCACAGAAATTTCTCGAATCCCATGCCACCATATTTAATACATTGGTGGGCGCTGGCCAACTGGCTGCGGTGGAAACACGACCCGAAGGCGCTCCCGCCGCGGTAACCTCTCTCGGAACTCTTTACCTCGACCTCACCAGCGCACTCGATATCGGTGCGGAAAAGGACCGGCTCGAACGTGAACTGGCCAAGCTGGAAAAGGCCGTTGCGGCAGGAGAAAGCAAGCTGGGAAATCAAAAATTCCTCAACAATGCTCCGGCTAATATCGTCGAGGGAGCCCGCAGACAGCTTGCCGATAGCAAGGAGAAAAAAGAGAAAATTGCCCGCCTGTTGGCAGAATTGGGGTAAACGCACGCACCGCCAATCGATCAATCAACGCCTGGTCTTCTTTTTCTTGGGTTCCTTGATTGTCCAGAGGAGATTACTCTCCGAATCCGCCAGTTTTTTAGTAGTGGTCTCAAGCCGCTCCGCGAGATCCCGCAGGATTTGTTTGGTCAATTCGGGATGCTCCTTCACGGTTTCATCGATGCCATTTACGACATGCTCGACCGTGCAACTTGTTTTGGCGACGATGTTACAGGTTCGCGGTTTGTCCAGTATGTCGCTCATTTCGCCGAAGATGGTATCTGGGTTTTTAATTTCCGCGATGAGGACACTGTTTTTATAAACCTCCAGTTTTCCTTTTCTGAGAATAAAAAATCCGTTTCCTTTGACACCCTCTTTGATGAGGACATCTCCGGGTTTGAAAACGATTTGCTTGGCCATAAACTAAGACTAAATAAGGAAAGAGCGGCCTTATCAAGCTAACAATTGCTCGAATTTGAGATAGGTTCTATTCGGTGAACCTGAACGTTCGCTCCCCGCCGTTCACGACCAGGGAAACCGTTTCCACCTTGTTTTTGGCCGGATTGAAATTGATTCCGAACTTGTTTTTAAAACTCAAAAGGGCCAAGTTGACGCTCTGATCCTGCGATAGCGATTTTTTGATTCTCAAAAAGTAGGGACCGTCTTTTGTATAACGATTTATTTTGATCAACACGTTTGTCCACTCCCAATCTCCGTTGTTGGTTACCTGAATAATGGTTCCCCCCGATTTGAAGCTGGCCTTGATCTGATGCCTGGAATTTTCTCCACACCCCGCCAAACAGGCACAGACCAACAACAGCCCGACAACGAGCAAAAAACGGGGTTTGCGACCATCCCCGCTCCGGAAACAACAGGATTTTGCTGCTCCTCCTGTTAAAAATTCAGCCTGGATTCCTTTTTTTCGACCAGGAATGCGGAAAATCAAAGGTATTTTTTACTTTTCACCGCGAATAATAGACAGTTGCTAATTATCTTCCATCGCTTTTTTTGCTTCTTCGACCCGCTGACGCGCAAGTTCTTTTCTCAGCCTTGTGGCCTCTTTCACTTTTTCGATTCGCTCACGCTCACGCTCTTTTCTCAGCCTTGCGGCCTCTTTCGCTTTTTCGACTCGCTGACGCTCATGCGTCTCCGCTGCTTCCCTTTGGCTTTTTTTCAGGACAATGTCACCATTTATGGATTCCAACTGAATCAAGACTCCTCCCCCGTTTAACGTACCGTTTACCTCTCGCATCCCGCCAATAAATGAGTAGGGGTCACGCCTGCCTTTTTCATAGTCGACATTAAGATTGGTGCGTATGTCACTGTTGAGCGAATTCATCTTGAGATTGGCCTTGGTATCCTCTGGAATGCTGACCACGGTGTCTCCATTGAGATTGGTGATGGATGTGGGTGCATCCTGCGAAACACTGGAAAAATAGACCAACAAATCACCGTTCATATTGTGCAAGGTGGCCGGCCCGGTGACATTTCTAATGATTGCATCGCCCTCTGCCACCGTCATTTCGATTTCACCATCGAAGTCTTGTAGCGTGCAGTCCCCATTGCCTATTATTTGCACTTTAAGGGCGTATTTATTCGGAACATTGATCGTGAAATCGGAGGAGGAAGTGTTGGGTAGGCCCACAATTTCCACACTTTCATCGGTTTCCGAAATGGAAAGCCCGAAACCGGTATTGTCCCTGCCAACCGAAAATACCGATATAAATCCATTTTCGTCCGCTTCCTCATCCTCCTCGTAATCCGGATCCTCATAATCTTCGGAAATTATCTCTATTTGCTCACCTTCAGTTCCCTGGATGATGATATCGCCAGAGTTTTCAATAAAAGTGATCTCCACCTCTTGAACCGACTCCTGTGGGATAAAAACGTGCCTCCCGCCCTCCCGGCTGGAATCGTTGGTGGGATGCAGGTTTCGCGATGGCGGTTTCGGGGGCAAAGGCGGAGACGGAGGATTTCTAACTTTCTCCTTGGTGTATCCGGCAACCGGAAGCAGGCTTATGAGCAGGAGGCATAGCAATTTATTGAATCTATTCATGTTGGTTCTTATTCTATTTTTTTATAAAATTTAATTGATTTTTAATGGGCATATTTCTGCAAAAATTAAAGTAGCTGACCGAGTCCCTGGAGGGCTTTGCCCTTAACTTCCAAGGGTGTCACCGCGTTATCCAGCAACTCTTGAATCGGCCCGCGGGCGCGCTTTTCATCCATTTCCACCATCAGGTTGATGAGCATGATTTGCATCAACGGATTGGTCTGCCGGGACAGTGAATCAAGGAGGGCGGCCCGTACGTTTTCCTGATTCGCAAAACGGGTTAGAGAATTGAGGGAGGCCAACCGAACATTGACATTGTCGTCCTGATTAAGCCTCCTCAAAAGCGCCTCGAACAAATCCGGGGAAAGTATAGAAATGTCGTCGGTATAACTCACCGCCTGAATGCGCTTACTGGCCGAACGCTGGTCCATCATGTAAATCGCCATCATTTGTTTCATGGCATCCATTTCCGTCCTGAGGCCGGTTACTACGGTGTTATCCACAATTTTGACAGGGGCATCTCCCCCCGGCGCAATGGTGGCTTGTTGCTTCCCTATCCACATTCCCCCTAACAAGAGCGACAGACCCGCCGCAATTTTTCCCATCAAAAAAGCGTGTTTCCAGAAAACCGGCTCGACCAGATTGGATTTTTTGGGTTCAGCTTGCTCGAGAACAGACTTCTCTATCTCCAGCATCGAGAGGAAATTTTCCCTCAGGCGCGGGCCGGGCTGGACATCCTCGACGGCCTCGAATTCGGCCATCAGGACTTTATACTGCTCCCATTCTTCCCGGCAGTTTTCACATTGCCCAAGGTGTTGATGAACCTCATCCGCCAAAGTCGTCTCCAGGCTGTTTTCCAACAGACCGGCTAATTGCGAGCTTGCTTCCTGGCATTTCATGATTTTTTGCCTCCTTCTCCAGTGGTTTCAAAATAAATTTCCCTCAACAGACCCATCGCCCGATGCACCCGCACCTTGATTGCTGCCACGGAAATTCCCTTTATTTGAGATATTTCCTCGTATTTGAATCCCTCGAAACGGCTCAGCACGAGCAGTTCCTTTTGTTCGGGGGGCAAACGATCAAGGGCCTCCAGGAGACTCCTTTTCCTCTCCTTTTTTTCCATTTCATCGGCGGCCAGCCGCTCGGTTTGCCGTGAGTAATCCGTCTCTTCGTAAAATTCTTCGGCCCGGACTTTGTTTTTCCGATAATGGTCGGCATGTAAGTTTCTGGCCACCCGGTACATCCAGGACCGGAATGGATGGCCTTCCTTGTAGGTATGCCGAAACCGGAGGATTCTTTGGAAAAGGCTCTGGGTCAAATCCTCACTCGTCTCACGGTTTCCGGTCAGGCGGAGAAAGAAATTGAAAAGCCTCACATGGTGCCTCTCAAAGAGTGGCGCAAGCGAATCCAAAGTGCCGTTTTTTACTGAAAGCATGAGAATTTCGTCGGATATCACGTTATTGAACAGAGTTTTTTAATGTGGGCGATCATCCCTCTATGAAGCGGGCAGGCGGCGGAAATCTCCTCGAAATTAGTCAGCAATCCCAAAATTTTGTCAAAGGGAATCCCGATTACCTGCTAGACCACCCCGCCCCAAACATGGGAATTTGACGCCATCATGCCCACCTGCCGGATGGCACTGGATTCAGCGGCCATAACACCGATCAGGAGCGCCAGGCTGATCAGGGTAAATACAAGTGTTTCGAGATCATAGTTTGCCATCATGCAACTGAATACGATTGGGGATAAAAAAAGGTTACAATTTTCCTTGATGGGCTAAATTCGCTTATCTCATGTTCGACTTATAGATTTGGGATATATCACCGCGCGATTTTGTAAAAAAATAATCAAAAATCCGCAGAAATCATAATTCCGTTGAAATTTATAAAGACTTGACTACTATGATATTTAAAAGGGAAGAGTTTTAAAAATAATCGGTATTCTAAATTAGGTAAATATTTATTAAAATCACCTTTGGGCACACACTGAAAATGGTAAACGACCGCAGCAGTAAAAGGCGTTTCGCTCCGCGAAAGGATCGATTGACCAAGGAAATATGGTCCCTGGGGCACCGGGCAAACTACGCCAACCGCCTGAAAATAGCCTCCATTGCGGATCCCAAAGGCCCGCATTCGCTGGATGATATTTGTGCCCAGACTCTACCTTATTCCGATCGTTCGGAAAACTGGAAAGCCCCCCACCTGGATGAATTGCGGGAACTTGCACTTTCTTATTGGGTTGGCTCCGAATTTGATATCGCGCTGGTCCGGAAGGAGGCGGGTCACGAAATTCAGCGGCCTCTGACGCGGATTATCCATAAGTTTAATGCCTTGACCAACAAGGGATTGCAGTTGCAGCACGGGTTTAGCTGGATGGAATATTGGTCCTGCCATATTGCGATGGGAAACCTGGATTATATCGAGCTAATTTCCTATTTGCTGTCCTATTACCAGGCGGTTTTCTTCGATGATACCATCGCCCAAAAGAGCAGAATTTATTATCACAGCAACGTCGTGCGCAACATGCCGTCGAAAATCAAAATTTGCCGCGACGTAGGCGGATCCATCCGCTATTTAAAAAAGGATCGGCAGCTTCATTCACTGGTTCAGCCGATAAGAAAAGTTTCCTGAACGGTTTTCCCCGCTGATCGGCGAATCCTGAAAATACCCGTTTTTGGTGTTGTTTTACGCCTTGAAGCCCTGTATATTGACCATCGAATTTCTCGCACGCTTATTGAACACCCTCCAACTATCCGGTCATGTACCTTCCTCCAAAGGGACCAAATGCCTCCCAAAAGTGGGCACATTTTGTGTCGGCCATGCTGATTACAGTTATCCTCATATTCGGACTAGTATTTCTCAACGGGGTCAAAAACACGAGGGCATTGGCGGTTCATAATTTGCCAATGAGCCAACTTACCCCGGTGGATATTGAGCCTTCGCCCTCTGAACTGGAAAATCGGGGAGGTTCCCGGAGAACAAACGAAAACCAGGACTTTTTAAAACCGCCGAGCGAGGTGTTTGGGAGCGCTCATTCCAGCAAACAGTTTTCGGTCGCCTCGATTCCAAATTTGCAGCTCGCCGAGCCCGCTAAGAGCACTCCAGAAAAACTGAACGTTGATTTTGTCTACCGAATATCGGATTTGGATGCGGCGCCGATCCCCATTATTCAGGGCAAGCCCCGCTACCCGCGTAATCTTGTGGAAGAAAGAATCGAAGGCCGCGTATTGGCGATATTGTCGGTTGATGAGGATGGCAATGTTTACGATGTCGTGGTCGAGAAGTCCGATTTCTACGAATTTTCAGAGAGCGCCAAAAGTGCCATTATGGCCTGGAAATTTTTGCCCGGCAGGAAGGATGGGCAGGAGGTGAAATTTCGCATGCGCGTACCCGTTTCCTTCCGGTTGCTCTATAGAAATACCTATTCGCAGGACCTTACCACTACTGCAAATCAGGATTTCGTTCGGCAGCCCTATTGAACATACTGCCCACCTCGCGGATTTATGGCATGACCAGTGGACCTAACACTTTTCATTGCCTTTTTTCGATAATGAGATGAATTAAGCCGCTTTCGTCCTGCCACCGGGCGATTTTTTATTATGGGGCAGGATTCCACTACCAGAAAGTCTCGCGGCATGAATTTATCGGTTAACGAAAGGCATACTTTGCAACTCACCGGGGTGGCCCATTTCGGCTGCCACCTGGCCATGCTAATTTTCCCCACCGCAGCCATTGCATTATCTCGGGAGGAGGGCATTCCCCTCGAGATGGTTCTCGGCTGGAGTTTCGCCGGATATTTTATCTTTGGATTGGGCGCATTCCCCGTTGGGCTTATTACAGACCGCCTGCGCGCCCGATGGGTTGTCCGAACCGGCGTACTCGGCATCGGCCCGGCCATGATCATGGTGGCGCTGACCAATCCGGGGCCCGCGCTGGCCGTCGCTCTCGGCGGGGTGGGCGCTTTTGCCAGTTTGTACCACCCGGCCGGCATGAGTTTGATTTCCAGAACCATTCAACATCGCGGCAAAGCCCTCGGTATCAACGGTATTTGCGGCAATATCGGCATCGCCGCCGCTCCCGTTATGACGGAGTGGTTCTCCAGCATGTGGGGCTGGCGGGGCGCCTATATGGGTCTGGGCATAATGTTAATCCTCATGGGCCTCATGGTTGCTTTTCGCCGCATCGAGGAATCCAAGCCCGGAGAAGCCGTTCGCGATGAACACCATCACGAGCCCTTCGAGCGCCTCAAACTCTTTCTCATTCTCATGGTGGCGATGACCCTCGCCGGCCTCTCTTACCGGGCTAACACCCTCGCCCAACCCGCCTTTTTCGCCGAGCGGGTCGATTTTGTCGGCTACGGGGTGGCCACCTCCCTCGTTTACTTGATCGCAACCGCCGGGCAATACTTGGCTGGACACCTTGCAGACCGCTACGACCTGCGAATGCTCTACCTGGTTTTTTACGGCCTCGGCCTCCCCTTTGTCTTTGCAATGGCGGCTCTGTGGGGCGCACCCCTTTTGGTATGCGCGTCCATATTCGTATTTTTCAGCCTTGGCACCCAACCCATCGAAAACAGCCTCGTTGCCCGATTTACACCCGACCGCTGGCGCAGCACCGGCTACGGGCTTAAATTCACGGTCGTTTTCGCCATCGGCGCCCTTTCCGTATGGGGTGTCAAAGGCATCATCACCCACTCCTCCCTCGCGATGGTATTTCCGGCCATCGGCGGGGTGGTGTTTTTGGTGTTTCTGACCGCCTGCTTCCTCTACTGGCAAACACGCGGCAAGCCCGTTCTCAATCACCCCACCTGATTTCGCCTCAGTCCTCGAAATTGCTCAAAAAGGCCATCAGCCTTTCGCAAAGCAGATCGAGGAAACCCTCACCATCGGCATCGACGGCTACCTCGATATTCGGGGTTTTTCGTTTTTTGCTCCCGTGGCGGAAATCGCAAAGGGTCATCCCACGGGTCCACTCTCCCCGCGTCTCGACCACACAATGGACCGGCTCACACTTTAAAAGCTCTGGAGCGATCAGCGCTGCCACCGCCAGGGGGTCGTGTAAAAAACTCCCTTCCAGCGACAGGGCTTCTTTGCTGGCTTTGAAATGAAACCGCAGCAGACGCCGGAAAAATTCCCCCTGTGGCGACCGCAAGGAGTCGAATCGAGCGAGACGGCCGGGGGGAAATAATGCCTTCAACGTGGCATCCAGCGGAACCAGCAAAAGGGGAATCCCGCTGGCAAAAACTTCCGCCGCCGACTCCGGGTCTTTGTAAATATTGAATTCGGCGGACGGGGTGACATTGCCGCTCCTTTTGACCGCTCCGCCCATCACCACAATTCGAGAAATTTGGCCTTTGCTCTCGGGAAACTCGCGTAAAAGGGCCGCCACATTGGTCAATGGGCCCACCGCCACCAGATTCAGCCGCCCGGCATGTGCGGCCGCCAGCCGGGCCATCAACTCGACCGAAGGAATTTTCTCCGGCTCCCCCGACAGAGGGAGACCCGTTTCACCTAACCCATCCATGCCATGAATATGCCGCGCCGCCGGAGTATCCGCCTCGACTCCCCAGCCAAAACCGACCGGGACACCCTCCCGCCCAAATAATTGCAGCAGCCGATGGGCATTCTCGAACGTCCCCTGCCGCCCAATGTTCCCCCCGACGGTGGAAATCCCCACCAAATCAATCTCCCCCGGCGAAGCCAGAGCCAGCATCAAAGCCACCGCATCATCAATCCCCGGATCCGTATCCAAAACCACCGGCACCGCCAGCCCAATATTGCCGCCAACCTCACTCACCACGTTCCTCCATTTCCTTCAAAAGAATCTCCAGATTTCTACGACCAGCTTCCTTATTCGGGTGCTCATAATTCAAATTCTCAAGAATCTCCAACGAACGCCGCATGAGTGGCTTGGCCTCATCGAGGCGGTTGGTGGCCTGCAGAAGTTGGGCCAGGTTGTTGAGGTTGATGGCTACAAAGGGATGATCGGGACCGCGTGATTTTTCTTCGATTTTGAGGGCTCGCCTCATGAGAGGCTCGGCCTCCTCAAGGCGGTTGGTGGCTTGCAGCAGTCCGGCCAGATTGTTGAGGTCTATGGCGACCTTGGGATGGTTGGGGCCGAAGGAGTCTTCGTCGATTTTGAGAGCGCGGCGCATGAGCGGCTCGGCCTCATCGAGGCGGTTGGTGTCTTGTAGCAACCGGGCCAAATTGTTGAGGTCCCTGGCAACATTGGGATGGTTAGGGTCGAAAGAATCCTCGTCGATTTTCAAAGCACGATGCATGAGTGGCTCGGCCTGGTCGAGGCGATTGGTGACACTCAGCAGTTGCGCCAGGTTGTTGAGGCGGATGGCGACATTGGGGTGATCAGGCCCGAAGGAGTCTTCGTCGATTTGGAGGGCCCGCCGCATGAGTGGCTCGGCCTGATCGAGGCGGTTGGTGGCCTTCAGCAGTGCGGCCAGGTTGTTGAGGTTGATGGCTACAAAGGGATGATCGGGACCGCGTGATTTTTCTTCGATTTTTAGGGCGCGTCGCATGAGCGGCTCGGCCTGATCGGGGCGGTTGGTAGCTTGCAACAGTTGGGCCAGATTGCTGAGGTCTATGGCGACATTGGGGTGATCGGGTCCGAAGGAGTCTTCGTCGATTTCAAGGGCGCGTCGCATGAGTGGCTCGGCCTGATCGAGGCGGTTGGTGGCCTTCAGCAGTGCGGCCAGGTTGTTGAGGCGGATGGCGACCTTGGGATGGTCCGGCCCGAAGAATGCCTCGTCGATTTGGAGGGCCCGCCGCATGAGCGGCTCGGCCTGATTGAGGCGGTTGGTGGCCTGCAGAAGTTGGGCCAGATTGTTGAGGTCTATGGCGACATCGGGGTGGTCGGGACCGTAGGAGTTTTCATCGATCTCCAAGGAGCGTTTTATGAGAGGCTCGGCTTCCCTAAATTGCGCTTGTGTGTATAACGCCGCAAAAAGGCCATTGAGAATACTTGAACTTTCCGGGTGGACCTCCAACAGGCCGCGTAAAACTGCTTCCGCCTCTTTGTATTTAGCTTCCCTTAGCAAAACGCCCGCATAGGAAAGCTGTGTATCTATGTTTCGCTCCAGCTCGCGATTATATTTCTCCTTGGCCTCCTCCTCGGTTTGCTCCAATTCTTCGATGCGCTCCTCAAACGCCGCGCGCTCTTCCTCGGATAGTGGATTATTGGCAGCTTGAATCGACTCCACAGGCGGCTGCGATTTTACGATTTCCTCCTGTACCGCCTCGTACCCGGCCAGGAGTTTTTTTATATCCTCCTGCATCTCCCCCTGACTCTCTCTTATTGCTTTTGTGTCTTCGGAAATGTCCTCAAGTTTTTTCCCAAAAGGAGACATTCCTGAATTCCACCAGTAAAGAACGATTACAAAAACCGCCATCCCACCCCCGGCGTCGAGTTTCACTGGTCCAATGTACGGTATCTCAACATCTGCCGCCAATGAAATGCTTCCACTTATTAAATAAGAAAATATCCCCGCCAGTAGCGCACACAGAAAACCAAGAAGCATGTGCAGCGTTGAAGGCAATTCCTTGGTTTCTGACCTGTAAGCCCAAACAACAAACAGGAGAAGAATCCCTCCCGATATCAAGGCGACGGTAACTTTGGTCTCAAGCACATCAAAAACCTACCCATCAACCCTCATCTTGGGAAGGAAATAATCCTCGTGCGTTGGGGTGCTTTGGTGGGTAGCGGTTTGGACACCTTTATGCTGAGCGGTCCTTTTTTTCGATTAACTGCACCCGACCTGCCGATGCGGTCTGTATTTTCTGAGGTCAGGAATGAATCAACTAGCCACTTTTGCGGGGTGGTCTTCTGCCTGGTGGGGGGCCTGGGGGGGGTAGGCCGGGTGGCGGTAGGAACAGGCCGCCGCCTAGTCCTTGGAGAGTTTGGCCGGTGCCGGAACCGGAATCAGAACCCGTCTCGGCAGCGGTCCCGCTGGAAGTATCCGTGGCAGCGGTATCGGTCGGGTTGTCGCTCGACGGGGCTGATTGGTCGCTGGTTTGGGTTGGCTGTCCCGAAGGTGGCTGATCGGCAGAAATGCTATCGCTCAAACCCCGAGCGGCGGCAGATGCGTAGCTTCTACTGAGCAACGCTCTCCTGCCGGCGATTGATTTTGGCAGTGGGGGCGGAGTGAAATTGGGGGGCGGGGTCGGGGGCAAGTATGCCGGTACGGTGGTTGGGGGTCTTTTTGGCAAAACGGGATGCACCTTTTGTTTGACCGGAGCTACGGGAGGAGCAGTTTTTTGGGCAAGGATAACGGGAATTGGGGTATCCGAACGGTCTCGCAGTGTTAGCCGCTGATTCCGGTTATCGATTTGTATTGAAACCGCATTGGTTTCAGGATCGTAACGAGTGACCTTGTAACCCGGCGAGGTATCCTCATTGAGGCTCACCCATTCACTGCGGTCGGTGGCCTTGTCGAGGATGGAAAACATCCATTTTTCACCGATTTTGTAAACCCCTTGAAACTCGAATGCCTGCGGCTGGGCAGAGGAGAACACCGGTATCATCAATAACAGAAAACAAAGAGATGAAGTTTTGCCAAATTGAGTCATTTACAAACAAATTTATTCTATAGATGGGTTCGATAAGACTATAAATAAAACCGCCGAAATATCAATACAATATTTTTGTTACCCGATTGGAGATTTGACCGCTTTGGATATGATGGGTTCCGAGGAATTTGATTCAGTGTGCCTCTCAGGAGCCCGGGCTACCGGAGCGGGGTGGAGGGGAAGGCGGGGCTCCCTTGGGCGGTGGAGGTGGCGTGACCGGTAGGTTGTTCGGGAGGTCTGGAGGTCTTCTGGTGGGTGGAAACCCTGGGGGCGGGCCCGATGGCGGGGGAGGAATGTTGGTCGGAAAACCCTTGGGAGGGGCAGGTGCGCCGTTCACTTCCAGGATTTCGATTTCAAATATGAGCAAATCACCCGGTTTGATTATTCCACCGGGGCGTGGGTTGTTGCCGTAGGCGAGATTGGAGGGAACATAGAGCATGATTTTGCCTCCTTGGCCGATTAGCTGGAGTCCCTCGGTCCAGCCTTTGACCACCCGGTTGAGGGCAAACTCGCCCGGGGCGTTTCGCTGGTAGGAGCTGTCGAATTCCGTACCATCAATTAGAGTCCCACGATAATTGACCTTTACCGTATCGGTTTCTTTGGGAACGACTCCACTGCCTTGCTCCAGAATTTTATAGTGGAGCCCACTTTCGGTTATTTTCACCTCTGAATCAGCGGCCAGCGCCATGAGAAATTTTTCACCTGCCTGGATATTGGGAATGGCATCATTTTCCGTCTTTTCCTGTTGTTTCTTTAAATAGACAGCCCGTTTTTCCTGAACGATCGCCTTGGCCCGATTCAAATGCTCCTGGAGGTCGGGCGGTCTCTCCCCAGTTTCCGATGCGAGGCGGATCCCGCTGATAATGTATTCGAGCTCCTCTTCACTATAGCCGGCCTGCAACCCGACTTGCTGGCCAACTATGTAGCCCAACGCGCGCAGGGCAGGGCCATCAGAATTTTGATCGGGCGCTGAACTCTCGGGAGCCTCTGCATGTTCCGCAATTTTATCTTCGAGGGAGACCTCTGCGTGTTCATGGCTCGAAGCAGCTTGGTGGGAGCTTGATGAGGCGGCAGAATCTTCCTTTGCCGAGTCCGCAGATTTGCTGCATCCCCCGAGAAAAAGAATAATGGCGCCCGCCAAGGTGGTTGAAACTGGTAGAAATTTGTTGTTCATCATTAAAAAAGAATACTGAGGCTGTGGCGAAGTAATCAAGCTTGGACTCGATATTTCCGCGACCAATTACATCGTAAGCCTTTGGCGCTAAATACGAGTTTACAAAAAAATATCTGTGTATAACAGTGCGATCTGTGGTTTAATATTAACCAGAACCTATCTCAATTTCGAAGATGATGACGCAGAGAGCAATTATATATTCTGGGCAAGGCGCGACCGGGCTAAATGCCCTGTGGCCCGGTCGGAACGCCGCTCAAGCTCATAATTGCCTCTGTCGGAAGGATTTGTGCGGCACGGTGGCACCTGCGGCGTTGGCTTGCGCCCGAAGGGCTTCTAGCCCATCGTGGTGCAAATCCGCCTGGCATCTGCCCCCGTGGCGCTACAAACATCATTAATCCGCGAATTTGAGATAGGTTCTATGAAGGCGAATTCTTATGAAGAACGTGCGCAGACGGCGGGGGAGGAGATTGCGAATAGTGTTAGTCATGGGATTGGCGCTTTGGGGGCGTTAGTGGCCACTCCGATTCTCATCGTTGCGGCGGTTCGTAGTGGCGATGGGGCAGCGGGGGTTGTCGGGGCGAGTATATTTGGGGCTTCCATGCTGCTGCTTTATTTGACCTCCACACTGTATCATGCACTGGCAAGGAACCAGGCCAAAAGGATATTTCAGGTGCTCGATCATTCGGCTATTTTCCTACTGATTGCGGGAACTTATACGCCGTTTACGCTCGGGGTGCTGCGTGGTCCTTGGGGGTGGACGCTTTTTGGCATCGTTTGGGGTTTGGCGCTGATCGGTGTGCTGCTAAAGGTTTTCGGCTCGATGCGATACCCCAAGCTTTCCACAGGCGTATATCTGGCTATGGGTTGGCTCGCAATTATTGCCGTAAAGCCGATGTTAACCCATATTCCTGCCGTGGGGCTTTACTGGTTGGTGGCGGGCGGACTTTTCTATACTTTCGGGGTGGTCTTTTACTCGTTGGATGATCGCGTTAAATACTGCCATTTCATCTGGCATCTATTCGTCGTGGCGGGAACCACATGCCATTTTTTCGCCGTGTTAGGCTATGCGTCCTAAGGGGTGGATTAGAAGAGGAAGAGGATACCTGATGCGGATTGGCAGTTGGCTAATTCGCTGATTTCCGGTGTTTATTCGTGGCCTCGGCGGGATAGCCCTGATTCGATGGCGGTGTGGGCCACGGCGGCGGCTACTTTCTTTGCCACCGTGCGGTCGAACACGCTGGGCACGATGTAGTAACGTGAGAGATTTTCTTCTTTGATGACCGATGCGATGGCGTATGCGGCGGCTTTTTTCATTTCCTCGTTGATGGCTGTTGCCTGGCAGTCGAGGACTCCCCGAAAGATTCCCGGAAAACAGAGGACGTTATTTATCTGGTTGGGGTAATCGCTGCGGCCCGTTGCCATAACGGCGACGTGAGGTTCCGCGATTTCGGGCGAAATCTCCGGAGCGGGGTTAGCCATAGCGAAAATAATCGGGTCGGTGTTCATTGCTTTAACGTCATCGACAGTCAGCAGATCTGGCCCGGAAACGCCCACGAACAGGTCGGCTCCTCGAATCACGTCCTGCAAAGATCCTGATTCCTGGCCGGGGTTGGTGATTTCCGCCATGCGTCGTTTTTCCGCGTTGAGGTCGTTGCGATCCTTGGATATCGCCCCCGTTCGATCACAGCCGATGATGTTTTGAACTCCCACCGATAACATCATTTCGGTGCAGGCGATACCAGCGGCGCCCATCCCGGCAACGACGACGCGGAGGTCTTCAAATTTCTTTTGGACCACTTTGAGGGAGTTGATGAGGGCGGCGATCATGACAACGGCAGTCCCGTGTTGGTCGTCGTGAAAGACGGGAATATCGAGTTCTTCGTCGAGACGGCGTTCGATTTCAAAGCATCGCGGCGCGGAGATGTCCTCGAGGTTGATGCCGCCAAATCCCGGGGCGATGTTTTTTATGGTTTGGATAATTTCATCGGGATCCTTGGTGTTTAAGCAAATGGGAAATGCGTCAACACCGCCGAATTCCTTGAAGAGCATGGCCTTGCCCTCCATGACGGGCATGGCGGCTTCGGGGCCGATATCACCAAGACCGAGCACGGCGGTTCCATCGCTGACCACCGCGATCATATTTTTCTTTACGGTAAGATTAAAAGCTTTTTTGGGCTGTTCGTGAATGGCCATGCAGACTCGGGCGACACCGGGAGTATAGGCCATTGAGAGTTCGTCGCGTGTTTTGATGGGGATTTTGCTCTGAACCTCGATTTTTCCGCCGAGGTGCATGAGGAAAGTCCGGTCCGATACATGGACGACCTCGAGCCCTTCGACCTGACTTAATGCGTTGACGATTTTCTCGCTGTGCTCGGTCCCGGAGGTATCCACGGTTATGTCGCGAACGATGGTGCCCTTTTCGATGCGGATGATATCAATTGCGCCGATGTTACCGCCGCATTGACCGATGATGGCGGTTGCGCGGGCGAGGACTCCGGCGCGGTGATCGAGTTTCAAACGGACAGAGATGGCGTTTCCGGGGCTAGTATTCATGATTAGGGTTTTACACTGTATTGGGGAAATTTAAAGGCTAAATAATCATGACACCTTTTATGCGATTTGGGTTATTGGTCGGCTGAAATCACCGCCAATCGTCGATGATGTAGGCATCCGGCTTGTTGTAGCCCGGTTCGTTTGCCCGGTGCATGGTGACGCCCTGAATTACGGTGGAAAAACCGCGTTGCAGCATGATTTTATAGGCATCGTGGCGGCCCATGTTTACGCCTGCTTCGAGAAGAGTCATTTGCTGATCTGAGGCGAGGATTTCGCATCCGTCGAGGAGTTGTTCGAAGAGCTCTCCCCCGCCGGAGCCTGTCCTCACCGCTGCAAATTTGACGTAGCATTTGTTATTACCCGCTTCAGTGCCGGGCCCGAGGTGGCAGACCGCGAATCCGGCCAGTTTTCCTTCCTTGCGAAGGAGCACGGTTTCACCCAGCGATTGCCTGTGAACCGCGAGTATTTCGCGCTCAAGATCGAGGCCCGGATAGAGCTTATCCGTCAAAATGCGGCAATTATTCAGGCATTCCATCTGCTGTTTTTCGGGAATTTCCGAGAACTTTTTGAATGCCGATGCACCGGTTGGCCGTTGAACCGATTTTGACATGATCGCGGTGAGGAATCGCGGCCAGAATCCGAATTTTTGGTAAAGTCCGATATGTTTTGGGCTGGCGGCAAATGTATAGAGTCCGGCGTGGGTGACACCCCAATTTTTAAAGCAGTCCATAACCGGGGCCATCAGTTGCTTGCCGATGCCTTTGTCCCATAGATCGGGGTGAAGCGACAGGGGGCCAAAAAAACCCACACTGCCCCACCTCGCGGCGAAGTTCGAGCCAACCACCTCACCGTCCAGTTCTGCGCAAAAACCTGCCGTTGGGTCGGCCTGCCAGCGTGTGCTTGCGTAGTCGAGATCGGGCCAATAATTCTCTGGATCGGGGGTGCCGAGATAGGTTCCGAAGGCGAGTGACAGGATTTGCCCGGCGGCAGGCAAATCACTCTCGGTCAATAGGCGAATTTTGGCGCGCATCGTTCCCAAATGCTCAATTGGATAGACCGCAGATTACTCTGATGAGCGCAGATATTTGGATAGAGGGCTTGCCGGGATTTTTTATTTCAAAACTGCTTCGGTTTCTGGATCGAAGAGGTGTGCCTTTTTTAGGTCGAAACCGAGGGTCAATTTTTGCCCGACCTCATAATGTCTGCCGCTGGCGACTTTTGAAATAAAGGAATTTTCTCCCGCAACGAGGTAGAGAATTGTTTCCGCCCCCATCGGCTCGGCCACTTCGACGGTTGCTTCAAAGGAAAGTTCGGCGTTCTGATCAGCCAAATTGGTGGTGTCGTGAATGTCCTCCGGCCTGATGCCGAATACTACTTCACGCCCGATATGTTGCTGGCATTGTTCACTCAGGCGGTCGTCGAGGGGCAGGTTTAACACGTTTCCATTTACGCCAGTTCCATGAAATGCGGGGCGATTATCTTTGGTTTGGATAGAGCCGTGGAAAAAATTCATGGGAGGGCTGCCGATGAATCCTGCGACGAACATGTTTTCCGGATTGTTGTAAAGTTCCAGTGGTTCGGCCACCTGCATGATGTTGCCGTCCTTCATGACGGTGATTCGGTCGCCCATTGTCATGGCTTCGACCTGATCGTGGGTGACGTAAATCATGGTGGAGTTGAGGCGCGAATGGAGTTTAGAAATTTCCGTGCGCATGGAGACTCGCATTTTTGCATCGAGGTTAGAAAGCGGCTCGTCGAAGAGAAACACCTTGGGTTTTCTAACGATGGCACGGCCTACGGCGACGCGTTGCCTCTGGCCGCCGGAGAGGGCTTTGGGTTTTCGCTCGAGGAGATCCTCGATGCCCAAAATCGCAGCCGCATCACCGACACGCTCCTTGATTTCCGCCTTGGGACATTTCATCAGTTTCAAACCGAAAGCCATGTTATCATAGACGGTCATATGCGGGTAGAGGGCGTAATTTTGGAAAACCATGGCGATTTTCCGGTCCTTGGGAAGCACGTCGTTTACGGTTTTCCCTTCGATGCTGACGGTGCCGTGGGAGATTTCCTCCAACCCGGCGATCATCCGCAGGCTGGTCGATTTCCCGCAACCGGAAGGGCCAACCAGGACCATGAATTCACGGTCTTGGATGGTGAGGGAGATGTTGTTTACTGCCCGGACGGAACCCTTTTTACCATCGGGATAGTCTTTAGCAAGTTCCTGGAGAATTACTTCAGCCATTGTTTTTGTGAAATTGAATATTACTTATCGCGAAGTTAGAAAAATCATTGTGCCTAGATATTATTCATTTGTAAAGCCGCGACCGACGTAGGAAATTTTATACGGTAACATGAACCTTCTCTCTCTCGAAGACGGCTCGAAGTCCTAACGAGAGAAATAGTAAAAATCTTTTGACTGGCTGTGTTGGATTGTATTTAATGATAAATTCACTTTAAGGAGGGATGGTCCAATGATTAATTTGGTTTCTCAGTATATTAGCAACGAATTCACGGAAACTGGCGAGGCATTCGGGCGAATCGAGTTCGGGAATGTGGCTCACACGGAGCTGTTGGGCTATATGGAGAAGTTCGCTGCGATGTCGGCAGACTCGAGCGCCGATTATACCCCGAGTATGCGGGTGGTATCACCTAAGGGTGTTTTCAGTATCGAAGCCGGAAATGGAAAGCTCTATTTGTCCGATACCAATGATCCAAATTTATCGAGCATTGAGACCAGTCCCGTTGAGGCGTTGTTCATAATAACCGGTCTTGAGGCGCTCCCCGGGGATCAATCCTCCGATCAAATTTCAGAGAAAAGTTTCGCCAAAAAATTCCTCTATCCCAGTTTGGTATTCCTGCTCGTAGCTGGAACGGTGGCTGCGATTGGCCATAGGTTACTCACACCGACCGACCCGCTTTTCCCGCCGGTCACGATACCCGTGATTGAGGATGGGGGCCAAATCGCCGAGTTGGAGAGCCAGTATGCGGGGACTTTTACTACTGGAAAGAAAGAGGGGGACCGTCTGATAACCCTATCGAAAGGTGGGATCGTGGATTTTCTTGAAGTAAACTTTTCCTCCGAGGAACAGAGGTATTTTTTAGTTAAACGAGCCTCCCGAAATTATGCTTTCGGTTCCGAGGGCGGCGGGTTTTTTGCGATAGCCGACAAGGTGCATGTAATCACGCTACTGAGCCCGGATATTATCGAATACTACGAAGGCCGCTACAAACGAATTCCGGGAACGGTGGAAGCAATTTTCGAGTAAGATAGGTTCTAATCAATACCTTCCTCGAAGTACTGGCTGGAACCGAGTATGTAGATGGGAGAATTCTCGAAACCCAGTTTGAAACGACCGGAGGTCAGGACACCGTCGTCTATTAGTTCATCGATTTCCTTCAGTTGCTCGCGCGATGCCACCACGTTATTATTGGAAGTGGAGCTAATTTCGATAACCGCCTCGGACAATCCGCCGCCGTTATAGTTGTAGCGGTCCCAGTTGTAGAGACCCCCGATGGGCACCCGGCGTTTCCAGCCACCTTCGCCGAGGTAACCCTCCATGTCTTGGGGAACTTCACCGACACCCTGCTGGTCTGCGGGCCAATCTCCATGCTCGAGCTCGTATCTTTGAAAAGCGCCCGAAAATATCCTTAAATCACTGGCGACGGTTGAATTTTGGCTGGCCCTCATGGTTTTCAAAATTCCGGGGATAGCGAGCGCCCCGAGCATGCCGATGATCAGGCCGACGATGGCAAGTTCGATGAGGGTGAAACCGGATTTACTTTGAAATTTTTTCACAAGTAAGGGCACTGTGGGTGAGCTTTTAAGAGGACCACTCGAGGGAGGAGTGCCTTTCGATTTCCTCGATCGTGGTGAGGCCAATGAGGACCTTGAGGAGCCCATCGTAACGCAGGGATCGGTAGCCTGTTTTTTCCGCGGCCTCTTTCAATTCCTGGAGCCCGGCATTACGGGAAATCAGGCTGCGCATCTGCTCGGATACCACGACGAGTTCGTGAAAGGCAACACGGCCCTTGTAGCCCTGTTGACGGCAGTTGGGGCAGCCGACGCCCCGGTAAAAAGTAACATCCGTGCCTGCGGAGTCGTGAAAGTGCTTGCTGAGGGTCCGCTGGGTTGGCTGGTAGGATTCCTTGCAAAAATCACAAATTCTGGCGGCCAGGCGCTGGGCCAGCACACCGATAATGGAGGGGGCCACAACATAGGGCTCGATTCCGATTTCTATCAACCGCACGATAGCCTGTATGGCGGTATTGGTGTGGAGGGTGGAGAGCACCAAGTGGCCGGTCAAGGCGGCTTCGGTGGCGATTTTAGCGGTCTCGAAATCGCGAATTTCACCCACCAGGATAACATCTGGGTCCTGCCGCAATATCGATCTCAACAAATGGGAGAACTTGAGGTCTATAAAGGAGTTTACCTGGGATTGGCTGACCCCTGCCATGCGCACCTCGACGGGATCTTCGATGGTGGAAATTTTCTTGTCCGGCGTGTTGATTTCCTTGAGGGCAGAGTAGAGGGTGGTGGTTTTACCGCTGCCGGTCGGGCCTGTGACAAAGAGGATTCCGTTGGGACTGCTGATGAGACGCCGAAAAGGTTTCACGATGTCCTGCGACATGAAAAGTTTTTCCAGCGTAATCAACTGGCGGTTGCCGGTCATGGGGAGGATGCGCAGGACGACGTTGTTGCCGTAAATGGTTGGGATAAAGGAGACGCGGAAGTCTGCCTTGTTGGTCCCGATGGAGAGTGAGAAGCGACCGTCCTGCGGAAAACGGTTTTCTGAAATGATGACGCCGGTCAAGATTTTCAAACGGCTTACAATGGCCGGGAGAACGCTTCGGGAAAAACGCAGAATCTCATGCAGTCGACCATCGATCCGCAATCGCACGAGGGCATCAGCCTCGGTCCATTCGAGGTGGATATCGGAGGCGCCCTGTTTTATGGCGAAATACATGAGCGCATCGACGACATTGATCAATGACTGGGAAGCGCCCAGGGAGCTGAGGTCTTCCTGTGAGAGCCGTTCGAGCAAATTGCCCTCCTTTTTCTCGAACTCTCCGATCGAGTCGGCAATGCTTTGCTCGGTGCTGTAGTGGATTTCGATGGCGTCCTCGATTTCACAGGGAAGCGCGAAAACGGGGCTGACTTTCGTTTTGGTGATGTTCTCGAGCCGCTGGACAAGTTTTTCGTCCTCTGGATGGGCCATCGCCGCAGTCACGGTGGAATCAAGGGTATAGAGGGCAATGACCTGGGCTTTGCGGGCGATTTCAAGTGGAATCGTGGACAGGGCCTCGGGCGTAATCACCGATATTATGGGATCCACGTAGGCAAACCCGATGGATTTCCCCCAGAGGCGACTGACGAATTCCTTTTCAAGAAAGCCCTTGTCGATGAGCGCCTGAACCGTTTCCAGGGTGACGCCATCGCGGCTATCCAGGATTTGCTGAATTTCCTCTTCCGGCGGGGTGGGACCGGATTCATGGAGAAGGAGATCTAAAAATTTTTTATTCTTTTCTATTCGCACGATTTTTCTTTTTGGCGGGATCAATCTTGAACATTTTTGTCATTTCGTCCTGGCCGACCAGTTCTTTGGCCAAAACGGAGTCCGATCGTTCCGCGTTCGCTTTTTGCATCAACTCCTTGAGAGAATATCGAACTTCGCTCAATGGAGAGGGCGTTGCGGGTTCCATCATTGCAGATTTTTTATTCGCGCTCATATCGGGGTAACTCTCAAACCTTATTGCTTGCTTACGTGTCCAGGGGGAAAAGTACGGTTATTCTTCATCCCAAATCTGGGAGAATACGTCTTTGAGGATTGCGATCAATTCTTCTTTCAAAGTGTCTTTGCGAATATAATAGGTGGCACCCTCTTCCCCGCTTTTTTCCACCGCCTTGCGCGATGCCTGCGCGGTCATCATGATCACGACGGCATTGGGATCGATCTCGACGATTTGCGATAATGCCTCCAACCCGTCCATGTTGGGCATATTGATATCGAGCAGAACGAGGTCGGGTTTTTCCTGACGGTAGAGCTCGACACCGGGTTCGCCATCGTCGGCTTCGTAAAAGGTTTCGACCCCGAGCCTCTTCAAAATGGCTTTGAGGTAAAGCCTGATGTGGGGTTCGTCATCAACGAGTAAAACAGAATTTGGGCCTGCCATATAAATTACCTCATTAAATTTGCCCCGGCTATAGCGCTGACCGTCAATATCCCAACCATTCCGGAACTTCCATTAATGTAAGAAAATAAATTGCAGTGAGGGTAGTCAAGGCTATAAGAAAGAGAGTATTTGAATGATATTGGTCTGCAATTGAAGCCGATGCCCGATTTTTCGGATGGGGTTTGATATCAGTAATCAGCAAAAAAGCGGATGGGCAAAAACAACGTCAACCAGGCATTTTTACAGCTCATCGAGGAGGCTGGAATGACCCCCTCTACGATGGACTTGCTGGCCCACGGAATCACAGCGGAAAAGGGCTCCCTCGAATATCTCGAGTCTGTGGTGAAGGCGGGGCTGCTGCCCAAGGAGGCGGGTTGCAAGCTGTGGGGGAAGTCGATCGGACATGCCTACCATAACCCCCTTACCAGTATTGTTACGGAGGAGGCTCGGCAGAAACTGACCCTTGAGACGACCCGTCAATACAATGCGTTGGGATTATATTTTCTGGCCGATGTGCTGACCGTGGCCATGGCTGAGCCGGATAACGGGGAAACGATCGAGAAACTCGAATCCTGCGCCGGGTGCAAGATCAGTCCGGTATTTTCACTACCCTGTGAGATTTTCGATGCGATCAAGATGCATCATTCCCATGTAGAGGGATTATCGCAATCGGTAGCCACACTTGAAAAATCGAATAATCTTCATATCGCCGGTCATTCCAGGGACAATATGTCCAAGTTCATCCAGTCGGATAATCTGGTTGCCGTCTTCGATACGCTGCTTTTTTTGGCCCTCAAGGAAAGAGCCAGCCATATCCACCTCGAACCGCATAAGATAATGATGCAGGTGCGTTTTCGGTGTCAGGGCGAGCTAAAGGATCAGTTGAAATTCCCCATGCTAATCCATAAGGCGCTGATCACACGTTTTGGCGCTCTTTGTGGCCTGGAACCCGGGGAAACGGGATTTAGCCTGGAGAAGGGATCGTTCAGATTGGGGCTGGGCACGGGGAAGGCTTCCTTTGATGTATCGTTTTTACCCTGTCTGCATGGAACGAAGGCGGTAGTTTCGATTCGTTTGACGAAAAGTCCGAACTGTGTGGAGAGCCTTCAGGAAATGTCTCTGGCGACAGATAATTTACGGCAACTGGAGCAGTTTGCCACTTCGGGGCAAGGGCTTCTTGTTTTTACGGGATTGCCGGAGGATGGTATTGCGGATGTTTTCAATGCGATGCTCAAGGAAGTCGCGGCGACAACATCGAGAAGTATCCATTCGCTGGAAGATTTTATCGAGGTGCAATGGCCGGATGTGACCCAATCTCATTATGATCCCGATCCCACCCATGCACTGGGCGCTCCGGCTTTGCTGGAGGGGATTCTGAATCAGGATGCCGATGTTATCGCGATTCGCAATTTGAGCGACGAGGCCACAGCGGTTAAATCGGTGGATGCGTCACTGCGGGGGCATCTCGTTTTGGCGACACTCCATGCGAAGGATGTATGTGATGCCCTTTCGCGGCTCGAACTGTTGGGTGTGAAGCCGGAAATATCAGCGGCTGCTCTGTTGGGAGTGGTAAGCCGAAGAGAGGCCCGGAGCATTTGCAAGGATTGCCAAACGGCCTATGAGCCCACGGCTGATACGTTGAAAAAATATTTCATCGAATGGGAAAATCAGACGGTCAGTTTTTATCGTGGCGAAGGTTGCGCGAACTGCGGAAATACGGGTTATGATGGCGATGTTTCCGTTTTTGAAATGTTGATTGTGGATGGCCGGGTGCGGGCTTTAATTTCGGAAAAATCAGGATGGGGAGGAGTTTGTGGGGAATTAGCTGGCGACAACTGGCAGCCTTTTATGCTGGACGGGCTGTTGAAGGCGCTTCTGGGCCTGACCACGATCGAAGAGGTGGAAAGAGTTTGCCGGTAGTTTATTCAGACATTTTCCGTGCCTGTAGCCGCCGGCAATTCAAAGCTAAAGGTGGCGCCTTGGCCGTGGACTGATTCAGCCCAAATGCGGCCATTATGGAGATCGATCAATTGTTTGACGATGGACAGGCCGAGGCCGGTGGAGGTTTCGCCACCGGTTGGGCGGGCGGATAATTTTTGAAATTTTCCAAAGAGCTTGCTCATTTCATCCGGTTTTAACCCGGGGCCTTCGTCCTTGATGGCACAGCGGATGGATTCAATGCCGCCGGATAAATTTACCCAAACCCGTTTGCCGCCTGGTGAAAATTTGACCGCGTTGCTGATTAAATTGTCGACCACTTCGCGCAGACGCCCCTGATCCCCAATAACCGTGGTATCGCCGGTGGATTCTACAATGAGTTCGATATTTTTGGTGGCCACTTGGCCCCGGCAGAGTTTGACGACTTCTGATACAATTTTTTGCAAATCGCATTTTTCTTTGTCGAGTTTGACGTGTCCACTTTCGAGGGCTTCGGTGTTGAGCAAATTGTTCACAATGGAAAACATGTGTCGCGATGCTTTTTCGACACCCTGAAGCATTTCCAATGCCTCTTGGTCCAATTGATTTTTGGTATCGGCCTCATCCTCGACCATGTCGTTGAGGACTCCGGAAAGGCCTGCGATGGCGGCGAGGGGGTTTTTCAGGTCGTGGGCGGCGATTCCCAAAAATTCAGTTTTTTTCTCGTTCAAAATCTCGAGTTCCTTGTTATTTTCCAGCAATTCGTGGTTGGCTTTTTTCAGGCGCTTCCTGGCACGTTGCAATTCGAGCTGTGTGGCCACCCGGGCAATCAATTCACCGGTGCGAAAAGGTTTCGTGACATAGTCGATGCCCCCCGACTCGAATGCTTGCACGATATCTTCGGTTTCCGTTTTCGCGGTCAGGAAAATCACCGGTATATAGGCCACAGTCTCATTTTTTTTGAGTGTTGCGCAGACTTCATAACCATCCATTCCGGGCATCATGACATCGAGCAGGATGAGGTCTGGGGGATCTTGTTCGACTAATTCGAGGGCACGTTGACCACTTTTGGCAAATGCGATATCGTAGCCTTGATCCTCGAGCAAACTGCCGACCAACTGGAGATTTTTGGCCTTGTCGTCAACGACTAGAATAAAAGGAGGATCGCTGGAATCCTCGGATTGGCTACTGCTTGTCATGGATTTTGGGTTTGAAGTTAACGAAGTAAATTAGAGAAAGCTTTTCAACGAATTTATCAAAGCGGGGTATTGGGAGAGGATTTTTCCCATTTGATCCACATCGAAACTGGTTGCGGCATTTTCGAGTTGGCCGGCGAAATCGATGAGAGGCTTAACTTCGGTATCTTCGCCAAGAGTCCTCAGTTTGGACAGGAATTTTTTGATGGCCCCGATTCTGGAGCGTTTTTTAACGGTGTTCCACTCATCGGTGAGGTCGCCTTCGAGTAGCTTCAGGAGATCGGGGAGGTTTTCCAGGGCATTTTGTGAGAGTGAGTCGCCCGCAACCTGCCCAGATTGCGAATCGGAAGTGGACTGGGCTTTCTTCGCGCGGGGTTTTGTCTCCAAAAGAACCCGGTGCGGCAGGTGGAGTTTCAGTTTTTCGAGCAAACGGTTTTTGCTTATCGGTTTTGATAAAAATCCATCGAGAGCCAGTTCTTCTTCCAATAGCTCCCTGTCCTCTACTGCGGATGCCGTGAGCACGATGATGGGGATTTTTTCAGTTTTTGAATCTTTGCGGATTAACTTTGATGCTTCCCGTCCGTCCATCACGGGCATGGAGATATCCATGAGAATGAGGTTGGGGAGTTCCTTTGCGGCCAATGCGCAGCCCTCCTTGCCGTTTTCGGCTTCGAGGGTGAGAAGGCCGGATTCCCGTAGAAATTCACGGATCAATTCGCGATTTTTGAGGCTATCCTCGACTATCAGTACGGTCGAGGAGTCGAAATGCACCCGTTCATGCGAGGAAATCTCGTCGATGGCTTCCTCATTTTCCTCCAAAGCCGCCACTTCGAGTTCCCTGATTTTAACTGTAAATGCGCTCCCTTGACCGAGTTTGCTTTGGACCGAGATGGAGCCTCCCATGAGCCCCACCAAGCGCGTGGTGATGGCGCGCCCGAGCCCGGTGCCCTCGAAATGGCGGGTACGATGGCCGCTTTGCTGGACGAACGAGTCGAAAATCCTGTCCTGATCTTCCTCGGGAATTCCGATGCCGGTATCCTCGATTTTAAAAATAATATCCAGTCCGCTGGCGCCCGGGTTAACCGATTGTTCGAGAAATATGCGGACGCTGCCCTGAGAGGTAAATTTAATGGCATTTCCGACCAGATTGAAAAGTACCTGGCGCAGGCGCACCTCATCTAGCAGGAGATTTCCCGGCAGCGAGGGATCGGTATTGAGGACCAATTCGAGCCCTTTTTCCCGAGCCTGTGAGTCGAAAATATTACCGACCTCGCGAAGAACGGCGACCGGGTTTACGGGTTCGCGTTCGAGGTGCATTTTCCCCGATTCGATTTTAGAGAGGTCGAGGAGATCGTTGATTAAATCGAGTAAAATTCTCCCGCTGGAAATAACCGATGCGATGTAGTGGCGGTGCCGGGGCTCCTCGATTTCCTCCTCGAGCATTTCGCTAAAACCGAGGATGGAATTCATGGGGGTGCGAATCTCGTGGCTCAGGTTTGCGATGAACTCTGTTTTGGCCGTGTTGGCGGCTTCCGAAATCTCTGCCAGTTGATTCGCTTTTTCGATGGCCGCCTGCAACTGCTTGTTGGTTTCGGCGAGTTCTTCGTTTCTGGAGGTAATCGTTTTTTCGAGGTTCTCGCGTTTAATTTCAATTTCCTGGCGCAAAATTCCGAGCTTGTCGTTCATGTGATTGAAGGCGGCAGCGAGTTCACCAATTTCATCCTCGCTTTGAATGCTTGCGCGGTGCTCCAAGTTTCCTGCTGCAATGTATTCGGCGCTTTTTTTCAAGGCTCGAATCGGCTGCACTAACCTGCCGCCGACATACCATCCCAAAACCGCCGATAGGGGCGTGAGGATAGCGAAAAGAATCAAGGCGGGCCATAATGTCTGACGCTCATCCGTTAAGAATATGGCGGTGATATATGAGGCGGACACCAACAACGTAAGGATAGCGAAACACAGGCTCATTTTGACCTGTAGCCCACCCCGCCTTTTCGGCTTCGCTTTGTTGGCTGCCTCCGTGCTCATTTATCTTTGCCCAGGGATTTTAGCTGCTCAACGAGGTGGGAGTACTCCGAGAGTGTTTTACTGATGAGATCGATATCGAAACTTTCCACTGCGATCTCCAGTTTTTCCGCATATTTAGCCAATTGGGGAACTTTAAAATCTTGGGAAAGTTTGTAAAGTTTGCCCGCAAAGGATTTTATCGGACCCATTCGAGAGCGTTTGGCCACCGTTTTGCATTCCTGCATCAGGTCACCATCGAGAAGAGTCAACAGCTCGGGGAGGCGAGCGAGGGTATCTGCGGATAGGCCTTCAGATTCGGTCGATGCGGCTTCGGATTTCTCTACAGTATCCGGTTTGCTCCCGGCAGCAGCAATGGGTTCGCTGGCGAGAAATTTTGCTAATTCGTGAATCAATTGCCCGTGCCCGACTGGTTTGTGGAGGAAGCCTTCGAGCTTCAATTTTTGAAAGGAGATATC
This sequence comes from Opitutales bacterium, assembly GCA_021772515.1. GTDB lineage: Bacteria > Verrucomicrobiota > Verrucomicrobiia > Opitutales > UBA2987 > JAJFLU01. The sequence goes on from JAJFLU010000037.1 coordinate 84,222, forward strand.
TTTTTCGGATGCGACCGAAGCGGTCAGAATTAGAATGGGGATGGCCCTTGTTTTTGGATTTTCCCTGATCAGGCGGGAGGCTTCCTTGCCATCCATGACCGGCATGGAAATATCCATTAAAATCAAGTCGGGTTGACCTTCGATGGCCATATCGACCCCGGCCTGACCATTTTCCGCCTCGAGGGTCTGCAATCCGGAATTTCGGAGGAACTCTTTTATGAGATCGCGGTTCATTTCGTTGTCCTCGACGATTAAGACCGTGGCCGGTAGAAAGCGAATTTCTTCAAAAGAATCGTCTTTTAAAGCTTCAATGTCTTCTTCTTTAACTGCGGCAACTTCCAGTTCCTTGAGGCGGACGGTAAATTTGCTTCCTTGGCCGGGTTTACTTTCGAGTGTGATAACGCCACCCATGGCCTCGACGAGACGGCGGGATATCGCGAGGCCCAACCCGGTGCCGCCATACTTTCTGGTGCGTTGGCCGCTCTGTTGGACGAATGCCTCGAAAATGCGATCCTGATCCTCCTCGGTGATGCCGATACCGGTATCCTCGACGGAGAATTCGAGATCGAGGGCGCTGTGGTCCTTGCGGGTGTAATCTGTTTTGAGGGAGAGGGTAACGGATCCGGTTTCGGTGAATTTGATGGCATTTCCGACGAGGTTGAAGAGCACCTGCCGGAGGCGCACTTCGTCGAGGAGAACGTGTTTGGGGACCGACGACGCGATGTTGATTTTCAAATCGATGCCTTTTTCCTCGGTCTTGATTTCAAAAATGCGACCGATTTCATTCATGACGGATGGAACGTCTATGGGTTCGAAGTCGAGGGTCAGTTTGCCAGCCTCAATTTTCGACAGATCGAGAAGGTCGTTGATGAGGCTGAGCAAGGTTTTGCCGCCCGATCTGATGGAGGAGAGATAGCGCACCTGCTTGGGTTCTTTGACCTCGCGCTCCAAAAGCTCGCTGAAACCGAGAATGGCATTCATGGGAGTACGGATTTCGTGGCTCATGTTGGCGAGGAATTCGCTCTTGGCGCGGGTGGCCTCTTCTGCAGCGTCCTTGGCCTCGCGCAGGGCAGCCTCAGCCTCCATGCGTTCGGTAATATTGCGGCTGTTTACAATGACGCCCTGTACGCTTGGATTATCCAGCAAATTTGTCCCGATCGCCTCCATGTGGACCCATAAACCGTTTTTATGCCGCCTTCGGTAGTCCACGGTTATGGGAACGCCGGGATTTTTAAAACATTTTCCCAGTTCTCTCCTCAGTGTTTCGATATCATCGGGATGAACATCTTTCCAAGGATCTTCCTCCAGTGATTCCTCCACGGTATAGCCAGTGATATGCTCGACCGAGGGGCTCACATAGGTGCGTTGGGCCTGGGCATCGACAATCATATACAAGTCGGAGGAATTCTGGATCATGAGGCGGAATCTTTCATCCCTTTTGCGAATTTCGGCCTCGGCTCGGTTACGCTCGGTGACATCGCGGCTATTGACGACCAAACCTTTAACAATGGGGTCGTAGAGCAGGTTGGTGCCAATTGCGGACATCTCCACCCAAGAGCCGTTCTTATGTTTGTGCCGGTAATCGAAAGTCACGCTGGCCCCGGCATTTTTCATATCCGTAATCATCATTTCTTTCATTTTGGCAGCATCCTCGGGATGGAGGAATTCAAAGCTTGTCCTGCCGACCGTTTCCTCGACCGTGAATCCGGTGATTCTCTCGATTGAAGGGCTGACGTAGGTGCGGACCGCATTTTTATCCAGAATGATGAAGAGGTCGGATGAATTCTGGACCAATCGCTTGAACTGCTCATCTTTTTTACGTAATTCCGCCTGCACCCGATTGCGTTCTGTGACATCGCGGCAAGTAACGACGATTCCTTGGACGGCGGGATCGTTCAACTGGTTGTTGCCGAAGGTCTCGATGGTTATGTAGGAGCCGTCTTTACATTTGTGACGAAACTCCGTTATGGGAGTCGCCCCTGGTTCATGGTGAATTGCCTTGTCGGTCGCCTCGGCGATAAATTCGAGATCATCGGGATGGATGAAACTCAGGCCCGGCTGGCCGATGACTTCCTCGACCTTAAAGCCGGTCAGCCGTTCGATTGTCGGGGTGACGTATTTTATGATACCGTCTTCATCCAGAATCGTAAACCAATCGGTCGAGTTCTGGACCAGTAACCGGAATCGCTCTTCCTGAGATCTGAGTTCTTGCTCGGCTCTTTTCGCCTCCGTGATGTCGCGCCCGACGCCGAGATAGCTTAAGACTTGGCCATTCTCATCGAACAAGGCTTTTTCCACCCAGAGTATGGCGACCTCCACGCCATCGTCCGACATGCGCACGGTCTCGTGCTGGTAGGTGGGGTTTTCCGGAGTCAAAGCGTCGAGCTTTTTCTTGTAGGATTTGGCATAATCTTTGGGAAGGAGTTGAAAAAGGTTTTTACCAACCAAATCTTTGGAGAATTTTTCATATTTTACCAAATAATCGCTACAGGCGCCGTTGATAAAGAGGATTTCTCCCTCGGGGGATATCTGGTTGATCAACTCGGATTGCCACTCGACGACATGGCGGTATTGCTCCTCGCTTTGGAGCAGAGCTGCCTGGGCTTTTTTAATCTCGGTCTCGGCCAATTTCTTTTCCGTGATGTCGCGACCCACGCCGAGGTAGCTCCAAACGTTGCCATCCTCATCGAAAAGAGCGGTTTCTACCCAGAGGATGTAGTGATCCTCCCATTTTTCCGTTCCCGAAGTGTATCTAACTTCATGCTCCCGGCGCGGGTTTTCCGGCGTGAGAGCCTCCAGGCTTTCGCGATAGGTGTCGGCGTATTTGCCCTCGATAAAATCGAATATATTTCTACCCATCAGGACACCGGGGGTATCGTGGTAGCTATTCATATATTGTTCGTAATTTTTATTGGCAAAAATGATTTCCCCGGAGGGCAGGATCTGGTTAATCATCTCCGACTGCCACTCGACGACCTGTCGGTATTGCTCTTCGCTTCTCCTGAGCGCCTCCTGCGTTTTCTTAATCTCGATCTCTGCCTGTTTGGCATCCGTAACATCGCGCCCCACGCCGAGGTAGCCGATCACGTTGCCCCCCTCGTCGAGCATCGCCCGATTCGTCCATTGCAGGTATAAATTATCGCCATCTTTGGTACGAAAAGTAATTACATGCGTGATGGCTTCATCAGTGGTTAGCGAAGCCAGAATTTTGCGGTATCCTTCAAGGTCATCCGGCGTCATGTAATCAAAGATGTTTTTACCTATCAAATCTTCGGGAGCGCTGCTGTGAAGTGCCTTAAATTCCTGATAATTTTGGTTCGCGAAGATAACTTCGCCGTCCGGCGCGATTTGGAGTATCATTTCGGATTGGTAATCGACGACCATGCGATATTGCTCCTCGCTTTGGAGAAGCGCCTCCTGGGTCCGTATTACTTCCAATTCCGCCAGTTTTCGTTTCGTGATGTCCCGGCCCACACCGAGATAGCCGATTACAGCGCCATCCTCACCTAACATTGCGCGATTGGTCCACTGCATGTAAATGGTTTCACCTTCATCTGTTTGATGGGCAAACTCTCGCGAATTAACCTCATCGGGCTTTAGAGAATCGAGAATATGGCGGAATTCAGCTCGGAATTCTTCAGGGGTATAATCAAAGATGTTTTCGCCTACAATCTCTTCGGGGGCGCCATTATATCGGGTTATAAATTCCTGGTAATTTTTATTGGCGAACAGGATTTTACCGTCCGGCGCGATCTGGTTGATGAATTCCGATTGGTAGTCGACGACCATGCGGTATTGTTCCTTGCTTTTTTGCAAATCTGCCTGGGCGCGTATCAATTCCTCCTCGGCCTCCCGTTCCTTGGTGATGTCACGGCCCACCCCGAGGTAGCTCCAGATATTCCCCCGGTCATCGAAGAGGGCTTTTTCCGTGTAGCTGATAACGAAGCGCTCCCCTTCGTCGTTGTGGAAATCCACCTCGTGGACCCAGACTGGATTTTCGGATGTCAACCGGGCCAAGTCCTCCTTTATGCCCTCGGCATTTTTGGGTGGTAGAATTTCAAACAAATTTTTTCCGATCAAATCTTTGGGGGAATTGAAATGCTTGAAAACCGATTTCACATAGGCGGGGTTGACAAAAATAATTTCCCCGGAAGGCAGGATCTGGTTGATCATGTCGTTTTGCCCCTCGACCACGATCCGGTATTGCTGTTCGCTCCGGCGGAGGGCTTCCTGTGCTTCGCGGATTTGGTTTTCTGCCTGTTTTCGCTCGAGTACGCGGCCCACTTGTTCGCTCACGTTATGGGCAGTGCGCAGCAGCCATTCATCTGAAGTCGCCTCCTTTTCTGTAAAAAACTCGAGAACGGCAACGGTTTTGCCCTGCAATTTTATGGGAAAACCAAAGGCCCCTTGCAGGTTGATGTCTTTGCACAAAGAACTTCTCGGGAAATTCGAGTCTTTTTGCACATTTTCGATCAGCGCGGGGTTGCCCGATGCCCAGATGCGCCCCGGTAGGCCGATTCCTTTGGCAAAGGAGGTCTGCATTGTCGCCTGGTAAAAGTCGGCGTGAGTTTCCCTGTCTGCCAGATACCAAATATCGGTTGGTCTCAGCTCGGTCTCATCGTGGGAGAGCACATAGGCGTGCCCGATTGGCCATCCGGCCAGTTCACACATGATGTTGACACATTCCTGTAGCGATTCCTCAAAGGAACTGGTCTCCGTGGTCATTTCGGCCACCCGGTGCAGCAGGGTCGATTCGAGGGCCTGCTTGGCCAGCGAATCCTCGGCGATTTTTCTTTCAGTGAGGTCGAATCCTACACCTTCCATGTGGGTGGGCTTACCATCGGCTCCCCTTTTAATCACGATTTCATGGGCCTCGAAATACCGCCACTCTCCCGACAAATTACGGACCCGGGCCGTCCATTCGGCCTGCTGCTCATCATCACGTGAATCTACCAGAGCGAGGGCTTCTCTAACGCCCGCCAAATCGTCCGGGTGGATGGATTCATCCCAAAGTTGAAGCATTTTCCCAACATCGGGAAGCCCTTTTAGTGAATAATCAAAAACCTTGGCATAACTTTCGCTGTATTCAAAAGACGAGCCATCCAAGGCGATTCTCCAATTGGATACATTTCCCGAGGTCAATGCGAGGTCGAGACTGAGTTTACTGAATCGGAGATCCTCTGTCTGTCTTTTAACCTCTTGCTCCAATTTTTCTCCTGCGAGGCGGAGTTGTCTGAATCGCATTCGAAAAACGAGGTAGATTATGAGGAATAGCGCAAGGGCGACTAGTGCGTAAAATAACGGAGTCTGGTAGAGGTAGGGATTTTTTTTGAAGGAAAAAACCGGATTGGCCGTACTTTGAATTCCGTCGTTGTTGGTGGCCTGCAATTTGAAGGCGTATTCACCCGCTGGGAGATTCATGTAGTAAACATGGCGTTCGGCTCCCGCCTCTATCCAATCGGGGTCATACCCTTCCAGTTGATATTCGATATTTACCATCTCAGGCGCCGAAAGGCTGGGGGCTGAAAAAATAAAATCGAAGCGCTGCGATTGCGGAGTGAAGAGCAAACCCTCGCGGGGCGAAATCTCAGTGCCATCTACGAGGATATTTTCCAAAATAATCGGTGGGGGGACCTCATTGCGTTTGATGTTGCCGGGGTCGATGGATGCGGCTCCGTTAATGGTCGGAAACCAGAGGCGCCCATCGCCAGTCCGAATCGAACTGCTGACGGCCGTTACGCCGGCGCTTCCCAAGCCCTCGGCGAGGCCGAAAACTTCCAGGGGCAGCGTTTCGAGGGTTCCGGCCAGATATTGGTTGACGCTCTTTTTGGGGACGCGGCCTATTCCTTTATCAGTGGTTGCCCAGATATTGCCTTGGGCATCTTCCAAAATCTGGAAAACTGACTTACTGGGCAGGCCATCGCTTTTTGTCAGATTGCGGAAATTTCCATTCTCAAGGATGCTGATGCCGTTGTCAGTCCCTATCCATAGGGCGCCCTCGTCGTCCTCGTGGATGCGAAAAACCACATTCCCGCTCAAGCCGTCTTCAGTCGACAATTGTGTGAACTTTTCATTATCGAAATCGTAGCGAAAAAGGCCGCCATTAGCCGTGCCGACCCAGATATTTTCATTTCTGTCGGTAAATAATTCGAGGATGAATGGTTCGGTTAGTCCATCTGTTTCACCCAAAGAACTCACCACTCCGTTGGAAATCCGGTTGAGACCGTTTTTTGTTCCGACCCATATATCGCCCCGGTGATCTTCGGTCAGTACGCGGGATTGGTTATGCCCGATCCCATCGGCGACGGTAAAGGTTCTTACGGAGTCCCCGTCTAATCGTACCAGGCCACCCACGGCGGCAATCCACAAATTCCCGTTGGAATCCCTCAAAATGTCGCGCACCTCCTCGATGGGAGAGGTAGTGTCGGTTTGGAAGAACGGTTCTATTTTTCCGTCCGCCAGTCGATCGACTCCGCCTGCGCTCCCGATCAAGACCGCCCCGTCAGGTTCCTCATGTAAAACATTGATCAGATCGTCGGTCAGCCCCTCCTCGGTAGTGTAGGTGGAAAATTTGCCGTCGCTGATGCGCATGATACCATTGTGAATGGTGCCGGCCCAAAGGTTCCCTTCGATATCCTCGTAAAAAGCCCACAGCCCGCGAAAACGTTCTTTGTCTGCGTAAACCTGCAAGCCATCGGCATTCCATCTGAGGATCCCGTAATAGGCGCCGATCCAGATGTTTTCATCGCGATCCTCAACAACACAATAAAGCTGACTGATTCCTTCCGGTATTTCGAGCCTGACTCCATCTGCTTCCCCTGCTTTCAAGTGAAAGATTTGGAAGTTTTCAGTAATTACCCAGAGTGATTCATCGGCTGCAATGAGAATGGAGCGAAATCCGTTTTCGGTAATTTCTGCCGCCAATGGATATTTGGCAGCCTGACCATCTTTGATATGGAACAACCCTTTTTCCAGAGTGGCCACCCAAAGAATCCCATGCCGGTCCATGTAGATATCCTGGATGGTGGTCCCGGTAAAGATTTCAGGAGCAAATGCCTCGATGGCGTTTCCTTTGTCCAGACGGAGGATGTTTAAGCCGTTTGTAGTGCCGATCCAGAGATTACCGTGGCCATCCAGCTCCAGAATTTGAACCGTATCGTGAAGAAGGCCGTCCTCGGTTGAGTATCTTTGGAAAACATTATCCTTGAGGGAATAAAGGCCGCCGCCGCCATTTCCGCCGAGCCAAAGAGTGCCGGAGTCATCTTCCACCAGATCCCAGAACCCGGAGGCAATCAACTCGGGATGGGATGTGCGATCGAAAATATTGAAATTTATGCCATCGAAACGAACAAAGCCGCCGTAATTGGTAAACCAAAGATAACCGTCCCGGGTTTGTATAATGTCCAGAACTTCGCGATTTCCAATGCCGTCCTCGATGTCCCAATTGGTGTATTCGTACTGCGTTAGAGCTTTTGTCGGGTCGAGCGCAAATGCGTGTGGCGGGGTCAGCAGGAGGGCTCCCGTAGCCGCCAGGAGGGCTGTCAGTAACGAAACTCTGTGATCTGAGTTTACCTTCATGGGCTTTCTTCTTTCAGGAGGCGTATAAGGGCGCGGAATCTCAGGGTTTTAAAGGGATTTAAGGCTATTTTGTCGCAAATTGACAACTCAGAAGCACGGGCAATTCGCGGTCACGTCTCATCTACCCATTGGCCCTGTAGCTGGAATTTGCAGAGAATGCTCACCAAAAATCGGGGTAATGGCAATCACTCAGATTCGGGATTTGCCAAAAATTGTGGGGAGAGGCTATGATGAAGGAGCAGTTTCGCAGGCACTATTAGCTGATTCAACCTGTTGGCATATTCCCCATTCCAAATTGCCGTCGAGGGGGGCGTCACAATATTCCAAGTGAAGGATACGCCGATGATTCGTATTTCGGGAAATTGATGAAGCGTGCAGCAGTAATGGCGACATCAACAAAACATCCCCTTTTAGGCACTCGCAAACCTCGTAGTTTTTTCGCAATTTTTGTATCTCCCTGGCTGGTAATTTTCCTGAGCGATGGCTGTTAGCGACAACTTTCAAGGCTCCATTCTGCTCGGAGCAATCGTCTAAATGAATTCTCAGAGTGAGCATACGTTCGAGGATTTTCAGGGGAGGTTGAACGTGGGGAATACCGTTTTTAATAGACCAAGGGCCGTAGCCGTCGGTCCCGACCTTTTTCTCACTAACCGCAATCGTAAGGTCTTGATGCCAGCTTACTTTCCAATTGGAATCTGGCGTTTTATCGAAGAGGATGGCTCGTCGCAATTGTGCTTGGTCAGAAAGTTTTTTCTCAACGATTTTTTTCAATTTCGGGTCATAAGCGAGTGGAATCAATTGCGGGAAAATTGCCAAAGGATTCCTAATACCGCCCCGACGGTGCCCACCGAAAGAAGAAACTGTGATGCCGTCAACTATCGCATCAATTTCGTCTCGCCCGAAAACCCCTCGAAGAATCTGGTATCCTTTATCCATGACAATTTTCGAATGTGACGCTCGTGTGTTATGACTACTTCGATTTATCCTCTGATTGTTTGTTATTCGCTAAAAGTTGCCTGAATTCGTTAAAGATTTTTATCCCAAAATTTTCGATAGACAGTAATTCAAGACCGGGCTCTGTTAATCTTTTCATGAGTTTGTCATCGTGAAAAAACTCGATACTGGTAATTTCGCTAAATGCCGCACACATATCCCTTATAACTTTTTCTCGCATTTCCTTATTCGCTTTTTTTCTCTTACCCGAAGTCAGCAGGTAAAAATCTTCCCCTATTTCCTCTAAAAATTCATATCTTTTCTGGAAAGCCCTGAAGTGAAGAGTAGATTTGATCCCACTTGAGAATGTTGTCACGACCGTATAAAGATCATACCCTAAATCCACGGTTTCGTCTTCAACTACTAAATCACTGGCGGCTTTATCCTCATCCAGAATCTGGTCCAGAAAACCGTGGACGGTTTCATGCATGTATGATCCCTGATCTGAAAAAAGGACTTCCTCTCCTTCATCATCGACGTAAAATGCCAAGGCTGGAGACAACGGCTTCCCTTTGTGCTCCATGATGGTGCTCGAGTCCAGCATACACGCTATGCTGAAGGAGATATCGCCTGCCATATCCAGCGCTTCCTCTTTGGCTACTCCAGATTGCAAGAGGTCTGATCTTACCGATTTTATGATTTGATAAATCAACTCTAGTTGAAGGCCGTCATATCGATCGTTATCAGTGATGATTTTCATGATATCCTTTATTATTATTGTTGTTGTTTCAATGGATTATCAGTGGGGATTGGCGTAAAAATCGGTTACAATAATCTTACAATCGATATTTTCAATGGTAATTTCTTTATTGACTGTGAATCACGCAGATATTGTGGGGTAGGAGTGTTTGGAAGAGGATGCGGGATGGGGGAAAGAGGATGCTTGATGCTGGATGGGAGGGGGATGAAGACGGTGAGGGAGACGGTGAGGGAGACGAAGAGGGAGACGAAGAGGGAGACGAAGATTATTTGGTGTTTTTGGGTTAGAAATTGGGTTTTTGGTGGGACAGAATGTCCCGGTTTTGGGCTTTTTTTGGTGTTTTTGGTGTTTTTTATAGTCCGCGCAGCCAACGCAGCCAACGCAGCACGCGCAGCCAACGCAGTCATTGCGGGTTTTTGTTTTTTGTGGTAAAGTGCGTGTTTTGATTAATTTATCGAATCCGACGAAAGACAGATTGCTTTGATTTACACCGATTATGATTGTCCCTGAGGGATGTCTGAACCTATATATATAACACTATGAAAAACTTCATTCTATCGACTTTAAAATATTTGGCGGCCATGTTTTTGGCCACCGGCCTTTTCGTATTTGCGATGTTTATTTTCCTCGTGGCGGCGGGGTCGTTTTTATCCGAGGAGGCAGTGGTTGTGAAAGACGGCGCGGCTTTGATCCTGGATCTCTCTTTCAATATTTCCGATTCACCCCGGATGGTTTCTCCGGCGCAATGGCTGGAGGATTCGCTCGAACAGGGGAGGCCACCGCAGCTTCATTTGAAAAAGGTAATCGATAGCCTCGACCGGGCAGCCGAAGACGACCGGGTGTCCTCTCTCTTTATAAAGGGGAGCCTGATATCCGATAACTATGGGTCGAGTTTCTCGGCTCTGCAGGAGGTGCGGGCTGCTATCGAGCGTTTTCGGGGCTCGGGCAAGCCGGTTATCGCCTATCTGGTGAATCCTACTCTGCGGGATTATTTTCTGACATCGGCGGCGGAAACCATGATTTTAAACCCGTATGGGCTGGTGCAGTTAAAGGGACTGGCGGCGAATCCGGTATTTTTTGGAAATGCTTTGAAAAAATACGGCGTGGGCGTCCAGGTATATAAAGTCGGTGATTTCAAATCTGCAGTGGAGCGGTTTACAAGCGACCGAATGAGCCCGGCGAGTGTGTTGCAGATGGAGGTATTGCTGGGGAGTCTGTGGGAAACTATTTTGCAGGATGTGGCCGAAAATCGGCGGCTCGAAATCGAAGAATTGCGTGATCTGTCGGACACGGTGGCGGTATTTGATGCCGAAAAGGCTCTTGAAAGCGGATTAGTGGACGAGTTGGGCTATTTGGACGAAGTGATCACGAAATTAACCGGTATTGCCGGTTATGACGAGGCGGTGGAGAGTTTCACGCAGGTGAAGTTTATTGATTATGTGGGCGAGGATAATGGCTGGGCGAAGCAACTGGTTAAGGGTTCGACACCGCAGATAGCGGTTGTTTATGCGGAAGGGGTCATTGTCAACGGGGAGGGCAACCCGCAGAGAGCCGGTGGAGATCGGCTGGCGCGTGAGCTGCGGAAGGCCCGTAATGATGAGGAGGTGAAGGCGATTGTATTGCGGGTGAATAGCCCCGGAGGGAGCGCGTTGGCGGCGGAGATTATCGAGCACGAAGTAATGCTGGCAGGAAAAGAGAAGCCGGTGGTGGTATCGATGGGCGGTTATGCGGCCTCGGGCGGGTATTGGATATCCGCCAACGCGGAGACGATATTTGCCGAAGAGATGACCATCACGGGCTCGATCGGAGTATTTGGAATAGCTCCCAATATTCAAAAAATCGCCAATGATCACGGGGTGACATTCGATGGTGTGAAAACCTCGCCCTATGCGGATATATTTACGTTTGCGCGGCCAAAATCCCCTGAGGAGTTGGCCAAGTTTCAGGTTTTGGCCGACTGGATTTACGAGAAGTTTGTGGGCAAGGTGGCCGATGGCCGTGGTCTGACTGTGGAGCAGGTTGGCGAAATTGCTGGCGGGCGTGTCTGGACAGGGAAGGACGCACTGGAAATTGGGTTGGTCGACGAGATCGGCGGGCTCAACGAGGCGGTCCGGGAGGCGGCAGCCTTGGCCGGGCTGGGAGAAAACTGGCGAGTGGTGCAGATGCCCGAGGAGTCCGATATGGACAGGTTGTTGCGGCTGTTGCTGGAGGGCGGTCGGAAAAGCGAACCGCTGTCAAGCCATGATCCGTTATCGAGTGTCACCCGCCTGATGCGTGAAGAGTGGGCCTTGTTAAAAACATTCAACGATCCTCAGGGGATCTATGCGCAACTTCCCTTCAACCTGAGGTTTTAACGAAACAGGGAGCGATATTTCACTCGATGGACAAAAAGCAACTTCGGAGGAACCTTTAGTCATGGTTGGTCAGGAAACAACGCTACAACGGGATTGCAAAGCGACGCTGATACCCGCCGGGGATGAGGCGCTGCTGCCGGCGGGGACTCCCCTGGAAATTACACAGGCTCTGGGGGGTTCGTTGACAGTGCGATGCGGGGGCGGACTTTACCGAATCGGCAGTGAGGACGTGGATGCTCTGGGCGCCGAGATTGCGGAAAGTTTCGGGAAAGCGGGCGAGGTTGAAGCGACCGAAATGGGGAACGCTCCTTTTCGTGAGGAGATGGTCTGGGATGCGTTGCGAACCTGCTTCGACCCGGAAATACCGATCAATATCGTGGATTTGGGATTAATTTACGATCTGCGGGTCGAGAAATGCGGTCAGGACCACCATAAGGTTGGGGTAAAAATGACGCTGACAGCCCAGGGATGCGGGATGGGGCCAGCGATCGCCGCCGATGCCAAGGCCAAAGTAGAAACCATCGCCTCCGTGGAAGAGGCCGAGGTCGATATCGTATGGGATCCGCAGTGGACTCCGCATATGATTTCACCCGAGGGCCGCAAAGTGCTGGGGCTGGATTGATCGAACCGATGGGCAGGAATCAGGCCAAAGACCTTCCATTACCGGAGCGCGATTGGGTCGAGCGCTTCCTCGGTTACCTCACTTTGGAAAAACGCTGTTCTCCCTACACGACGCGCAATTACGAACACGCGGCGGTGAATTTTTTCACCTGGATACGGCGACAGGAAAAATGGATGGGTGATGTGGAGGGAATTAGCGGTCGGCTTGTTCGAGACTTTATTATCGATAGCAAGCGAAAAGTTTCCACCCGGACCGTGCATAACCATGTCTCGGCATTGCGCTCACTTTTCCAATACCTCATGAAAATCGAAGTGGCGACCAGTAACCCTTTCAAAGGATTAACCTTACCCAAACTTCCCAAGAGTCTGCCGAGGATTTTAACCCGTAAGCAGATGGTGCAGTTTCTGGAGGCCCCTTTGCTTCCCCTGAAAAAGGAAGGCATTGATCTTCCAGAAATCCCGAAATCGGTAAAGGCGGAAGCTGCGCGGGATTCGCTGATTCTGGAGATTCTTTATGGCGGGGGGCTTCGTGTCAGTGAATTGGTGGGTCTTAATTTTGGGATGATTGAAACGAGGAGGGGGATTGCCAAAGTCCTTGGAAAAGGCGGAAAGGAGCGGCTTTGCCCTCTTGGAAAAAGGGCCATCGATTGCCTGCGCGAATACCGTGATGAGCACGCTACGGCCCGTGGTTTTGACGACCCGATTTTCACCGGAAAAAAGGGGAACCGGATGCGGGCGCGTGAAGTTCAGTTGATGGTTAAAAAATACCTCGAAATAGCGAAGCTACCGATGGATTTGTCTCCCCATAAAATCCGGCATTCCTTCGCAACCCATATGCTCGATAATGGCGCGGATTTACGCCTCGTGCAGGAATTGCTGGGCCACGCCAGCCTCTCAACCACCCAAATTTACACCCACGTCGGAATCGGAAGGCTGAAGGAAGCCCATAAAAAAGCTCATCCCAGAGCTTAGATTGAATTCCAGTTGTCCTTCAATTAACAATATAGAAACTCCCAAAATTATTATGAAAATCAAGACCCCTGTTCTCGTATCGATTTTTATTGCTTACCTGTTGTTGGGACTTTCTGCCCAAGGGGAGGTCCGCATTGTGAAAGCTGCCCGCATGCTGGATGTGGAGTCGGGCAAAATGGTATCGCCGGCGGTAATTGTAGTGGACGGGGACCGAATTCAATCCATCAACCCCAAGGAATTACCCTCTCAGGTGGAACGCGGGATGAAGCCAATAGAATCGATCCGGGGAGCCACTCTTTACGCTGCCGATTTGCTGGGAGTCGATGACCGGGGATTCCTTTCGAAAGGACGTTTTGCCGACCTCATAGCGGTCGAGGCAAACCCCCTCGAAGATATCACCACGTTGCAGTCGGTCCGTTTTGTGATGAAAGGCGGCGTGGTTTACAAACAGCCTTGAAATCCAGCCATCCAATAAGCCCAAACTGACCGGATGGTCGCCAGACTCATTCATCGGCAAAATACACTCGCCAAACCTGATATGAAGCCCCCGAGAGAGCGGAAATTTCTATTGTTCAGCCTGGAGGAAAACGAGTATTCCTGGCGGGGTATCTGGCTGTTGGCGCTCGTTTATTTGGGGGCCATTATTTTCGCGGCGGTGGCGAGTCCGTTGGTCTATTGGGCGATGCAAAGCTGGGCCGAAACCGCTCCAAACCAGCTTAACACCTACCTGGCAGGGAAGGATTTCCCACGCTATTTTGACCGCCTCCGGTGGCTGCCGGTGATTTTACTTTTACCCTGGCTGCTAAAATGCTGCGACCTGTTTTCGTTTAAGAATTTGGGGTTCGGAGCGCTTCGGAAAAGTGGTATTTATGGAACTGCCCTGCGCTGGACCTTTTTTGGAGTAGGACTGCTCCTGTTGGCAGCGGCGGGGCAGGGGGTGGCGCTTGGCACGGGATACACGACCGGATTGACGCCGGGGGATGTGCTCGAAATCCTGATGATCGGCGCTTTATCGGGTCTTCTTGTCGGATTAATCGAAGAGGCGGTTTTTCGGGGACTGATACTGCGGATGTTTTACACCGCTCTGAAACCGATACCGGCTGTCTTTTTGAGCGCCTTGTTTTTTGCCTCGGTTCATTTTAAGAAAATCCCGAACCAAATTTGGGACGATGAATCTGCGGTGATCACTCTCGGAAGCGGCTTTTATGTGGGATTTTGGACCCTTCTGAGCGTCGTGCAGACCTTTGAGCCTGCCCGTTTTCTCAATCTATTCCTCTTCGGGGTTGTTCTTTGCCTCCTGTTTTTGCGAACGGGTTCATTGTGGCCTTGCGCGGGTTTTCATGGAGGAGTCGTTTTTACACGAGCAATTTACGACAAATGTTTTCAAACGGATGATGGTAATTCCAGTAATTTCTGGGGCAGCGGAATCCTCCTTGATGGCTATTTCGCGTCTATATTACTCGCTCTGATATGCCTTTGGCTTTTGAAACGGAGTGTCACAACGGATGGACATGAGAGCTAAAACAACCCTGCCAGCGGTGGCTAAACTCGTCTGGAATCGCGCTCTGGACCTCGTTTATCCGCGCGATTGCATCAGTTGCGGTGACATTGTCGAAGAAGGGCAATTCGATTACATCTGCGGGGAATGTATCGACAAGTTGTACCGGGTGGAACCTCCCTGGTGCCATACCTGCGGCTTCCCGTTTTACGGCGTTGTGGAAAGCGCCCGGAATTGCCCGCATTGCGCCGATCTCGATCCGGTCTTCGAGCAGGGCCGAACATTGTTTCTCTACCGTGAATTGGGCAAAACCCTTGTTCAGGAGTTGAAATATCATCGCGCGAAATATCTATTGGGTGACTTTGGCCGCTTAATCAAGGCGGCGGTGGATCTGCCGGAGTTTCTGAAAGACGCGATCCTTGTGCCGGTTCCATTGCATTCCAGGAAAAACCGCGAGCGCGGGTTTAACCAGAGTGACCTTCTGACACGATGTGTGGCAGAAACGATGGGAGATTTGCCGGTGGAAAATCTGCTTGAGCGCATAGTCGACACCTCGACTCAGACCCGCCTCAGCCGTGAGAAGCGAATTATCAATATGAAAAAAGCGTTCGCCCTGAAGGCCGGGGCGGAGATTAACCCAGAGCAAATTTATGTTGTTATTGACGACATATTCACGACCGGGGCCACCCTGAACGCCTGTTGCGCGGTCCTGCGCCGGGCGGGTGCCTTGCGCCTGCGCGTGCTCACCCTCGGACATGGGTGAATGATTTCGCAAGCGGGAGGGGCCGCGTTTCGCTCTTGCCGTAACCCCGGCAGCCGGTTCAATATTTAAGCTCCAATTCAAAGATCCTATGGCCATTTTTAAAAAACCTCGTTATTCCACTGTCACGGTTGATGTAAAAAAACGGGATATCCCCAAGGATATGTTTACCCGCTGCCCGCTCTCCGGTGAAATAGTTTACCACAAGGAGTTGGCGAAAAATCTGATGGTGGTCCCCAAAAGCGGTTATCATTTTCCCCTCAAAGCCCGTTCGCGCATCGAAAGCCTTCTCGATCCCGACACCTTTGTTGAATGCGACGAACTGCTGAAACCCATAGATGTTCTCGGATTCAACGGCTTGGCTTCCTATCGGGCCAAACTGGATGCCGATCAAAAAAAGACCGACATGAACGACGCCGTAATTTGCGGCACCGGTAAAATCGGGAAAATGTCTCTTTCCATTTCGGTCATGGATTTCCGGTTTCGGGGGGCCAGCATGGGATCCGTTGTAGGGGAGAAAATCACGCGATCAATCGAGACGGCATCGGCTAAAAAAATCCCCCTCGTCATTGTTTCGGCATCGGGCGGAGCACGCATGGAGGAGGGTATCCTCAGTCTCATGCAGATGGCCAAAACCAGCGCAGCGCTGGCCCGGCTTCGGGAACTGGGCATCCCCTTTATATCAGTTTTAACCAATCCGACATTCGGTGGAGTCACCGCAAGCTTTGCCTCCCTCGGCGATATAATTTTGAGCGAACCCAGAGCGTTGATCGGATTTGCTGGCCCCAGAGTGATTAAAGAGACCACCCGCCAGGAATTGCCCAAAGGTTTTCAGACATCTGAATTTTTGTTGGAACACGGGCTGATCGACCAGATCGTTCATCGACTTGAAATGAGGGACCGTCTTATCACTTTGCTCCACGCTTTACACTCTGGACGCCAACCTGCCGCTCTCAAGTAGGTGGGTCAATATTCCCTCCGAATATCTGGCTGATTTCTGCCCACAACCCCGCCTTAACATCCTGCCTATGCCCCTTATACGACATTATGAAGAAGCCAAAGCCTACCTCTACGGACTGAAGCATCACGGGGCCAAATACGGCATCGACCGTATGAGATTATTGGCTGACAGGATTGGCCATCCCGAGCGTCGGTTTCCCATCATCCATGTAGCCGGAACCAACGGCAAGGGCTCCACCTGCGCCATGATCGAGGCGATTTTCCGCCGCAACGGATACAAAACTGGACTCTTTACTTCGCCCCACCTCGTTTTCCAGGGCGAGCGCATCCAGGTGAATCGCGAGATTCTGGATCCTGACTCCATCACAAATTACACCCGTAAAATCAAAATTTTCGCCGACGAACTAGCCAAAAACGATCCCGACGACCATCCCTCATTTTTCGAATTTATGACTGCCATGGCTTTCATGCAATTTGCTCAACAGCAAGTGGATATTGCAATCATCGAAACCGGATTGGGCGGTCGCCTTGACGCCACAAACATCGTTCAGCCTGAAATTTCGGTAATCACTTCCCTCAGCCTGGACCATACTAACCTGCTGGGAGAGGACCTCACGTCCATCGCCGGTGAAAAGGCGGGCATTATCAAAGAGGGCCGCCCCGTCGTTCTTGGTATGCTTCCCCATGAGGCGGAAAATACCATCAAGGCAATTGCCCGGAAAAGGAATGCGCCTGTTTACACTATCAATGAACATTTTAGAAACTCCTCGCTGCAAAGTTTTCCAGTTACCAACCTTCACGGCGATTACCAACGCCGAAACGCCGCCACGGCTCTTTTAGTTTCGAGATTACTCCGCGATCGCTTTCCGGTTGATGAGCGCCTTTCCCGCGAAGCCCTCCAGCAAATCGACTGGCCTGGCCGCTGGGATGTGCATTCCGTGGGTAACAAAACCATCATTCTCGACACCACCCACAACCAGGAAGGCGCTGATCTACTGGCCGGAAATCTCGAGGAACTGATCTCTCTGACAGGCCGCAAACCCACTATCATGGTCGGGGTGCTCGGGCAAGAGCGGGCTCGGGCCATCATGCCAGTAGTCGCCCGATTTGCCGATCAGATCATTCTCCTCAAACCACTGCAACCGCGGGCGGCCTCATTCCAAATGCTCCGGGAAGCCATCCCGAACGGCTTTGTCGGTCATGTGCGAACCTCTACCGTGAGAACACTCTTTCCCTTTCCCGGTTTCTGTGAAGAAGGGCAAAATGGCGATACACTGGTCGCAACCGGCTCCCTCTATCTCATCGGTGAAATCATGGAAACTCTCTACCATGAAGTCCCCGTTCGAGAGCACCTATTGCAGTGATGACCTCCGTCATGCGATTATGTCCTGCATCGTGGGAAATTTCCGAACCGTCGAGCCCATTCCAGAGCTCCCTGACCTAGGGCGTGTTAACACTACGACTCAAATCAGCTTAAAAGCGTCTTTTCGGTCAAAAAAGGTGTTCATCAACTCGACGAATGCCCATTCGCCTCGTCTTATCACCTCATTTTTGGCTCGAAAATCCATCTTTTATCTTCGTTTCTCGAAGTGTTAACACGCCCTAGTTAAACGTCGGCCAGTTGACGGACGGTGTTGGCCTCCCCGCAAAGTCATCGCCCCATTGGCATCTCCTATGCGCTATAATACAGCCCACTCTCCATCAGAAACCCCGGGAGCTAAGGCGGACCGCTTCCGCTAAAAATCGCTCCAAAGCCATTTCCAACCCCCGCAAAATATGCAGAAATAGCTGGGTTAATAAAAGTCGTGATGTTTGTCTGTGTTTTCATTTTCATATAATAGTGAGCATTTAAACACATAAACGAATGTATAGCAAGCTTTTTTTTGATTCCACATATTTAACCTTGATTATCAATGACTTAGCAACGATTTCCGCGAACTAATTGACATAATCTCGACCTCAAAATCGAAAAATAATCACAATATTCGGGCCCTATCCGTGATAATCAGTGTAATCCGTGGTTAAAATATTTTTCCCTCAAAAAATCTGCGCCAATCTGTGTAATCTGCGGTTGACATAATCCAACCTCAAAGCCAAAAAAATATCAACAAAGTCACCATTCTGAACGGTTTTCGACACGCTTATTTCAGGTCACATCCGTGAAAATCTGTGCAATCCGTGGTTAAAATATTTTCCCCTCTTTCCCTCAAAAAAATCTGCGTGTATCAGCGTAATCTGCGGTCAATCCACAGAATTATTTTACGAATTTTGCGTCTTTTTTGCGGCGAAATTTAGCCATTCAAAAATCTGGTAAACCAACCCACCTCAAAGGCACTCTTTGCAACCGTGTTTCAGGTCATATCCGTGACAATCCGTGTTATCCGTGGTTAAAACAAATATTCTTCCCCACACAAAAATCACCCTACCGCATCCCCGCGTAACCATCATCCCCAGCACGCTGAGGGTCTACAATTCACCAGCCCCGCTACGTATAGAAGGAGCATAGTTTCAATCGGCTCAATGACCCTACACGCTGAAGGCGTGCAATTCGCCAGCCCCGGGTGAGGTAAAACCCGGGGACTCCCAAATCTCCAAACCCAAGCACGCTGAAGGTATGCAATCCAGCGTTCCCGCAACCCAAATTCCCCCGCACGCTGAAAGTGTGCAATTCGTCAGCCCTGGGTGAAACCCGGGGACCCCCTCAACCCCCCAAACCCAAGCACACTGAAGGTGTGCAATTCCCTACCAATAAAATAACACAAAAATTCCAAAAATCATCCCCATCCGTGGCATTCATCCACGAAAATCCGCTGTCAAAACAAACATTCTTTCTATTCCAAAAATAATCCGTGAAAATCAGTGCAATCCGTGGTTAAAATATTCTTCCCTCTTGCCCTCAAAAAAATCTGCGTTTATCTGCGTAATCTGCGGTTAATCCCCCCATTGGACAGCACAAGCACATCAAGGAAATAGGAACCTTGTGCTGGCAAATCCACATGAAAAAAGTAGGAGCAGGTGCTCAAGTGGCAACCAAGCCGAGAAGCTGCCATCGAGGCCAAAAAATAACTATAAGTTGCCATGAGTCATGCTAATATTATGTCCGTTATTATCAACTGGACAATATTTTCAAGATTTGAAAGCTTGTTTAAAATCATCATGCAAACCTTGAGCCCCATCTACAGTGTTTTTCCAAGCGGCATGACTTGAAACAGCTATTTTTGCGTCTCCGAGAGAGATGTCATAAGTCTTTCGGATGACTTTGATTGCTTCCAATATAGGGTAATCTTCATCTTTCAACGCAACAATTACATGTTCTCGAGAGGTTCCTCTCTCGGCTGATTCTTTGTATTTTTTATAAGTTTCTGCGCTTGCTGACTTCATTGTAAAAGATCAATTATTAGGTCGAAATGAAGAAAAGATGACATGGGAGTTGTCAGGAAGAGGAAAGCAAGGGTCATCACTAGATTCTTGATTGATGAGGGTAAAATAATTGCATTTTCTGGTTATGGCAAGGAATTCAAAACGGGTCATGTTGATCTTTTGATATTCATCCGTGAAAATCCGTGTTATCCGTGGTTAAAACAAATATTCTTCCCTCTTTTTTCCTCAAAAAATGTGCGTGTATTTGTCTGCGAAATCTGAGGTAAATCCCCCATCGGGCAACACAAGCACATCGAGGAAAGGAAGACCTGTGTTGGCATATCTCCATAAGAAAATTAGGAGCAACATACGCTATCACACAACCACCCAGAGAAGCTGCATCAAGGCCCATCATAAACTATATGTTGGCACATTTTATTCCAATGGTGTACCCGCTATTATTTCGGTACGGTGTGCCCGCTATTTTCAGTTCTCAACATTGTTACACCCGCTAAAACAAAGGAGAGGTAATGCACTAAGTATAATGCAAGTTGAACATCTGCAGCAAAGGTTCTAACTGTCATCCCAAATTTGATAACATAAATTTCAGTAGGAAAGTTGAGAGTGAGCACATCAACAAGAACGAGTGCAACCAGTCCCACCGCCAGCCATAGAGTCGAAATACATCGATTCTTAATATAAAGCCAACACATTAGGCAAGCACCCAGGACCTTTAGAATTGAAAAAAGGGTTATAATTATAATAGCGTAATATAGCATCGTGATAGTCTATAGGGTGTATGGGTCAGGTTCAGAGGGAAAAAGGGGAGGAGGAAAAGATGACATGTCGATCTGTTTGATATTTTATGGTAAGGTCCTGCAACATTATTTTGTGACGGTTTGATTATTCAGATTTAATAGGTTTTCCAGCGTCCGGCTGTCCAGGCCCATTTGTTTTTGGCAGAAGGATTTCATGTCCTTGGGGAAAGGGGCCTGGAATTTTCTCTCGTGGTCGTAGAAATGGAACGTTAGCTCGCGTGCGTGCAAAGCCTGTCGGGGTAGTAGTAAACTTTCGCCCATCTCTGGCGTCCAACCGTTTTCGATAAATTGCAGGTAATAATTCTCGTCGGGCCCGTAAATTTTATCGCCTACGATCGCGTGGCCCAGCCATTGGGCGTGGGCACGTATCTGGTGCTTGCGACCCGTTTCCGGACACACTTTGGCCAGCGTAAAACCGTTCACAACCGCCAAGGGCTGGAAATGCGTGAGCGCCCTCTGCGATGTCCGGGATTTCCGAATCGCCTGCTTGACATAAACCGGGCTCGCCCCGTCCCGCGCCAGACGGCGGTTCACCGTGACGGCCTCCGCCATCTCCCCCTCCATCAGCGCCAGGTAATTTTTTTCCACCTTCCGCTCCTGCAAGGCCATTTGAAAGGCCCGCGCGGTTCCTTTGTTTTTGGCCAATAAAACCAGCCCGCTGGTCTCGCGGTCGAGTCGACTCACCAGGTGCAAAACATCCAGACCGGTAAAGACACGGGCCGCCCCCACCAAACTGGACATCGGGCCGTTTTTCGAGGGATGGCAGACCACCCAGCCGGGTTTATCGAGCACCAGCAAATCCTCGTCATCGAGCAAAATCCACCCTCGAAATTCCTCCATCTCGATCAACGGGGCCGAGTCCCCTTCCATTTTAACAGTATCCGACATCGGCATGGCCCGTCCGCTTATTGCTCCAAAAACTTGTCCAAACGCGCCCGGCGAAGGAAGAAAGCGGCCACCGGCGCCGAAAACCTCTTGGGCAGAAGTGAAGCCGCCGTGGACATCAATAAGTTTTTCCAACCACAGACCACCACCGTTCTTCCCCCCGCCAATGCCCTCAAAGAAATCTCCGCAACCTCCTCCGAACTCTGCTTCAAATGCTGATCCGCCGGAGGCTCCGCAAACCCCGCCCGTTTGAAGAAATTCGACGTCGTCGGCCCGGGGCAAACCGCCAGAGTCCTCACCCCGGTCCCCTTCAGATCCTCGTTCAGAGCCAGGCTCCAGTTGAGCAAAAACGCCTTCGTCGCCCCATAGGTGGTCAGATAGGGAGTAGGCTGAAAGGAGGCCGTCGAGGCGATATTCATGATGACGCCCCCCCTTTCCTTCAAAACCGGCAAAAGCAGCCCCGTCAGGTGGACCACGGCCTTCATGTTGACCTCCATCATCGCCAACTGATGGCCCAGATCCGGGTCGGGAAACGGACCATAGGAGCCGAAACCACTGTTATTGATGAGCAAAACCTGCCCCGAACCGCCATTTTCAGCGATTTCGGCCAATACCGAACGCGCCCCCGCCGCCACCTGCTCCGCCTCCTCCAGATCGCAGGGAATATGCGCCCAACGCAAATCCGCCGGCAACCCCAGCGGTTTTGTTCGAGAAAGGTTGCAATAAAACAAATTTTCACCTATCTTACTGATAGCTTTGATTAAGCTTTCACCAATACCGGACGATCCACCCGTAATGACTACTGCGGAGATACGATCCAGCGCGGATGCCAGGGATTCACTCATCGATCCCCTCCTTGGCCGAATATACCTTCATGTCCCGAATGCATCTTTTTCACAAAATTAATCAACAGAAAGGAAACCCATATGACACAGAGTAGTGACGCCTTGATAATATCCGGAGTTCATCTCGACCTGACGGAAGCCCTCAAAAACGCTGTCCGGGAAAAAGTCGATAAATTATTCGCCCACGAAAGCCACATCATACGAATAAGAGTAGAACTCGAATACAACGCGAACAACTCAAAACAAAACGAATTTACGGCCAAAGGCCACATCGAGATCAAAGGCCCCCCCATGATCATTTCGGTCTCCACCGACGACCTCTACAAATCCATCGATGAAATGACCCAAGGCCTCGATCGCATGCTCCGCCGCCGCTCCCGGCTACGGACCGTAAAACGCAAAAACACCCACGAAATCGACCTCACCACCCAAATCCCCAAAGCCACCTCATCCGCCTGAAAGAAAGAAAAGGATGGGAGTCGCTCCGCTTGATACGGGATGCAGGATCGGGGATATCGCTCTGCTCGATACAAGATACGGGATTGGGGATCGATCGGTCGCTAGGCTACGTACGTGATACGGTTTCAGAACGGGAGAAGCCGGATAAAAATTACCGGAAACAAGCCGCCGCGACCCGCCCCCCCGACATGGCACGTAATTTCAAAGCCAAACCCTGAAATCCTCCCGACCCCCCGAACAAAAAATTTCCGAAACCCGAATCCAGCATCCCATCCCGCATCCGGAAACCCGCATCCAGCATCCTCCCCCATCCACCCCCCAATTTCTCCTTGCACAATCCCCACCCATTGACCTATAAACTCGCTCGCTCAAAAAAATACGCACCCGTAGCTCAATTGGATAGAGTGCCTGGCTACGGACCAGGAGGTTGGGGGTTCGAGTCCCTCCGGGTGTGCCAATTTTCTTATATTTTATGAGTTGTCGGTATAGTTGTTACTTTTGGGGATTAATTCACTTTTTCCACTTTCTGAGTGCGCTTTTCCAGACTTTTTCGATTTCCTGGCGAGCTATTATGGCGTCTTTCCACACATCTGGAAAACAGTCCAGGGCATAGCCTGAGCCTTTTGGCCCCAACTCCACTACGGCCCATAGTGTATTGCCGGAACGGGCACTTTCAAGCCAGGCTGCCAGCATTGGGCGCAAAAACATATCTCGCCAACTGATGAAGTCCAGATCGAGTTTACCTCGACCGTTAGTGATTGGCGTTTGGCAATGTGAGCCGGTGAAGGTTCGAAAATGAATAAGTTCGCTGGTTTTGAGTAAATCGAGCCGGTATTCTGCCATCCGAGGCCAATAGTCGGTCGGGCGCATTTGCTTGATGATTGCCGGGTGCGAGTGATCGAAATTGGTGCGCAATTTCTCTCGATAACGCTTTTCGTATAGAGCCGCCAACGCGAGTCCCTTTTCGGGGGTTTCGGTACAGGTATCGCGATGCCACTCGACGGCCGGTTTCAGTCCGAGTCCTTTGCCGGTCAGCATTACTTTTCGAGCAAGTGTGGCCGCCCGGGGGATAGGTGTATCGTGATCGCAGAGCTGGATATTGACATGAGTTGCTCCACTTTCCTTGAAGGCTCTTAATTTCGGTTCTACTTCCGCTGCGCTGCCGATGTCCACCCCGCCAATTAGCTCCATGCCATACTTCGCGCAGGCCTTCGCCACATCTGGACTGGCAAGGCTGCTATATCCAACAAATCCAGCATCCTTGGCCGCTCGCACTTTGCGGTCCAAGGGCCATTGTTTTTCTGCCGAAGGATAATTGACCAAAGTCCACGCCGCAGCGCAAAGTTTGAGTTGGGGTTTCTTAATTCTCTTTTTAGCGACCATTTAATCATATTTTACTAAATATCTATAGCCGACAAGAGATAACGTAATAAATTTCTCGGAAAGGACTAATTTTATCTACCAATAGTTTTGCTAATTTGTTGGACATTGTAGGACTAATGTCTCTAATTATCGGTGATGGAACTTCCTTATTATGCGGTGATTTTTTCCTCTCGGCCTTCGCCTGGAGATGGTGAGGGTTATGCCGAGATGGCAGAGCGGATGTTTGCGCTGGCGGCGGCGCAGCCGGGTTATTTGGGAGTGGAGTCGGGCAGGGGAGCCGAGGGAAATGGCATCACAATTTCCTACTGGAAGCACTTGGAATCGATTCGCGCCTGGAAGGCTAACGTCGAGCATCTAGAAGCCCAGAAAAAAGGCAAAAGCCTGTGGTATGCCGAATACAAGGTGCGCATTTGCCGGGTCGAGCGGGAATATGGTAAACCCTGATCTGTGGCAATTTACTCTTCGCCATCAAAATAATCCGTTTTCTGCCCCTTGACAATCATTCGCCCTTCGTCGCCCGAAACGGACCATTTTTTGCTGTCCGGGTAGTAGCAGGAATCGCCAATCGGGTTGTCGGCGATCACATAGTATTTAAAATCCTCGTCGCCGGGATTGGAAATTTGATGCGCCTCACCGGGTTGAAAAATAAAGGCATCACCTGCCGTAACCTCCTGTTTACCAGTATCATCACGAACAATTCCACGACCCGAAATAACGAGATAAAGTTCCCACTGGGCCGAATGCGAATGGAGCGGACACATGGAGACACCCGCAGGAATCCGTGCAATTTCCAGGTCAAACGGATGCCTCTTTGCCAGATCGAGCGAATTGGGGTCGCGCCCAAGCGCCTCAGAGACTTGCTGCCCAAAAGAATGATACTTCCCCTTCGGCGATTTCCACCCCAACTCCTCGATATCCTTCAGATTGACTACTTTCATATATTTTTCTTTTTGAAATTTCTATCAATATGCAACAACATAGTGCCAAAGGAAAACCGCCGTCAAGAAAGCAATAAAGCCCGAATCATTTATCTTACCCGTCTGAACTGCGCACAACATAAATGCCCATCTGCGACAATCTGCGTAATCTGCGGATAAAAATAAGTGTTAGAACTTATTAAAACTAACGGCGCTCCTCCTCGTATTCAAAAAGATCGAAAAGGGTCAGCAATTCCACTTTATCCTCGAGCCCCAATTCCTTTTTGGCGGTTGCGATATATTCGCTGTCGTCATCGCGCCAACCCCGCTTAATCATAAACAGGTTCCAGACAAAAACCTCATCATCCGTTGGTCGATAACCATTGGAATAGCACCACTCTAAAATTTCATCATCGGTTTTTCCCTCGGCAACTAACCGTTTAATATCCTCATAGGATACCTTCAGCAGCCGACAGCAGCGACCATCGAAACCAACCCCGATATAGGGATGGTAGTCGCTATGCAACTTGCCCTCCAGCATCAAACGGGCCTTGTTGCACATCCGCGCAAAATAAACCAACCGCTCAGTTTCAGTATAAGCGCTCTCCGGGAATTCTGTTTTCATGACTTTGGTATTTCTCAGGTGTTAATTGGTGGTTCAGTCGGTAATTCGCGATTTTGTCTCGAATATTCAATTTGCATCGATACATATTCCTTAAAGTCAGTGAAATCCCATGACCAAAAACCCACTGAGAGAACAAATAGGGAAAAGAGTGAGCAATATACCGCGCTTTCGTTGTTTGTAAAAGCAATACGATAGACTGGAGGTGTACATAATGGGATTTGGATGATCGACGACACTTCGCTCCATGGCATGACTTTTATTTTTCCATTTCTTTGTAGCCTTATTTCGTTTATTTGGCAGTCTACGTATCCAAAATGCCACCCAAGCCAACCAAGGAAAAACAATATCATAGGTAATATAAATAAATACGCCGTTCTTACATCAGATGGGATACTGTTGCCATGGCTATCAACATAATCTGGACTTAAGGCAACCTCAGTAAATTGCCATAATATTATGACGAAACAAATCGGGAAACCAATCTTTATGAGATAATAGTAAAATATGCTGCTTTTTGTTTTTGGTCTCATTTTCAATAAATTGATCTTACTCTAAAAATACTACAAGAATATATAAACTCCCACAAGGTACAGTTCCCCCTGTTTTTAATCACAGATTACTCAGATGTAGACAGATAACCTGTTAAATCGCCCTCGAATTGCTCTTTTTTTATCTGTGCTCATCCGTCTATTCCGTGGTTTTATTAGAACTAAGGATCTATCTGTGTTAATCTGCGTTATCCGCGGTTAAAAATATTTTCTTCATTTCGCTAAATCAACCCCTTTCTGCGTTTGGCCTCCAATACCTTTTCAAAGTAGGCAAGATCACCGGCTGCTTCTCCAAATTCTGGCATCCTCGCCAGCCAATCGTAAACCGTCGATACCTGATTCGGCGGAAGTCGCGCCGGTTGTTCGAGCACGCGCTCAAGAGCCACCACCACCTCCCCGGCCACCCAATCCGTGGTCGCCGCCGCGCTCTTACAACTGCCGTTCTCTTTGTAATGCCTAAGCAGGTCGGCTTCGCTATTTTGCGACGAAGGCGCTAGTGATTGATAGCGCTCATGCACATTGAGCACCACGACTTCCGTGCGCGGATAATTGCTGACCATCGGGTTCCATGGATTTTCATCATGTCCGGCGCTGGCGTTCCGGATATCCGTCCGCAAAATGACCGATGGCATGTCGGCAAACTTGGCATACATATATTCCACCACGGTCCCGCTATCGAGCTCGGTCCCATCGAAGTTGAACAAAGCCAGATCGCAGCCGATCAGAAGCCTCAGATCGTTATCCCGAATTTCCAGCGCGGTCATCGTGTGGCTCTCGTAATTTTGGGGCAATTTACAGAGAAAACGCCCCTCGGATTTCTCCGCAATCGCGGTGGCTAAAGAGGCATTTCCAGCCAGATGCTTGTGGTCAAATAAATCCCCGGCAAAATAAATGGTATAGCTCATAAAATCTTCCAATATTATCAGAACCCAACTCAACCTCACGGGGTTCATGAACCGTGAAAGGAAGGGCCAATGAGAAAATGTTGGCAAATTCTCCGCCGATCCGCAATGGTTCTTTACCGACCAAAACTAGAACCTATCTCGAACAAAGCAAAGAAAAGAGGAAATCAAAAATGCCAATCGAATTGAAAAAGGAACTGATTACTGACGAACAGGTCGCGTTTTACAAGGAGCACGGCTACATCATCGGCCCACAGCTCTTTGATCCCGAGGAGGTCGAAGAATTGCGCCGCGAAGCCATCCGCTCGCTCAAAGCCGAGAACGATTTCGACTGCATGCCCTATTTCGGGTTCTCGGGAAAATCCGAATTCGACCCCGACTCGCCGGAGGTGCAGTTCGCCTTCAACAGTTGGTGGATCAACGCCAAAATGCGCGCCCTCATCGCGTCGGGTGAGCTCGGCCAGATGGCATCCCGGCTCCTCGGTTCGCCGGAAATCCGGTTGACTCTCCACCAGGTGATCTGGAAATCCGGCCAGGCTGGCGATACCTCCCAACCGGAAAAAACCACCGTCGGCTGGCATCAGGACGCCGCCCACTTCAACGTCTTCGACTCGCCCGGCGGCTATGTCTCCGCCTGGATTGCCCTCCAGGATACCGACCCCTCCAACGGCGGTATGAGCGTCATCGACGGCTCGAACAACTGGGGCCTCATCAAAGACTCCGCCACATTTTTCAATAAAGACCTCGAAAGTTTGCGGGAAAAACTGCTCCCGGAAGGCAAAAAATGGGTCGAAAAAGACCTCATCCTCAAGGCCGGTCAAATGAGCTTCCACGACGGCCTCACCATCCACGGATCGCGGGCCAACCTATCGGACCAACCGCGACTCTCGATCGTCTTCCACATGACGGCCCAAGGCGCCACCTACAACAAACACGGCGACTACAACCCCCTCGGAGTCCAAATGGGCCCCGCCGTAAAACACGGCGACCCCTGCCAAGATCCCCTCTTCCCAAAAATGTGGCCATTAGAATAATCAACCAAGCACAGTGACCCGATTGGATTGAACTTATGGACGTTTTTCAAAAAACTTCGTCTTGGTCTTCCTCTTCCTCTTCCTCTTCCTCTTCCTCTTCCTCTTCATCCCTTAATTAATAGCAACAAGCAACATCTAAACCAAGATAGAGATAGACAAAGAGGATGAGGAAGACGAAAAGTTTATGCTCATGGTTCACGCCAACTAAATATGACCTATTTTAATTGTTAGACTCAGCAATTCAATAAATCAATATAGTATATGAAAATGAAATTTAAGAGACAAGATATCCTTTTAGTTATTGCGGGTTTTCATGGTGGTTTGCTTTCAGTAGCAATTTCCATGAAAATTGTTACTATTTTATATAGTATCTTTTATTTATTAGCTCTAACTATTTCGGGATTCTTCAAATTCAAAAGCAAAGAAAGCCTAATGCAGATAGGCTATATAATTTTGCTATTACTAGCATTTTCTCCATTCGACATAGCAGCTTTTAAGGGCAACCAATGGTCTTGTGGATTTGCAAAGGCTCGGGGTTCTAGTCATGCACTTAGTACGGTTGAAAAACATAAATTTTATGAACCTGGAGTGATATTATATATCGCAAGTCTTGGAGTGCCCACCATGGCTGCATTTTTTGTAATTATACCTGTTTTGGACGATGGGGATCGTCCCATTCCATTTTATATATTTGAGGAATTGGGCTTGAAAGGAATAGTAGAAGAGTATGAGGAGGAAAAACCAACAACCCGCTAAAGTAAGGGCACGCCCATAGCCAATGGAATGCTAACTTTTAAGAACTCAAAAGACGCGATGTTCATCTTTTTGATATTGGCCCGTCTGTCTTCGACGCCCTCAATCAGGCGGCTTGTGTATTGAGGCGAGGATTTGTTTTTGAAGGAGTTCCGGGCGGTCGAGATGGGTGAGTTCACATCCCTTATGTAAGAGAGGTGTTGGTCAATGAACTTGATGGCGGTGAGCAGGCCTTATTAATTTTGGAGTTTTTGTGCTTGGCGGAAGATTGGACTCTCAATTTAGCGGGATGGTAATTATTCCAGGATGTAAGACATTGGCTCACTTATAGTTTCAAATTTAAACAGCAAATACGCATAGGCAGTCACCATTGTTGATTTCCAGATGGCTTCTCTTATGGGTTGTGAAAAAATTCGGCCATGCACCGTTGCTAGCAGCCCAACCAAAAGCCACAGAAAACCATGCCCGTAGGAAGTATAAATGTAGGCAAATGCGTCAGCGAAGTCGTTTTGATGAATACCAAAGCCCTCACTCGGAAAATACGAATGGTCATATTCTTTATACCCCTGAAAGTAATAGGGGTAAACTATGCAAACTAAAAAAAGTATCAATGATAGCAGCGCAGAAATCGAAAGACAGCATCGAATTTTCAGCCGTTTACGCAAAAATATTAAACTCAATACTAGTGGGGTAAATGGACCTGGAAACAATAAAAGAGTATAGGAAAATACAACCACAGTCCAGTAAAAGAGAAACGAGATACTATCAATTATCAGATTCATTTTTCGACTACGTGACGCGGCCCATCCAATATTGATCAATGACTAAATTAGGCAAAGCTTTTTTTTGACGGTCTTTTTATTTCAGGGTTTTGAGGAGTTTTTGGGCTTGGCGGAAGATTGGGCGGTGGGGGGGTCTTTGGTGGGTGGCTCCGAAGCGCAGGATTAGTAATTGGTCGTAAATTTGGTCCCAGTGTTCGGGTGGGTGCCCTTCTATTTCGTGGGGCTTGTTTTCGTTGTTGCGGGCTCGAAATCGTACCACCAGTTTGCCGGCTTTTTTTCGGATTGGGTCGCTTTTGAGGTCGAGGCCAAAGAATTTTGCTTCGCGGTAAATGATGGGCAGCCACCAGCCGATATATCGTAAGAGCAGGTAGCATGCGGCGAACACTAATATCAGATACCCCACGCGCACCCAGTGGCTGCCGCCCCAGGGTTGGACAAACCAGTTTTTGAGGGCGTCCATGCGATCATTTATGAGGAGTTTGAGTGTGCTCATTGTCTCGGCCCCGGCGATTTTGAATTTGCTGGCCAATTCCTCCTGCTGATCTTTGTCGAAGTTGACTATGCGGCGGTACCAGAGGATGCGGAGGCTGTCGAAATAGGCACCCCATGAGGTATCGATCGTCAGTTTGTTTTGCAAGGCGGCAAAATTTTCGTTATCGCTCAATCGACCGGCTCCCGGCGTCGGGTCCACGCGGAACCATTTGCCCTCGCCGTCATAGACCTCGCACCAGGCATGGGCGTCGCGATTTCTGATCATGTAGTAATTTTCAAAACCGCTCCAGGTTCCGCCTTGGAAGCCGGTCACGACACGGGTGGGAATCCCGGCGAGGCGCGCGAGGAGGGTAAAGGAGCCGGCGAATAGTTCGCAGTGGCCGGGTTGGGTGGAATCGAGCCAGCGGACGACCTCATCGGCCTCTCCGGGGGGGATCGCGACGTTCAACGAGTAGCCATGTTGACTGCGGAGGTAATCCACGGCGCGGATGCTGAACTCGCGGGGTCCGAGTGTTTCACCACCGGTGATGCGCCCGATGGCGGCGGTGAGGATTTCGAGGTTGGCCATGCCACCGGGGACGGCGAGGGTTGTTTGAGGATAGGTGATTTTTTTAGGCTCTTTGCTTTTGGCGGGGTCGAGAAAAACGGTTTCCATTTCGGCCAGAGGTTTTGCCCCCCGAAATATGGGATTCGCGGCAATCGAGTCGGCAGGCTCCATTTGGGAAATTTGGTAAAAGAGGACGCCGCTGCTGATGCTGGTAGTGCCGGCAAGTTTGAGAAGCTCGTTGAATTCGACATCCTTGCGTGACTGAAAGCGGAGGGATTGGAAGGGACCCACGATGGGGAGAAATTTACTGATTCCGCCCTCGAGGTAGAAGGTCCATTTGTCTGTGCTGTTTTCCACCCATTGGGAGCCGGGGGGGCTTTTCATGATGAACTGCTGATCGGAGTAAATGCGGTTCTCCCGTTTGGCCGAAAAAGACATGCGGAAGGAGCGATTGAAGTATTCGTCGAGCACAATCATGCGCCAATAGGGGTTGACGGGGGCCTCTCTGCCCTCGGGTAAATCGACCCGCAGGGCGACGCTATCGTCCTCGATTATCTCGGCCACATCTCCAAAATTGATACTGTCGGTAAACCCGGAGCGGGCTTTGCCCTTGAGGTTGAGAAAGGGGATTGCCTGATCGAGCCGAAACCGGGGTATGAATAGAAAAATGAGGGAGGAAACCACGACCACACCAAGAAAGAGCACCGCCGCGAAGCCCAAGAGCCGCATATCGAGGACGAGGACGGTTCGTTTGAGAAAGTGGCCGAGATTAAACTCATCCCAAAGCCCGGGCGGAACCTGTGAGCCTCGGTCGTTGGATTCTGTGAGGTTGATGACGAAGAGCAGACCCATGGCACAGGGGGTGAAGAGAAGAATCTGCAATGCGAAGGTCAACGAGAGGGTCAGGACGCCGGAAATCACGACCATAAAGAGGCATAGCAAGATCAACTGCATGTCCTCGCGTTTGCGCCGGTATTGGAGGGAGCGAACCATCACAAGGAGCAAGACCATTCGCACGAGCGGAGGTATGATATCGGGGCGGGCGAAGAAAAAATCGAGGATGATTGCGACGATGAGGGCGGGGGTTGCCAAATTCCAGAAAATGGCCGGAATCTTTCCCGGCAGTCCCGGAAATATCATTGTCACAAAAATGGAAATTGCGGCCACAGCGAGGAGGAGCCCGCTGTTCAATTCGAGGTAGGCAATAGTCCAGAGGGAGACGAGCGAGAGGAGCCCGCCGGTCATCCATTTGAGCTGGTAAAGCTCCTCGAAACTAAGCCGAACCC
This sequence comes from Opitutales bacterium, assembly GCA_021772515.1. Taxonomy (GTDB): domain Bacteria; phylum Verrucomicrobiota; class Verrucomicrobiia; order Opitutales; family UBA2987; genus JAJFLU01. Next base: position 116,294 of record JAJFLU010000037.1, read on the forward strand.
GTGGAATTGCCACCGACATATGCAAAAACCCGGTCGTCAGGGCCGGGTGAGAATGTGATAATTGTGGCCGCCCTCGTTTCATTGAGGGGGCGGTAATCTTCGACCGGAGCGAGCGCGGCCAGTTTTTCCAGAAAATAGTGCAGATCGCTCAATCTTTTGATGGGGAGAACCGGTTCATCATTGAGGGCGGCGCCCCAAAGGCGGTCCTCCATGTATAAATCCTCGGCCAGTGACGTGGCAAAGCTGCAGAGCTTTTCAAATTGCTCGCCCTCAGACCAGTGAGAGGCCGGGGTTTCCAGAAATATGAGGTAGGCATCCTGATTTTCCTCGCACATTTGGCGGACCATGAGGCGTTGGAGGCGGGCGCTGGCTTTCCAATGGACGAGCCTTTGGGGGTCTCCCGGCTGGTATTCGCGGAGGTTGACGAGTTCGGAGCCGCCGCCGGGTTTGAAGTTGGTGCTGCCCTGTTTGTGGGCGTGCCGACCGGTGATGGTTTTGAAATTGTAGTCAACCCGCTTGGGCCAAACGACGACATCGCGCGAAATGCCGCCGCCGATTATTTTGCGGAGGAAACCGAAGGGAAACTGAGTCTCCAAACCGGCGATATTGATTCTCTCAATGCCCCGTCTTTTGGGCTCGAACATCCAGTCGAGCTTTACACTGGAGGAGGCATCGAGGCGTTCCTGAAGGAAGATGCGGTGGGATTCCTCGGAGACGGCGGCCTGGACATCGAACCAGAGGCTGTAGGTTGGCAGTAATTTTTTGTTATTGGTCAGTTCGATGCGGATGGGTGTTACCTCACCGGCCCGGAAATGAGGCTCGAGGACCAGGCGCCAACGGGTTCCCTTGAAATTCATCCACGAGAGAATGCCGCTCAGGAGGAGGCTGCTCAAAAGGAGGGAGAGGGTCATAAAGAGGATGTTGCTCGAGGTATTATAGGCTGCCGAACCGATCCCGAGGGTGAGCAAAATGAGAAAAATACCGGCCAGGGTGGGGATGGTTTTATGCCCTTCGGGGGGCACCACAAGCTGCTTGAGGAGACGGAAAAAATTGCGGGTCTTCGACTGGCGGGTGAAAAACCCCGGATCGGCCCACTCGACTGGCATCGGGCTGCTGCCGCCACCGCCACCGCCATGCGCTGCCTTGGCCTTCATCGGTGAGATACCTCGATAAACAAATGGTTTGAGTAAGTGGGGAAGGAGGATCGTTGCTCCTGCTTCATACCGGCATGGGCGTCGAGTCTATTATTTTGCGTAGAATGCCTTTCACAATTTCCCGCTCCTCGAGCTTGTCGGAGGTTTGCCTGCGGAGGCCCAAGCGATGGGTGAATACCGGCAAAATGACCTTGGTGATGTCCTCCGGGATGACAAAATTACGCCCGTTTGCGAGGGCGGCGGCCTGTGCGGCGAGTTTCAGGGAAAGACTTCCACGAGTGCTGACGCCGGCGCGAAATTCGTTTTCCTCGCGGGTTTTTGCCACGATATTGAGGATATAGCGCATCAGGCTATCTTCCACAAATACCTGGGAGACAAATTGTTGCATCTGCTGGATTTCCTTTCGCGTGATAACGGGCTCGGGCCGTATGCTATCATAGCGTAGAGTGCTGTTTTGCAGAATTTCCAGCTCCTTGTCGTAGTCGGGATAACCCATCTGCATACGGATTAAAAAGCGGTCCATCTGGCTTTCCGGGAGGGGAAATGTGCCCTCGAAATCGACGGGATTTTGCGTCGCAAACACCATAAAAGGGGCTGCCGCGGTGTATGTCTGCCCATCGACGGAGACCTTGCCCCGGTCCATGACCTCGAGAAGGGCGGATTGGGTTTTCGGGGTGGTGCGGTTAATCTCGTCGGCCAGGAGAATGTTCGAGAAGATCGGGCCCCTTTTGAACACGAATTCCTTGACCTGCTCGTCGTAAACGGAGACGCCGATAACATCGCTGGGGAGGAGATCACTGGTAAACTGCACGCGCGAGAAGGAGCAATCGATGGAGCGGGCGAGGCAATATGCGAGGGTCGTCTTGCCCAGCCCGGGCAGATCCTCGATCAGTAAATGACCGCCCGCCAGCATACAGACCACCACCTGGTCGATGACATCGTCCTTGCCCTTAATGACCCGGCCAATATTGGCCTTGAGCTGATCGAGGGTGTTTTTAATCTTGGGGGCCGGAATCGGTTTCACGCTTTCACTCATGTGTAGAAATAATAGGTCTTTTGGAACGGGAAGGTATATTTGGGCGGGGGAAATGAACCAATTTGTGGGAGGTTTCCCTGTTATCGTCAAAGGCTGGAATACTATCAGATAATCGAAATACGTCAATATTTGGTTTGGAATAGATATCGACGCCAACGGGCATCACTTTGTTCCGAAACGTATTGTTTTCTATAAATCTCCAAGAATCTTTCGTGCGCCCGTCCGAATATGTTCTTCATTTTCCTCACCTAGAAACGGCGCCAGAGTCTCTTGGGCTTGATCGACAAAACCGGAGCGTATTTCCAATTTGGCGATTTTAAACGCAAGTTCCGAATCCCCCGGATAAAGGATCAGCCCCCGATGGAGAAATTGTAATGATTTCTCCCCAAATTTTTTCTCTGATTCAATCAAGACATTGGTCAGGATGGTGTATTGCTCACGAAAATAAGGATCGAGACTGATTGCGGTAACTAATCTTCTAATAACCCTTGATTCCTGATCTCCGGTTAATCTCGAATTATAAAACAAAACCTTATCGGTCAACCCGAGATCCAATGTCGTGAGATGGTAATATACTTGGGCGTTTTTCGACTTCCGGCTCTCGGCTTCAAATAGAAAATCCTTGGCTTGGTTCCATTGCTTGTTTCTCAAGGCGAGAATCCCCAGAGCTTCGTATGGTTTCGCCCAGTCTGGCAATAAAACCTTAGCTTTTTCTAAACGGAGCTTGGATTCGGCACCTCTATTGGCGATCAATAGAAGATCACCCAGATAAAACTCTATTTCGGCATCCCGGGCTTTATTGATAGAAAATTTTCTATCTACGATTGAATCATCAAATGGAATGTAAATCATTTGATATTTGCCACTGTAAACATATTTTCGAATCTGAGTTTCCATATCATCAATATCAAATCCAAAGGATTTTTCGAATACAGTATCAATATCCGAGTTCAAATCCAACTGATCGGTAAAAACCGAAAAAGCGTTAGCATAACGGAGATTATTGCTGAGCAGGCAATAGTGAATGAAGGCCCATGACTGAGCATAGAATTGACCTTGCTTTAAGCTTTCTTTATAATAAGGCGATGATTTAGTAACACGGAAAAAATCCTGCATCGGTATAATTCCCATATTTTGAAGAAGATGGACACTGCCAGGATCAGCCCTCCCGATTTCTATGCGGCCTTTTACAATACGAATTGTAGAATAGTATTCGGCAAATCCCTCTTCAAACCAAACTGGCCTCAGCTTGGGATCATCTTTGAATAAATAATGGATGAACTCATGATAAATTCGATCCCTTGTCATATCGAAATTACCTTCAAGATGGAGAGCAATAATTGCTTGATTGGGTCTATTAACAAAAAAGCCTGAAGCATTTTGGGGTTTTCCCTCAATAATTTTTTTATAGCGTTTGAATATCTTGTTGGTACGGAATATGTATATAAATGGCGGTTTACGGAGTGAATTGCGGAGCTGGGGAAATAGAGCTAATAGGGCTTCTCGAAATTCCTCGAATTCCAGGATAGTTTTTTTGGAGAGCTTCTCATTGGCATTACTCAGATATTCAAAATTCGCCGATTTGCCAGAGTACCATTGAGATTTCGCGGCCAAGTTATTTGTTGCCGCCAGTGAAACCAGAATCGATATCGGCAATAGTATTCGGGCAATTCTCATAGGGTTGGTAATCGAAATTATCTAACGTATCAAAAATCTAGAATAATCGTAAAAAATGGCAAGTGGAAATATACAGTAGGCGCGATTGGTGGATTTTTGGCGTTCGGGGGACGAATGACGGTAACTTGAGATAGGTACCAGGTCTTTCTTTCGAAAATCTTCAGCTTCGTCTTGCTCTTTCTCTTCATCCCTTATTCTTTTGATAACAACATCTTACACTAAAATTGAGGAAGACAAAGAGAATGAGGAAGCAATTGTGTCATGATGCAAGTGCTAATTGGTGTTTTTTTAGCAGTGATTGCAGGTGTATGAGAATTTTTCTCATGGCCGCTACCAGGGCGCATTTGTATGGCTTGCCGCGTTCCATCAGCCCTTCGACGTAGGCTT
>JAJFLU010000038.1 GCA_021772515.1 Opitutales bacterium
GAAGCTAAACAATGGCAGTTGGGGCGGGCAGTAAGCATAATCAAGGTCGCGCCACTCATTGGTGTAGGGAGCGAAAAACTCGGCAAAAATTGCCATCAAATAAAGCAGAACCAAAAGTAGTAGAGAGGCCACAGCCAGCCGGTGTTTACAAAACCGTAACCTAATTAACGCCCACTGCGACAAGGTAGAAGTAGAGCGCTTCCTCACATTAGCCGCTATGTCGGGAACAGCAGGGAGAGGTTCGGTTAAAACAGTCATCGGTTGCGATGTTAATTTAACTTCTTTCGCTGATCCAGTAGTCACTGGATGCCAAACGATATTTGATTTTTTCCTTCAAACGGGCTTCAATTTTCTTCATTTCGGGCAGATTAGACAGATTGGTTGTTTCGTTGGGGTCAGTTTTCCTATTGAAAAGCAAGTAAGGTTCCCCTTGGCAATTAAGCGCCATTTTCCAATCATGGTTTATATACATGATCTCATCCTTAAACTCTGAGATCGCCTCAGTGCGATGCTCGACATCAGGATCATTTAATGTCGGGCAAAGCGACTTGGCGAATTGCCGATGTTTGATTTTAGCGCCAGCAAGCTCGACCAATGTAGATCCGATATCGAACCATTCCACAAAAGTATCGCTTACCAATCCGGCATTGGAACTTTTCAGGATGTCTGGTGTGCGTATAATCAGTGGAATGCGAACCGCACTATCCAGAAAATTACTCTTGTAAATCAGTCCATGATCGCCGTTCATTTCACCGTGATCGGAAGTAAAGACTATGATAGTGTTTTCCAATTCGCCGCGTTCCTCGATAGTTGAGAGGATTTTGCCGATTTGTTCGTCGATTAATGTGATATTACCAGCGTAATTGGCACGCATTTTTTCGATTTCATTTTCTTCAAAGTGAGGTAAATGTGAACCACCGTTTGATAGCATCTCATCCAATAGACCTTTTGGACGAATTTGAGCCCCGCTGCATGCGGGAAGAGCCGGGGACATGGAGTCGGGGGTATACATCGAGGCAAAAGGCTCGGGTGTATCCCAAGGTTCATGCGGCCCTCCGAAACTTACCCAGCAAAACCACGGTTCTGGACGTCTATAATCTGAAAGATAATCAATGGCCCGTTCCGCGACATAAATATCAGCATATTCTTCCAGTGGCAATGCAGATGGCTGTACCAGGTGTGGTTTAGCGTTGTACCGTCCCTTGAAATCGTGTCTATAGTCTTCGAGCAACCCTTTCTTCTCCCATCGCGCGGTCAAGTTACTCATCACCTGCGCACTCGCCCTTGGGCCCCCTATTTCGTCGATATCATCCAGCCCATGGGCATGAAGCAGGGTTTCCTGTTCACGCAGGTCGCGGTCATGTGAATAATGATGAGTTTTCCCGAAAAGACTCGTCCGGTAACCCGCTTGCCGAATCTCTTGCAACCATGTGGGCGTTTCTGCAGGTAGGGTGAAGTTTTTATTTTGCCAGACGCCTGTATTGTGAGGATAGAGGCCAGTGGCCAAACTAATTCTCGCCGGCATGCACTCGGGCGAATTGGTAACGCAATTGGAAAATCGTATGCCCTCCCGCGCCAGGCGATCGATGTATGGCGTTCTCACCCACCCTCCGCTGCAACCCATGGCATCCCATCGCTGTTGGTCGGTCATCAAAAGAAGGATGTTCGGTTTATTCATGTTGGCTGATGTTTTACCTTTTGTCTCCATCCATTCTTATCCGCGGGTCTAGCCAGAGCAGCAGCAAATCGCTGACCAGTGTACCCATTACCCCCAGAAGGCTCAACACCATGAGCATAGACCCAGCCAGGTACATGTCCTCGGCCAGCAATGCCTGCAACATGAGCGGCCCCACCGTGGGTAAACTCATAACCAAGGCCACAATCGCCCCGCCTGACACCAATTGTGGAAAAAGCGATCCAATGCTCGAAACAAACGGGTTCAGCGCCAGGCGTAGCGGATATTTGATGAGCAGTTTAAAGGGCCGCACTCCTTTGGCCCGTGCCGTTGTGACATAGGGCTTTTTCAGTTCGTCCAGTAGATTACCACGCATCACCCGCATCATTGTGGCAGTTCCTCCAATACCCAGCACCACGATTGGAACCCAGATATGTTTCAGAAGATCGGTCGCTTTCGCCCAAGTCCAATCGGGCTGAGCGGCATATTCGGGGGAATAAAGCCCAGTCGGGTTGATGCCCAGATATTGGCTGCCTAAATACATTAGGATGATGGCGAGCAGGAAGTTGGGCACACACATGCCGAAAAAACCCAAAAAAGTGAAAAAATAGTCGCCCGTGGTGTACTGTTTTACTGCCGAATAAGTCCCTATGGGCAATGCGATAACCCATGTAAGCAGAATAGTGCCCAACGAGATAAAAAGCGTTAGTATAATGCGTTCTCCCACAATATCGTTGACCGGACGGTTCAGTTCCATGGACCGCCCTAGATTTCCTTGCAACAACCCGGTGTCGCCCGACTCATACGAGGCAAACCAATAAAGACCGAGCCAACGGGCGTAGCGTTCTATCATGGGTTCGTTCAGGTAAAAAACCTCTCTCAACTCCTCGATTTCCTGCAGGTTGGCCTCCTCTCCGCTCATTTGCAGGGCGAGAATACGCGAATCAATAAAATCCCCTGGTGGCAATTGAATAATGGTGAAGGCGATACCAGAAATAATCATCAGAGTGGGTATCATGAATAGCAATCGTCTACCGATATATGGGTGGAATATCCCCGCCAGGACTAAAATCAGGCATATAATTCCGAAAACAAGGCTGCGAATCAGTTTTCCTAGTTTACGGTCCCCGCCTGCAGAAATATCTCTATTTTTGGCAAAGCCGTTTGACGACATTGATTCTGGCTCCAACATTGCCTTTTTTAGTTGATCCCGTCTACCGGCATCCTTTTTCAGGTTCTCATTTTCAATATAATACGTCTCCAGACCTGCGTTGGCCGGGGTTGCGTAATAGTAACCGGAGACTGCATTGCGGGGTACGTTTCGGACGCCGTTTTTAACCACTGCCAACTGAGGCGGAGAAGTTGATATGCTGATTGACCAAACGTTGTCCGTAGCAATGTCGAGCACTTCTTTAAAAATGTCCCGCTGCTGCTCCTTGGTCGGAGCGCGCAACGCTGCTTCGTAGGCTTCCATGGCACGGCGAAGTGGGTGCCCCAACGGTGGTTCGATAGAACCGGGATTCGAGGTTGCCTGGTCGTCGCCATCAAGTCCGCCATTCAGGTACCAAGTTGCGAATCCGATTGCGAAATGTGCTTCGCGGTTGACGGGCACGAAACTGCGGGCCTGCATCAACGGAAGAAATTCGGTCGAGCTTCCCATAACGGTAAAATCATGCTTCAAAGCCTGTTTTTCATTGTGATACAACCGTGAAGCCCTTTCCCGATAAATGGCGCGAATACCCACACGGGCCCAATCTTCAACAATGAACTGAGCCGGGCCCTGACCAGTCAGTTCCGTGTAATCCATAAACCATACCATGCGGGTTCCATCTCTGAATTTGCGGTAGCCCTCACTATCTCGTTGGGCTATTCCAAGTTCGTCCAGCAAACGGTTGGCGCGTTCTGGATCGTATTCTACAAAGCTTTTCATGAGATCTTTATGGTGGAACACTGATTCGTATCCTGGCGCCGCTTGTGAGGGTTCACCTACCCCATGATATTCCGCATCGATAATCTGCCGCCGGTCGATGGCCAGCGACAAAGCCTGGCGGAAGGTCTTTTCATTGAGCAGTTCTCCTTTCATCTCCGAGGCGGGGTTATTTGTCTCGGACACACGATTCAAATTGGGCCAGAGGGTCCACACCGATCGATCAGAGGGAAACCAGTGGTAAATTTCATAACCGCGCGTTTCCCGCTGGGACATGAGCAGGGTGTATTGGTCGAAACGCAGGTGCCGTGCCTGCATTGTCACATCACCGCTGGATGCGGCCAACGGCACGAGCTGTTGGTTAACCACATCGAAATGGATCCTGTCTATATATGGAAGCTGGTTGCCCTCCGTATCGACCGCCCAGTAATAAGGATTGCGCACGAATTCCTGGGGTGCGCTGGCGCGATAGGTGCGGTAAATCCACGGCCAAATTCGGGGATGATCCACATTATAGTAACCGTTGTAATTATTGGATGTCAGGCTGAGGTAAAGCTGTCTACGCGTGGGAATGTTCCTGGATTTCATGGACGCTTCTATCAGCGCGTCATTCCCCGCTTCCGGATGATATTGTTTCAGGTAATGCCGAGGGGCATAATATCCCTGCCAGGCGCTTGCCAAACGTTCGAGAAAAAAAGCGTTAGATGCATGAAATACAAACTTGATAGTATGTGAATCGATCTGCTCGATCACTGCGCGCCGACCATCAATCATTTGCCATTCTGGTTTTGTCCCCGGATACACGACATCGCAGTGATCCTGCCAAAAATATACGATGTCATCGGTGGTAAATGGATGGCCGTCGGACCACTTCATCCCTTTGCGCAAGAAAAATGTCCACTCCTTGAAATCGGTGGATACCTCCCAACCTTTGGCCACATGGGGAACAATGGGATAACCCAAAGGCGACCACCGCACCAGACTCGTACCCGAGAGCCGCCAATCCATCTGGCCTCCCGGCCCCTTTTCGACGTTTTCAAGCCGATACCAAGTGCCCCCATAGACGCCACTCCCCTCGACTCCTTCCAGAACCAATGGCTCCTCCCCAACGCGCTCCTCAACCGGCGGCAATTTACCCTCTTTTACCAGTTCGGCCAAAATCGGAGGCTCCCCTTCAGGATGCCATTCTGCGGATCTGCCCTCCGAATAATCAACTTCACGATAGACTATTGGAACGTTATCCGGATCAAAACTGACATCCCGCAATTTTTCTATTTCAGCAATCTGTTTTTCACTGTAAACTACAGGATTTTTCCGGAGTTCAGGCCTAAGGATCACCGCCCAAAAATAAAGCATAAAGAACAATCCACATGCCGACAGAGTCATCCATATCGCGATCTGAGCAAAAATCTTTATCTTCTCTCTCATTTATCCAGCTTTGCCTGTTTTCCTTTATACGATGTTTACTCAATCATGGGTCCAACCACGATCAACGGTTAGACACTGACCAGTGATATCGATACTGTCATCGGAGGCAAGAAAGGCAAAAACAGGTTCGACGGTTTCCGGAGTCAATCGACCGGGGTAACATTGTTTGGAGTTCAGGTCCTCAAGGATACTATCCTGATCCGGGAAAAGCCTCAATTCGCCTTCCGTTCTTACTGCTCCGAGATGTACACAATTGGCCCTAATGCCATATTTGCCCAAATCCCGGGCGAGGCCCCGCGTCATACCGACCAAGCCCCCCTTGCTGCTGGCGTAGTGGACGAGTTCTCCCATCCCCAGGCGCAGTGAGATACTCCCCACATTTATGATTACACCCGACCTGTTTTCGATAAAATGCGGGATGACGCCTTCGCAACATCGAAATGCACCGTGAAGATTAATATCAAGAATGCGATGCCACTCGTCATAAGTCATATTCTCAACTGGGGTTCGTGGGTAAATGCCAGCGTTATTGATAAGCACATCGATCCGCCCGAATTTCTCAAGAACTTTCAAAACAGCCTGTTTTACTTCGTCCTGTTGGGTTACATCACAAAGCACTGGAAAGGCGGGAGCCACAGCATCGGCCGATTTATTCATACTGCGGATCCCCGCAGCGACTTTCGCCCCCCGGTTGAGAAATCCCTGCACTATTCCCAGGCCGACTCCTTCGCCGCAACCTGTGATGAGGCAAACTTTGTTTGTCAGTTCAATTGACATAATTTTATTGGGATTTCCGCTCTCTCATACAGACACAGTCCATTGGTTTTAAGGAAGTCGATTGCTTCCATTGAGGGAAAAGGAAAAGCATTGCTCTCGAACACAAAATGTAGTTGGACCATTATCATGCCTTAAAGCTCAAGAACTTCGTCTTTTCTGGTGGTAAAACCAACTGTCATGGGCGTAGCTACTTGTCCATGTCCCTCAACCCATAGAACTTCATTTTTTTCTAATAATTGAGCAAATGGTAGGAGTGGGGAGGTACTTGGCTGAAGAGTGATTGTATGACAGGTCCCCCAAAGTGGATACGTCTGATTTCCACAACCGGCTGCCCACGACCAAGCATAAGGGTATATATCTTCGTCCCAACGCAGACCGAAACCGAGGCTAAATCTCGGATTCCATAAACTTCCCCACCCATACTCCCAATCGGTCAATTGGACGACGTGCTCAATCTTACTTCCACGATTGGGTACTTTACTGCAGTCACGCTGTATACCGGTTTGTTGCTCCTTTGCCCTTGGCCACACACCACGATATTCAGGTACAAGCTGGGAAAGTTCAGGCCGATCAGCGGGAGGAACAGAGATACTACTGGCTGCAGTTACCAACTCTGCTCCCTCTATGAACGGTCCCCCAAATCCCGGATGCTGCAGCCAGGCGACTGGCAACCGCATGTCAGCGCGATTGTACAGCGTATCGGTCCATCTAAGAAAGGGTTCACCTGTTTCAAGAATAATCTCTCGATTCAATTTCAAGGGTGTCCTTACACTACTTCCAGTAAGTGCGATACGAACGCGTTGGGCGGACTGTTCAAGCACTTCCACCTCCCAGGGAATGCTGTGCAACTCGCCATGACAGCCTAGCAATGCACCAAAATAGTCGCCGGGGAAAAACCCGCTGGGCAATGAAACAAACCAGCCCCCGTGGAAAACATCATAAAATTCACTTCGCCCGCCATGTGGCAGATCTAGCGCTCGGGACTTAGGAGGATAGTTATATCGATTTTTCCAAAGTACATCGATATCGGTTGCCTTATGCCGAAATTCAAGAATGTCGGCTCCATGTTCGGGCCAAATTACTACACGTATGCGTTCGTTTTCAATGGTTATGAGTTTTAGGCCATTCCATCTGATGAAATTAAGACGCGGTCCATGCCAAGTTTGACTTATAGCGTGCATTTCATTGTTCAAATTAGAATTATCAATTTAATCAATTAATAGTAAAAATAGTAAGACCCTTTAGATTGCACTTTTTATCTGGAACGATCCAACTAATCGTATAGCCTACTACTACACATGAACTTACTCCTATAGCACCGTAAAGAAAAAAGTTCAGATTAGTGGTATGACTGATTATTAGCGGCAGTAGCGATCCAGCAACAGCACCACCAATAGCCCCGACAGCGCTACAACGGGAGGTGAATATGCCGAGAATGAAAATTCCTGTCAACCCACCTCCAATTAGGCCTAAAAGGATAAGTGACTGATCCATGATGTATTTCACATCAATGGATGCCAACAACATGGCCGCACCGGTGCCAACAATGCCCACAAAAACCGTTACATATTTTGCAACGAAAAGGCAGCGTTTGTCATCAGTATTTTTATAGAAACACCGATAAAAATCAGTAACATAGGCGGTCGCAGTACTGTTCATACTGCTGTCCAACGAAGACATTGCAGCCGAGAAAATTCCAGCTATCACGAGCGCAGCCACACCCGCAGGAAGTTCATGAACGATAAACCAGGGAACGATTTCATCAGTACGCCCGGGGCTGAGCCTTTCGGGATTCAATTTGTAAAAAACAAAGAGACCTGTGCCCAATCCATAAAATAGAAATCCCAAGGGGAGAAGCATGAACATATTGGTCCAAATACCCTTGGCAGCATTCTTCTCATTACTAGTCGTGAGATAACGCTGTACAACACTCTGATCACTTGTGTATACGCCCAGTGTTTTAAAGATCGATCCCGTCACGATAACCCAAACGACCATCGCTGTTGGATCCCATCTCCAGTCAAAGATGCGAAACTTATTATACTCGAACCCAATATTCATGAAGGCGGCAATTCCACCTGTATCAAATATGATCATTGCCAAACAAATAACGGCCCCGAATAGGAGGACTATAACTTGCACCACATCAGTCCAAACAACTGCTTCTATTCCCCCTAGGACGGTGTATATGGTGCTGAAAACTCCCATCAATAAAATGCACAAATAAACATTCATTCCGGTAACAGCCGATAGCGCGATAGCAGGAAGATACATAACAATACCTACCCGCGCTAATTGGTTTACTATGAAAATGCCGCTTCCGATCTGTCGGACGGTTCGATTAAAGCGTTTTTCGAGATATTCGTAAGCCGTAACTACCTCCAATCGCTTGAAAAATGGAAGAATGAAATAGACCACTATAGGCGTTACAAATATAACCGAATAGGAGTTTAGTATCCTTACCCAATCAGTAGCAAATGCCACTGCAGGAATCGCCATAAACGAAATGGCGCTCAAGGTAGTGCCGACCATGCTCAACCCGGCCGCCCACCACGGAATGCGTCCTCCCGCAAGGAAGAAATCGCGCGTTGTCTTTTCCCGCTTTGAGAAATAGCAACCCATTCCGAGCATCGTTGCCATGTAAGCGCCAAGAACCAGCCAATCAAGCCCTGTAAAGGAACTATCGGATTTTTGCATCTTAACCGCGAACATTCCTGGAGAGCGCTTGGCCGGACCACTTTCTCCGCTTACGAGTACATAACTGCCGTTCCAAGTCACCGCCGGGAGAGTCACCCGTGATTTCCCAAGCGGAATAGGCGAAGTAGGTACCCATGTGTTCGTTATGGTGTGGTAAAGCAAAACATTTCGTGAATAAGGGGGAACCTTCCGCCTATCGAGGCTTCTCAAAGAGCCGTCCAAACCTCCGAAAATCGCAAAATGGCTCTGCCCAAGCGTCATCGCCGGGCTTGCGGCGGCAGCAACCGGGCGCGGTAAGTCAGCAATTTTTTGCCAACGCCCGTGTTTTTTCCCCGCTCCGGGAAAATAGCGATACCCATCATTCAGATAGGGAACATGCACATTATGGCGTCCCACACCGTCAGGATCAATTTCCATTCCGCTCATTACAAATAAGCTGTCGTCCTGAACAGCAACTACAGGAAAAATCCTCGAAGGACCCGGCAATGGCGCCAATTTTTCCCAAATATTATGTGGCCCGGGATTCCCTAGATGGTATGCCCAAAGATCATTTGACGCTAGCGGGACTTCGTTGTTTTGCCTCCCTCCTACGACATAAACCACATCATCAAGTAATCCTCCCGCCATTCTGGAAAGCCCAACAGGCATAGGCTCCAGGTAAGTAATATTAGCCTGTTGTCCAGTCCATTCGATTTTAATTACATTTCTGTAAGTTTTTTCACCATCCTCTCCTCCAATGCAAATGAGAGCGTTGTCATGGGTAACAGAAACACCATAGGCAAGTGAATTGGGGAGCCGCGCCTTGATCTCCATCCAACCTTCCGCCAGATCCTCAAGAATGTATATCTTGTCGTACCAAACTTTCTCACCGCCCTCCCAATGCGGACCGTTTGGAAAGTTCGCTCCGCCCGCTACGATAAGGGCGCTGTTGCTAACTCCGGAAAACATTCCAGCGAAACCCTCCTTATCCGGTAATGAAGGCAGGTGATCCCATCGCAGAAGTTCATCCCTTTTCTCACCCGCCAAGACCGAAAGATTTGCAATCAATAACAGGTAGAAAATCAGACTTATTCTGGAGCCCATAACTAACCGACTCTAGCTATAATTGACCAAACAGATCGATGTGTGAAACAAACTCCGGTCATTGAACAATGAGTGGATAAGGATGCTTGGTTTCGTGAAAATGGTGATGGTAATCCGACCCACGCAAGAGGATGGGCGAGTATCTCTTACCAACAGAATTCTGCATGACTTGTTTTACATAAGGCGGTATGAAACGAACCGTTAAACCACATCTTCGCCGACCGGAACCATTGGACATGCTGGAATGTAAAAGATAACCGTGGTGAATGGACATTTCACCTGCCTTCAATTCAAGCTGCACAGCTTTGCTCTCATCGATAAACTCCTGGGACACCTGCTGGTTGATTGAAAGTAGATTGTTCCCCGTGTTCGAGGTTTCATGCGGAAGCTGCCCCTGTTTGTGTGAACCGGGAATCAGGAGCATGGAACCATTATCCTCATCGGCGTCATCCAAAGCGATCCAAGCGGTGTGTGCTTCTGACGGCTCCAACCCCCAATAGGTTACATCCTGATGCCAGGCTACAAAGGATTTGGGTGCTTTCTCGGGATATTTGCAGAAAAAATGGGTGCCGAGTAAAAGTAGGTCTTTCCCCATCACCTCCTGTATGGCATCGAGCACTTTTGATCCCGTTGCGATATCCCAAACAAAACTTTCAATAAAATGCCAGTCGATCAAGCCTACTTGGCATTTTTCCTTGCCAAAGCGACTTTCCAATTCGTCGAAATTTTTGCGGAAATTATTGATCTCATCTTCAGAATAAACTGACACGTTGGTAACATAGCCGTTTTCAGCATAAGATTCATTGAGAGGCACTGTTTCAAGTTTCATTGAAATATAGATAAAGTATTGTAATATTGACTATTTTATATAACGATAGATTTTTTATACATCAATTACCGATGGGTATACTTACTCGACTAAATATTTTTCCAAGGCGTTCTGTTACCTCCGGCGATAAAGGACCTTTGTGCACATTAGCGATATTTTCCTCTAGCCATGATATTCGGTTGGCTCCATTCATAACCGTTGTCACGGGCTGGGTATAAGCGGCATAACGATATGCGGCCTCAATCACCGAACTGATCTTACCGTCACTGAGCAGCCAACCGAAAGGATTTCGTGGTTCTATATCGGTTGTAGATATCACCCCGAGCTTTAACAGTTCCGAAATAACTTCTCTTGTCCTATGAGGTAAACCAAGGGCTCGGCGCACTGTGAATACGTTAATGACGCCCAAGTTGAGTTCTTTGCATATAGGAAACACCGTTTTTTGGGCGGACTGATTTATCATATTATGCGCCACTATAGCTACATCGAAAAAATTGGTTGGCAAAACTTTTTGCAGCCATAAATGCTCGCCATCATAACGTGAATGCTCACTCGAACCCAAAAAGCGGACTTTTCCTTGATCTCTTAATTTGCAAAGGATCGGCAAGTGTTCGTTCATTACGACCTCGAAATGTTCTACGCCGCTACCGACAGCGATGAGAAGGACGTCCAGATGAGCGACCTGCAGGCGCTTCAGACTATTTTCGACAGAAGAGATAACCTCGGCAGGTTGTTTAACGCGGTTATCATCCCCGAGGGAAACCTTTGAGGAGATTATTAATTGTTCATGGGGCAGGCCTTTCAATGCCCGCCCCAAGATGAGCTCGCTATCCATGTAACCGGGCGAGGTATCGAAAAGATTTATGCCAAGATCAAAGGCGCGATGCAGCAGCCGGTGAACCTCTGTTTCTGGTCTGCCACTGGTTTGCCCGAGGGGGTCCTCGGCTCCGCCTGTCCCCATACCCATAATGGAAATTTCAAGTCCCGTGCGTCCGAGTGTACGGTAGATCATGGATCGTTACTCAAGGCCAATGCCGCCGTCATTTTCGATGATCACGGGCCGGTCGCACGGTTTCCATGGATATTTTTCAACCGCTTCCTCGTTAAATTCAATGCCAAGACCAGGTTTTGTAGGGAGCTTGAGGTACCCGTTTTCGATCACAGGAAGTTCGCAAAACAGGTCTTTGGTAAAAGGTGAATCCAATTCCACATTGCATTCCTGTATTAGAAAGTTAGGTATGCAGGCATCAATATGGGCACATGAAAGAAGCGACACCGGACCGCAGGCTTGATGAGGTGCTATTGTGATATGATAAAGCTCACAGAAGGCCGCCCATTTTATTGTCTCAAGAATTCCTCCGTTACACATGGGCTCCGGCTGTAAAATGTGTACCGCGCGCTTTTCCACGATCTCCCTGAGGCTTTCACGGTTGATACAGCGCTCCCCACCAGCAATCGGGATGCTAGTTTTAAGTTTCACTTCGCACAAAGATGCCGGAAACTCCGTGAGCGCAGGTTCTTCAAGAAAGAGGGGTTGATATTGCTCGATTGCCTGAGCGAGCTTAATTGCTTCGGCAGGACTGAAACTGCGTCCATGGTAATCCAGGCAAATGTCCACATCCTCCCCCACTGCCTGGCGGACCGAGCGAACGCGCTCGATTGAATCCCGCAAAATTTCCGGCGGCGTCTTTGTTTTATAATCGTCGGGCTGCGGAGTGAATTTCATCGCTGTATAACCCGCTTCTACAACCTTGAGGGCTCCCTCGACCAGTGTGTCATTGCCTTTGTCAAAATGGCTTGGCTGTGTGAGATAGCTACTTGCGTAAAGGCGTATTTTATCGCGGCATGGCCCGCCCAGCATCTTGTAAACAGGTAGCCCGCAGGCCTTTCCGGAGATATCCCAGAGCGCCTGTTCGATAGCGCTGAGCGCAGCCATTGTAGCGGTTCCAAGAGGATACCGCGACCCGCGATAATAGGCCATCCAATTGCGGACAATCTCGGTAGGATCTTTGCCCACAAGCCAGCGTTCATACTCATAGAGCGCGGCCTCGGTGGTTTTGGCCTTGCCGGTGCCGAAGGCCTCGCCAATTCCCTCCAGGCCTTCGTCTGTGTAAATTTTTACCAACACCCAGTTTTTACCCCATCCGGTTCCCCAGGATACTTTGTCTCCGGGGTTGAGGAGGAAAACTTTAATTCCCGTGATTTTCATCGGATGGTGATCAGATTCAGGGTCTATCTGAAAATCAGAGAAATAAAACTAATTTTAAACTGTCAGCGGTTCTAAAAGACCGATCTCGGTGCAAGTCGCGCGAAGCATCTCAATTTCCTCGGGGGTGCAATCGAGTGTGGGAGGGCGCACTATGCCGCCGGGTAATCCCGCCATGCCAAGGAGTGACTTTATGGCAGCATTGTAATTGCGAGTTTTAACACAGACCTTGAGGTAGGGAAGGTCTTTCTCTTTTACGATGCGCAAGGCTTTTTCTCGTTCACCATTTTGCAGACACTTGAAAAACTCGATCTCCCATTGCGGCCATATATTGCCCAGCCCCGTCAGAAAGCAGGGTGATCCGAATTCATGGCCGTAGAGGTAATAGTTCATGCCATTACTGCCCATGACGGCTACTTTGTCTTGCAAGAGAAGACTCACGGCGCGGTAGAAATGAAAATTTCCAGAGGCATCCTTAAACCCTGAGATATGGCCATTACCGGCCTCGACAAGCTCGAGCATCAATTCAGGGTTGGCCAGAATGTTTGTTACGGTATGCATGACGGCCCCGCTGAAGTAGACGACAATGCCGATGTCGGTGTTTTCACTGATCATGTTATAGTGTTTCTTAAGGCCATCAAATCCACTGAAGCCGTAATATGGCGGGGTGATCATCACACCGTCTGCTCCCGCATCCTGAGCGAATTTAGTAAGGTCAATGGCCGGAAGTGTCCCCGAATGGGCGGAACCGGCAATCACCGTCATCCGGCCGGCAGCGGTTCGGACCACGGTTTCGATGACCTGCTTTCGCTCCTCCATGTTTAAAGAAGCAAACTCACCCGTACTGCCATTGACTATTACGGTCGGCACCCCGCGTTCGACGTAATATTCGGTCAAACGCTGCATGGCGCTCAAATTCAGAGTATAATCGTCATTAAAGTGAGTTGTCATGGCCACAACGGGACCGCATAATTTTTCTCGTAACTGATTGGGTGTCATAATCTTGATTGATCTAATAAAGGAGTATTAATGGGGAAGCATAAAGACAGATAACTGCAAACATACTGTATATATCTGGAAGATAAATACTTCATCTATTCCAATTGCAAGCCATATTTTTATGGCTTGGGCTGCTTATTCTGTTCTAAACTCTGAACTAGAATTTAATTTTTGTCGAAAACCAGAGGTTTCGAGGATCTCCCCAAGAATTGTTGTTTCCTTGCAAGGACTGTTGATCGAAGAGATTCTCTGCAGTGATGGTCAATACCGCTGTGTAACCGAGGATATCGGTTTCGTAACTGACTGAGCCATCAACCTGAGTAAAAGCTGGGTTGAAAAAATCTCTGACAACGGATGATGTGCTGCCGAAAGTCGAGCCAAAATAACGCACTCCGGTTCCGATTGAAAGCCCTTTCATAAATCCCTCGGAAAACGAGTACTTGCCATAAGCGGTGAATTTATGCTCAGGCACATTCAATCGTCTCCCAATCTGGGTATCGCGCTCGAATCCTTCTCTCGCTTGAGGATCCGTTACTATTTTAGCTTCCCAAATGTATGAGTAGCCCATCAGTAACTGGAAGTTGTTGTTTGGCGTCCAGATAAGATCCAGCTCAATTCCCTCTGAACGATGGAGACCGCTGATGGTGAAGACCCGCACACCGGACCGGCCATCCTCTTCTTCTGCCTCAAAATCACGACGGCGGATATTTTCTCTATCCAACGTGAAATAAGTAAAGGTACCGGTCAGCTTGCTGTTATTCCAGTCGATTTTGATGCCGACATCCGTTCCAATACCTTGCTCGGCGGCCAGGTTGAAGACCTCACTCGGATCCACTGGACCCGTGAGGTTTGAGCCGTTAGGAAGAAAATTCTCACTGTAACTGGCAAACGCGAAAAAGCCAGGAATGAACTCATAGGTAAATCCAGCAGAAGGAACCGTCTTGCTCTGTCCTTCCAGGTTATTTTCATTTCTTAAACCACTGAGGGTATGCAATTTCCCATTTAGAAGTTCTCCCTGGTGCGAAACATATACGGATTCCACCACACTGGTGTTGCGATTCCCGATATTCACAATTCCGGTAGTAACATCCCTTATATTGGGAGCTTGATGAAAACCTGGATCGTATCTATCATAGACTTGGCGTCCTTCAAGCAAGGTGCCATCCCGCGCAAATACTGGAACGACATTGCTGTAATCATAGCCTCGGGAGTCGGACTGATCCGCAGAGGCGGATCGTTGGTAACCAGTGAGCAGCTTGTTTTTCATCGGGCCCAGCTTGAATTTGAAAAGTCCGTCGATCTGGTGGACGTCATAGTTTCTACGCAAAAGCCTGTTTCGCTCCCGAAAGGGAATGGTCCCGTCTCCCGCCACAAAACCGAAAGCCTGATACTCGTCGGTGTCCACGTTTTGGTAGGAAAACCCATAGCGCAGTTCGAACCACTCAGTCGCCGAAAAAGTCATGTTGATGTTAAAATTCCTGTCTATGGCATCAGCGTATTGGCCGGGACCTCCGCTATTGAAAGCTTTGCCACTGGGGGAGAGGAAAGAGGCATCTCCACTATTAAACCGGAAATGCTGGACACCGGTTGATTTCAGTATATCGGCTTGCCAATTACGGCTATCCCGCACTCGCCAGCGTCCTCTTAAATAATCAACCGTCTCCTCATCTGTGGCAAATCCCTGATCTGCTTTGAAAAAAGCCACCACGGCAGATGGAGGGTTCTGATAGTCCGCTAGATGTTGGGTATGAAGAATAGCGGGGTTAGAGCGATTGGATTCCTCTTTCACGTACTCATACTCCAAGGTAATATTCAACTTTTCCATAGGCCTCCAGCGGATGGATGGGGCAATGGTAGTTATCTTGGCAAACTCGAAATCGCGCCAATCTTCACTATCACGATAACTCGTTACTAATCGGAAACCGAGTGATTCCCCATTGCCCACCACCGTTTGATAGTCCAAATCGATTTTATTATAATTATTACTCCCGAATTTGTAATTGATGTAGCCGCCTTTTCTGAGATTTGGAGTTTTAGTGATATAGTTGACGATGCCTCCAGGTCTGGTTTGGCCAAAAAACATTGTTGCCGGGCCTTTGATGACTTCCACACGGGCAACATTGGACAAGGATTGCGAATGCCTGTGCTGGTAACCGTTGCGGTAGATGTACTGAACGCCAAACCCCCTAATGGCTGTGCTGCCGGAGGCGCTGTTATTTTCATCGAAAATGGCACTACTGGTATATCGTAGCGCCTCACCCACGATATCCATACCGAGGTCGTCAATGAAATTTTCAGTGATGACATTAACATTGAGAGGGATATTGGTTAATTTTGTACCTATTTTAGTAGCCGTAAGAGATTCCGTCGCCCGATATCCAGAATCCGCACTGGCATCGACGACATATTCAGACAGAATCGCTATATCCTCAGCGTCATCCTCTTCATCTTCCTGCGCCGAAGCTAAAGATACAGGCAATATGAGGAGTAGGGGGATAAAAAGATACTTGGAGACAAAGGGCATTTTTTTCAACGGTGTTGAAATTCGAATTTTCATAGGTTCTAGGGTTAATTAGGTTTGTAGGTTTTCAGTTACAAGGTTATCGCTCGTAGTTATGGCTACACTTCAATAATAATATTAACTGTCAAAACGGATTTTAATTATTGAGTATAATTTTGCATATAAGTGTATCTATTTTTGAATCCGTATCTATTTTTGAAGCGAATTCTTGCCATGATAGGGAAAAAAGGCTCTAATAGAGTTGAATATGGGCCTCCATTATTTATCAAAACTACAGCGGATATAAAAAATATATCCATATTCGCCTAAAATCACGGTTTGTGAGCAGAAAAATAAGGATTGCAGTTTCCTATTGACTGTATCTATTTTTCTGTCTGACCTCCATATCTTGAGGGGCATATTACAGGAACTTTCGAACACTCATCCTCTTTTACCATCGAAAATTGTAAATGCTCCCCACAATAAATTCATTTATATCATTCCGAAAATGGCACAAAACAAGGCGACAATAAAATACAAGCGGGACGGTTCAGATTTTCGGTACGTTGAGTTGGCCAACGACCTGCGAAAGCAACTCAAGGAAGGTAAATTCAATTCTGGCGATCGCTTTTATTCGGTGCGCTGGTTAATGTCCAAAACACAAAGAAGCCTTCCTACCGTACGCTCTGCCATTAGTATGCTGGTGGAAGAGGGGTTTCTCGAACCTAAACATGGCAGCGGCTATTATGTGACCAAAAAGATCGAGCGACATAAAGGGGAAGGTGCACTAAAAATCCTTGTCGTTCTGCCGTCTTTTGCCACACCGAGCGAACCTTGGTTTACCGGAAAAATTCTCTCTGGTATGATTCATACAGCGGAGCTGAACAAGGGCATCATTTCATTTCTGCAAAGAAGCGATCCGCCTTACGAAAATTTCGCTGTTGATATAGAATTGGAGAAAATACTTGCCACGGAACCGGACGCAATAGCCTGGCTGCATGCCTCTCCAAACGACAGGCCCTTATTGGAAAAGCTGAAGGAGACAGGTCTTCCGCTCCTGACAACCATGCGAGAATTCAAGGATCTAGATATTCCATTCATAGGAGAAGATGATCTTCTTTATGCGTCAATGGTGCTATCGCCACTGAGGGCATTGGGACATCGGCAACTGGGTATCATCACTGGAAACCCTGCCGACGGATATTACAGTTCCAAGATTGCCGCCCTGAAAGATATCGGGCAAGCACTTGATGTCGAGGTGAGCGAAAGCGATCTCTTCTACTTCAGGGCCAAAGGTAAAAAGGAATACGATTTCCATTCATCGCGTATCAGAGAGTTCATCTCGGAACGTAAAACCCTTACTGCTATTCTTGTTCTTAAATCTGACGGAATTAATCCACTGATTAATTTAATGAAAACGTCGTTTCAAACAACACTCTCCAAAGTATCGCTAATATTTAATGTGCTTGATGGAGTTTCAGTGCCCGAGTTACCAATGGGAAGACAAATCGCCACGATCTCACCTCCCCTGATACAACTTGGGGAATACATCTTTACGATGCTGAAAAACAAATCGTATGAGAGACCCTACCCTGCTGTTCCACGGCTCATTCCCGTTTTCAGACCCGGTAGCAGCCTGAAAAAGCCGAGTTTCAGATAAATTTACGATATTTATGCTGTTAATTCTCCCCTTGAAAAGACGGCAAGATCCTGCAATCACTTCATTGGACCTAGCTCTTCAGCATGGATATTAGGGATAGATTAGAGTAGATTACTCTCCAGTTTTACTGAGAAAGAATTTATGCAGAAAATATTTCGGGTGTCTTACCTTCTATCTCAAGTATATAACGCAATAGCAAATCCTTCATCTCGCCAGCTATTTGACGATGTTTCTCTGTCCCGATGAGATTTGATAACTCGTAAGGATCAGTTTGCAGATCATAGAGGTATTCTTCGTGATATTGGTCGGCATGTTGACTTTCACCGGAGTCGGCACTCACGCTGTATTTCCATCGCTGTGTACGAATCGCCCTACCGGTTTGAGCCTCAGATATCTGAATGAAAACCTCGTCCGGCCAGTCTTTATTTTCAATATTTTTCGTTAAACTTAGAATTGAGCGGCCATTCATATTCTGGGGTATATCAAGACCTGCTGCATCCAAAAGAGTTGGAGGTAAATCGACCAGACTGACCAAGTTATCCAAGCGGCCTATTCCCTTGAAGCCTGGGCCTGATAAAACAGTTGGCACACGGATCGAACTTTCATGGCATGAACGCTTATACTCCTGATTTCTTGTTTTAAAATGACACCCGTGGTCAGAGGTAAACAAAACAATCGTATTCTCCAGTAACTCAAGACTTATCAACGCATCAATTAAGCGTCCATAAGCTTCATCCAGGCGTTTCACCATTCCAAAATAACCACCCAAATGCTGATTTGCGCTTCCTCCGAGGGTCGCCAGATCAGGAGGTGCCCAACGGCCAGTGTAGCGTTCGCGATAACCGATTGGCGGAGGAAAGTCATCAATTTGGTTTTGATGATGCGGCTCCAGATATGAAATCATTAGAAAAAATGGATCGCGCCTATGGTTATCGATATATTTTATGGCGGCATCAGTCAGCGCATCCACTCTGTAACCTGGTAAGTCTACCGGGTTGTTATCATTATCATAAAGGACTGTATTATATGCTTCTGATGTAAATTCCAACACATTTGCGCCCAGCCAGTATTGATAACCACCCCTGTATTGCCGCTCGACAGGGCCTATACAATTATCTGGGGCCAGGTGCCACTTTCCTATATAACCAGTATCATATCCACCCTCATTAAAACAATGGGCTAATGTTTGTGCATCTTGTGGAAGTGGAACACCGTTGCGGTAACAACCTGTTTGAGTTGCGTACATTCCTGTTTGAAAACAGGCGCGTGCTGGCCCACACAACGGTTGACAGGTAAAACTCTTCGCGACATGTGTATTTTCCCTGGCTATGCGATCCAAATCGGGTGTTAACCCCAAGGGGTTCCCATGATCGGTCATAGTGTCCCATCGCTGCTGGTCTGTAAAAAATACTATTACATTGGGTCTGCTCACGTTTTTTAATTATTCTTTTTTTGGAGAATAATAAATACAAATGCAAGTCATTCAAGTTTCAATATGTAGACGAACTTCAAGAAGCTTATAGTGTAGTAAAAAGGGCAAAGGATTCATAATTGCTTAACTTCCAGAGGACGAAAGGGGAAAGGGGAGCGGTGTGCTTGGAAAATGATTGTAACGATCTTCCCCCCGAACCAAAAGGGGTTTATACCATTGTCCTTGAGGTCCAATTGTTGCCTGCCGCACATGGGGCGCGATGAAGCGCACCGTTAGCCCACAACGCCTTCGATTCGATCGATTAGGCATGCTTGCGTGAATGAGCAAACCGTCATGTAAAGACATCTGACCAGCTTTTAAGGATAATTGAGTCAATTTACTCTCGTCGATCAATGTTTTGTCAATCTCCTGATTTTTCGGCAGGAGGTTTCCAGTTTTCTCTGATTTTCCGTGATCAAGCAGCCCAAGTTTGTGTGAACCCGGAAGCACAACCATGGCGCCATTGTCAGCATCCGCATCGTCAAGCGCTATCCAAGCAGTAACGGCTTCCATAGGTTCCAGACCCCAGTAGGTCACGTCCTGATGCCAGGCGACAAAAGAATCTGTATTTTTGTCCGGATATTTGCAGAAAAAATGTGTTGCCGTAATAAAAATTCCCTCTCCGAGAAGTTTTGCCACGAAATCCAAAAGGCGTGGTCCCGTAGATAAGTCCCAAATGAACCGTTTTTTCAAATGCCAATCTATAAGACCGGTCTGGCAAGTCTCTTTTCCCAATTCAGACTCAAGGGCATTGAATTGGGCTCGAAAGTCTGCGATTTCGCGTTCTGAAAAGACCGTGATATTGCTGACAAATCCCTGGTTTTCGTAGTTAATCTTTAAATTTGATGTTTCTTTCGCCATAATTTTTATGGTAAAAGGGAATAAAACAGTATGTCAACGATACAAGACCTTTTTATATACACTTTACCCGATTATCCTGACCCACACCGATTTGCGCGGCGTGGTTTATCCTTAATCAGCAAATTGATGGAGGGAGTTATGTGTTGGATTCAGGATAGCCTACTTTCCAACCGGTGTAGAACTATAGCTGTTGTTTCAATCATCTCATCAATATCGGAGGTACAATGGGCGTATGAAATGCTTCCGTGTTTGTTCGGCATTGGAAAGTAAAATATTCCCTCTTTGATCAGTTCTGCTCTGTAGGCGCGATCGAAGTCCATATCGTGGTTATTTGCGATATCGAGCCAAGATACAGGTTCATGATCCATAAAATAAACGATGAAAGCCGATCCTTGACGAACGATGGAATAGTCCCTGCCAAATTCGGCAAAAACGCCATGCAAGCCACTTTCGATTCTTTTACCCAAGCGTTTCAGGTGAGTATAGATTTTTCCTTCATACATTTTGAGTTTACGCAATGTGGCGATGGCAGCCGCAACCGGTACGGGGTGAGCATTGTAAGTGCCCGCCATCAAAACCCTCTTTGAAGAATCGGGATGATACAAGTAGCGCATGAACTCCTGTTTTCCCCCGATAACTCCCAATGGGTAACCGTTGGCAATCGCTTTGCCAAAGGTTGATAGGTCAGGCTTTACGCCGCACATCCCCTGATATCCAGAAAGTCCTTGACGAAATCCGGTTTTAACTTCGTCAAATATCAATAAGACAGAATATTCATCGCACAATCGGCGCAGACCTTCGAGGTAGCCTGTCAAGGGCTTCACAATACCAATATTTTGCAGGACGGGTTCGAGGATAATTCCCGCTATTGTTCCTTTCTCAAAGACCTGCCTTACGGCAGAAAGATCATTGAACTCAACAACATGCACATGTTGATGTACGGAGTGTGGAATGCCCGCGCTGATGGGGAACAACGGGCGTTCTTCTCCGGGGTTTGATTGAGCCAATCTTTCAGTAGAATCCATCAGGTTGAAGGCTACATCGTTATGCCATCCGTTATATCCGCCCTGAATAATGACAATGCCGTCCCGCCCAGTTGCAGCCCTGGCAATTCTAACGGCGTGGTAGGTTGCTTCGGTCCCCGTATTGGTGATCTGGACTTGCTCAGCTGATGGCACACAATTGACTATCAATTCCGATAACTCGCCCTCCCAACGGGTGGTGCCTGCGCCAAAGAGCGATTGGTTTTTCCCGATTGCCTCAACCACCGCACTATCAACGTCTGGGTCACAATGGCCGAGTAAAAAGGGTGAGAAGGCAGAATGGTAATCTATATACCGGCGCCCCTCAGCATCCCAAATATATGCGCCTTGGGCTCGCTCAAAGACGCGCATAGGCTCGATTAGTCGATTAAGTGAAACTACTCCACCTGCGATGTATTTTCGGTTTCGTTCCAGAATCAGATTCGATTCACTTTTTTTCATATTCGGATATTCTTTTTTGGATTTATTGAATTCCGACATGCCCTTGGGAAGGCTAAACGCGACAAGCGTGAATAGCTGCGTTGTAGTCCGAAAACCGCTTGGTTACGTAGGTTATTACGCTACAGAGTCGGGTTGAAGGATGTCGCTTCGCTCGGTACGAACTGCGCCTTGCACTTAATCATTTCTCGATTTTTTGAAACATTGGGCTTAAAAGGTGATTTTCGAGGATAAGAATACTTTTAACGGATCGCCAGCCGCACGATTACCGACAAAATATTCCGAGTCGGTCAAATTTTCAAAGTTAAGCATAAAACTGACATCCGAATTTCCCACCTTTGTCTTGTAGCCGATAAAGGCGTCGACTATGAAAGAAGACTCGTTGATAAGGTTAAACTGGAAGTTATGATTAAGGGGTCCATGCTCTCCCGTGTAGCGAAATCCGCCGCCCAACGAAACTCCTTTCAAGGGACCTTTGGAAAAGGTATATTTATTGAACATGCTGAACAAATGGTCTGGAGCAGTTCTCAACCGGCGTCCGATCAAGACTTGCTCGGCCACCGAGCCGACTTCCAAGGCTGGATTACTAACAAGCTTGGCATCCCATGTATAGGAATAGGCTAACAGTAATTGATAATTGGTGTTTGGCGTCCAGATCAAGTCCAATTCGAGTCCTTGAGAACGCTCTAAACCTGAAGTGGTGACAAAGAATATATCGTTGTCAGGATCACTGTCATTGTTTCGAGGATCCGCCTCCCGCTTGGCAATGTCGTTTCGGGCCAGGTCCTGCCTCTCCAACTGGAAGACTGTAAATGTTCCCGATAGTTTGTTGTCCATCCAGTCGGTCTTGATTCCTATATCCCAACCGGCAGCGCTTTCCGGCGGCAGCAAAAAGGCTTCTCCAGGTTGGACACCCGGACCGGTCGCACTGATATTGAAGGTGGGGATAAAATTTTCGCTGTAACTGGCGAAAAAGCTGAAACCGTCGAATATGCGAAAATTAACACCTACCATGGGAACCGTTGCATTTATTTCGTTAGAGTCCAGAGGGCCGTTCTGGTTGGCACCCTGCGACTTGAAGTCAGTATATCGAACGCCCGCCATAGTGTGCAGTCGTCCATCAAATAGCGTCCCTTGGTGTGTTATATAATAGGCATTGCGTTCAGTATCTCCGGTAGAAAAGGCCGAACTAAACCCGGTCAATATTTTGTTTGCGGACAGTGGTTCGTGAATCATGGGATCCCAGAAACGCCAAACATTGCGACCGCTCAAGGTGTTTCCTGCGGCATCGAGGACATCGTCCTCCAGGTTGAAATCAAATGAACGGTTCCGATTCAGGGTTTCGTCATCCACTCGTTCAAAGCCGACAATTAACTTATTCTCCACCCCGGCAAAATTAAAATTGAGCAATAGGTCGAGTTGGTGGGAGTAGGTTTCGGATGACGCAGGACGGCTGCGAACGCGATCCGATCGGATGGTGCCATCACCATTGACGGTAATGGGGACCTCGATATCTTCGAATTCAGTTTCCACCCAGCTGAAGCCATATCTTAAATCCAGCCAATCCGCAGGATGAAATTTCGCTTCCAGATTGAAGGCATCGGCATTGTGGGTCTCGAAAGCGTCGGGACCTCCAGGATTGAATTTCAAGCCTCTCGGGCTGAGCTCATTCACATATTCCGTTATACGAAAAGGGCGCCCCCCGCGTGTTGCCTCAACGTCCCCGGCCCACCTGGAATCACTGATCCGCCAGCGATCTTGCAAATTCGCAGCATCACGGCCGGTGGCATCTTGCACGTCTTGGGGTGGGTTGGCCCAATCGGCCAGAAAAGCGGGGTTTGCGGCGAGGTTGACGGTGGCCTCGTTTCCAGTTTGCCTACGATATTCGAACTCGGCAGACAACTCGAAAGCAGCGGAGGGTCGCCACCTAAATGAGGGTGAAAGGTATTTGACTTCTCTGGTCTCGAAATCGCGAAAATCTTCACTGTCCTCATAAGAGGCGAATATGCGTGCACCCGCGGTTTTATCATCCCCCAGCACAATTTGCGCGTCCGCCTGAACTTTATTGAAATCATAACTGCCATAGGTATACTTCAATGAAAACTTGTTTTGGAAGACTGGTCGTTTGGTGATGTAATTGATAATACCACCTGGATTACCCGCTCCAAAGAAGACAGTTGTGGGACCTTTCACTACCTCGATGCGTTCGACATTTTCCGTCCCAATAGACCTGGCTCTTTGGTAACCATTTCGAAAGGGGCTCCCGCTCGGCTGCCCTCGCAACCGTATGCCACCTGTATCAAATATTCGGTCATCCCCCAAGGCACCACTGACGTAGTGCACGGATTCGCCTATTCGATCGATATTCAAGTCTTCAAGGAATTGGCTCGTAACGACTTGGACGTTAAGAGGGGTGTCTATAATAGCGGTGCCAATCCTGGTGGCAGTTATTGCCATTCCGGCCTGGTATCCTACATCTTTGGAGGCATTGACCTCGAATACCGACAGAGTAGCGATATCCTCATTTTCGTCGCTATTTTCATCTTGAGCTTGGCCGAAACAGGGGGAAAATACCAATGGGAAAAGGGTGAAAGCCACGAGTTTGGCGACGCGTTGAATGAATTCGATTTTTATCTTCATTTTTATTCAGGGTATGGTTTGCGGGGTTAACTGGAGACGACTGCAAGCAAGAAAGTTTCGCCGTTCAGTTGAAAATTCCAGGCAGCAGTTTTATACTTCAACTGTTTATATACAGTATATATTTTTTTCCTTGTCAATATAATATTATTACTTTTTTAAATACAATATGCTGTATTTTTCGATAAATTATATTTTTTTGTATATATATTAAGTATTTTTTTCATATTTCGTATGAAAATTAGTATTTTTAATAATGCAAACACTATATGTATTTATATTACTAACAATGGTTTATGATTCATTCGGTTTCATTCAATTTATTATTTTTAAGATCATGCATTATCTAATATCTATTATCTTTTTGATAATATACCGATAACAATAAACGTCAAAAAACAACACCAAAGAGCTATCGGGAAAGTGGAAATCCAGAATCAAATTGATAAATTCTGGAGTTCAGAAGCCAATAAAAATTTATTCGCGAAATTAAGGCTGCGCAAAGTGGTCAGGTGCAAATTTGGTATTGATCAAGAAAAAATTGACTCGCTTTGGTGTTAGCGGCATACACAGTTGATTAACATCATTATGCGTGAGAACCGGAAAATTCGGCAAAAATCAACAAAAGATTCGAAATCGGGAGGAACTGATCCTCGTTACCTTGAGATCGCCAATAATTTGCGCCAGGAACTACTGAAAGGGAAATTCAGGACAGGCCAGCGCTTTTATTCAATCCGAAAACTGATTCAGGTAACCGGTCGCAGCCTGCCTACGGTTCGCTCGGCTGTGAATATTCTGGTGGTGGAAGGGTATCTCCAACCGCGGCCTGGCAGCGGGTTTTATGTTACAAACAAAGTCGAGGAAATCAGTTCCCGAGGGCGGCTCAATATCCTTACCGTGATGCCTTCCTACACGACGCCCACAGAACCGTGGTTTACGGGAAAGATCTTCACCGGGATGATCAATGTCGCGGAAAGAAACCGCGCCGTAGTCTCCTTTTACCAACGCAGAACCTCTTTCCGTCCCGACCCCAAAGATATCAAAATTGATATCGAGCGAATCCTATCGATACGTCCCAGCGGAATAGCTTGGCTTCATGCAAAAGATTTCGATGTGCCTCTGTTGAAAGAGCTTATAGCACATGATATTCCGGTTGTAGCCACTATGCGGAAACTCAAAGAATTAGACCTTCCGTTGATTCAGGAAAACAATTTGGTGTTTGCTTCTATGGTTTTATCGCAGTTTCAAGCCAGGGGGCATAGATGTCTCGTCGTGATATTGCGCGATCCTCATGACGAGTATTTTGAATCTAAAGTTTCCGCTTTGACTCGAACGGCTCAGTCGTTTGGCATCAAATTGGATGAAAACGATTTCTACAGGATGAAAGCCGAATCGGGGGCCAGTCAGCAAATAAAAAAAAGGGGGGAATCTAAATGGGCAGTATACAAAAAAGATGCCTTTGAACTGGAGCGATTTCTCAAACAGCGCAAGAAAGTAACCGGTATCATCAATCTCGCATCGGAAGGCATATATCCGATTCTTTCGCTCATGGAATCTCCATTCAAAGATTATTTCAAGCGCACATCCGTTTTGCACAATATTCTAGATGGCGTCGCCATCCCTCCCCTGCCGACAGGCGATAGCCTGGCGACAATCGCCCCGCCTCTGGAAATATTGGGCGAGCAGTTGGTCAATTACCTGTGCGCCGTGGTGCAGGGGAAAACACCCGAGCTCCAACAATCTATGATCCCGGTGTTCAGCGCCGGCACTTCTATGAAGATGGCTCCTTTAGATTGAATTCCCGAATAAGCCAATTCTCATGTTGGACCGTCCGAATTTAAGCGAACTCGTCGATCTAGGTTCTGTTCGACTACTTCCCAATTGATTTCTACGCCAAAACCCGGAGTTTTCCCCGGATAGATCCGCCCATTATTAATTGCTGTATCGCTTTCAAATATGGATTTCCCCTTGTGCCGGGGAATATGAGCATCGTTGTACTCTGCCCAAATGCTTTCGGGATGGGCCAACATAAAGTGCGCTGCCCAAGGGGAGCAGCCAAGATGAGGGATTAGCATTACTTTAGAAGCAGCGGCCAGTGAGGCAATCTTTTGCATGGTCGTAATCCCGCCAACCCAGGTGACATCGGGCTGCCAGATATCCACGATTCGGTCCTTAAAAAATGGCATAGCGCCTCGAACCAGGGTTTCGTGCTCTCCGCATGCGATGAGGCAATCGCTGTCAATTTCGCTCTTGAGCTGCCTATATCCATCAATATCTCCGGGCAACAGAGGCTCTTCTAACCATTTGACTCGAAGACCTCGCGTCGCCCGATAAAGTTCAATGGCATAGGGGAGATCAAGGCCCATCCAGCAGTCCAGCATGATGTCCGGAGCAGAGCCGAGTTTTTCCCTTAAATCAGCTATACCCTTAACGTTTTTATCCAGGCCTGTTTTTCCTTCGGCAGGGCCGTGATGCAGAGGTAATTTTAATCCCTTAAAATTTTCCTTTAACACTTTCTTTGTATCGTAACCGGTTAGGTAACAGGGTAAACTATCGTGAATGGGACCACCGAGAAGCTGGCAAACAGGCTTTCCAGCTATTTTTCCTTTGATATCCCAAAGAGCCAGATCAAGGGCACTTATCCCGTGCATGAGATAGCCATCCCTACCTTGATGATAGGTCGAACGTATTAGAATGTCCTGCAGGCGCTCATGAGAAAGTGGATTTTCGCCCAATAGCAACCGCTTCAGGTGAAGCTCGATACTCATGGCTGCGATCAGGCTGCCATGCGAAGTGTAGCCAATGCCCTCTACCCCGGCATCGGTTTTGATTTTGACTATGAGTTCTCCAAAATCATCTCGCCACAGGTTCCTGCTGGAGCGGTATTCGGGATAAATTGCCATAGGGCAAGCCACCGCCTGCGAATTTGTTTTGTCCTTTTTGGGCAGCAGTGGATAGGTAGAGATTTCGGTGATCTTGATCTTGTCCATATTATTTCCAGTCTACTTGAATTGAATCTGTAATGTGGATCCCATAGTTTCGATCGCTTTGTTGTCTAGCCGTTGAAGGTCAATTACCGATTGGTTCCGCGACCTGCCCGAAGATGTCCCTCAATCGTTTCAACTTCCAAGCCGCCAAGGGCCCCTTTTGCACACTACGGAGATTCATCTCGAGTTGGGCGGTTTCCTTTACACTCGTCATAGCCGTAGTTACCCCATCGGCATGGGCCACGTATCGATAAGCGGCCTCGATGAGCGAATCGGTATCGTCGTCGAGTAACCAAGCCAGCGGATTCTTGTCTGGAACCGCCTCTTGTTCGATAAATCCACGATTTTTTAGATTGGCCACGACCTCCTCCATCCGCCTGGTATGACCGAAGACGTGCCTGACTGTGAATATGTTAATAACCCCAATGTTATGTTTTTGGCACAAGGGGTGAATGAAACTCTGGGCCGATTGGTTGATCATGTTGTGAGCCACCATGGCGACATCGAGCAGACCGGTGGGCAGAATTTTTTGAAGCCACCGGTGGGAGCCATCGACGCTTGATTGTTCACTCGATCCAAGAAAGCGAAACTTGCCCTCGTCCCGCAATTTGTTGAGGATCGGGAGGTGTTCGTTTACGACTACATCAAAGTATTGATGCCCCGGCAATGCCAAGAGCAGCAGGTCCACGTAGTCCATTTGCAAGCGTCGCAAGCTTGTCTCCAGACTGGCGGTTATTTCGCTTGCGGTCATCCTCGGCAGGTCTCCGCCCGCACTGCCTCGGGCAAGGGCGATTTTGGTGGAGACGATTAAATTCTCCCGTGGAATATCTTTTAAGGCACGCCCGAGCAATAATTCGCTATCGAAATAAGTTGGAGCGGTATCGAAAAAGTTTATCCCGAGGTCGAATGCGCGGTGCAGGAGATTTAGGATTTCCGTTTCCGATTTTCCACTTTTCTGCCCCAACGGGTCCAAGCCTCCCCCTGTCCCCATTCCCAATGCCGAAACCTTCAATCCCGTGCGCCCAAGCGTTCGATATATCATAACAAATACTCTAAAAATTGTTTACGAGAGCGTCTAAGAGGGTGTCTAAGCATTAAAACCTGATTCCGGACCGACTGTTCACTTTTAGCCAGTTACATCAAACCGATTGATCCATCTCTATTGGGCACCACCTTACGGTCGAAAGGTTTGTAGGGGTAGGCTTTTGCAGCCTCTTCGTTCAAATCAATCCCAAGGCCAGGAGTGTCGGGCAAGATTAAATCACCATTCTTAATAAGGGGCAGACTGGTAAACAATTCCTGCGCCATAGGAGCATCCAGGAGAACATTACACTCCTGGATCAAGAAGTTAGTAATGGCCGCGTCGATATGTGCACAGACCAGGAGCGAAACGGGGCTTCCCGCCTGGTGAGGTGCGACAGACACATCGAACATCTCGGCGGTGGCAGCGAGCTTGACAGTCTCCAAAATCCCTCCATAGACGGTCGGTTCTGGTTGAAGAATATGGGCGGCTCTGTTTTCCAGAATGGCACGAAACCGATTGCGACTGATGCATCGTTCTCCGGTTGCAATGGGGATGACAGTTTTCGCTTTAACTTCAGCCGTTGATTCCGGGTATTCTGTCAAAGCGGGTTCTTCCAAAAACATGGGCTTAAAGGGCTCAACGGCACGAGCGAGTAGTACGGCTTGTGACGGACCAAGGCTGCGGCCATGATAATCGAGGGCGATACCGACACCAAGGCCGACTTCATTTCTAACCGCCCTTACACGTTCCACTGATTCCTCAAGCACAGTTTCAAAGGTTTTCGAGGCGTAGCCTTGGGGGTGCGGCGCAAATTTGATGGCCGTAAACCCTGCATCAACGGCCTGACGGGCGCTTTCAACAAGGGAGGATGTGGTGTTTAAGTAACGTCCACTTGCATAAAGCCGAATTCGTTCCCGAGTCGGACCGCCGAGCATTTTATAAACAGGTAGCCCGCAACTCTTGCCGGCAATATCCCAAAGAGCTTGCTCTACCGCACTTAAAGCTCCCATAGTCGCAGCGCCCAGGGGGTAACGGGAGCCAACATAGTAAGCCTGCCAGTGATGCAAAATGTGAGTGGGATCCTTGCCCACGAGCCAGCGCTCATATTCATGGAGCGCCGCCTCGGTCGTGCGGGCTTTCCCGGTGGGAAACGCTTCCCCGAGACCGGTCGGGCCTTCGTCCGTATATATTTTGACAAAAACCCAATTGGGACCATATCCCGTCATGGAATTCATCCGCTGACCAGAATTCAGGAGGAAGGTTTTAAGTTGGGTAATTTTCATTTTGAAAAATTTGTATCCGTTAAAAGGGAAGATTGTAGAGTTTCCTCCAGTAGGCTCGGCCCCGCAGGGATTCACCTTGGCGCGGCGCTTCTGTATGGATCAATCGGTCTAAGAGGGCGTTTTCGAGGGCGCGCCTAATGGGGTTGCAGGCGGCATCAGCATACAGGTTATTCATTTCCAATGGATCGTTCTCGAAGTCATAAAGCTCCCCATAAGTTTGCCCTGGATAATGGACAAGTTTGTAACGCTCGCCCCGGAGCATTTTTACGGCTCCGCTTTCGGCAAATATAAAATCGCGGGGCGGGGCCGTTCCCCCAAATACTGCTGGTGACAGGCTTTGCCCTTGAATTTCCGGCGGTACCTCGGCACCGACAAAATCGAGGATGGTCGGACAGAGGTCAACCAGTTCAACCGCACTTTCCACCGTGACGCCTTCGGGGGCGCCGGGCATTCGAATAATGAAAGGCACATGGAGGGATTTATCATAGAGGATCGGGTATTGGTCCGTGCTTTTGAGGAGCAAGCCATGATGCCCTAAAAGCTCCCCATGATCGGAGATGAAAATCACACATGTATTTTCCTGAAGGCCATTGTCCTCTATTGCTTTTAATATTTTGCCTACCTGTTCATCGACCAGCGTGATCGAGGCATAATAGTAAGCCGTCACACGCTGTAATCGTTCTCTATCCAAGAGTTCGTAGTTGCTCCCGATGTTTTTTCTACCCAGTCTTTTGTAGGCCAGTTGTTGTGGTGGTTTTTCCGACAAATCGCTGTGGAAGGAGCGAGGAACAGGCATCGTTTCCGGATCATAGAGAGAAGCGTAGGGCTCCGGCGGTTCAAAAGGGTTGTGGGGATTAGGGAAACTTGCATAAAGAAAAAACGGCTGGTCCTCGGGTAAAGAGTTCAGGTGTTCAACGCATTGATCGCCTACCCAGCAATCAATGTAGGCTTCCGCCGGAACTTGACTGGGCAGAGCCTGAAAATTTTCCCGATAGGTTTTCGAGGCATGGCCCTCGTATGTCTTTTGCAAAGCCTCCCAATATCCATTGGCCTTGATCCAGTTTTTATAATCTGGGTGAAGGACCTCTGCGTTAACCGCATCGGAGTTTTGCCCCCCGCACAATGTCCGGTGGCTAAAGCTGGAATCGACCTTCGAAGGGAAAAGGTGAACTTTGCCCACTGCAGAGCTGCTATATCCTGCCTCCTGCATGTATTCTCCCAAGGTACGTTCGTCGGGCGCCATTCCCACATGGTTGGAGATCGCCCCTATTTCGTGACAATAGCGGCCTGTATGAAAGGAGGACCGGCTAGGAAGACATTGCGGGTGTTGTGCGAAAGCCCATCGAAAAGTAGTTCCCTGACGGGATAAACGGTCAAGATTGGGAGTTTTAACAAGATCATTGCCATAGCAGCCAACGCAATCCGCACGCAATTGATCGGCTGCGATTAAAACAACATTAACGGGTTTGTCGTTTTTATTATCCTTCATGTGCAGATTTCAGACAACTATTGCATACCTGCAGAAAGAGAATCCCTCCAGTCGACAGCATGCCGTCAAATCCTCAAATCGATCTCCATTTCATTTGAGCGCAAGAATACTTTGTTCCAGAAATCGGGACTAAAAGGCAGGTGATACATAATAATATCATTTAAATGATGCAATATAAACAGTTAATAAACAATTTAAGGAGCTAAATGCAAGTAAAATTCGTTTTTTGGAAAATGCGATTAAGATTCGAGAGGCTGTGGTGCAGGTTGGCCTGCGGTAAGGCCACCGTCAATAACCAGATTTGCCCCAGTAATAAAAGATGCATCATCGGAGGCCAAAAAAACTGCGGCCGGGGCGATGTCCGCAGCCGTTCCGGGTCGTCCGAGAGGAGTTCGCTTAACCCGGGGGATGCGGGCTAGCGCTTCGCGAATTCCTGCATTTTTAATGATATTGGTCTCTATGGAGCCCGGGGAAATTTCATTGACCCGAATTCCCGCTGACGCCAATTCCAGGGCAAGGCCCTGGGTCATCATGTGCACTGCGGCTTTAGAGGCGCAGTAATGGACTTTCATTGCTCCCGCGAGAGTCGCCGATATTGATGAAATATTGATGATGACTCCGCCTCTTCCCTGTTTGATCATCGCCTTTGCGGCTGCCCTGCAGAAAAGAAAGTAGCCTTTGCTATTGATCTGGAATGTCCTATCCCAATCTTCTTCAGACAGGTCGATCAGGTTTTTGAAACACGCTATGCCCGCATTGTTAATCAGGACATCCAGGCCCCCAAAGGCGGCTACTGTGCTGTCAACCGCTTTCTGAACCTCATCCGCCTTGGCTGCGTCGGCCCTAAGAGCAATTGCCTGCGCTTTTTCTTTACGCACTAAGCGAGCGGTTTGAAGGCAGCCATTTTTATTGATGTCCGCACAGGCAATATGCGCACCCTCGCGAGCCATGGCCAAAGCAATTGCGCGCCCGATGCCTTTGGCGCTGGCAGCTCCGGTCACGAGTACAACTGTATCCTGCAATTTTTTCATTTCATCCCGCGTGTTGCAAAAAATGGGGCAATTGGATTACTTAGAGGGTGCTTTTGATTTACTCGCTCAAACCCAGTAACTGTAATGTATTCTGGTTGATGATGTCGTCGGGAAGTTGAATAGGCAAAGAGGGAACCTCCATCTTTTGCGACCAATCAACAATGTTGCGAAGTCCATCCACTGTGTCCTCAAAAGTGAAAAACGGAAAATCTGTTCCAAAGAGAAGTTTATGGACAACCCCATATTCTACAGCGAGGCGGAGTGAATTGTAAAATTGCCAGGGTCTTCCGAAAAGGCCCGAAATATCAGCAAATACATTTGGCTGTTTCCGTATTAAAACGATAGTTTCCGCCTCCCATGGATGCCCGAGATGAGCGACAATCATTTTCAAATCTGGATGCCGAAGGGCGATATCCTCCAATTGATGCGGCATGGCGAACTTAAGTGGAGCTTTTCTTGGAAATGTTGCACCTTGGTGAAAAAGGATGGGGAGTCGAAGCTCCTCCGCCCTTTCATAAATCGGCAGCACACGCTCATCAAAAGGATGGTATCCCGAGTATATCGGAGTCAACTTAATCCCGCGAAGCCCCAACTGGTCGACGACTCGGTCGAGTTCCTCGAGGACGCTGGATTCCGTCGGATCGAGGGCTGCAAACCCTATTAATCTTTTAGGGTTGGTTTGCACGTATTCGGCGACCGTATCGTTGACGGAAAAGAAACCAGAAAGAGGCGCACGCAAACCGAAGACAATCGAACAATCAACGCTGGAGGTGGCTGCAGCATGCCGCTCAGGCGAAACAGATATGATCTCATCGCAATATCCGACCGAAGCAAGTTCGTTACGCAATTCGTCGCTGAAATCCTTTGGCCCATTCCATAGATGGGTATGGCAATCCACAATCATATCAGGAAAGACTATTAATCGAAATCGCCATCTGTTGCAATTTTCAGCGCAAACTGCAGTAAGTCAAGCAGGAATATCTACGGTTAGTTAACAATTCTTTTTCCAAATTGTATTTTAACCTCGATCGGAGATAAATAGCTTATGGTCAGGTGTTATTTAGAGGGCGTCTAAAAAGTCGAAATGACAATGGCAGCGACGATTTGTGACCTTCAGCAAGGCGCATCAACCGAGGTTTGGGCTAGAACGCACTGACTCGGATAATGCAACGCCGCTGATACCTCAAATAACTCTGTACCAAAAGGATAAGGATAAAATCGAAGGTCGCGACGTTGGTTTCGGTTCACGGGCTACAGCCCGTCACGCGCGAAACCGCCTTGCGCTGCTTCGATTCCACCACGCATCATCGCATATTTCTATTTTTCAGACGCTTTCTTAGAGAATCCAGGAGTTGAAAAACAAATATTTCTGAATCTCCATTTAATTCTTAAGCTATTGGATTTCAATTGTTTAACAATCTATGATGCAGTATAATACTAATTCTAGTCAAAACGCAATTGACAGTATTTAACAGAATAATTTACAAAATCATATATGGAATGTATACGAAATATATACGAATGAAACAAATTAATATAATTCCTCTGGCAGGGGTGTTGGTTTTTAGTGGGTTGTTCCTATTGACGAATAGTGTGAAGTCTGAGCAACTTTCCGTGCAGCACGATTTGTTTTTTTCTTATCCCCGGTGGGCCGAGCGAGCAAATATAGGGATTCAAGCTACTGGCTACACTTCGCTCTCAGGGCGTTCCCTGCTACAGCTTTGGCTCTCCGCCCTGCCCGACCGCCCAATAGACACCTACATTCGCCGCTCTGGAGACAATGGTAAAACGTGGGACATCAGCAAAGGATTGCACATTGCACATGAGGAGAGGGGTGGAACTTTACGGCATGGCAACCACCTGCTCTATCTCGATCGGGACAATGACCTATTGGTTTTAATTTATTGGCAGAAACTTTACGTCGAAAATCCTGACGTAACTTTATTTGAGTCTGTTACCGCGATCAATTCTTTTAGCAAGATCTACCTGCAAATTTCGCGCGACGGAGGTTTTTCATGGGAGCCCCCCCAGCAAATCATTCAAAACGGGAAAGAATTTGATACCAACCACTGGGCTCGGGATGTGGAATTCGGTCGCTTGTCTGGCATGGTGGCCGGTATGCCCCATATGGAAAAAACTGCCAACGGCACACTCCTTCTACCTTTTCAAGTTCAACTTAGTGAGGATTTGCTTCACGCCTGGAAGCAAGGTGTATTCATTGGCGAATGGAAAGACGACCTTTCGGGAATCGAATGGGAATTGGGAGAATACGTAGAAATTCCTCAAAATTCTTCGAGCCGGGGCGCTCTCGTCGGGACTATTGCCGAATTAAAGGACGGTCCCATATTCATGATTATGAGGGGGAAACATACCGGAAAAGATGATCTTCCGGGCGAGGTGAAATGGGCTGCGGTTTCTAACGACGGCGGGCAAACATGGACAGAGCCGGAACCGATAAAATACGATGACGGTTCAATAGTCTGGTCCGCATCCTCCAATTCCCGCCTCTTCCGTGCCGCCAGTAATGGCCGCCTATATTTCATAACGCATTTTTTGGATGAGCCCAAAATTAAACCACCACGTCGACCTTTGCAAATCGCCGAGATCGATGAAAAAACTCTTACCGTGAAGAAAAATACCGTTACTTTACTCATGGACCGTGTCGAAGGAATGGGGGATAAAACCCGTTTCGAAATTCGCGGCATCTATAATGATCGGGATAGTGGTAACATCGTGATGTTCGTCCAAGGCCAATCCTTTCCTGGAACGACACAGGTATTCCGGCATGAGGTGAACATTCCCTGAAGTTAAAGTTAAGGTATATTCGACCATTCGCTTGCTTATTCGAATCAGATGGCTGGCAATTGTTGGTAAACTGTATTTATCTGAAATCCCGAACTGCCTCGAAACAGCCAGTATGATCAAACTAAGGATAAAATTTGGACGATTCATAGCCGTTTTTTGTCTACCTCTCATTTTTTGGTCCCTGTCTACGATTGCTGCTCGCCCCAAGCAAAGTGAAGATGCATTGCTGGAATGGAGTAAACTCCCCCCTATTCCGGGAGAAGAAGGTTTTTCAGGAATGTTTGGTGGAGTGAGCGTTGAAAAGCTTATTGTAGCCGGTGGGACGAATTTTAATAACAAACGCGGGTCGTCGGAAGGAGGTCACAAAAAGTGGTCTGACCTCATTTATATTCTGGACGAACCGGGATCTCAATGGCAATTGGCTGCCAAAAGACTCCCTCGCGCTTTGGCCTACGGGGTATCCGTTTCTTTTGAAGATGGAATTATATTTGCGGGTGGCAGCGACGGTGTCTCACACTATTCGGATGTCTTTATGCTGCGATGGGTCGAGAATCGCCTCGAATTTCAATCGCTGCCGTCGTTACCGAAACCATGCGCCTTTATGAGTGGATCGGTTCTTGGCAGCACGCTGTATATCGCAGGGGGACGGGAATCACCCCATGCTGTGGAGGCCCTTCATTCCTTTTGGTCTTTGGACCTATCCAAACCCTCCGGTCAACTATCCTGGCAAGAACTTATGCCTTGGCCCGGCCCGGCCCGGATGTTGGCGATTTCGGCGGTGCAGGATAATTCCTTTTTCCTATTCAGCGGAATGGAAATAGAAGTGGGAGAAGACAGCCTGGGACAAAAGCTGACGCCCTATCTTAATGACGCCTATCGTTACGAGCCCTTCAAGGGAGGCATCGGAAAAGCGTGGAAGCGAGTTGCGGATTTACCTCGGTCTGCAGTAGCCGCAGCCTCCCCCGCCATGGCTCTGGGGCAATCTCATATCGCAGTATTTGGTGGGTCTGACAGTTCCCAATTGCGTACTGATCTAACGCAAATCCCTAAAGTCCAGGGGAATATTCACCTCTACCATACCATCACGGACACATGGTCCCGCCGTGGATTGATGCCTGTCGGCACCGCTGGCGTGACTTTGCCTGCCGTGGCCTGGAATGACGGAGAGGTTTATATGGGCGCAGTGGGTGGGCCTTCAAAAGGTTCGCCGGATGTCTATTTCGTCAAGAGAAAGGCATCACAATCTAATTTTGGATTCATAAATTGGATAGTCTTGTCGGGTTATCTTGTCGCAATGCTGGGGATAGGTTTTTATTTTTCCAAAAGGGAACAAAGCATCAATGATTTTTTCCTGGCGGGTCGGCGAATCCCCTGGTGGGCGGCCGGTTTGAGTATATTCGGAACTCAGTTGAGCGCCCTTACTTTCATGGCCATTCCAGCAATGGCCTATGCCACCGATTGGTCCGCGCTACTGAAATCATTCGGGATACTGTTTGTTGCTCCTTTCGTCATATATTTTTACCTGCCGTTCTTCCGGCAACTGAATGTAACGACAGCTTATGAATACCTGGAAAAAAGATTCAACGTAATCGTCAGGCTCTACGGAATGTTAAAATTTCTAATAACCCAACTTTTACGAGTGGGTGTATTGCTTTACCTGCCGGCGGTCGCGCTTTCCGCAGTGACGGGAATGGATCCTTATTTATGCGTCATTGTTATAAGCATTTTCTGCACCGCCTATACTGTCATGGGTGGAATGGAAGCTGTCGTTTGGTCGGATGTCATACAGGTATTGGTGTTGGCTCTGGGATCGATGCTCTGTCTCTTTTTGATTCTATTTGAAGTTGGGGGGATTGGTGAGATTATTCGTTTGGGCACCAAATATGAAAAATTTCGAACCTTTAACTGGAGTTTCGATCCCACTGCCTTTTCTGTCTGGGTACTGATTGTCGGTCCTTTCTTTCAAAACCTTGGTGGTTATACAACTGAGCAGACTGTTGTTCAACGCTACCTATCGACGAAAACCGAAAAAGACGCGGCTCGCGGCATCTGGACAAATGCCTTAATCTCGATTCCCACCATCCTGATCTTTTATCCTCTAGGCACAGGTTTGTTCGCATTTTACAGGAAAAACCCTGAAAGACTTATGCCTGATCGCAATGATGCCATTTTACCCTATTTCATAGTCAATGAATTACCACCCGGGTTAGCCGGCCTCTTAATCGCAGGAATATTCGCAGCAGTTATGTCGTCCATGGACAGCAGTATGAACAGCGTCTCGGCCTCTCTGGTAAACGACTTCTTTCATAGATTTAACAAAAGGAAGGTCTCAGAAAAAGCTTCATTGAGATTAGCCCGATGCTTAACGGTTTCCATTGGGGTCATTGGATGCGGCGCAGGTTTGCTCCTGCTCACTTTCGATATCCGGTTGATCATCTTTCAATTGATAGCATTCTTGGGGCTGATAGCGGGCGGATTAACTGGTGTATTCATTCTCGGAATATTCACGCAACGGGCAAATAGTATTGGTGTGTTATGCGGGGCCGGGGCGGGTTTTGTTGGGCCATTTTTGGTAAAAAACTACACTGACCTCAATATCTTCCTCTATGCACCCATCGGCGTGCTATCTTGTGTCACAATAGGTTATATCGTCAGTATCCTTACTCCGTTTGCCAATAAGGATGTCGAGGGCCTGTCGATACAAACCCTGAATAGAGCAGGATGAAAATTAGTTAGAGTTTGGAAATATTGGTTTATCCAAGAAAATATTCATTTTCTAACGTACCTCTTCAAGAAGTTTGATTCCGAAAATCAGCCCACAGCTGTAAAGCATTGTTTTCTGCCAATCGGCTTGCCGATAATAGTACGTTAGCATGCCACCCAAGCGTTTCTTTGAGGATATGTCCCTACTCAATATCTCGGGTCATATCAACTGATTTCCGCTGCCCTGATGGTTCCTCTCGGCATTGTAATGCTCCAAGTATTGGCAATT
Source organism: Opitutales bacterium (assembly GCA_021772515.1). Taxonomy (GTDB): domain Bacteria; phylum Verrucomicrobiota; class Verrucomicrobiia; order Opitutales; family UBA2987; genus JAJFLU01. Next base: position 37,843 of record JAJFLU010000038.1, read on the forward strand.
CGCAGATTATTGTGGGAGAGAATTACTTAATCAAAAAAGTGGGATGTGTTTTTCACAATTGAAGAGGCAGCGCGACCGTTTATTTTTTCTCCTCTACAGCCGGAGGGGCTTGCCGGTGTGTTTTTTCATATTGAATTGAACATCAGAGGGTTATGTATGGTCAACGGGTACTATGGAGTCGTTGGCTAAAATGCGAAAGGGGTTTGTAGTGAAGTGTCAATTGTTTACGCGGTTACTCTTGACATGGCCATGCACTGAGGAAATTGGACAGTTCCCACAAAAACTCACGAAGAACCGATTAACTTTCAGAAAGACGCTGTTTATCAACTACTTGCAAAGCTCTAAACAAGAAAATCAAACTTAGCATTACACGACCAATTGATGCTCAAGGGGTTTTAACTGGACTCCAGTGTTTGAAACCTGAAAATTGGATCGAATTATTGGGAATAACCATTTTGAACGATTATGAACGTTATTAAGAGAAATTTCGATTGAGAAAACTATGAATTCTTTTCCGAGTGATTTTGTCTGGGGAGCGGCCACAGCCAGTTACCAGATCGAGGGCGGTTGGCTGGAAAATGGTAAGGGTTTGTCAATTTGGGATGCTTTTACCCATATTCCGGGGAAAATTGACAATGGAGATACAGGAGATGTCGCCTGCGACCATTTTCATAAATTCAAGGATGATATCGCCTTGATGGCTCAATTAGGATTAAAGGCCTACCGTTTTTCCATTTCCTGGTCCCGGATTTATCCGGATGGGCGAAATGCGGTGAATCCGGCAGGCATACAGTTTTATTCCAACTTGATTGATGAATTGCTGAAGCATGACATTACCCCGTGGGTAACCCTTTATCATTGGGATTTGCCTCTTGCCCTCGAACTGGAATTGGATGGTTGGAGAAACCCCGCGATGGCAGAAATATTCGCCCGGTATGCTTCAACCTGTTTTCAACATTTCGGGGATCGGGTAAAATATTGGATTACTTTTAATGAGCCTTGGGTAGTTGCGATTTTTGGTCATGGAAATGGCGTCATGGCTCCAGGTCGTGTATCCAATACTGAGCCCTACCAGGTGGCGCACCAGCTCCTTCGCGCCCATGGACTGGCGGTAGAAGCTTATCGACGCAATTTTCAGCCGCACCAGAATGGGCTTATTGGAATTACCAACGTGGGCGATTGGCGGGAACCTCTAACCGATTCCGAAAAGGACCGTGAGTCGGCCGAACGTGCTCTGGAATTTATGCTCGGATGGTTTGCCGATCCAATTTATTTCGGTCAATACCCGGCGTGTATGCGTGAGCGGGTAGGAGAAAAGCTGCCACGGTTTTCGGAGGAAGACATGGCGAGTATTCAGGGTTCCTGCGATTTTTTCGGACTAAATCATTACTCCACTATGTATGCTTCCCACATTGAGGAAAGCGAGGGGGTGCAAATTGATCCCTACGCCAATTTCGGCATCGCAGAGGATCAGGATATCAACCTGTCGAGCGACCCCTCGTGGAGGAAGACCCATTTTGGCTGGAACATCGTTCCCTGGGGTTGTCGTAAAATGCTGCAATGGATCAGCCGGCGTTACGACCATCCCGAAATATTCATCATGGAAAATGGCTGCTCTTTCGATAACGAATTGGTGGACGGGCAGGCCCACGATCCGCAACGCATCGACTTCCTTAGTGGGTATCTAGGAGAATGTCATAAAGCCATTGAAGACGGTGTAAAATTAAAAGGCTACTTTCTATGGTCCCTCATGGATAATTTTGAATGGGCTCACGGATTCTCCAAACGATTCGGAATTATTTATGTGGACTACCCAACCGGCAAACGTTATCCCAAAGAATCGGCAGGATGGTACAGCGAAGTTATCCAAAACAACGGATTGAGAGATTGATGGAAAAATGAACTATTTATCAACAATATTCATCGGATTGCAGAGCCCGCAACTAACCATGAAATCTTCAATTTGCATAATGAAAGGTTCCGTTTGGAAACAGTAAAACCCATTGTATCGGTTAAAGAAAAAATAGCTTATGGCCTGGGCGATACAGCCACCAACCTTGTTTGGCGCACACTGATGGTCTTTCTGCCCTTCTTTTATACAGATGTGTTCGGGATTTCGGCAGCAGCCGTGGGGACATTATTGCTCGTAAGTCGTTATGGCGACGGCATTACGGACTTCTTTATGGGTATCCTGGCCGACCGCTGTAATTCCAGGTGGGGCAAATTCAGACCGTGGATTCTTTGGACCGCTGTTCCTTTTGGCGTACTTACTGTATTGACTTTCACGACCCCCGATCTGGGTCCGACCGGAAAACTCGTTTACGCTTACCTGACCTACAATGCTCTGCTAATTGTATTCACGGCTAACAATGTTCCTTATTCCGCCCTAACCGGCGTTCTTTCTCCCGATCCGTCTGAGCGAGTCATCATCTCTTCCTACCGATTCTTTTTTGCCTATTTAGGAGCCATCCTGACGCAAGGTCTAAGCACTCATCTTGTGACATACTTTGGCCAGGGCGATGAAGTTATAGGCTACCAAAAGACAATGACGCTCTTTGCGAGTATCACCGTATTCTTGTTTATTATCACATTTCTTTCTACAAGGGAACGGGTAATCGCGCCAAAAGTGCGAACACACAGCCTAAAGGAAGATTTCAGAGATTTATTCAATAATAAGCCCTGGATAATTCTATTCTGTGTTGGCCTATCGTTCGTCACTATGGCCACGGTTAAACAGAGCGTGACTTTGTATTTTTTCACCTATTTTATCGAAAACATTCCCATGGCTGCCACCTATATGGTACTTGGCACATTCGGAGGCATGATAGGAGCCTCATTAACGGGAAAGTTCTGTGCGCTTTGGGGTAGAAAAGCGGTGATGAATTATTGTTTCATTCTGGCCGCGACAAGCAGTTTGGCCATGTTTTTTGCTGGGCCATCCGATATCGCTATAATAATAATTCTGGGGTTTTTAACGGAGTTTGCCACCGGACCCATTGTTACTTTGTTTTTTGCGATGCTGGCGGATGCGGCTGACTTTTCCGAATGGAAGACCTACCGCCGGGCCACGGGCCTTGTTTATTCTGCGGGAACATTGTCCCTTAAGTTTGGCACCGGTGTAGGCGGTGCCTTGACGGGTTTCACCCTAACCTACTTTGGTTATATTGCCGGTGTTTCCCAAACCGAAGAAACGTTATTAGGAATCCGTTTATTAAACAGCATTTTCCCCGCCATCGCCGCGATATTAGGCTTGATCGCATTTAGCTATTATCCGATCAACGAAAAGCTACTGAAAACTATAAACGATGCATTGGCTAAGCGGCATCAGCCAGAATCAGCATAAGTTGTATGCTTCGGGTTCTTCGCCAATGGAATAGTCCAGTTAAGACATTCATACTTGATAGACCTCACGAACCGCTCCGAGTAACATTGAAGTGTACTGGATTTGGGTGACTACCTCTAGTTATCGGTTTCCGGTAGTTCACTTTTAAACCGTTGCGTCCTTTTCAATTGATGGTAAAGGTTCGGCATAGGCAGCTCTTCCGGCAGGCTTTCCCACAGGCCGTATCCGCGATCGCTTTGACCACAATTTCAACTGCTTTTAGTGGGCATGGGCAGCGGTCCATCCCTTGAGGGCATGGAAGGATAGGTGGGCATTCCTATTTCTTGAACCAGATCCGGTATTTTCACCATATTGCCCGTCTCAATACTGCGGTTGGCAGCGACTCCGGTAATTATTGAATAAGCGCCGGAACGTTGGTCGGCAGCCCGCATATATTTATCTCTCGGTGGGTGAGGAAGGAATACATCGTCCAATAATTTTTTATCGCCACCGCCATGACTCCCCTCACCTGCCCAAACTTCTTTTTCATAAGATTCCCCCCGAAGCGGAATTATCGTTGTTCTTGTGCCACCTCTAATAATTCCCCCTTGCACAGTATCGGTACCATTAACGTATATTTTTTCTTTGCTGATATGTTCAAGGCGACCTTTTGTACCATTGAATACGATGGTATAGCCTTCCCAGGAATTAAAGGCATTGACTGAATAGGAAAGGGTTACTCCGCTGCCATAGGTGACCAACACATTCATCGTGTCCTCAATATCGATATCGGGCCGGAATACACAGCGGTCGCGAAAGTATCCATCGAACTTTTCGTTGTCGAGGTATAGAGCCTTGAGCGACTTATCTGCCGCAAGATCCAGCTCGAAACCGCAGATATTCTTTTCCGGGCAGGTATGGCAGCGCTCATGATAGCTCGACAGGCCAATCCGCTTGGCCATTTGCGGGGTATAATACTCGCGCTTGCCGGTCGCGCTGACCACCACGGGAATGTCCGAAAGCCACCAATTCACAAGATCGAAATGATGCGTCGCTTTATGCACCATGAGACCCCCCGAATTTTTTTTCTGACTATGCCAACGGCGAAAATAATCGGCCCCATGAAAAGTATTCAGCATCCAATGAAAATCGACCGAAAGGATTTCCCCGATTTCACCGCTCATAAGGATGTCTTTAATCTGAGTTCGGGGCGGAGAATAACGATAATTAAAGGTAATGGTGCAGTGTTTTCCGGTTTTGCGCTGGGTATCGATAATCTGCTGGCACTTGTCGGTGTCTATCGTCATCGGTTTTTCACTGATAACGTCACATCCAAGCTCCATTCCACGGACAATATAGAGGTGGTGAAAACCATCCACGGTTGTCACGATCACGGTGTCCGGTTTTTGTTCGGCAATCATGCGGTCGAATTCCGTGGCCCCAAAAACTGGCGGCACGGGTTTGCCATGCTGCCGTGACCTCTCCTGCGCCAATTTTAAACGACCCGCGTTTACATCACAAAAACCCACCAACTCTGAATACTTCTCATAGTCTTTTTCAATCGCCGTTTGATACATGCGTGAACGCGAACCCGTACCGACAATGACATAACGCTTTTTACGGTTACCCGACTCGGCTGCGGAGAGTATTGGTGACTGCGCTAATATGGCCGCCACACTGGCATTGGCAGATGTTTTCAGGAATTTCCGGCGGTTCCAGGACTTTGATTTATCTGCCGCGGCATCCGCATGTTCAACTTGAGTTTGCAACGTAGTGTCATATTTCTTTTCATTCATTATTTTCCTTCTTTTGCGTTCGCCATAACCCGTTTCTGTTTTCAACATATAATCACGTAGTATTGCAAGACTAACCAAGATATTTCCCGTGAGAAGTTTTTATGCCTATACCTTTTTCTTGATGCTGATATTAGCTGCTGCGGGATATGGTGCCCAAGTGGATCTTCCTATGGAGGGCGTTACGATCCAAAAAAGGAAAGGTGGAATTGAAGCGTGGGTGGGCCAAAAGCTCGTTCTTGTTTACAACACTGCAACCGTCATGCCTCCCGAGGGCCAGCCGGAATATTTTAAACGCAGCGGTTTCATCCATCCACTCAACTCTCCGAAGGGCGCCGCGCTGACAGATGATTTTCCGGCAGGACACACTCACCAACATGGTATGTTCTTTGCGTGGACAAAAGCCACGTTCCATGGGGATGAGATCGATTTCTGGAATCAGCACAAAGGCACGGGAACAGTCGAGCATATTGAAGTCCTTGAAATGACCAGCGGTTTGGATTCGGGCCTATTCAAAATACGGCAGCAAGAAGTCAGCCTCGAGCATGGACCTGCCCTAGAAGATATATGGACGGTGAAAATCTTGAATCGGAAGGATCCTTTTGAAATTGAAATTGAAATCGAGCAAAAGTGCCTCACCGATGCTCAGGTTGTGCTGGAGGAATACCATTACGGCGGCTTTGCCTTTCGAGGAACGGCGCAATGGAATGCCGATGATGGCGACCTTTTTAAATCCCCCATGCAAATAGTAACCCGCGAGGGAAAAAATAAAGTCGAGAGCAACCACACACGCCCGGGCTGGATTGCCGCTTGGGGATCTGTCGACAAAGGATCGGCTGGTGTTGCCATATTGGACCACCCCGATAACTTCCGTTTCCCTCAGCCGGTCCGGATCCATCCCAGGATGCCTTATTTTGTCTTTTCACCTCCGGTGTTGGGCCGATACGTTCTGGAACCCGGCAAAGATTATCATTCGCGGTACAAGGTGCTGCTTTTTGACGGTGAACCGGACACCGAAAACCTCGAGCGCCTCTTCGAAGAATTTGGCAAAAAGTAGGAAATTCGCTCGCATCATCTCACCCGATTAATACTTCCATCGACATAAAATTAGTCGTTATTGATTTAATACAAAAATAATTTCACTGACAGTGAATACTACAAGGTAATGGATGTCTTCCACCATGGTTTCTATGGGATGGGAACCCGGTTTGAATTGATAATTCCAGGTATCGATTTTGTTGAAGAGCAGTCACTATCCGAATCTGTGGAAAGGCTCGTCCTCGGCCTGGAAACGAAATTAAGCCGCTTTGATTCCGCCAGTGCCATCTCGGAAATTAACCGGCGCGCATTCCATGAGCCGATACCACTAGATGAAGAGTTATGGGAGATATTCAGCCTTTGCAGCGAATACCATCAAAAAACCAAAGGCGCGTTTGACATTGCTATACTACCCCTGATCAACCTCTGGAAAAAGGCTCTGCAAGGTGAAAGTTACTCTGAACCTCCCAATGAAAAAATCACTTCGGTTTTGGAACAGTGCGGAATGCGGCATCTCGAACTTGATTTCACTGGGCGAACCCTGCGCTTTCATCACCCCTCGGTGGAGATCGACTTTGGTGGAATAGGAAAAGGCTTTGCCGTACAAAAAACGCTCGATTATCTTCAGCGTGAGGGAATAGAAAGCGCGTTTATTAGTTTCGGCGAAAGCTCGGTTTCAGTTGTCGGCGATCATCCAACCGGTAAACCTTGGCCCGTGGGCATTGAGCATTTTTTCGATAGAGGACGCTCCGTCCATGATTTTTCCATGACCGACGCCTCTCTATCCACTTCGGGCAATGCACTGGTCAAAAGCTCGCTTAATGAAACACCGCACGGCCATGTCATCAGTCCCTTTACCGGATACCCGATTGGCGGTTACAGAATCCTCTCGGTGGTTTCGGAATCGCCCATCGAAGCGGAGGCTCTTTCAACGGCGTTATTGGTGACGGATCTCGTCGACCGGGATAAGCTGATTTCCAGTTGGTTTAGAGGAAAAGCTCTTGAAATTGAGTTTACGCTTGAGAATAGACAGCATTTTGAAAATATTTGGACCTACAATTATGAAAAATAACGCGGATAGCGAATTCAGATCGGAAATCGTAAAGAATAGGAGAAATTTCCTCAAGAAACTCGCCGTCTTCGCTGGTTCTTCTGGCGTTTTGGCAAGCATGCCTTGGTGGTCGCCACTCAGGGCGGAACCGCCCGGCAGTTCGGCCCTGGATCGAGTTCGCCTGGGTATTATTGGAGTTGGCTCCCGAGGCCGCAAATTAATGCTGCACCTCATGGAAACCCCCGGGGTCGAAGTAGCCGCAGTTTGCGATGATTACGAACCTCATTACAATCGAGCACTCGATTTAACCGATGGTAAAGCAAAAGCTTTTAAGGATTACCGCAAACTACTGGAGATGAACGACCTCGACGGCGTTGTTATCGCCACTCCGCTATTTGAACACGCCCGCATGTGTATCGATTCTTTAGACGCAGGAAAGCATGTCTTTTGCGAAAAAAGCCTGGCCTATGACTTTGCGGAATGCGCTAACGTTGTTAAAGCCTACCGCAAAAGCGGCAAAGTTTTTCAGATAGGCTATCAGCGTCTCTACAGCATCCCGTTTCTGAAGGCCAAAGGCTATGTGGACTCCGGGACAATCGGAAAAATTACCCAAATTCGCGCCTATTGGCATCGCAACAATGATTGGAGACGTTCCATCCCGCGCCCGGAACTGGAAAAGAAAATAAATTGGCGACTCTACCGTAAGTATTCTTGCGGTTTGATGACGGAACTGGCCTCCCACCATTTGCAGGTGGTCAACTGGGTTCTCAATGCGCACCCCATTTCCGTAGTGGGCTACGGCAGCATCAATCACTGGAAAGACGGGCGCGAATTGTATGATAGCGTCAATGTCGTTTACAAATACCCCGAAGGAGTAAATGTCATTTACGATTCCATGATAAGCAATCGCCGCTACGGCTTTGAAATTCAGATCATGGGATCAGAGGGAACCATCGAAGGGGAAAAGGGCAAAATTTATAGCGAACACCCGCCCACCCCACCCGCCATTGTCCAGTTAATCAATGAACTTGAGAGAGACATCCTCGACTCCGTGCCCATAGGCGGGCCAAGTTGGGCGCCGGATCTTGAGTTAGATTACAAGGGCAAATTGCTGGCCCCGGGCTGGTCCGGAGAGGAGACGGCGATTCAACTGACCGCATTTGCCGCAGCCATTCGAGAAAGTAGGCCTATACCTGGCATGATGAAGCATGCTTACGATGGCGGAGTAGCTGCGTTGATGGGGCAGTTTGCCATGGAGCAAGGGCGCGAAATTACATGGCCACAAGTGGAAGGATTGCAGATATGAAAGACCTCAATATTGTCATTAAGGGCCGCCGTATTAAACTGGAAATAACCATTATTGCCTTCTGCCTGCTGTTCGCTCTCCTAGTCAATCTCTACGCCATTGTTCGTTTCGATTCTCCCTGGTCCGAAATTGTCACATCCCTGCACTATGTCGTCGCAGTGGGCGTGTTTACCTACCTTGTTATCGGCCTTCTGCGTTTTATTCTGCAACTGATAAAACTCCTGTTGAATCGGGTGAAAAAACCATCTTCGGAATAACCGTTTAAACTATTTTTTGAGCGGATTTCGGTTTTTCGGTTTTTTTAAGTTTCTCGGCCTTTAACTCTGCCCATTGCCATTGCAGTGAGAAGGGCGTATAGGGTGACGGTACCAGCCAATAGCAGGTCGATCCGCACAGCCTGGTAATTATTTGGAATAACTCCCACCAAAGAGAGCAAAAACAGAACCATCGCTCCCCCTGTAACGAAGATGAGTGAGCGATGTGTCCGTATTCCATCAAAAACCGCTCCTATCACCATGGGGCCCATCAAGGCTGTTCCGGTAAAACTGACACGGGCCAAAAGCACCAGTTGATCACTGCTGATCAGGGAAAAAACCAACGCTCCAAGGCCGAAGCCAGCAATGGCCAATCGCGTTATCCGCATGACTTTTTTCTCCTCTCCCTTCAAAAGGGATCTCAACTCTGTGCCGAGGGCAAATATCTGAGAATCCGCCGTCGAAATAGCCGCAGCCAGCAACCCGATGACGACCAGAGCAGCCATCGGTTTCCATTGATCGAATAAGAGCGCATGGGCCAGAAACTCGCGGGCAGAAGACTCACTGTAGTGCACGGCGCCATACAGCCCGATAGCAATGGTTGGCACTAAAACCAAAAAAGAAAACACCCCCAAGGCCACTGCCATGCGGCGCATTTTGGCGGCGCTTTTCATAATCATGAGCCGTGTCGCCACCTGAGGCTGCGTCGCTGGAATCATGGTAATGGCGAATAAAGAGGCGACCAGAAATTGAACCGTAAAAAGACCTTTGGGGCCGGGGACCGAGAGCAAAGCGGGTTCCTGCACTTTCACCTGCTCGATCAGAGCTTCAATTCCACCACCTTTAGCGAGGCAGAAAAAACCTATAATCCACAGGGTGACGAGCAAAATGACTGCTTGCATGGAATCGCTGTAAACGATGGCCCGGATTCCGCCGATTTCGCTGTAAATCAGCATAATGCAGACAATTCCCACAGACCATCCCCAAGCCGGTATGGCCTCTGGAAAAACAGCGCTTAAAAATATCGCTATGCCACGGATTTGAATCGCTGTATAAGGAATCAGAAATACGAATGCTCCGGCGAAATAAACATATCCTGCCCAGGGCGTTTCATAGCAATCGTTCAATAGCCCCGCCAGCCCACGGTAGCCGCGCCGACCTCCGGCCCGCCGCAAATGTTGGCCGAACCAGATGATGAAAAAGAACATGGATACATTGGAAATACCCAGAAATATCCACGCCCCGACCCCGTGGACGCGAAAAAAATCCGGCATCCCCATCATGGTAAAGGTACTGAACAGGGTAGCCGCAAATGTAAGCAGCCCAATTATCGTTCCAAGGCTGGAGTCGGCAAAAAAGTAGTCGTTGGATGTCTCGTTCTTTTTAAATGAACGAATTGAAAACCACGCCAAGGCTCCAACCCACATCAAACCAAAGATTACCAGATAACCAATCATTCCTTCTCCTCTTCCTTTTCATTTTCTTCGGACTGAAACCGGGTAGCCAAGAAAGTTAGGGCAACAATTAATGTATAGATAAGAATGCCGCTCCACAATGTCCTCGGCAGGAAAAATAGAAACGGTTCAGCGGTATGAGCTGGAATCACCAGAGGTGACAATGAAAAAACAATCAATGCCGCTACGCTGAAGGCGCACAGATTGAAACGACGTCGGTGTTTTCTCTTTTCGTTCACGAAAGATATTTTCTCGGTATGTGATCAGTTTTATCCCGTCTTGGGAGAGAGGTAAGTAATTTGCAATATTTCATAAAAAGGAAAGGGGAGTCAAGACGAGGAACGAGGCGATAATTGTACGCATTAAAGAGGTATAGTTTAGGCCCGATAGTTCTTGAAATTGACTCCAGTTATTTTAGTGTGAAATAATTATAACTAAAGACCCCTTGAATATTACACATGCACCTCAATTATCCAATTTCCACTCAGCATTATTTAGGTTTCACTTTATTTGAGATGTGTTAATGAAATACTCTATTTCCATTATCCTCTGCCTTGGTTTGCCTATTGTTTCCTCCAATGCTGAAGGGGATCCGCGCCTCCCAGGATTCGAGGCCAATATCGAAGTGGAGGAAACAGTTTACAGTTTTGTCTCACCCAACAACGGCACCAACCCGCTCTGGTGTTACGGAAATACCTGCATCGTTCGTCATGGCGAAGAGGTGTTTGCTAGTGGGGTAGAAACCCTGGAAGGAGTTCCGCCCTACAACAACATTCGCTGGCTCCTTTTCAAACGGGACAAGGAGGGCTGGAAACTCGTCCAAAAGGACGAAAAAGACCTCACTCGCGAGCCTTCGCCATTAACCGTTTTTCCCGACGGGCGTATTTTTCTATCCGTCAATCCAACTCTCAGGCCAAACGAGGAAGGAAGCGCTCCCGCAGAGCCTCGAGTATTGCGTTTTTCGGCATCGGAAATTGAAGCTCCCTACAAAACTATATTGCCGGTTTGGCATCAAAATTACGTGTTCAAGCAGCATTCCTATCGCAGTTTCGTGGCTGACCGCCTCGGCGGTGACATGATATTGTTTCAAAACGATGGGGAAGAAGACAACCTGGCCGCATGGACATACCGAAATGCCAAAGGCGATTGGTCCAGCCAGGGAAATTTACGCTTCCCGTGGGGCGACGGTTATGTGAAACCCCAATCCATCCGCGTTTGCTATCCTGCAGTACAATTGAAGGGGCAGGAGGTTCACTTTTTTGGGGTCAGTGACATCCTAGAGCCGAATCCTGCCTGGCGCGAATTCAAATTTGGGCTAACGGGGCAAAAGTGGGATTACGATTTCCGTCGCATGTTTTACACCTGGTCGGACGATATTTCAACTGGCAAATTCAATAAGTGGGTGGAGGTAGCGAGCAGAGAGGAAACCTGTGGTTGGTTATTTCCGGCAGATCTATGGGTCGCCCGGAACGGCTTGGTTCACGTGCTCTGGACAGAACGCGCCATCGACGAACGCCTGCGTGAGAAATTTTTCCCCGAAGCTAAACAATCCCATGCGCTAAATTATGCGGTATTGGATCATGGGAAGGTAATTCTCAGAGCGCCGGTTATGCGCGTCGAGGAAGGAGAGTCGGAAATAGTTCCCAATTTCGGCAGATTTCACATCACACCCGATGGGAGGATTTTCATATTCTATTCAATGGGCCATAAAGATCTTCGCCAAGAAGAAATAGCGGTGGAAAACCGTATTGTCGAAGTCAAGAGCAACGGCGTTTTTTCCGAACCGGTGGTATTGAATTTGGATATGCCCATTCAACGATATTTCACGGCCACCCCGCGCGGTGGATCATCGCCTTCGCAAACGCTTGATGTTCTCGGGATGGTGGGAAATTTAATGAGGTATGTGCGCATCGGTATCGAAACTACAGAGAAAAAAATACGGCTGGAATTCTAAACTTAAAAAGTGCCAATGGCACCAGAGTCGACGCCAGCGAGATGGTAAAATAACATTTATGGAAAATCCTGATATGAAATATTCTACTCAAACTCTCCTCTACATCGGTGTATTCCTGTTGTCGTCATACGGCCAGGCGGTCTCTCAGCATCCAGGTTTTGAGGCCAAGGTCGAACTGGAGGAAGTAGTCTACAATTTTGTTGACCCCAATAATGGCACCAATCCGATGTGGACCTTTGGAAATACCTCTATTGTGAGACACGGCGAGGAGGTATTCGTCAGCGGGCAGGAAACCCTTGAGGGAGTCCCTCTCTACAATAATACTCGTTGGCTCCTCTATAAACGGGACGAGAAAGGCTGGAAACTTGTCCATAAGGACGAAAAAGACCTTACCCGCGAGCCTTCACCAATAACGGTGCTTGCCGACGGGCAAATTTTTCTATCTGTCAATCCCACCCTCAGGCCAAATGAAGAAGGCGAATTTCCGGCAGAGCCACAGTTGCTGCGTTTTACCGCATCGGAAATTGAAGCTCCCTACAAAACTATATTGCCGGTTTGGCAAATAGAAGACCGGTTCAGGCAACATTCCTATCGTAGTTTTGTGGCAGACCGCAGCACCGGCGACCTGATTTTGTTTCAAAATGGTCTGCATGAGGCCGAGCCTGCCTCCTGGGCGTACCGAAATGCCGAAGGCGATTGGCCCAGTCAGGGAAAATTGCAGTTCCCCTGGGGCGCCGATTATGAGAAGCCCCAAACCATCCGTGTCTGCTATCCAACCGTGCAATTGAAGGAGCGAAAAGTTCACTTCTTCGGGGTCAGTGACATATGGGAACCCAACTCGGCATGGCGCGACTACAAGTTTGACCTTACGGGCCAAAAGTGGGATTTCGAATTCCGTCGCATGTTTTACACCTGGTCGGACGATATAACGAAAGGTCAATTCAAACCGTGGGTAGAGGTGGCCAGTAGGGAGGATACCTGTGGCTGGCTTTTTCCGGCCGATCTCTGGGTCGCCCGCCGTGGTCTGGTTCATGTGCTCTGGACGGAGCGAGCGATTGACGAACGTCTGCGAGAGAAGTTTTTTCCCGACACCAGGCAATCACATGCGCTCAATTACGCAATTTTGGATAAGGGAAAGGTAATTTTCAGGGCGCCGGTCGTTCAAGTCGAGGAGGGAGAATCGGAAGTAATTCCAATTTACGGCAGGTTCCACATTACCCCCGATGAAAAAATTTATATCTTTTATTCCCTGGCGCACAAGGATGCTAAGTATGATGAAGAGGCGATAGAAAATCGTATCGTCGAGGTCAAGGGTAACGGCGTTTTTTCCGAGCCGATCGTATTGGATATGGATACGCCAATACAGAAGTTTTTCACGGCCACCCCTCGCAGCGGCTCTGCTCCCTCGCAAACACTTGATGTTCTCGGGTTGGTGGGCAATACCATGCGATATGCCCGCATTAAGGTCGTTGCTTCTAACGAAAAAACAACGGCTTCGGAACCGAATTTGATCGGTGCGTATGGCTCATGGGCCGCCGGATTGGCAAATGACCCTCCGAATCTGTCTTTTCGCAATCAGAAATGGCAGGATGTCGAGAAATGGCGTCCCATCGCACGCAATAGAATGGTAGAACTCCTCGCCCAGGCGGACAGCGGCGGCATCCCCGAAGTGACAGTGCTTGAGCAGTTCGAATACGACGGACTGCATGTTGAACGGCTCTCCTGGCAGCTCCCCTACGGCCCGCGCACCGAAGCCATTTTTTTAAAACCGGCAGGTGTCAAAGGTCCGCTGCCGGGAGTGCTGGCGCTGCACGATCACTCCGGCAATAAATATTTCGGCAAAAGAAAGGTGGCCCGCACTGCGGACGATTGGCACCCGATGATGCTGGATCACCACCAAAGAATGTATGAGGGCCAGCCTTGGGCCAATGCCTTGGCAAAACGCGGTTATGCCGTCTTGATCCCCGATATTTTCCCTTTTGGAAGTCGAAGGGTTATGCTGGAGGATGTGCCATTTAAAAACCGTGAAGGGATTTTTACTCCAAATACAGAAAGCGAAGAATATATCGAGGAATACAACGATTGGGCAAGAGACCACGAGTCGATTCTGGCCAAGTCTCTTTTTTCTGCCGGAACGACTTGGCCAGCGGTCTTTCTGGCCGACGATCAACGCGCCCTTGATGTCCTTTGCGCCCGACAGGATGTGGACGCCAATCGCGTTGGGTGCGGCGGGCTTTCCGGCGGCGGTATGCAAACCGTTTTTCTCGGTGGCATGGACCCGAGAATCAAGGCCGCGGTTTGCGTTGGCCTGATGTCCACCTGGAAAGATTATCTTCTCAATCGCTCAAATATCCACACCTGGATGGCCTATGTCCCGCATCTTCCCCTCGACCTGGATTTTCCAGAAATATTGGGATTGCGTGTGCCACTGCCCACCCTTGTCCTCAATAATTCAGAAGACCCGCTATTCACGCTCCCCGAAATGAAGCGGGCGGACCGAATGTTAGGAGAGGTTTACAAAAAAGCGGGCAAACCGGATCGCTATCAAGGCTCCTTCTATCCGGGAGGTCATAAATTTGACCGCGCTATGCAGGAAGAAGCTTTCGCCTGGTTCGACCTTTGGCTGAAGCCATAGACGGCAGACACCCTAAGAAAAATACCTTTTTACTGAGCAATTATTTTTGATTGTGGCGTTAGAGGCGGGGGATGGTTAGGCCGCCGTCTACCATGATTATTTGACCGGTGGAATAGGGAAAATCTCCCCGGGCAAGGGCGGCGACTGCCTTTCCGACGTCTTCGGGAAGACCCCAACTGGGTTGCACGCAGAGTCCTTCTTCGAGCAGCTTGTCATATTTTTCCTCAACCCCGCTGGTCATATCGGTTTTCATTATTCCGGGGCGAATTTCGTAAACGGGAATTCCGTATTCCCCTAATCGAGCCGCAAAAAGCTGGCTTGTCATACTCAGACCCGCTTTGGAAATGCAATACTCGCCTCGATTTACCGATGCCACGGTTGCCGATATTGAAGTGTTGGTGATGATACAGCCGTCAAATGCGCTGTCCCCTTCTTTCTGCTCAATCATCCAGTTGGCTACCGATTGCGTGAGGAAAAAAGTTCCCCTGAGGTTAGTACTAAGGACATGGTCGAAACTCTGTTCGCTCATTTGCAGGATATCCTTGCGCTCTTTTGGGGCAACACCCGCATTGTTCACAATCACATGCAATCGTCCGTAGTTGATTTTTATTTTATCGATAATAAAATCACGATCCGATGCTGAGCCGATATCTCCCCGGCAATAGATTACGTTGGCTCCCAGGGATCTCAGCGCGGAAAGGGATTCCGCGATGGCCGCTTCTTCCCTCATGCCATTGATTGCAAGTTCGAACCCTTCATCGGCAAGGGATTTGGCGCACCCTAACCCGATACCTCGACTTCCGCCGGTGATTAGGGCGACACGTTTGTTTTCTGTTTGTTTATCCATGAATCTGCCAATTATTTTTCTGCTGTTTCAAGATATTTAAACCTCCAAATCGGGTATGTCCACCCATTGGCGTTTAGCCCAGCTTTCCAACCCTTTTTCAGCCAACTGCACTCCCTTTGCGCCCTCCAGAAGATTCCACGGAAAGGGTTCATCTAAAACGACATGGCGGAGGAACGTTTCCCATTGAACTTTGAAGGCGTTATCGTATTCTTCCTGATCAGGAACTAGCGCCCATCCGTCAAAAAAGTTGATCGGCTGATCAATGTCGGGGCTCCAAACCGGTTTTGGAGTATTGCCGTAATGCTGAACACGGCATTTCCTTAACCCGGCAACTGCCGAGCCGTTAGTTCCGTCGACATGGAGCGTCAATAAATCATCGCGGCGAACGCGGGTCACCCATGATGAATTGAAGTGGGCGACAATTCCGCCTTCCAGTTCGAAGGTGGCGTAGGCGGCATCGTCAGCCGTGCAAACATAGGGGTCTCCATTTTCATCAATGCGTTCTGGAATATGGGTGGCACCCATGCATGAAACGGCTTTTACCGAGCCGAATATCTGGTCGAGCACATACCGCCAATGGCAAAGCATATCGACGATTATGCCGCCATCGTCCTCTTTGCGATAGTTCCAGGAGGGCCGTTGGGCGGGGATGGTATGCCCTTCAAAAACCCAGTATCCGAACTCGCCCCTTACCGACAAAATTTTTCCAAAAAAACCGGTCTCTATCAAACGCTTTAATTTTCTCAGGCCCGGCAGCCAAAGTTTGTCCTGAACGACACCGTTTTTCACCCCGGCATCCCGGCAGAGACGATAAAGTTCGAGAGCCGTTTCGGTATCGATGGCGATTGGTTTTTCGCAGTAAACATGCTTTTCCGCTTTCACAGCCTTGCGAACCGCCTCTGCGCGGCGTCCCGTAGTTTGGGCATCGAAATAAATGCTATTATGGGGATCGGCGAGGGCGACATCGACATCGGTGGTCCATTTTTGGATTCCAGATTGGGCGCAAAGCATTTCCAGCTTGTCAGGATTGCGACCCACCAGGATGGGATCGGGAATGATGGTTACATTGGCACCAACTGCCACACCACCCTGTTTAATTATTTCAACAATCGACCGCATCAGATGCTGGTTTGTGCCCATGCGTCCGGTTACGCCATTCATTACAATACCAATAGTATGTTTTTTCATAAACTTTTACAGTTAGACGTGCTTAAGATAAGCTTTCACAATTTGATTCAAGAATTCGGATTGATCCATTTGCCAATAATATTTCGAGAAAATTTCCACTTCAATAAAACCGCTGAATCCCGCTTCTTCGACCCAGGTTCGGATTTCGCGGAGATTGATGCACCCTTCGCCCATGAGGCCCCGGTCAAGAAGAAGATCCTTGGTCGGGGTTTTCCAATCACATACATGGAAAGCCGCGAGATTGCCATTTTCTCCACAGCGCTTAATTTCCTTTTGCAGATCCGGATCCCACCATAGGTGGTAAACATCGACGGCCACGCCCACCCAAGGAGAGTTAAAACTTTCCGCCAGATCGTTGGCTTGTTTCAGTGTATTTATGGCGGACCGGTCATCCGCATACATGGGGTGAAGGGATTCAATGGCGAGGCTTACACCGCACGCTTCGGCATGAGGCAATATCGCCTCCATACCAGCGCGGATTTGCTCACGAGAAGCAGTCAGGGGTTGACCGGGAGCCGCCCCGCAAACCAATACAAGAAGAGGCGCTCCGATACCACTAGCTTCATCCAACGCACGCCGATTGTCATCGATGGCTTTTTGACGATCCTCGCTACTACGGTGAGGAAAAAAACCACCCCTGCAATAGGAGACCACTTCCAATCCACTATCATCAAGCATGTTTTTTGCCTCAGTTGGGTCGATTCCCTTCAAGGCATCTCTCCATACCGTTATTGCGGGAATTCCAATACTTGAATAATTTTCTACGGCTTGCCGCAACGTCCAGGGCTTTGTCGTGATACTGTGCACACAACAGCGAGAAAGGTCGTTTAACGGTTGCGCTTTCATATTTGTCTATCGATAAAGCGGTATTGATCGGTCTAATCTAATCCACCAAAAAAAGTATAATAGGATTCCCCTGAATTCGTTCGTTGAAGATAGAGAGCCAGTTCGCGGGCATGGTAATCGCCCCACATGCTGGATTCTCCACAGGGTATTTTTTGGCCTTCAGGTATATGATCCCAGCCGTTGGGGCGGTGATAAATCGAATGGAGAATCAAGCCCTGATGTTCGTTGTCCGCAATTAAATAAGGTTCCGAAAATAAATACTTGGCAACGGTTAGGCCTGCCTGCCAATAGCGGGTTCCCTCATCCGTTTTTCCTTTGCTACTTAAATATCGACCAAGTCTTAAAAGCCCTTGGGCTCCTATGGCAGCCGCCGAGCTGTCAACGGGCTCCCAGAGATTAAACGGCTCAGAGGGCACATTGAGATAATCCCCCAAACGATGCAGATTCGGAGCGCCGCTATCCCAATAGGGGATTCCGTCCACCGGGTTGTTTTCGATATAAAAATCACAGGTCGCTCGGGCCGCCTTTAGCATGAGCGCCTCGATTTCGGTTCGCCCCCCGTGGTCATCCAATTCCTCATCATCGAGAATGGCCAGGAATTCAAGCTCTTCGGCGTATCCGAGCATGGCCCAGGCCAAACCACGGGTCCAGGTGGTAAATCCGCTGTAGCCTTGCTGAGAATTGGGGCAGCGATAATTTCCACCCGTTCGGTTGAAGACACTTTCATGTGCTGTGCGGCCCCAAACATCATAGCTGTCTCGACCCTCACCGTAGTAAATTGAATACTCGGCGGTAGCCTTTGCATGTTGTAAAGAGCGATCCAATAAGTTAATTTTCCTATCGTTTTCTCCCATTAAAACATGGCCAAGTCGGTGACTTAACAGGAGTGATCGGCAGGATCTGATGGTATCGACAAAGAGCGAATGGGGGCCGTTGAAAGAATGGATAAATCCACCGTCAGGAATCGTCGTCCAGCGAGAGGCCTGAACTGCTCCAGAGATTTTCAAAGCAAGTTCATAAAAATCTTTTTCACCTTCGCTGGCAGGGGTTCTTCCCTCCTTTTGCAAACGCAATAAGTTTCCATAGGTGCTCACGTTATTAAAACCGTGATCGTGCACGCCGGTGTGGCTGACATGAGGGGCCATCTTCTCCACGGTTTGCTTTTTGCCAAGTTCCAGAAATTCCTCATCGCCGGTGGCATCGAATTGCAAAATACTGGCTCCGACCTGAAACCCCTGTGTCCATTCCGTCCATCCCCGGGTGGTGTATTTTCCCTCGATCGTGAAAACGGGTGAGCCTGATGAATCGTCGTAATTCCTTTCGATAAGCCTAATTTTTTCAGATGAAAGAGACCAAAGTTTTTCTAAACTTTCGGCAAGATCCTCGGTTTTTAGATTATATTCGATATTCATTGCGGTCTATTTTCCCCAAATTGCTAAAAACGGTTCTGTTTCCTCAGGTGAATGATGAGGATTTTTGTATCTTCCAGGGCTTCGTAGGTGTGCTCCTGAATTGCGTCAAACTGGACGCTTTGGCCGGTTTCGAGAATTACCGACTCGTGGGGAAGCTTTACTTGTATTTTTCCTTCCAGAACCCAGCAGAATTCGTAATCATCCCTGTGAATCTCAGGCTTTGACAATTTAGTCCCTTTGGGAGCCTGGCCCATGAAACATCGGAGATTGGCATATTCGATTTTTTCAAAATGGTACCCACCCGACTGATAGGATTCGGCCTGTTTCCGGTGAGAAAGGCGGGATTCGGCCAGGGAAATCAAATCTGTGGCGCTCATTCCGAAAACCCGCGCCAGCTTATAAATCGTTTCCAACTCCGCCTTGGTCTGATTTCTCTCCAGCTTTGAAATGACCGGCACGGAAACTCCCGATTGCCGAGAAACATCGTCAATCGTGTAACCTTCGCCTTTGCGAATTTCCCTCAAAATAGAAAAATCATACATGATAATCGATATCTAGTGATTTCTAAATTGTCTTCATTTTGTGAATATTTTTTTCTTTGGCAATAATAATATTCATTATTTTTAGCTTAAAAGAAATATTTACCGATTAAAAAACTCTCCACCTCGTTTTGAACCGCAAAGAGCTGTGGATGCACCTTTGCAGAAATTGAAAGGGGCGGGTTAAAAGTGGCCCACTTTTAACTCATCTGAATAGATAAATTTTCCAAGAAACGTAATTACGCCTGTTCTTTTTCGACGCTACCTGTCTTGAAATCGAAATAATTCACTGCATTGTTCCAGCAGATGTCTTCGATCAGGCCACCGAGCAGATCCCTATCGTTTGGCAACTCACCCCGCTCTACGTCTTGGCCAATGAGATTGCATAGCACTCGCCGAAAATACTCGTGGCGGGGATACGACATAAAACTGCGTGAATCGGTCAGCATGCCCACAAAATGACTGAGGAGACCAAGATTACTCAACGCATTTATCTGCCACTCAATGCCTTCTTTTTGGTCGAGAAACCACCACCCGCTGCCCAACTGCATCTTCCCGGGAACACCTCTTCCCTGAAAATTGCCGAGCATGCTGGCTATGGTATAGTTATCATTGGGGTTATTGTTGTAAACGATCGTCTTAGGTAGCTTGCCCGTGCTTTCCAGACGATCCAGAAAACGACTCAGTGGCTGCACTTGGGAAAAATCGCCAATAGAATCAAACCCGGTGTCGGCTCCCAATTGCTGATACATACGGGTATTATTGTTTCGCATCGCGCCTAAATGGAGTTGCTGAACCCAGCCTTTCTCCGCGTCCAGAATGCCAAAGAATGTCATCATAAAAGCGGCAAAGCGATCCTGCTCCTGCGGTTTGGCCGCCTGCCCGTTGCGCACCGTATCGTAGATCGAAACCGCCTGCTCCCTGGAACACGGCTCCCCACAGCACTGCTCCATCCCATGATCACTTAGTCGGCAGCCCATTCGATGAAAAAAATCATGCCGCTGCGCCAACGCTTCTATAAAGCCTTCAAAATGCGTGCAGTTTACTCCACTCGCTTTCTCCAATGCCGTCACCCATTCGTTGAAACATTCGGGGTTATCGACGGTTAGCGCTTTATCGGGCCGAAAGGCGGGGTAAACTCGGGTCGGCAAACGGTTTTCCGCGATGCGCTTATGGTGCTCCAAGGTGTCAGTTGGGTCATCCGTGGTGCATATCACACTGACGCGGAACTTTTTTAGTATGCCGTGCACGGAAAATTCGGGTCGATTCAGCTTTTCATTGGCCTCTTTCCAAATTTCGTCCGCCGTGCTTTCGTTGAGGAGTAAATCGATACCGAAATAGCGTTTTAGTTCGAGGTGACTCCAGTGGTAAAGCGGATTTCTCAAGGTCTTTGGCACCGTGCGCGCCCAGGCAAGAAATTTCTCGTAAGGATCCGCCTCGCCGGTGCAGTAACGCTCGTCCACCCCATTGGCACGCATGGCACGCCATTTGTAGTGATCCCCTTCCAGCCAGATTTCAGTCAAATTTTCGAACTGCCGGTCACTTGCAATATCTTCAGGAGGCAGATGACAGTGGTAATCAAAAATCGGCTGGTTCTTCGCATGTTCATGATACAGCTCGCAAGCGGTGTCTGAGTGAAGGAGAAAATTTTCGGTGATAAATGTCACAAGCCTATATTGTCATCGAGGAAAAACCTCCATCGACAGTTACCTCTGTGCCGCTGATAAATGATCCCGCCTGTGAGGCCAGGAGCAAGCAAACTCCGATCAATTCTCTCGCTTCACCAAAACGCCGGGCCGGAGTATGCCGCATGATATCCTCGACACGCTCGGGCGACAAAATTTTGCGGTTTTGCTCGGCTGGAAAAAAGCCCGGCACAATCGTGTTAACACGCACTCCGGCTTCCGCCCATTCACGGGCCAGATTTTTAGAAAGGTTATGCACTGCCGCCTTTGTCGCCGAATAAGTAAAGACCCGCGAAAGCGGAATCGAACCGGATAAGGAACCGACATTGATGATGCTCCCGCCTTTCCCCCGCTCCACCATATACCGACCAAATACCTGACAGGCGAGAAAGACCATTTTCATGTTCACATCGAACAGCCGCTGATACTCCTCCTCGGTAATCTCAAAAAAAGGAGTCGCGGAATTGGTCCCCGCGCCATTGATGAGGATATCGACTTTACCTGATTTTTCCAAAACCGTATCGAGAAGCTGCCCCATCCCCGACTTGCTGCTCAGATCACCTTCCAAAAAATAACCCCGCCCGCCTGCTTCCTCGATTTTAGCCAGCCGAGCGGACGCCTTTTCCCGGTCGCGCCCTACCAGTACGACCTCCGCCCCGGCTCCGGCCAGACCCTCGGCCATGGCACCACAGAGCACACCGGTGCCACCAATAACCACTGCGGTTTGGCCTTCCAATCCAAAAAGGGATTTCAAGTATTTATCCATGTCTGTCCGATTGGCTAATTCGGTCGGTGGCCGTTTGGGCCAGGGTGGTGATTTCCTTCCATGATTTTTCGCGGATCAGGTTTTGCGGAGCGATCCAGGAACCCCCAACGGCAATAACGGATTTAAAGTTCAGGTAGGTGGTGAAATTATTAACATTAATTCCTCCGGTTGGAATATAGCTCAAACCCGTGTGCGCATAGGGAGAGGAAATGTTTTTTAGGTGATTGAGTCCCCCTGCGCTCTCGGCGGGGAAGTATTTCAAAATCCGGCAGCCTGCTGTAATGGCCAGGCCGATGTCAGATGGGGTCATCACGCCGGGCGCAAATGGCAATCCCAATTCGAGTGCTTTTCCTATGATCTTCGGGTCGCAATGGGGAGCTACCGCGAACGAGGCTCCGGCCGCTTTGCTTTCCTCCACTTGCCTCTCCGTAAGGATTGTTCCCACACCGGCGAGCATATCGGGTAATTCTGTTTTTATTGCTCGAAGCGCATCCAGTCCAACGGGTGTTCGTAAAGTCAACTCGATGGCCGATATTCCTCCTCTTAATAATGCGTTAGCCAAGGGAACGGCAGCGGAAACTTCATCGATTACTACTACCGCTACGACTCCCGAGGCCTTAATTTGTCGAACTAATGATTCCGAGAACATACAATTATAATTCCTCTAGACTCTATGTTTAACGCACCACTCGGGCACCGGCGCCGGATTTTACTTTTTCCACTTCTTTTAAGGTGGCCATTGAGGTGTCGCCGGGAGTTGTCATGGCAAGCGCACCGTGGGCAGCCCCATAGTCAACCGCCTC
The DNA here is from genome assembly GCA_021772515.1 of Opitutales bacterium. Taxonomy (GTDB): domain Bacteria; phylum Verrucomicrobiota; class Verrucomicrobiia; order Opitutales; family UBA2987; genus JAJFLU01. The sequence goes on from JAJFLU010000038.1 coordinate 60,736, forward strand.
CTGCGCATCATTTGTCGTTTGTAATCCATATATAAAACCGCTCGCAAAACTGTCTCCACCGCCCACGCGATCCATTATTTCCAGATCGGAATAGAGTTTGCTTTGATAGAATTCACCCTGCATCCAGGCGATGGCTCCCCAGTCATTGACGGTGGCCGTTTTTACCCCGCGTAACGTCGTGGCAGTGGCTTTGAAATTGGGGAATTCCTGCACCGCGGTTAGAATCATCTGTTGAAAGCCTTCGATCGGTAATTTCGTAAGGTTTTCGTCCACTCCTTCTACTTCAAATCCGAGACAGGCGGTAAAATCTTCTTCGTTTCCGATCATGACATCGACATATCTAGCGATCTCATGGTTAACTTCCTGACATTTGGTCTGACCTCCGATGGACTCCCACAATGACGGCCGATAATTGAGATCATAGGAAACGATTGTGTCGTATTTTTGAGCGGACTGAACGGCTTCCAATACCACTTCGGCTGAGGTCTCGCTGAGGGCCGCAAAAATACCGCCGGTGTGCAACCATCGGGCTCCGTGGTTTCCGAAAATATCATCCCAATCGATATCGCCCGGCTTCAATTGACTGGCTGCGGTGTTTCCACGGTCGGGAACACCAACGGCTCCCCGAATCCCAAACCCGCGCTCGGTGAAGTTGAGCCCGTTGCGCACGGTTCGGCCAATCCCGTCGTAGGGAAGCCATTGAATAAAACGGGTATCCACCCCACCTTGCAGGATAAAATCTTCCACCAAACGGCCAATTTCATTATCCGCGAAAGCCGTTACTACCGCAGTCCTTAAACCGAAGCAGCGGCGCAGCCCACGAGTCACGTTATACTCGCCTCCACCCTCCCATGCGGTGAATTGACGGGCCGTGCGCACCCGCCCCTCCCCCGGATCGAGGCGCAGCATGACTTCACCCAAAGAAATACAATCGAATTGGCAGGATTCAGCGGATTTAATGCTAAGGCTCATGGTAAATTTTGATGCTGGATGCTGGTTGCGAGATGTTGATTTGAAATTTCCAATTTCGGCATCTTGTCTATGTGATTCATGGGAATCGTAAATGGCAAGAGGATTTAATTGTGAAGAACTGTCAAACGGCAGTGATCAGAAAAAAATTTACCTCCCTGAAACCGGATACCTCGTTCACCATCACTCATCCCTTTTCCGAATAGGCACATCGTTGAATTGGGCTAAAGGTTTTTCTCCATTCAAAGCGAGGATCAGATTTGTTACGGCTTTGGTGGCTTGGCGAACTACGCTCTCGTAGGTACGGGAACCGATGTGCGGAGTGATCAGGCAATTGGGCGCGTCGAGCAGCGGATGATCCGCCGGGGGCGGCTCCTGTTCGAGAACATCCGCGCCGTAACCACCAACTTGCCCACTCTCAAGCGCTTCCCGAACTGCCTGCGTATCGACCATCTCGCCACGCGCGCAATTGATAATCAAAACACCCTTTTTCATTCGCGAAATGCTCTCGGCATTGACCATATTGCGCGTCTCTTGGGACAGATTAGTGTGCAGGGAAATGATGTCAGAATCGCTCAATAGTTCGGAAAGTGAATTCGCTTTTTCGACACCGTGCTTTTCCGCGAAATCACTGTCCCAATAAATATCAAAAGCCTGCACCTTGAGACCAAAGGCTCTCGCCCGGATCGCCATTTCCTTGCCGATGCGCCCCAACCCCACAATGCCAATTTTCCTTCCGCAAATTTCATGCCCGATGAGCCGCTTCCATTGGCCTGATCGGGTGAAATTGACCTCTTCCACCAAGTTTTTAACCAACCCGAGCAACAGGGCAAAACAATGCTCCGCAACCGTGGTATGATTAACTCCAGGCGTAAAGAGAACTGGAATCCCTAACTCGGTGGCAGTTTCGACATCGATTTTATCCAGCCCAATGCCGTATTTGCTCAGCACACGCAAACGCGGAAGAGCTTTTTCCAGCACACGCCGGGTTATCCTGTCATCACCGCAAATAATGCCATCAACCTCACCCACCAGTTCCAGAATTTGCGCCTCATTCAAAGGACCCCGAGCCCTGATAACCTCATAACCGGCATCCCGGAGCAAACCATGATGCTCCCCCGGAGTATCCTGAAAGGATGTCGTTGTAA